>NZ_JBITJM010000016.1:57898-200979 GCF_044460025.1 Streptomyces sp. NPDC050161 | reverse complement strand
CATGCCGAAATTGTTCCCGGTGAGGAGTCGTGCAGTAGTGGTGTGCCGCGAAGCGGCGGATGGCTGCCGTGGGGCCGGTTGGCTCCGTGGCAACTCGGGGAACACTACACGAGCCCCTTCGGGCTCGTACGCAGGGCTCGTAACACGGTCACGAGCGGGCCTCCTTGAGACGTCGCCAGCAGATGGGGCTGCGGGCCAGGCAGGAGAGGGCGTCGGGAGCTCGGCGCGGCGTTCCCAGTGGACAGCGAGGCGCTTGGAGTGGAACTTGCCGCCATGGAGAGGAGCCTCGGACCACACGACCGGCGCCACCTGCACGGCCGGGACGTCGCCGGGCTGCGCGGCCGTGGCTTCGGCGCGGCCCAAGCCAGGGCGGGAGCGGCCCGTGGCTTGGCATATCTGTTCGTGCGTGGTGTGTCAGTGGGACGTGAGTGAGGCGTTGCCGGAACGTCAGTGGTGCCGGGAAGAGTGGTGTCCACACCGCGGGAACGGTCCAAGGAAGTCCCGCACGAACGCAGGGGGAACCCGATCATGCGCACTTCCCGGATCCGTACCGCCGCCCTGGCCACCGTCACCGCCGCACTGGCCCTGGGCCTGACCGCCTGCAACGGCACCGACGGCGACTCCAAGGCAGCAGGCACCGACCACACCGCCAACACCGCACAGAGCCGGCCCGCATCCCAGGACGGCAAGGACGGCGCGGAGCAGGCCAACGGCGGCGGTGACGCCAAGGCGAGCGCGCGCTCGACGGCCGCATCGGGCGGGACGGGCCAGACCGCGGGCAAGGGCACCACGGCCGACGCCCGGCAGTGCGTCGGCGACGAACTGCAGGTCACCGCGGAGCACCGCTTCGCCGGCCAGCAGGGCGACCACCTCCTGATCACCGCATCCAACACCGGCACCACGCCCTGCTGGGTCACCTCCTACCCCTCCGTCAAGCTCGGCGGCGACGTCGACAGCGCCGCACTGCCGCACTCCAAGAAGGACGACCAGGGCGGCAACAAGCAGCTCACCCTCCAGCCCGGCAGCAAGCTCTACAGCGCGGTCAACCTCTTCGACTACGGCTCCAAGAACCACACCGCCGACAACTTCGCCATGGCACTGCGCAGCACCGACGGCCACAACGGCCCCTACTACTCCGTCGCCACCAAGGGCGACAAGCCCCAGTTCACCTGGAACGAAGCCGACGTACTCAACTGGAACACCAAGAAGCCCTACGACTTCTGACCCCCATCGGTCAGTCCCGGCGCCACCCCGGACACGCCACCCCGGACACGCCACGCCGCGCACCCCGAACTCCGCCGCCACGGCGGTCACGTTCGGTGCGGCGTCGGCGTTCGAGGTCGTCGGTGAACCAACTGGGACCGCGAGGCGGTGGCTAGTTCAGGCCGGTGAGGAACTCGCTGAACAGCCGGTTCGCTGTGGTCGACGCATACAGGCGCTCGAACTCTGCGCGGGCGATCCGGCGCTGGAACTCGCCCCGGTAGGAGGCGTCACCGCCGTCGTGCATCAGGTCGGTGAACCAGGCCGCGAATGCCTGGTAGTTCCACACGTGCCGCAGACACGTCGTGGAGTACTCCTTGAGCAGGGTCGTGTCGTTGTGCTTGACCTGGCGGACCATGGCCTTGGCCAGAACGTCGGCATCGTGCAGGGCGAGATTCATGCCCTTGGCGCTCATGGGCGGCACGATGTGGGCGGCGTCGCCCAACAGGTAGAGGTGTCCGTAGCTCATCGGGTCGTAGACCACGCTGCGCAGCGGGACCATCTGCTTGCTGGAGATCGGCCCCGGGGTAGCTATGGGTTCACCGAAACGGGCCTCGATCTCAGCCCAGATGCGCTCGTCGGGCCAGTGCTGCGTGGTGTCGTCAAGCGGGCACTGCAGGTAGAAGCGGCTCGCGTGCGGGCCGCGCGCGAACTGGCCGGCGAACCCACGGGAATGGATCGCCATCATCGACTGGTGGTTGGCCGGGATCTCCGCCAGCACGGTCAGCCACGCGTAGCCGAACTCTCGGGTGTAGCGCGTGATGCGATCGTCGGGAATGGTCGCCCGGCTCACCCCGCGGTCTCCGTCGCAGCCGGCCACGAGTTCGCAGCTGAGCGTCCTCGTGGCACCGGCAGCGTCCCGGTAGCGCACGAGGGGCCGCTCACCGCAGATGTTCTCCAGCGCGACGTCCTCGGCCTCGAAGCGCAGATCTCCGCCGTCGCTCACGAAGGTGTCGATGAGGTTGCGCACCAGGACCTGCTGCGGGCAGAAGCGCCCGTCTCCGTTGTCGTCGGCCAGGAAGCGGTACGGGCGCGTCCGACCGTCGATCCGGAAATTCATGACCGGTTCGACGGGCACGCCGCCCAGGACCCGCTCCCCCAGGCCCCACTCGCGGAACATCCGGGCTGCGCGGGCGTCGATGACTCCCGCCCGTTGCCGCTGTTCCACGTAGTCACGACTGCGGCGCTCCAGGATGACGCAGTCGACCCCGCTGCGGAGCAGGAAGTTGCCCAGAGCGAGACCGGCGACACCCGATCCCACGATCACGACGGTGGTGTTCTCGTCCAGTACGGACATTGCTGACACTCCTTGACTGTCCGGGCGCCGTACAGGCGCCGTTCGCGGCACGCAGCACGCGCGCGGACCCTCGGTGGGGTGGCGTGGACGTGTGCGAGCGCCTGGGGTCGACTCCGCGCCTGTCGAAGCCGGCCACGGTCTGGCGGGCGTTTGCCGAGGCAGTGGCGTGCGACGGGGCATTCCCATACCCTTAAGCGAAGTCGCCACTACGCATCATACGTAGCCTTCGCTACGGTTAGCAAGGAGAGTCGTCATGCGCCGAGACGGTGCCGCCAACCGGGAGAGTGTCCTGCTCGCGGCCGAGCAGGTCTTCGGTGAGAAGGGAGCGGCGGCCTCCACGGAGGAAATCGCCCGCCGGGCGCAGGTCAGCATCGCCACCGTCTTCCGGAACTTCCCCACCAAGCAGGACCTGATCGAGGCCACGGCCGCCCGCTATCTCGACGGGCTCACCGGCCAGGCGCGTCACCTCGCCGACAGCATCAGCGATCCCGCGGAGGCGTTCAGCACCCTGCTCCGCACCCTGGTGTCCGTCGGCGCCGCGAAGATGGCGCTCATGGACCTGCTGCCGCCGCACAGCGACGACGGGCAGGGCCTGTCCCCGCAGGTCACCTCGGCGGCCGACGCCTTCCTGGGCACCCTCGGACGCGCCCTCGAACGCGCCCAGACGGCCGGAGCGGCCCGAGCGGACGTCACCGTGCAGGACGTATCCCTGCTGCTGCGGGCCCTTGCCCACGTAACAACCCCGGGCGGAGACGAGGCCATCGAACGCACCCTGCGTATCGTCCTGGACGGCCTCGGAGTCCCGAACTGATTTATTTTCAGGGGAATTTGACGCGGAGTTGAGGAGGGAAAGACGGCCGTGCCTCGCTTGTCGCGGCGTGGCGGTGCGTGGGTGGCTTCGGCCTGGCGGCGGCTCAGGGAAGTTGACGTCCCATCTTTGCCGACTTGCGACTATGCCGTTTGGTGTCCCACCACTCCTCCAGCGCAGTACGAACGATGTGTACAAGCTGCTGGAGCCGTTCGGGGTCCGGGGCGGGTGAAGTGAGCACATCCAGGAAGGACTTGTCGTCCCAAGGGAGTGTGAATTCCCAACGCTCGCTCTGGAGCCCTTCCCTTTCCACGGTGAGCCAGTACGTCAACGTCGCGCTTCGATCCGGTTGGTGACTGACCGAGAGTTCATCGACGTTGAAGCTGATCTTCCTGTCACCGGTGGTGTAGGAACGGGCCAGAGCCTGCTCGGCCGGCGTTTTGGTCGGCATGCGCACCACCATCTTTCACCGCGAGTTCTCGTCCTCGCCAATTCCCTTACTGAGGCTAGCACTTGGCTGTGGAAAATTACGTGGCCCTGTATGTGGTGATGTGGCGACAGTGGTTCTCACCGCCGGTTTTGTCGCTGCGGGCTTGCGTGCCTTGGTGGGAAGGGAGGCCGGTGCTCACGACGCGGTTCGTGGCGGACGGGCCGAAGCCGACGACGGTGATGCCGACCTGCTCAAGCGTGGGCAGGTCCAGCGTGCGAAGTGCTTGCTCGGTGACCAGCAGGCGGAATCCTCCGCCGACGATGTCGTCGAGCAGTCCTGTCCTGACGCCGTCGCGGCCCTCATCGCCCTGGAGGAGAACGTCATCTGCCTCGCGCCCCGCGTCATGGCACAACACCTCGTCGAACGGCATGTCCCCCTGCGGCGGCACGCGGTGCCCCTGGACCTGTCCTTGGCCGAAGTCGGACTCCGCTGGCACCGACGGCTCGACGACGACTTCGCCTCACGCTGGCTGCGCGATCAGATGAGAGCTGCCGTTCAACCGCTGATTACGACACCGAACACCCCGTGGGATAGGGGCAGTTGAGGATAGCGGCCGACGGCGCCGGGGTGGCCCGGCGCCGTCGGAATCCGCAGTGGTCTCGGGGTGACCGCGGACGATCAGGAAGGGGGTGTGGGAGGGGTCAGGGTGTGGTGGTGAGGGTGGGCCAGAGGGTGGTGGCGGTGAGGGGGCGGGCCAGGCGGTGTGCCCAGTGGGTTTCGTCGCCGTCTTCGTCGCGCCAGGACCACAGGCGGGTGGTGGCGAGGTGGAGCGGGTTGAGCCGGGTGATGCCGATGGCGCCGTGGAGTTGGTGGGCGATGCGGGCGATCTCGGCGGCGGAGGCGGATGCCTGGGTCTTGGCGGCGGCGACGGCGACCTGTGCGGCAGGACCGCCGGCGTCCAGCGGCGCGGCGGCTGCCTGGACGGCGGCGCGGACCAGGGCGGCCTCTTCGATCAGCCGCGCCTCCTCCTGCTTGACGGCCTGGAAGCGGCTGAGCGGACGGCCGAACTGGGTGCGGGTGGTGGTGTGAGCGACCGTCAGCTCCACGCAGCGTTCGGCGGCTCCGGCGATCAGGGCCGACCGCAGCAGGGCCGCGCGGAGCCGGGCCTCGTCGAGCAGTTCCGGGGAGATCCGGCGGACCTGCGCGGCGGGAACTTCGAGTGCGGCGAGGTGGAAGTCGTCGCGGGGCTCCTCGGCGAGGTTGCCGCCGTGGGTGACGACGGCCAGGTCCGGGGCGATGGTGAACAGGACGGGGCCGGAGGGGGCGGTGGCCAGGATCACCACGGCGGTGGCCGAGCGGCCCCAGGGGACGCGCCGGAGCGTGCCGGTGACCAGCAGGGTGTCGTCGTCGCCCGAGCAGCCGGCGGAGCCGACGGCGGACGCTCCGGGATGGGCGTAACGGATCGTCAGCTCGGGGTCGATGGCGTAGCTGAGCGGGCCGTCGGGGACGGGGAGGCCGACGCGGTCCAGCAGCGGGCGGGCGACCAGGGCCGTCTCGGCGAGCGGGGCGGGCACGGCGCGGCGTCCCGCCTCCTGGGCGGCGGCAAGGAGTTCCGCTGTGGGGGCGTCAGGGGACGGGAGGGGTACGGCGTCGGGGGCGGTGGTGTTGGTGACGGTGGCGATGGTGTCGGGGTGGGCGTAGAAGGCGGTGGTGTCGTAGGTGTCGGCGGGGATGACGGGGGTGCTGGTGTCGATCGTGTGGGTGTTCATCAGTGCTGCTCCAGACCGCGAGTGATGATGCCGCGAAGGATTTCGTTGGTGCCGCCGCGCAGTGTGTAGCCGGGGCTGTGCAGCAGGGCGAAGGCGAGGAGTTCGGCGTGGGTTCCGGGGGTGGCGTGCGGGTCGGCCGGGGTGGGCAGGACGGCGCGTACGGTGTCGATCAGTGCGCCTTCCAGACGGGTGCCGAGGTCCTTGACCAGGGCGGCCTGGGTGTCGGGGTAGGCTCCGGCGTCCAGTGCGGCGGCCACGCCGAGGGAGAGGCGGCGGATGCTGTAGAGGCGGGCCGTCAGGATGCCGACCTGGGTGAGCTGTTCGGCCGTGGCCGGGCGCTGCTCCAGTTCGCGGAGCAGCGAGATCAGCAGGGGGAAGGTGGACAGGTAGCGTTCCGGGCCGCTGCGTTCAAAAGCGAGTTCGCCGGTGACCTGCTTCCATCCGTCGCCCGGCTGTCCGAGCAGCATGCCGTCGGGGACGTCGACGCCTTCGAGGTGGAAGGCGTTGAAGCGGTGCTCGCCGCTCATCAGGTGGATCGGCTCGATCCTGACGCCCGGGGCGCGCAGGTCGACGATGAACTGGCTGAGGCCGGCGTGCTTGTCCTCGGCGTCGTCGGTGCGGGCCAGCACGATGGCGTAGTCGTTGACGTGGGCGCCGCCGGTCCACATCTTGGTGCCGGTCAACCGCCAGCCGTCGGCGGTGCGTTGGGCGCGGGTGGCGACCGATGCGAGGTCGGAGCCGCTGGACTTCTCGCTCATGCCGATGGAGAAGAAGCACTGCCCGGCGGCGATCCGGGGCAGGAAGAAGCGGCGCTGCTCCTCGGTGCCGTGCTGAAGCACGGAGGGCCCGGCCTGCCGGTCGGAGACCCAGTGGGCGCTGACCGGGGCGCCTGCGGCGAGCAGTTCCTCGATCACGACGTAGCGCTCCAGGAAGCCGCGGCCCGCGCCGCCGTACGCGGTGGGCAGGGCCATGCCGACCCAGCCGCGCTCGGCGAGGCGGCGGCTGAAGCCGGGATCCCAGCCGGCCAGCCAGGAGTCGGGGCGGCCGAGCACGGTGCCGCGGGCGCGCTCCTCGTCGAGAAAGGCACGGACCTCGGTGCGCAGCCGACGGGCCGATTCGGGCAGGGTGACGTCGGGGAACGCCATCGGGGAAAGCGTCGAAGTCGAAGTCGAAGGGGACATGGACATGGTTCATTCGCTCCGGGGTTGGTGGATGGGCGGTGTGTTTCTTTTCGGTACGGGGATCGGTACGGGGATGGGTGCGGCGATCGGTACGGGAGTTCGGTCAGTTCGTGGGGTGGAGCAGGGCCGGGTCGAAGCCCGCTTCGCGGAGCACCTCGTCGGTGTGCTGGCCGATGGCAGGGCAGGGCCGTAGCTCCGGATCCGGGTCGGCCGAGTAGCGGACCGGACGGCCGATGGCCAGGTAGCGGCCCTCGGTGGGGTGTTCGGCCTCGTGCAGCAGGCCGCCCTCGCGGGCGTAGGCGGTGGTGGCGGCGGACTCCAGGTCGAGCACGGGGGCGGCGGCGATGCCCGCCAGGTCGCAGAACTCCTGCCACTCGGCGGTGGTGTGGTGCGGAGTCAGCTCCGCGAGCAGCGGATAGAACTGGTCGGCGTTGCGGGCCCGGTCGGGTCCTGTGGCGAACCGCGGGTCGGCGGCGAGTTCGGGGCGGCCGACGAAGGCGGTGAAGTCCCGCCAGTTGCGGTCGCTGTGGGGAAGGATGCACATCCAGCCGTCGGCGGTGCGCTGGGCGCGGCGCTGCGGGCTGAGCGAGCGGGGCGAGCCGAACTCCCCGCCGGGCTCCAGGGTGGCCGCGCCCAGGTGCTCGACCAGGTTGAAGGCGAGCATGGTGTCGGCCATCGGGACCTCGATGTGCTGGCCGGTGCCGCCGTGCTCCCGGTAGTGCAGCGCGGCCAGGACCGACTGGGCGATCTGCATGCCGCAGATCTTGTCGGCCAGCACGGTGGGTACGTAGTGCGGCTGTCCTGAGACCTGGTGGTTGAGCCAGACCAGGCCGCTGGCCGCCTGGATGATGTCGTCGTAGGCGGCGTGGGTGCCGTAGCTGCTGTCGCTGCGGAAGCCCTGGGCGCCTGCGTAGATCAGGCCGGGATTGACGGCCGCGACGTCGTCGTAGCCGAGGTGGAGCCGGTCCAGGGCCTGCGGGCGCAGGTTGGTGATGAAGACGTCGGTGGTGCGGAGCAGGGCGAGCAGGGCGTCGCGGCCGTGCGGGGCCTTGAGGTCGATGGCGGCGCTGCGCTTGTTGCGGTTCAGGTTGAGTGCCGTGCCGCCCATGCCGGGGTGGCGCCGCGGCGGGTAGTGACGCGTCATGTCGCCCGTGGGCGGCTCGACCTTGATCACATCCGCGCCCAGGTCGCCGAGCTGCTGAGCGGCGTACGGGGCCATGATCACGCTGGCCAGCTCAACGACGCGGACTCCGGCGAGGAGTCCGCGGCCGGACGGGCCGCTCGGGTTCTCGGACATCTTCCAGTGCCTCCTGGGGTATCGGGTGGGGCGGGCGGGCGAACGGTGGCGCGGTATCGGCGGCTCGCCGGCGGCCTGGCGGGTGCGGTAGCCGACCCGCGACAGGCGACAGGCGACAGGCGACAGCCGGTGGAAATGGCCTAGCGCCACTGGAGCGCAGCGGACCCGAGCGGGGACCGCCGGCCGGGCTGGGGGACCGTGCGCCCGCTGTACGCGAACGGTGTCGCCGGTTCGGTGAGCGGGCCGAAGTCGGTCCCGGTGGTCGACAGCGCGGCGTGCGGCGCGCGTCCGGGCCGGGGCAGGTCGAGTACGTCCTCCCGTGCCAGCAGCCCGAGTTCCTGCACCCAGTGGCACACCCCGGCCAAGGTCACGCGGATCCGCCAGGAGCCGCCCTCCGTCGCACGTCGGCGCAGGGCCGTTGTGACGGCGGCGGCCCCGAGGTAGGCGGCGAGGTAGTCGTTGAGCAGGTATGTCGGCGGCAGCGAAGGCCGGTCCGTCCACTCCTCGACGGCGAATCCGGTTGCCGAGCAGGCGAGTTGGTCGAATCCACCGCGTTCGCCCCAGGGGCCGTCGGCGCCCCAGGCGTGGTATTCGAGGGTGATGAGTCCGGGGCGGCGCCGGACGAGTTCCTCGGTCGACGCCCCGTGCCGGGCGAGTCCCCGGTAGGCGTGCACGAAGACGTCCGCGTCCTGGAGCGCGTCGTGGAAGGCCGCACGGTCGTGGTCGTCGCGCAGGTCGCAGTAGGCGTTGCGCTTGCCGCCGCCGGTCATCGCGATCATCGGGATCGGGTCGGGGCGGTCGGGACGCGTCAGGTGCAGCACGTCGGCGCCGAACTGGGCGAGGAGCCGCGTGGAGACGGGACCTGCGATGACATGGGTGAGGTCGAGTACGCGTACGCCCGCGAGCGCCTCATCGGCCGCGTCGATCGGCTCCAGAGGCCGGACCGGTCCGTCACCGACGCGTTCGATCTCGACGACCGGGCGTTGCGCCACATACCGTCCCGCGGGGTGCGCGAGCCACTCGTCGCGGCTGCGCACCACGCAGGCGACGCCGCCCCGCGCGCAGATGGCCTCCTCCAGCGTGAAGGCGTCCCAGTCGGCCGCGGCCTGCGCGATCCCCACCTTGTCGAGTCCGCACCTCAGCACGGAGTGGACCGCGTCCCGCAGATGCGGATAGGTGGTGATGAGGAAGATCCACCGGCCGTCACGCGCCCGGTAGAAGTCGTTGTTGCCGAGCAGCGTCGGATCGTCGAGCAGAACACCGAGCGGGCGCCCCGACAGCGTCGTGTGATACGTCGCCATGAGCTGGTCGATCGCGGCCCCGGCCTGCACCTCCACCCTCTGGCGCGGGTGACCGCGCTGTTCGCCGACCGCCGCCATCTGCCGCCCGAAGACACCGATCACGGCGGACATGGCATCGGCGAGGCGGTGCACCGATGGCACCAGGGGGTCGGCCCCGACGACCGTGATGTCCCCGGTCCCCCGGGCCGGTTCGGGGTCGTCGAGGGTGTGCAGGAGCTGGGAGACGATCTCGCCGGTGGGCGGCAGCTTCGGCGTCGTATCGGCCGTGTTCAGCGTGTGCGAAGTCATGCCGGGATGTTCGTTCCCGGCACCGCACGAGCGCCCGGATTCACGGATATCCGTGAACTGATGCGAACGTCGTCAGGTCCGCCACTCCTGGATGTGCGCGAGGAGCCGGGCCGCCGCCCGGTCCAGACGCAGCCGCTCCGAGCGGCCACGGCGCCGGTGCATCAGTGCGAGGGCTCCCGTGACGACGGGGCCGTCGGTGACGGGGATCGCGAGTGCGCTGACCTCGGGGTCGGCCAGACCCTCGCTGCGGCTGATCCGCGAGGCGCGGATCGCCGGAAGAGCGGAGCGGAACTCGGCGACCGCATCGGGGTCGTGGCGGGCCAGCTCGTCGAGCAGCCCACGGCGCTCCGCCTCGTCGGTGAAGGCCAGCAGCAGCCGCCCCGCGGCGGTGCGCAGCAGCGGCCGGGCCATGTGCTGGTCAGCGAGCGGCACGAGGCGGGGAATGTGGTCCTCGCCGCCGCGCGCGAGGTACACGGCGTCGAGCCCGACCCGTACGGTGAGCAGCACCGGGGTACCCGCGACGCGGCTCAGTTCGCTGAGCTCGGCCTGACTGATCCGCGGGACGACCCGGCCGGCGATGAGGTTGAGGACGTGCGGGGCGGGCCCGAGCCGGAAGCGCCCGTGCTGCTCCAGCAGAAAACCGGTCGCGACAAGGCCGTTGACCAGGTCCTGCACCGAACTCGCCGGTGCCTCGACCGTCCGCGCCAGCTCGGCCACGGTCACCCCGCCCGGCGCCCGCGCGGCAGCCTCCAGGATCCACGCGACCCGGTCCACCGTACGGTGACGCCGCCGCCGACCGTGCTCGCTCATCCCACCCCACCTCGCCCTTCTTCTGCATCGCCGACCACTCCCGCCGACACGACCCGCCGATCCTTTCCCGCCCCACCCCGACGAGCAAGCCGACCCCGGCCCTCGCAGACGTCATCAGGATCATCACGTTCTTGGCTGGAAAGGTGATGCGGTTCGTCAGGAGCGGCGCAGCACCGCTCCGCCCGCGTACCGCGCCGATGCGCCCAACTCCTCCTCGATCCTGATGAGTTGGTTGTATTTGGCGGTGCGGTCGGAGCGGGACAGTGAGCCGGTCTTGATCTGGCCGCAGCCCGTCGCCACCGCCAGGTCGGCGATGGTGGTGTCCTCCGTCTCGCCGGAGCGGTGCGACATGACGACGGTCCAGCCCGCGCGGTGCGCGGTGGCGACCGTGGCGAGGGCTTCGGTCAGGGTGCCGATCTGGTTGACCTTGACCAGGACGGAGTTGCCGACGCCGGTGCGGATGCCTTCGCGCAGCAGATCCTCGTTGGTGCAGAACACGTCGTCGCCGGTGAGCTGGCAGCGGTCGCCGACGTGGGCGGTCAGCTCCCGCCAGCCGTCCAGGTCGTCCTCGGCCATCGGGTCCTCGATGGAGAAGATCGGGTACGCGTCGATCAGCTTGGCCAGGTAGTCGGCGTGCTCGGTGGGTGTGCGGTGCACGCCCTCGCCCGCGTACACATACGTACCGTCCCGGAAGAACTCCGACGAGGCCGGGTCCATGACCAGTCCGATGTCCGTGCCGGGCCGGTATCCGGTGCGGTCGATGGCCGCCATGACGAAGTCGAGCGCCTCCTCCGCGGTGCGCAGTGCGGGGGCGAAGCCGCCCTCGTCGCCGACGCCGGTGGCGTGCCCGGCGCGCAGCAGGTCGCGGCGGAGGGTGTGGAAGACCTCGGATCCCATGCGGACGGCTTCGGCGAAGGTCTCCGCGCCCACCGGAGCGATCATGAACTCCTGGAAGTCCAGCGGGTTGTCGGCGTGGGCGCCGCCGTTGACGATGTTCATCATCGGCAGCGGGAGGAGACGGGCGTCGGCCCCGCCGAGGTAGCGGTAGAGGGGCTGGCGGTGGGCCGCCGCGGCGGCCTTGGCGGTGGCGAGGGAGACGCCGAGGAGTGCGTTGGCGCCGAGGCGGGACTTGTCCGGCCTGCCGTCGAGTGCGATGAGCGCGGCATCGAGGCCGGCCTGATCGTCGGCGTCGCGCCCCACTACCGCTGCCGCGATGTCGCCGTTGACGTGGGCGACCGCACGATCGACGCCCTTGCCGTGCCAGCGCCCGGGATCCCCGTCACGCAGCTCCACTGCTTCCCGTGCGCCGGTGGAGGCGCCGGACGGGACTGCGGCGCGGCCGAGGGATCCGTCGGCGAGGAGGACATCGGCCTCGACGGTGGGGTTGCCCCGGCTGTCGAGGACCCTGCGGGCGGTGACGGACTGGATGACGGTGGACTCAACTGCCGTGGAAACCATGGGAGGTCCTTCGCGTTGGTGCGCGCCGCGGCCCTGCTGCGACAACGCTGGCGCGTGCCGCGACGACACTGACTCTACAGCAATGCTGTTCAGTTCAGCTGTGCAGTATTGCTGTTCAGTGTGTCTGTTCAGTTGTGCTGCTCAGTTCAGCTGCACAGACAGGGTGCGCAGCCCCGCTGGCGATCACCGGTTAAAGTGCCTTATGCCCACCCCGGAACCCGCTGCCGTCGCCACCGAACTGCGTACCGCGATGGGCAAGCTCACGCGCCGCGTGAAGCACGAGGACCGGATTCCGCACGGCCAGGTCTCCGTACTCGGCACCCTCGACCGCGACGGGGCCATGACCACCAGCGACCTCGCCGCGGATCAGCGCGTACGGCCCCAGTCCATGGCCCGCGCGGTCGGGCTGCTCATGGAACAGGGCCTGGTCGTCCGCCGGGCGCACCCCACGGACGGCCGCAAGTCCCTGGTCGAACTCTCCCCCGCGGGACAGACCGCCCTTGAGGCGGAGCGCGGGCGCAGGGCCGGCTGGCTCGCCCAGGCCATCGAGAGCGAACTCACCGGCGAGGAGCGAGAGGTGCTGGCGCGCAGCGCCGCCCTGATGGAACGGCTCGCCGCGCGCTAGGTACTTGGCCGGCAGAGAGAGGCGCAGCGACTCAACGCGCGGCGTTCAGCGCCACCTGCGCGCGCACCACCGGCACCCCGCACCCTGCCCCGCCCGTCACCACCCCAGCCCCCGCAATGACCGGCGCAAGAAGCCACTTGGGCAGGGAAAACGCAACTTCGACATGGCCCGCAGAGGCAGCTACCTTCACCTGGTCTTCGGCGGTCGCCCACGGCCGCACAGCAGTCCCTTCAGGCTGAGCCACCCGCGACGGGATGAGTTGGCCACGCCCCACGAACCCCCGCCCCTATGCGTAAGCCACCGAACCGGGCCCACGCCAGGCACCCCCAACCAGGGAGAGACGCATGCCCCATCTTGCTCTGTACACATTCGGCGTCCTGAAGTCACCTCTCGCCGATCCCACGCCTCTCACGCGCGAGTTCTACGACAGCGGTGAGGCCGTCTACCGGCAGATCAGCCAGCACCCCGGATACCTCGCGCGCGCTGAAGCGGCAGACGGAGGCCGGGGCTCACACTTCGATGCGGACTGGGGTGCATGGGGAGAGTTCACCGTACCGACCTGGTACGGCAAGGGCCGTACGGCGGAAACCACCGCCCTGGCCGCGACCCTCTCGCTCTGGACCGGCCTGCGCCCCGCCTTCGACGCCATCTACACCGGTCTGCACCGTGCCGCGCTGAACAGGCGTTACGACTGGTTCGAGAGGGCAGAACACCCGAATTACGTGTTCTGGTGGGTCTCCGACGGCGTGATACCCACCTGGCAGGACGGGGTTGCCAGGCTGGAACACCTCCACGACCACGGCGCCGCGCCGCACGCCTTCACCTTCCACCACTCGTTCACCCCGGACGGAACTCCGGCCAGGATCAAAGACATCGGGCCGAAGAGCGACCAGGTTCACTGACAAGGAAGCCCGAACGGCTGGGTTCGCTGTAAGACGCGGAGGCGGAGGCGGACCCGGGTGACGCGGACGCGGTGCGACGGTCAGTTCGACAGGGCGAAGCCGCCGATGAAGAGGGTCAGGTAGAGCAGCAGGGCCACCCCCGCGAAGGCCGCCACGGCGAGGACCGCCTTCATCAAGGCCTCTGCGGCTCGATGGTCCGCGGAAGGTTGCACTCGGGCGTAGGGGCGCGCTTCATGATCAGCCATGGCATCATCCTGCTGATCATGGCGGCGGCGGGCTATCCGTAAACGTACTCATGCGCGACGGTGGTCGCGCGGGGCGGGGCCGTCTCGGGCGGTTCGTCCGGTGAGTGGTCAGTCGGGGACGAGCACCGCGGTCCTCTCGTCTTTGAGCCAATCAAGGTGGACCTCACCTTTTGTGATGGTGAATCCGAGGTCTGCCCACGGCAGGCAAGAACTGGATCTTTCCGTGATTTTCTCCCGGATGACGCCTTCGGCTCCGTTGACGCTGGAGAGTTGGAGATCGCCTGTGCATGACAGGCCGGGCCATTCGATGGTTCCGACGCTTTCGCCGATCCTGCCCGGGTGGAACGTGGCAACAGCGACGTCGCCGTTGCTTGCATTGCCCCGATAAGTCCCGTCCAGCGTGAAGGGTTCCGTACCTGCGCTGTCCCAGGGGGCGATCCAGGCGAGGGAGCCCGCGGCGAGGGCGAGTGCGGCGACGGCCGCTGCGTAGCCCAGACGCTTGGTGGTGACACGTCGCGGCGAACGGGACGGCTCGCCCGTGGGCTCGGCTTCGGGTGCGGGCGGCGCCTCGAAGGGAGGGGCCGGCTGCTGAGCTTCCGTCCGGGTCTCGGATTCTTCGGCAAGCCTGTAGAGGGTTCGCCCTGTTTGCGCCGTACCGGATGGGGGCGCCAGCTTCTTGATGACGGCCTCCAGCAGGGGTTCGGGCGGGAGCCGTACGGCCCTGAAGTACCTGCTCCACTGCGTGCGGCTGCTACCGGGGACGACGAAGAACGTCTCCTCCAACTGGCGCACCGTCAGATGGCCGACGATCTCCTGTAACCAGGTGGCGAACGCGTCGGCCTCGTCCGTCGCGCCTTCGAGGCGGCCCCACTCTCCGGGAGCGTTCTCCTCTGAACCCTCTGAATCCTGCACTGCTACATCCCTCCTGGGGCGCTGGACGGCCAGGCGGCCCTTCGTCCGGCCCACCCCGCCCCGCCCCGCCCCGGCCCGCCCCGGCGCGGCCCGCCCCGTCCCGGATGAAGGCTGTGACCTGCGGGGACACCGCGGACAAAGGCGGACTGACGCGGACGTGAAAGGACATCAGATCACCAACTCATGCCGGGCTTCCACCTGTTCGACCAAGTTGGGAGGCGAGCAAGATGCGGATGGGCGGGAAGTAAGGCCGGTTGGCTGGGCATGAGAAATACTGCGCGGTGTGGGACCTCAGGCGCAGAGGGGGAGTCGGTGCAACCACTGACGAACGACGATCCGCGGCACGTCGGGCCTTTCCGCATCATCGGACTGCTCGGTACGGGCGGGATGGGCCGGGTCTATCTCGGCCGCACGCCGGACGGGAGTGCGGTGGCAGTGAAGACCACGCGCCGCGAACTCGCCGACGACAGGAGCTTCCGGAAGCGGTTCGCCCGCGAAGTGGCCGCGGCTCAACGGGTGAGCGGGCCGTTCGCGGCACCGGTGGTCGATGCCGCTCCCCACGCCGATGTGCCGTGGATGGCCACCGAGTACGTGCCGGGCCTCCCCTTGGGCAGCGCCGTGGACCGCTACGGGTCGCTGCCGGAAGACACCGTGGAGCTGCTGGCGTCCGGCCTGTTGCAGGCCCTGTCGGCCATTCACGCGCAGAACCTCGTGCACCGCGACCTCAAGCCCTCGAACATCATTCTCACCGCCGCAGGTCCACGCGTCATCGACTTCGGGATCGCACGCTCCGCTGTGGACACCACCTTGACGACGGCCGGCACCTCCCTCGGCACGCCCGGGTTCATGGCACCGGAGCAACTCACGACGACGGGCCCCGAACTCACGGGGGCGGCAGATGTCTTCGCGTTCGGCGGCGTCCTCGTCTTCGCAGCGACCGGCAGCGGTCCGTTCGGAACCGCCCACCCGCAAGTCCTGATGTACCGCACCGTGCACGACGAACCCTGGCTGGAGGCGCTCCCCGACGGCTTGGCGCGCACAACGGCGGCCTGCCTGGACAAGGCCCCCGGCAGGCGCCCCACGATAGCGGCGCTCACGAAGCGCTTCGGCCCACCCCACTACGACGACTGGCTCCCGGGGCCCCTCACCTCGGAGTTACGCCGGCTCTCCACACAGCTGAACGACCCCGGTGCCGTGCCCACACTGCGGACCGGCACCGACCGGCCTGCTCCTGACGTCGTCGAAACGGCGGAGACCCACCCACTGACGGGCAGCCAGGAAAGCCTCACCGCAGCCACACCCGTCGCGGGCCGGAAGGGTTCCGCGCTCTCCCGCTCAACCCGGGAGACTTCCGACCCCGCCCCGGAACCGCACGGCCCGGTGCGGTCACCGCGCTCCCCCGCCCGACCGGCCGCTCGGAGGCCGAGCCGGCGCCGTCTGCTCACCGCGCTCTCCGCCACCGCGGTCGCGGCCGGCGGCGGGACGCTTGCCCGGGTCCTGTGGCCGGTGAGCGAGCAGGGCGGCGGTGACGCCAAGAAGCCTGCGCCGACCTACACCGGAGAGCCGGCCTTCGAGTTGCCGCTCGGGAGCCGGAAGATCGACGCGGTCATGCCGGTGCCGGGCGACGACTCGCATCCCAACACACCCAGCAAGTACTGGCTGTTCGCCGGCGACCACTACCTCCGGGTCAGGATCTCTTCCTCGAAGCATCCGGTGCTGGAGAATTTGACGGGCCCTTCCTCGCGGGTCCAGTGGACTCACACCCTTGGACTGGCGCAATTCAAGGCCGGAATCGACGCCGTGATGCGCGTGCCGGGCACTCTCAACCAGTACTGGGTGTTCTCTCAGAACCAGTACATCCGCATGGAAGTCGCCGACAGCCCGCCATACGGCGACACGCTGACAGCGGGACCTTTCCCGATCAGCGACTGGGCCCATGCCTTCAGAGGGCTTCCGCCCGACCACATCGACGCAGTGATGCCGGTGCCGAAGACTCCGAACCTGGTCTGGGTGTTCTCGGACGGCCAATACGTCCGGACGGAACTGAACGGCGACGGGAAGCCAGGGGGCACGGTCCAGCGGGGCCCGGTGGAAACCAAACTCTGGACCTTCGGCTCACCCCAGAGATTCAACGGAAGGATCGACGCGGCGATGCCCCTACCGGGTAAGCCGGACCAGTACTGGGTGTTCTCCGGAACGCAGTACATGAAGATCCAGGTAACCAATTACCAGTACGCGGACAAGGTCCTCCAGGAGCCCGAGCAGCTCCGCACCCAGCCGGCGCCCGAGTCATCGGCTTGATGAGCGATGACCGACCCTGTTCACAAATCCGCCAGCCTTCAACGCATTCACGCACTCCCCGGCCGCGACCGGTTCACTCCCGCTCCCCGCCCCGGTTAACTGGACGGACGTCTCCAGAGAGAGGATCACCGCCCCATGACCCACGCGCCGAGCCGGCTCCTCACCCCTGGGGACCGCTACCGTCTCCCCCTTGTCGCGTGCTCCAGCGTCGCCAAGGTCAACTCGGACTACCCCACGATCTACGAGGAGAACGCCGCGTGGGTGCGGGAATTCCTGCCGTTCCCCGACGCCGACGCCCAGGGGCGCATGCTGGAAAACCGCTACCCGCTGTGGGACTCCCTGGTCTACCCGACCGGTCTGGCCCAGCGCGTCGTCGACTCCTCGTGCGTGACGTCACTGATGTTCGAGGTCGACGACGTCGCCCTGCTCCAACAGGGCCTGTTCGGCGAGATCGCCGACGACTGGGCGGCCGGCCACCCCTACGGCCCCGCGTTCTCCAACATCTGGGGCCGCCTCGAAGACCGCATGCCCCACGGCGTGTACCGCAGGTACCGCGAGGACTGGCAGGACTGGTTCGGCCACACCCTTGAGGAAAACGTGCACCGCCGCAGACACGAGATCCCCGACCTCGACACCTACCTGGACATCCGCCGGGTCAGCGTCGGTCTGCGCCCCTACATCGTCGCCATCGAGTACGTCCTCGACCTGGACCTGACCGCGCTCCTCGACCGGGACCGTGAGCTGAACGAACTGAAGCTGCTGGCCGTCGAGCACGCGATGCTCGCCAACGACCTGTTCTCCTACCGGTGGGAGTGCTTCCAGGGCGACTACTTCAATGCCATCAGCCCCCTGCTGCACGTCCACCGAAGGACGCTCCAGCAGGCCATCGACGACACCTGCCTGCGCATCGCCGCAGCCGACAAGAAGCTGGGCGAGCTGACCAGCCGGCTGCGCACCCGCTACGCGTCCACACCCGGCGCCGGACGGATGGCCGCCTACTTCGACGCCATCGGTCTGTTCTGCGCTGGTCGTACGAGACCAGCCGGTACAACGGCCACGGCTACGGCTGGAACGGCCTGCGGACGGGCACCGTCACCCTGCACCGCGACCGCACCCGGATCGACAGCGAATGAGCACGCGCCGACGATCCGTCGAAGAGGCGACAAGGCGGAGAGGTGAAGAGGTGAAGACGCCAGGGCCGGGGCTCAGCGGTGCAGGGTGTTCTCCCGCCGCATATGTGACAGTTTTTCGGGATTGCGTACGGCGTAGAGCCCGGTGATGAGGCCGTTGTCGATGCGCGCCTCCACGACGGTGTCGAGCGCGCCGTTGAGCCGGATGATCAGCGCCGGGCGGGCATTGACCTGTGCAGGCCGCAGCGACACTCCGGTGACCCTGCCCAGCCCTGCGGTCAGCAGGCGGGCCACCTTGTCGGCGCCCACGATGGGCCGCAGGACGGCCTGCTTGACTCCGCCGCCGTCGCCCAGGAGGACGACTTCGGGCGCGAGGATGTCGAGCAGGCTCTGCAGATCACCCGTTTCGGCCGCCCGCCGGAACGCATCGAGCACGTCTCGGGTCTCGGCCGGGGAAACGGTCCCACGCGGCCGACGCGCCGCGACGTGTGCCCGTGCCCGGTGCGCGATCTGGCGGACCGCGGCCGGGCTCTTGTCGACGGCTTCGGCGATCTCGTCGTACTCGACGTCGAACACCTCACGTAGCACGAACACCGCCCGCTCGGTCGGCGTCAGCGTCTCCATCACCAGCAGCATCGCCATCGAGACGCTGTCGGCCAGCTCGACGTCATCGGCCACGTCGGGCGCGGTGAGCAGCGGCTCGGGCAGCCAGGTGCCGACGTAGGACTCCCTGCGGCGGCTGAGCGTACGCAGTCGGCTCAGCGCCTGACGCGTGGTGATCCGGACCAGGTACGCACGCTGATCCCGCACCGTGCCGAGATCGACGCCCACCCACCGCAGCCAGGTCTCCTGGAGGACGTCCTCCGCGTCGGCGGCCGAGCCGAGCATCTCGTAGGCGACGGTGAACAGCAGGTTGCGATGGGCGACGAACGCCTCGGTGGCGGGGCCCGCGCGTCCGCCACCGGCGAGCTGCCCTGACGGGCCCTCTGTGCGCTCGCTGTGCTCGCTCTTCACCGGCTTCTCCTGCCTGTTCGCTCTCGACGGTGCCACGCACACAGGACGCCGGTCGACACGGCTTTGTGACACCCCTGGGCGGTGGTGCACGTCACACGGCCGCCGCTGTCACAGGGAGCGGGTGGCCGGCATCTCGTGTTCGTTCAGTTCAACACCACGAGTGAGGACGAAGCCATGGACACCCGATTCGACATGTTCGGCAACGAGATCGCCGCCAAGTTCGCCAAGCGGTTCGCAGGCGCCGGTCTGGTGATCCAGCAGTCGCCGTTGCCGAAGTCCACGCAGGAGCTGGTGTCGCTGCGCGCCAGCCAGATCAACGGCTGTGGCTGGTGCATCGACATGCACACCAAGGAGGCCGCAGCCGCCGGTGAGACCACCACTCGGCTCCATCTGGTCGCCGCCTGGCGCGAGTCCACCGTGTTCACCGAGGCCGAACGGGCGGCGCTGGCGCTCGCCGAAGAGGGCACCCGGCTCGCCGACGCCCATCACGGCGTGTCCGACGAGACCTGGTCCCAGGTACGCAAGCACTACGACGACGACCAGGTCGCCGCGCTGGTCGCCTTGGTCGCCCTGATCAACGCGGCCAACCGGCTCGCCGTGATCGTGCACCAGCAGGGCGGTTCCTACGAGCCCGGAATGTTCGCCGCGTTCCACTGACCGGCGGACGAATCCGGCGGGGAAGAAGAAGGGAAGCTGCGCTCCGGCCTGTCCATGCGACATCGCTGTCCAGGCCGGGGCGGGGCTTCGCGCATCAACCGGGGGCCAGAGATGTCCCGACGAGGACCGTGCAGGCGAGGTCGGCCCAGACGAAATAGCTGTACGGGCGGACGCCCCCCGCGCCTTGGTAGTAGCGCTCGACCAACTGGCGGTACGCCTCCCACCAGTTGAAACCGGCTCCGCCGCTGACCAGTACACGCATACGCGCCACGGCAAGCCCGCCACGGGCCCGCAGCCGCTCTGTGCCGCCGGTTCCCGGCCCTGCACGCCAATGGCCCTTGAAGCGGCCCGGCAGCGTGCAACCCGGCAGGAGACGTGGCAGCGTCACGGGAATCGGTCCCAATTCCTGCACTCGCTTCATGAAGGGCGAACGGTGGCTGGTGCGGTTGTCGACGCGGGGGCACGGGTCGCGCTGTCGTGGGCGGGGGAATTCAGCCTCGGTCAGTACCTGGGGCTGGTGCTGATCGCGGCCGGGACGCTGGTCGGGGCGTGGTCGGGACGGCGGTGGTCGCATCGTTCGACGGTGCTGCTCGGGGCCGCGTCGGGGGTGCTGCTGGCCGTGGCAGGGGCCGACATCGTGCCGCACGCCGTTCACGAGGCGGACGAGGCGGGGCTGTCCCGCTGGGTCGTGCCGGTCACCGCCGTGCTGGTTTTCGCCCTCGCATCGGCGGGGCGCCTACTGCGCCGGCGGTGTGAGCCGGGGCGTCTGCTGAGTGCCGGGACGGCGGTGGCTCTCGTGCTGCACCGGCTGGTGGAGGGCATGACGGTCGTCCTGCTGGCCTCGGTTCCTGTGGTGGCCGCGCTGGTCGTGCACTCCGTCAGTGAAGGACTCGCGTTGACCGCGGTCCTCGACGCGCGGGGCCGGCGGCCCCTGGCCCCGTGGCTGGCCGCCGTCTGTCTGAGCCCGCTCGTGGGCGGCTGGATCACCCTGGTGGTGCCCGTGCCGGAGTGGGTGCACGTAGTGCTGCTCGCTGTGGTCGCGGGCGTACTGCTGCGGGGTGCGGGCACGGCCCTGGCGCTGGCCCGACGCCGCCGGGCGGGCGGGGAGTTGGCGGGGCCGCCCGTGCTGCTGGCGCTGGGCTCGGCCGCCGCCGTCACCGTGGCAGCCGTGCTGGTCCTGCGCTGACCAGTTCCGTCCGGCGGGCCGATGGTGTTCCGGCACCACCGGCCGCCGGCTGATGCCGAGTCAGCCGACGGCCGACGGATGTGCTGCGACAGTGGGACGGGCTACACGGCGGTGAGGCTGACGCGTTCGAAGCTGGGCTGTGGCGCGGCCTCCGCGACGGCACCTGCGGGGGCGGCTTCGGCGGGTGCCGGTGCGGGACGGGGGACGGACGGCACGAGGGAGACGGTGACCGGCCCGTCCGGCAGCAGCCCTTGTTCGTGCAGCCGGTGGACCTGCTCGGTGATGTCGAAACTCGCGTCGTGGCCGCCGTGGTCGTGCAGGGAACCATCGACGTCCGCCGCGCCGAAGAAGGAGATCCAGCCGACGAAGTAGGGCCCGGCCGGGTCGAGTTCACCGCCGTGGCCGTTGAGGAAGACGTGGAAGGGCGTTCCGGGCGGCACGTCCGTGCGCACACCGTGCACGGTGAGGATCAGGCCGGTTTCCGGTGCGTGGCCTGCGGCCATGGCCCGCATGGACCGGCCGGCGTCGCCGACCGGCTCCAGGCTCACCTCGGTCGGCCCGTGGACGCTGAGGACCTGCCGGGGGTTGGCGGCGGCCAGGACGCGTTCGCCGGCTCGGGTGACCGGGGCCGGCGGCACGACCGCGGGCCGGGTTCCCGTCCCCTCGGTCAGGGCCTCGTATGCGTAGTCGCGTGGATCGATGCCCAGGAAGTCCCTGCTCGTGGGCCGCTGGATCTGCCCGTTCTCGTCGAAGAAGATGAACTGGTGGTCCAGCCAGGACGTGTGGTCCGGGTTGAGGTTGTCCTTGCTCAGCCAGCCCGACCAGAGCCGGTCGATGTTGCTGTGGTGCAGCCAGAAGATCGGATCGCGGGCGGCGCCCGCCACGGCGCCCATCCAACCGCCGACGCCACCGTGGACCTGGTTGTGCGGGACGTTCTCCAGCTCACCGAAGCCACGGCGGAAGTGGATCATGGAGGTATAGCTGATCTCGCTGCCGAAGCTCGGCTGGTCCGTCTGACGGCTGTGCGTGGCGGAGAAGACCGTCTGGCTCATGGCGCGGAAGGGATTGACGTCCGTGTAGGGAAGCACCTCGAAGGCCGAGTTCTTGTCCAGGGCGCGATGCGGGATGTTCCAGAAGTCCGGTCGGAGCACCTGTGCGTCCGAAAGGTAGAGGGGGTTGTCGGCCGTCAGGTCGTCGGCGTCCGGGTGGGACGGCATCTTCGGGGTGCGGAATGCCTCCGGAAGAGCGCGCGAGGTGAAGTCATCGGCCGGATTCGGGTCGGGCGCGTCCAGCGCGTAGTTCCAGTACGGCAGTGCCCAGGTGGTGGAGGGGTCGGGGGTGATCTTCTCCTCGGCGGCGATCTCCTTGATGGCTGCCCGGACAATCCGTTCGAAGTAGTACAGGTAGCCCCGGTGCCACGGCAGGAAGAACCAGCCGCCGTGCGGACACTGGTTGAATGCCTCGTTCGTCTCCGTGATCGTGGGCGGGACGCCGTGGATACACCCTTGGAAGACCCAACTTGTCGGGTCCGTGGCCGGCCGCTGCTGCATCCTTCCCACGGCCCGTGCATACCAGTACAGCACCGGATCCCAGGTATCCATCTTGCTCGCGTCTTGCCGCACGAACGCGACACCGTTCGCCATGTTGCTCCTAGTTGTGAGCGGGACGCCCGAGTGGGGCGCCCCAGATCCCTACCGACGCCGACGACCGCCCCATCACCTTTCGTCCACAAACCTTCCGAGGGGTGACCTGGCGCGCCATCCGGGCGAGGGCGGCGGCGACGGGCCGGGAACCGCCTTGTCCAGGAGGGACGAAGTGAACGTCGCAGACAGACGGCCGGCTTCCTGGCGGTGAAGCGCGACGACGTCCGACCCGGCGGACCATGGCTCGGTCCGCGGCGATGTGCCCGCCTGGGCGGCTCAGGCACAGGGCCGACGGTGGTTGCGGTGCCTGCGTCGCGCTCCGGCCTGGCAGGTTGATCCAGATGCCACGGTCGAGGCGCAGCGCGAAAATGGAGATGAGCCGTGACTGCCCTGGGCAGCGTGCGCGCGAGTCCCCAGGTCGGTCGCCGTCGCCTAAGGAGGCGACCATGACCATCAAGGGTATTGATGTCTCGTCATTCCAGTCGGAGCAATACCGCACCGACGGATTCTCCTTTGTCTTCATCAAAATCACGGAGGGCACCACCTACACGAACCCCAAGTGGGTCGCTCAACGCAAGACCGCACGAGACGCCGGATTGGTGACCGGCTTCTATCATTTCGTCCGGCCTGGATCTTTTGAAGCCCAGGCCGACTTCTTCCTCTCCAAGATCACGCTGGCGGACGGGGACATTCTCGCCTTCGACTGGGAGGACCGGGGCGTCTCGAACTCCTTCAAGGACAGCTGGATCAAGCGCGTGCAGCGCCGCGCGCCCGGGCACAAGACGGTGCTCTACTGCAACCGGGACTTCTGGCTGAACCGTGACACCACGTCCTTCGCCGGGGACGGCCTGTGGATAGCCCAGTACAACGGCAGGCCCGGTCGGCCCGACATTCAGCACCCGTGGCTGTTCCACCAGTACACCGACCAACCGGTCGACACGAACGTCGGAAACTTCAAGGACAAGGTGGCACTGCGCGGTTGGTCCACACACCGGGAGCTGGCTTCGTTCAGCTGAAGCTCAGATGGAGCGGCCCGCTGTGCGGCGGAATCGGGGCTCACCGCGGAAGGCGCCCGGCAGGAAACGCGCCATCGGGCCGGGCCACCCGTGCGCCCGACGCGGCGCTCAGACCGCTCCGCCATCCCACCGGAATTCCGGACGGATTCCCTTTTTGATGAGGTCTTGTCCGACGATGCGCAGCTGGAACATGGCTGCCACGTTCGGGGCATCGCCCATTGTCCAGCATTTTTCCAGGTCGACCAGCAGGTTCGACAAGGTGCGGTTGAACTCGGTTGACGGGTTCGGCCGGGCGTCGGAGGGTTCAAAGTCATACACTTCCGGCAGTGTGACGGGAGCTCCACTGAAGCTCCATTTTTCGCCGACCTTGACCAGTCTCTTCTGAACGAACAGCTCCTTGAAGAGGTAATAGTGTGCGCGCCCTTGCGCCTCTCCGGATGGCTGATCCGGAGATCCCCGAACCCCCTCCCCCTCACTCTTGATCCTCTCGATTGCCCCGATCGCGTCGGCGATACTTCTGATCGGCTTCGTGAAAGGCACATCCACCGCATGGGCATTCTGATCGATCGCGGGCATGAGCGTATCGAACGCCGTGATGATTCTGTCGTAGAAAGCACCGATCGTTGCGGGCGGCTGCTCCGGCACGAGCGCAACGGGAGGGAAATCTGGATACTCGATCTGCATGAAAACCGCGAGCTGCTCCTTGAGCAGCGGCTTCAGGTCGATCGGAATCTCCTGTGAAATACCTCCGGGTAGTTCGTTGGCCGGATAGGTGGGCAGGAAATCTGCGTGGGCAATCGATGGCTGACCGCCGATCGCGGACAGCAGGTTCCCGGCCAGGGCGAAGTGGTGCATCTCCTGGCTGACAATCCTGTGGAGCACGCCCTCCGTGCGGTCCGGGTCACGTCTGACCGACCACTGCGCACACAGATACGGCGGGATCGTCGCAAATTCCAGACGCATCGCCAGTTGCAGCGCGCCCTTGAGGTCATCCAGCGACAGAGTCTCCGCTTCGACGTATTCCCTGATCGTCTTCATGCACAGCACCCCTGCGGTATTCGAATGGACGCTACAGGCCGAGCATTTCAAGCTCATCGTCGATGATGCGCTGGACGTCGGGTGTGACACCCGGAAAGCTGAGAAGCGGTACGTTGCCGATGTAGCCGATCGCCTTGAACCCGATGTCGGACGTGAAATAGCCGCCGAGCAGCAGGTGCCGGAATCTGATGAAGAACTTTCTGTCCACGGCAGTGGTCGACGCGATCTGATCGATAATCTGGCGCTGCCGGGGTACGTCCAGCTCCAGGAAATCGCTCTCGAACTGACGGCGCGCTTCTGCGTCGACCATGGCAAGCCCGGTCGTGATGACTGTTCTATGTTGCTGTTGCGTCTTGTATGGGGCGCTCACCCATTCGTCGAAGAACTCGACGATTCCCATCGCACTCGGCGCCGGGTACTCATCGGTGCCCGGCAGAATGAGGTCAGCGAGGGTCGAGATGAGTGCGCGCTCGTGCTCTGAAAGTGTGCGCGGCCAAGGAGCGTGCGGCGTCACGAGATTGGGATCGGTTCCGTAGCCCTGTGCTTCGGCACCGGCCTCGGCGACATTGTCCTGGTCCATCGCTCCCTCTCGTTCCTGGTCAACTGAAGTCGGGACACCCATTCCGCGTGGTCGTGCCACCAAAGGCAGTTAAAGACCGCCGCTCTTCACCAATTCGAGAATGCGGGACGAACTGCGGGCGGCGAGAGCCATGATCGTCAGCGTGGGGTTCTTGTCCGGGCTCGACACGAAGGCTGCCCCGTCGAGAACGAACAGGTTCCGCACATCCCAGCACTGGTTGTAGGAGTCGATCACAGAGTTCTGCGGCGACGATCCCATGCGCGCCCCGCCGACCTCGTGAACCGCTCCACCACCCTGCGGCATCTGAAACGCAGTGGTGTCCGGCGCGCCTCCGAGCCTGCGGAACACCTCATTGAACGTGGTCTGCATGTGCATGGTCTGCCGGATTTCCGACTCACCCCATTTCCAATGGAAGCGCAGGACCGGAACTCCCCACTTATCCTTGGTCGTAGGGTCGAGTTCACAGAAGGAATCCTCGTTCGGGATCATCTCGCCTTCGCCGATAAGGGTGACGAAGGTGCCGTACTTCCGCCGGACCTCCGCGCGCAGCTCATCACCGTAGGTCGCACTTCCGGCATCCACGAAGCTGCCCACGCCGGTAGTGGGCATCCGGCGCCCTCCGCGCGGCTCGATATGGTAGCCGCGCGGGAAATCGAGTTTCCCTGCCGCCTGCTCGCGCACCAGCCACCACGGCACGTAGACATGCGGCGTGAAGATGCCGTCATCGTTCTGCGGCGGCACCTTCTCAAGCATCGGAATCCGCGACGACCTTGAGAATTCGACCGAATCCATCAGATACTTTCCGACGAATCCGTGGTTGTTTCCGATGCCGTTGGGAAACGCATCACTTCTTGAGTTGAGCAGGATGCGCACCGACGAGCAGGTGCCCGCCGCCAGTGTCACCACCCTTCCCTGGACCGAGAACTCGGAGCCGGTCTCACGGTCATGGAAGGTGACTCCGGTCGCACGCCCGGTGTCGTCGACGTCGACCCGGGACACCATGGCATTGCACAGAACGGTCAGATTTCCGGTGGCCCGAGCGGGAGGAATGAGGACGGTCGGGCTCTGGAAATTTGATTGGCTTGAGCAGCCGCGCGTGCACTGGGTCGCGTACAGGCACGCCGCGCGGCCGTTCAGAGGGCGGGTGAGGACGGCCGCATGGATGGCCGCCACCTTCATTCCCATGTTCTCGAATGCCCGCGAGAGGACGACCTCGTGGGCGCGCGGGGGCGGCGGCGGGAGCTGGACACCGGGAGGGGCGTCGGGTGCGTTCTCGATGCCGTGCGGCAGGCCCGTGACGCCGATGAGGCTTTCGACCTTGTCGTACCACGGCGCAAGATCCGTGTAATCGATGGGCCAGTCGAAACCCAGTCCGTCGCGTGTCTTCGGCTTGAAATCGTAAGGACCGAAGCGCAGCGCCACCCGGCCCCAATGGTTGGTCCGGCCACCGAGCATCCGCGGTCGCCACCAACTGAACGGCTCTGCTGCGTTGGCCTGGGTGTAGGGCTCGCCACTGATCTCCGCTCCGCCATCGACCGTGGCGTCGTAGAAGCCGGCCGGCTTGTCCGACGTCGTCGCCCCTCGCAGTGGCGCATCCTCCTGCGTCTGGAACATCGGTGTCTCGGTTCCGGGGGCGTAGTCCCGGCCGGCCTCCAGCATGAGGACCTTCAGACCTGCCGAAGAAAGCTCGTACGCCGCCATTCCCCCGGCGGCTCCGGAGCCGACAATGATGACGTCAAACGCCTGAGTGCCGGACACGTGGCTCTCTCCTCTATCGGCAGTTTGTACAGTGCAGGGGCCTGGCGTGACGCGCTCTTACGTATCTCAGTCGCTTCGGTGGTCAAACCGTGAGCCGGAGCGCAGACCCGGCGGGGAATTGCCGCCTCGGAAATCCATGGGGCAGTTGGTTAATCGATACATGCCATGCCCGAGGTGACCTGCGTGCCTGCTGAACGGGTGGTGTGATCCAGCAGGCAATGAAGAAGACGCGGGGAGCGAAAACCCGGTCGGTCCGGTAGCGAATGCGCCGTGCTGCGCGCTCACTTGCGGTCGGGGTGAGCTGTGGGCCGATCTCAGGCGATGCCGATCCTTCGATAGGCGTCGTCGACTGCGGCCAGCGTCGCGGTGCACGCGGCCGTATTTCCGGCTAGGTACGTATTGGTGACGTCCCGCAGCGCCTGGCGCATGTCCTCGAAACCCGACTGCGTGAGCAACCGCACCAGGGCGAGATAGACCAACAGCGCCCATTCCTCGACCGTGAGGAGCGGCTTTCCTGCTCCGTCCACCGAGGTGAGCATGAGGTGCATCGCCTTGTTGTGGATATTGCTGTTGGTGTGCACGCCGCCGTTGTCGGCCGTGGTGTGCACGTAGTCGCGCATATGGTCGGGATCGCCGGTCCGGGTGGGGTCGCTCATGTCGCGCAGCGGCAGGCCGTCGCGGCCCAGGTCGGCCCCGATCTCCCAGCTCCAGGTACGCACATCGGCATGGTCGGGCGCCTGGTACCAGTTGGCGATGATGATGCCCATGGTGTCGGCCAGCGACTCGTTGAGCGCGCCGGACTGATCCTGGTAGACGAGGTTGCTGGAGGTCTCGATCACCCCGTGGGTCAGTTCGTGCGCGATGATGCCGAGATGGCGGGCCAGGCTGACCAGCCGGTCTCCCTCGGAGGTCTGGCCGTACCACATCCGCCCGTTCCACCAGACGGCGTTGCGCCACTCGGGCCCCGCCCCGTGGCGCCGGTAGGTGCAGTTGACTGCGGAGACCAATTCCATGTCGGCGTCGTCGATACCGTCCCGGTTGAGTTGCTGGCGGTAGAAACTCTCCACCCGCTCCGCGTTGACATGGGCCGAGACCCCGGCCCGGTGGTCAGCGCCGAAGTCCGCATCCGACGAGCCGATCGTCGAGTCCGGCAGTTGGGCTCCCGCAAGGTCGGCGAAATCCAGGTCGTAGGTGGCGATCTGCCGCCACTTGTCGTTCAAGAAGTAGGAGCTGTCCCGGTGACTGCCCCGGAACCGGTGATGGACGCTGACCTCGTCGTCGCCCTCCAGCCGGGTGGGCACCGAAACCGTGGGGGCCATTCCGTACGACTGGAGAATCTCTCCGGAGTGGGTGTCGACGAGGTAGCCGGTGAGCGGGAAGTCGTCGCGCGGGGACGGGTCGAGGCCATGGCCGCGCTGGCCCTCCTCGCGGCGCGACTCGGGCAGTTGGGCCGGCACCTTGCGCAGGTGCCACGCCAGGTGCCAATGGTCGTCCTGGCTGACATACGCCAGTGTCGGTGGCGGTAGCTCTTCGGCGTCGACGGTGCTCCCGGTCGCCGCCTTGACCCGCTCCAGCGCCTCGTTGCCCGACAGTTCGGGTACGGAGCCCACGCCGGACACCTCTCCGAGCCGGCAGTCGATCGAGACCAGCCGCTGGCTCTCGTCGATCTCGACCAGCGCCTCGGCGCCGAAGACCAGGATCTCCTGCTGAGTCTGGTCGAAGCGGACCAGGGTGGTGCCTGTGCCGACCTGGCGGCGCGCCCCGCGCAGGGCCAGATCGGGAACCCGCTCGGGCCGGTCCTCCCTGACCGCGGCACGAAGCTCCGGAGCTTCCGCCCTGCCGAGCTTCTCGGCCAGGTAGAAACGTGCGGCGGTCTCAGCCGAGTTGAAGGCTCCCCGGTCCTCGGCGCCCTCCGGCGCGCCTACCCCGCGCACCGCCTCAGGCCCCGGATGTGCGCCACCCGCCTCCGGATCGTCGCTTGCGTGGTAGCGATACCGTTCAAAGCCTGGCATGGCTGTACCCCTCGTCGGGCCCCTCGCCTCTGGCTGGCCCCGCCCTTCGCATGCGTCCTCATTTCACCGTGACATGCCCCAGCGGGGTCGGCAACCGGACGGCGGGCGGTAACTTCGCCTCCGCATGTCACTGATGCCGGTGCGGTGATTTTCCGTCAGGTGGCCACATATCAACGACTGGCCTTCGTGCACCGCAGGAGCCGTGTGAGGTGCTTTCGGCGCGCGTGCCCTTTCGCGTGCCCTCTCGCGTGCCCTCACCCGTGCCCTTTCGCGTACGGGATGAGGGATGCGCGCCGGGTACCCGCATGCGATAAAGGGAATATGGCGGATGCGCTGAAGAACGCCGATGTCGAAGTCAAGCTCAGTATGTCCGGTGAGGCGGCCGATTCCGCGCTTCGGATGCTCGGGCTGGAGGCGGATGACGGCAAGGGCCTCACGATTTACTTCTGGGAAAAACCGTGGACGGACGGCGACAACGTCCGTCTTCCCCTGTCGGAGGCGGGAGTTGTCATCCGGTTGCGGAAGTCCGCGAAGGGCGATGCGGACGACCTGACCGTGAAACTGCGGCCGTGCGTCCTGGACGCGCTGCCTGCCGACTGGCGGGTGAATCGCGAAGGGAAGGACTGGGAGTTCACGATCGAGGAGGACTGGACCGGCCGCAATCGCGCCTGGGCGGCCTCGCTGAAGGTGGAAGGCGATTTCGGCCGGCCCACCGCAGATGAGGGAGAGGGGGACAGGGAATCGCGTCGGCCCCGGCTGACCCGGGACCAGCGAGAGCTGCTGGCGAGCGTCGAGGTCACCGACGACGACCTGGCGGACCTCGTGCCGCTCGGCCCGGTCCAGGCCATCAAGTGGAAGCCCTCCCGCCGCGACCTGATCCACCCGCTCACCGCGGAATTCTGGAGCGTCGGCCCCGACCTGCGCCTCGTGGAGCTGTCACTCCGGGCGCACCCTGCCGAAGCATCCGGTGCACAGGACCTGCTGGAACGGGCCTTCCTCGACCTGGGCCTCCAGCCTCCCTCACCGCAGACGTCCAAGACCCGCAGCGCACTCACCGCCCTTGCCCGCGCGCACCTGACCCGGTAGCGGGAGCGGAATCGGAACGACGGGGACGGACGGGAGGGCCGGGGGAATGCGGCTGCCTCAGGAAGCACGTACCGTCAGCAATTCGCCGTCGCACTGCAGGATTTCGAGCCGGCGGACCGGCCGGTCGGTGCCGGGAAAGCTGATGTCCAGTGACCGCCCGTCCGCCGTCGACCAGCGGCCGGGGACGATATCGGGTACGTCGGCAGCGCCGATGGCGTGATCGATGTAGGTGCCGTCCGCGACGATCTCCATGCCCCTGCGACCGCGCGCGGGCGGAAACGGATAGCCGACCGGACGGTAGACGGTCACGCCTTCGGCGTCCTCCTCGTAGGAGTGGGTCCACTGCCGGAACAGTTCGGCAGGCAGCTCGCTCATCGTTCCGACCTTCCGCCGAAGCATCTTTTGCCCCGATTCGCAACAAATGCTAGCCTGTTAGTGGATTATTGCATTCGCACCATCATGGCTTATTTAGACTACTTGCAATACCTCACCGGCCACAGCCGCGCCCCGCGGCCAAACCTGGAGGTGCGATATGTCAGAGAATAATGCGACCACTACTCCTACCCGCCGAGGCTGCGGCACGATGCCTGTGCACCATCTGCTGATGGCCGATGACCCGGCATACGCCGCGAACCGCATCCAGATCGAGAACCAGGCCTTCGCCTACGAAATCGGCATCGCAGCAACGGAACGCGTCGGCTTGACCCGCATCCCGGTCGTGGTGCACGTACTGTTCAACACCGCCGCACAGAACATCGGCGAGGACCAGGTCACCAGCCAGATCGACGTGCTGAACCGGGACTTCCGGGCCCTCAATCCGGACATCGACAGGGTTCCCGAGGTCTGGAAACCGCTCGTGGCCGACAGTCGCATCGAGTTCCACCTCGCCACAGAGGATCCGCAGGGGCAGCCCACCGACGGCATCACCCGCACACAGACACAGAACACGCAATTCAACATACGGACCAACGCCGCCAAACACGCGTCGAGCGGCGGCCACGACGCCTGGCCCGACGACCGCTACCTCAACCTCTGGGTCTGTCCGCGCATCTTCGACCCCAGGGACTCCAACGAGATACTCGGCTACGCCCAGTTCCCGGGTGGCCCCGCGGCTACGGACGGGGTGGTCATCGGCCACCGGTTCTTCGGTACGACCGGCACCGCCTCCGCCCCCTTCAACGGTGGGCGCACGGCCACCCACGAGGTGGGGCATTGGCTCAACCTGCTGCACATCTGGGGCGACGACGACAACGGCTGCAACGGCAGCGACCTCGTCGCGGACACCCCGAACTCCGGCGGCCCCAACTTCCAGACCCCGGCCTTCCCCCGGCTGTCATGCAGCAACGGGCCGGACGGCGACATGTTCGTCAACTACATGGACTACACCGACGACAAGTCCATGTTCATGTTCACCCGGGGCCAGGTCGCCCGCATGGAGGCCACCCTCGACAGCGCCAGGTCGTCCTTCAACAGCGCCTGAGGGGTGGGGAGTTCAGCGCCCGCGCATGCCGGCCGAGCCGCGCAACTGCGCGCGGAGGCCGCCGTGCTGCTTCAGTTCCTCGACGGTCCCGGCCTCGTTGCCTACGGAGAGGTGGACACCCCTGGCGGTGCGGGGTCGGGGCTGATGATGAACTCCTCAGGCCAGACCGTGAGCTGAATGCTGCTGCCCCCGGCGCTGATCACGTCGTGCAGGTTGCCGAATTCGCCCCGGTCCAGGAGGAAGAGTGGGTCGTCGCGGTGCACCTTGTCGGCACGCAACCAGGCATCGAACCCGGTGAAGTCGGTGGCCCCGGCCGCGAAGTAGGGCACGAGCCGCCGGAACAGCTTGGGCCACATCACCAGCTGCCGTAGCGCGTTGAGGTCCGCGACGGTGGCCTTGCCGTTCGGGTCGGCCGTCGAGTTTCGCCACAGCCCGGCCTTCGCCGCCCGTGCCGCCCGCGACTTCCCTGCCAGGTGGATGCGCAGCGCGACGGGCAGGGTCGCGTAGAACGCCGGGTAGGCCAGCCCCTCCGTCATCAGCGTCGCGTTGGGCGATGCGTCCACCCGGGCTTCTTCCAGGAACACGTCCGCCCCGTCCGGCTCGACGGGGTCGCCGGGAAAGACGAACCCGATCAGCCGCCCGTTGGCGTCGATCCCGTTGGAGAGCACATAGCCGCGAAGGCTGTCCTGGTCGGCCGCCTCGACCTTGTTCGGGTGGTCCTCGAAGAAAGTGACGCCGGTGAAGCCCAGCAACGCCAGCAACCTTTCGCGGGCGGCGTTCGCGCCGACCAGCTCCTGGTGAGTCCCACCGAAGTGCGTCTCCAGCGCGTCGATCGCCTCAAGGCGCACCGAGATGCCTCTGGCATTGATGTCCGGCGGCATCCCCGACGGCCGGGGCAGCCCCTCGACCAGGGCGGGCGAGTCCGGCCTGAACTTGACCGTGTCACCGTCCGGCTCCGGCCCCTGCCGGGGCAGGTCGGGGTAACGGATGACGAATAGGCCACGCAACAGCGTGTAACTCATGTTGTCTCTCCCACTGGCGACTACCCGGAACGTAACCCAGAGGGAGCGAGTGTGCACTTTGTGTCACCGCATCGCAGGTCAACGGTGAGTGCGCTGTTGGACGAGGTGGTGCAGGCGCAGGGCGACTTGGATTTCCAGGGCTTTGCTGGGGGTGTTCCAGTCGGGTCCGAGGAGTTGTGTGACGCGGTCGAGGCGCTGCACCACGGTGTTGACGTGGACGTGCAGGGCATCTTTGGATCTGGCGAGGCTGGCGCCGTGGTCGTAGTAGGCGTCGAGCGTGCGGACGAGTTCGGTGCCGCGTTGGGTGTCATAGTCGATCACCGGGCCCAGGACGCGGTCCACGTATCCGGCGATGTCCGCGCGCTCGCCCAAGAGGACGCCCAGGAAGCCCAGTTCGGCCGGGCCGGCTCCTTCGCCGAAGCGACCGAGCGTTTCCAGGGCTCCGAGGCAGCGGTGTGCCTCGTCGTAGATGTCGGGAAGGCACTCGGCCCCTGTGGTGGGGCCCGCCGCGCCGATGGTGACGGGAGTGCCGAGGCCGCGGGTGAGTTCCTGGGCCAGGTCGTGAGCGAGTGGTCCCGGGTCCGCGGTGGGCGCGAGCAGGACGGTGTACCCGTTGCGCGTCCCGGCCAGGCCGCCGAGCATGCGGGCCCGGCGTGCTGCTTCGGCCAGCAGACGTGATCGCAGGTCAGGGTCGCAATTGGCGACGAGGATGGCGTGGTGACGGGTGAGGTTGATGCCCAGTTTCCTTGCGCGCAGCGCCAGGCTGCCGGTGTCGCGGAGCCCCCCTGAGGGCGGCACGGTGAGCAGGTCGTCGAGGAGTTCGCCGCGTACCCGGTCCTCGGCCTCGGCCACGGACCGGCGCAGCAGCAGCAGGAGCGCGGTGACGAGGGCGGCACGTTCGAACAGGCGGCGGTCGTCGGCGGTGAGGCCGGCCCGGCCGGTGAGCAGCAGGCTGCCGAGAAGTTCGGGGCCTGCCAGGACCGCGCAGACCCAGGTGCCGTCGACGGGGACGGCCCGTCCGCCGGTGCGGGAGGCTTCGATCCCCTGCTCGGGCGGGGTCAGGGGGGCGGTACCCACGCGGGCGAGTTCGGTGCCGTCCGCGTCATGGAGGGCCAGGCCGCCGTCGAGGAGGGCGGCGATCTCGCGTGCGACGTCGTCGACATCGCCTCCGGTGAGGACCAGATCGGTGAGCCGGTCGTGGGTGTCGGCCGCGCGGGCCATCGCTTCGCTGTGCGCGCGGGCCTTCTCGTTCGCCGCGTTCAGTTCGACGAGTGCCGAGCGGGTCTCTTCCAGGAGGCGTGCGCCGTCGATCGCGACTGCGGCGTGGTCGGCGAGCGAGGCGAGCAGGGCGATGGCGTCGGGAGTGAACTCGCGTGGTGTCCGGTCGGAGGCGAACAGGACGCCGATGACCTGTGAGCCGACCCGCAGCGGGACGCCGAGGATGCCGCGCAGTCCTTCTTCGTCCACGCCTTCGTCGATGCTGCCGGTGTGTGTGAAGCGGAAATCGGTGCGGTAGTCGGTACTGGCGTAGGGGCGGGCGGTCTGTGCGACGAGGCCGCCGAGCCCTTCGCCCATGGCCAGGCGCAGTTGCTGGAACTTGGCGGATACCGAGCCGACGGTGACCCGCATGACCGTGTCCCCCACCCCGAAGTCGATCAGGGTGAGGTAGGCGATGTCGGTGCCCAGCAGGGTACGGGCCCGCTGCACGATGGCCCGCAGCACGGAGTCCAGGTCGCGCAGTGCGGCCAAGTCGCTTGCGGTGTCGAACAGTGCGGCGAGTTCCGCTTCTCGTCTCCGGCGCTGGGTCAGGGTCCGGTGGATGTCCCGTGCGACCCGGGTGGCGTCGTCGATCGCGCGCTGTTCCTGCGTGTTCGCCCCGGCGGCGCGTGCCCGGTCGGCGGGCCGGGACAGCTGCTCGGCCGACGTGTCGGTGGTCAGCAGGTCGAGCAGTTCCCGGAGTGCCGCTGTCGCCGCGCCCGCGGGTTCGTTCGCTGTGGTCATGGGGCGGTCCCTTCAGCCCCGGCCGGTGCTGACGACCGGTGCTTCGTGCCCGCTCGGCGGCGTCGGCGGCGTCGTGACGGAGCGGGTCAGGTCGCGGCCTCGGGTCTCCTTGATGACGGCGACGGTGACGGTGGTGATCACTGCGGCGGCACAAAGGTACAGCGCGATGGGGGTCGGGGACGCGAAATCCTTCAAGAGCTCGACCGCGATGACGGGCGCGAGGGCGCCGGCGACGATCGAAGCGAGCTGCGATCCCATGGAGGCGCCCGAGTAACGGACCTTGGTGTCGAACATCTCCGAGATGAAGGCGGCCTGCGGCCCGTACATGGCGCCGTGCAGCAGCAGCCCCGCGGTGACCGCCAAGGTGATCACCGCGAACGACTCCGTGTCGACCAGGGAGAAGAAGACGAACGCCCAGGCGGCCATCCCGACCGAGCCGATCATGGTCACGGGCTTGCGGCGGAGCCGGTCGGAGAGTGCCCCCCACAGGGGGATGGTGACGAAGTGGACGGCCGAGCCGATCAGGACGGCGTTCAGCGCGGTGCTCTTGGGCAGTTCCAGGTGGCTGGTGACGTAGACCAGGATGAAGGAGGTGAGGATGTAGTACGAGATGTTCTCGCCGAACCGGGTGCCGATGGCGCCGAGCACCTCGCGCCAGCTGCGGCGGAAGACCTCGACGACCGGCGGCTTCTTCTGGATCCCTCGGGCGGCGTCCGCCTCGGCCTCGGCCTGTGCGGCGAGGAAGACCGGGGACTCGGACACCGAGACACGGATCCACAGTCCGATCACGACCAGGACGCCGGAGAGCAGGAAGGGAATGCGCCAGCCCCAGGAGTGGAACGCGTCATCGGACTGCGCGGCGGCCAGCAGCGCGAGGACACCGGTGGCGAGAAGGTTGCCGCCCGGAGCGCCGGCCTGTGGCCAAGAAGCCCAGAAACCGCGGTGCTTGTCGCCGCCGTGCTCGGAGACGATCAGCACGGAGCCGCCCCACTCGCCGCCCAGAGCGAAGCCCTGGACGAGGCGCAGCACCGTGAGCAGGATCGGGGCGCCGACGCCGAAGGTGCCGTAGGTGGGCAGCAGGCCCATGGCGAAGGTGGCTCCACCCATCATCAGCAGGCTGAGCACGAGCAGTCTCTTGCGGCCGATCCTGTCGCCGAAGTGTCCGAACACCACGCCGCCGAGCGGCCGGGCGGCGAAGCCGATCGCGTAGGTGATGAAGGCGATCATGGTGCCCACCAGCGGGTCGCTGGAGGGGAAGAAGAGGTCGTTGAACACCAGCGCGGCGGCAGAGCTGTAGAGGAAGAAGTCGTACCACTCGATGGTGGTGCCGATCAGGCTCGCGCCGACGATCCGGGCGATGCCGCCGGAGCGGCGCGCGCCTGGCTGGGCGGACGTGGTCTCGGTCATTCGGTCACCGGCTTCTCGCATACGGGCAAGGACAAAGGGTGAAGTGGCGGGCGGTGCAGGTCAGTTGGCGCCCCAGCCGCCGTCGATGGGCAGCGAGGCACCGGTGATGTAGCCGCTGTGATCCGTGCACAGCCACAGCGCGGCGGCGGCGACCTCGTCCGCCTCCAGCAGGCGCTTGATGGGCGAGCGGGTCAGCAGTACGTCGCGCAGTACGTCTGCCGGGCTGATTCCGTGTGCGGCGGCCTGGTCGCGGATCTGGTGCTCGACCAGGGGGGTGCGGACATAGCCGGGGTTGATGCAGTTGCTGGTCACCCCGTACGGGGCGCCTTCGATAGCGGCCACCTTGCTCAGCCCTTCCAGGGCGTGTTTGGCGGTGACGTACGCCGCCTTGTAAGCGCTGGCCCGCAGTCCGTGGACGCTGGAGACGTTGATCACCCGTCCCCAGCCCTGCGTGTACATGTGCGGCAGGCTGCGGCGCATCAACAGGAACGGTGCCGTGACCATCACCTGCTGGATGAGGGCGAACCGCTCGGGCGGGAAGTCCGTCAGCGGCGCGACGTGCTGGAGTCCGGCGTTGTTGATCAGGATGTCGACTCCGGTCGGCAGGGATTCGATCGCAGCCTGGTCGGCCAGGTCGACGACGTGCGCTTCGGCCCCGATGCCGGCCGCGACCGCCCTGGCCGCCGCGGCGTCCCGGTCCACGACGTGCACGGTGGCGCCGACCGCTGCCAGCGCCACGGCGCACGCCTTGCCGATGCCGCTGCCGCCGCCGGTGACCAAGGCGGACCGGGACGTCAGATCCACGCCTGCCTCCCGAGAGGCACGACGGGGAAGAGAAGGATTCCTGCTCGTCATGGCCGGAAACATTAGGGACGCCGCCTTGCCACACCTATGTCTGCGACCGCCACAAAGAGCGTTGGACCTGTGGCGAATGCGGCTATGGGGGCGGGAGGCCGGGACGGTCCATGGGCGGGGTGGTGACCGCGGTCGGCCGGCACGGACCGATGCCGGTGGTGTACGGCGACGCCCTGCCTGACCTGGTGCTCAGCGCCCGGTCGCGCCGGATCCCCCCAGGCCGAAGAAGCGCGTGATCCAGTAGCTGGAGCAGATCGAATCCAGGAAATAGGCGGCACCCGTGCTGCCGCACTGCTCGCCGCCGCTGCCCGGGTCGACCGGGGTGCCGTGGCCGATGCCCGGAACGCGGTTCACCTCGACGGCCACCGAGCCGTCCGCAGCCAGGTACTCCTCGTGCCGGGTGGCGTCCGGGCCGATTTCCGAAGTGCGGCTCGGCGTCTGGGAGATGCCGTGCACGGCCGTCCACTGGTCACGCAATTCGTCCGCGTTGCGCGGTGCGACCGTGGTGTCCTTGTCGCCGTGCCAGATGGCCACGCGCGGCCGGGCGCCCGTCCAGGAGGGAAACGCGTCCCTGACGCTCCGGGCCCACTGCTCCGGAGTGCGGTCGATCCCGGGGTTCATGCACGTGTAAGCGTTGATGACGTCGTCGGCGCAGCCGTAAGGCAGACCGGCGATGACGGCACCCGCGTGAAAGACGTCCGGATACGCGGCGAGCATCACCGACGTCATGCCACCTCCTGCGGACAGTCCGGTGACGTAGGTCCGCTGTGCGTCCGTACCGTAGGCGGCGGCGGTGTGCGCGGCCATCTGCTTGATCGAGGCGGCTTCGCCCTGGCCTCTGCGGTTGTCGCCGGGCTGGAACCAGTTGAAGCACTTGTTCATGTTGTTCGCGGACGTGGTTTCCGCGAACACGAGCAAGAAGCCGTCGCGGTCGGCGAGTTGGGGCAGGCCGGAGTTGTCGGCGTAGGTCCGGGCGTCCTGAGTGCACCCGTGCAGCGCGAACACCACCGCCGGCTTCGCGGGCAGAGACTCGGGCCGGTACACGTACATGGTCAACCGGCCCGGATTGTCACCGAAGTCGGTGACCTGCGTCAGACCGGCCGAAGCGTGGGCGGCCTGCGCCGGGCCGACCACGGCCCCTGCCAGGACGAGAGCGGCGACGGCCACGAAGCGGGACAGCAAGCCACGCCAGGTGCGCCCCGCGAGACGCGGCAGCGGGTGGACGGGCGGTGACTGCATGGCAGCTCCTTCGGCGTCATGTGGGGAGGGCACCCGGGCGGTGCTCCCCTGGCATGGATCAGCGGGAGCTGCCCGGTACCCCGCACCGTAGGGGCGGTTCGGCGCGCGACGGTATGGCGTGGAGCGCCACACCCGGCAGGGCGCGATGTGCCACCCGCATGGGTTGTGTCAGCTGTCGGCGTCTGCTGTCCGAAGTCGCGTCGCAGGCTCGTCCCGGAGTGCGATCCGCACGGCCCTTTTCGGCTGCGCCGTTGGCCAAATGGCTTTGTTCAAGGGCGAGTTGACGCGATGAGTCAGCAGCGTGCGCCCCGCCGGTGGCAGCATGCGCAGCGGACGCGAACCACTACTCACCGCTATCGCGAAACTCGCAGGGGGCCAGATGCCACGGGGTACGAACCCGGACTTCGCCAACGCACTGACGATGCTGCACGCCGACGTCATGCACACGGGCAAGGAACTCCGGGACGCTCTCGACAAGGGCGTCGAGAAGCTGGAGGCGAGCGGGCAGCGTGCCCAGCAGGACACGGCCAGGATCGTGGTCGACGAACTCGGCCGGATGCGCGACAACCTCCGTGAGGCGAGGGAGCGGCTGTCGACCGGCGCCGACCTGCTGAACTCGGAAGTCCGCCAGGCCGTCTCCCAGCTACAGGCCGAGATGCGCGACCTCCGGCAGGTCGTCGGGAACATCGCCCCGGCCGCTCGGACACCGCTCGCCACCGCCGGTACTCCGGATCCGGCGCCCCCGTACCGGCCCGCCGGCCACGATGCGCCAGGGCCCGCCTCCGGCCTCAACACCTCGCCGGAGACCGCCCCGTTGGCCACCGCCGCCGAACGCGACGGCCGTCCGGCGGAATCTGTCGGCGCCACGATCCCGGCACAGCGCGACGGCGGCGACGGCACGTCCCCGGAGGCCCCCGTGCCGTCGGTGGACTTGATCCGGCAGACCGTCCGCGACGCCGTCGCCGAAGAACTCTCCTCGCTCCGCTTCCTCCTGACGGAGAAGACGGATGCGCAGGGTGAAGCGGCTGCCGCTGTCCGCGATGACGTGCAGGCGCAGCTGCGCCAGGTGGCCGGGGAGCTGCGTGAACAGCTGGACGTGGTCCGCAGGGAGACGGGCGCCGAGTTCGCCGCTCTGCGCGATGAGGTGGTCGCGCTGCGGGCCGGACTGGAGCAGTTGCGGCCCGCCGACGGCGGGACGGTGGCCGTCGAGGTGAGTACGGAGCACAGCGAGCTGCTGAGGCAGGCGGCCCGGGTCTCGTCCGTCGACCTGCTGTGCCACCGCGACGTCTGGGAGTTCCTCACCGCGCACGCGGGGCGGCACCCGCATTTCCGGGTGCCGCCGCAGGTCGCCGGCGAGGGGCAGGAGCGGATCCGGGCCGCCGTGTCCGGACGCTCCCTGATCGCCCTGCTGATCAGCCTGCACTCCGTCGGTCACACGGCCGGCGACGGCGACGGCGACCAGGAGCTGGCCGCCACCCTCTACGAACGGATCCGGTCCAGCCTGACCGGCCTCTCCCCGCACGGCCGGCCGGTCACCATCACCCTGGACGACCGCGCTTGGGACGATCGCTCTGCCTCCAGCGACGATGGAGCCCCTGACGACAGGTGCTGATCACCTCACGAGGACCACGGAGTTGACCGGCGTCATGTCGCCCGGCCCGTACTCACCCACGTCACGGACCAGGGCGCCGCACGTTCCGGTGCCGTTGTACCCCAGGCAGAGCTTGACACCCGCGCCGCCGGTCTGGTTGTTGACCACCACGCGCATGCCGGTGACGTTCGACAGGTTGTGGGCGCCGTAGCTGTAGAAGATGTTCTTGCTCAGGATGGTGCCGTTCGTCTCACGGATGCAGACCGCTCCGGACGGGCAGGGCGTCGCCGCGGCAGCGCTGGGCGCCACGGCGAGTCCGAGCCCCACGGCGAGGGACAGACCTGCGGCGGATATCGCGATCTTGCGCATACTTATTTCCCCCTTTTTCTCGATGCCTCCGGTATGGAGCACCTCGCAGAGGAAAGTAGCGTGCATCGATGGATGGCGTAAGAAAACGCCAGAAGTCGTCAGTGATCGTTCCGGTTATGGGTGAGACCGGCGGTCCCGTGCGCGTGTGGGCCGTTCCGTGCGTGTGTGGGCCGTGCCCTTCGTGGCCTGTGGGGGCTGGAAGAGGGTGGCCGGGCAGGCGGCTTCGTGCTTATGGGTGAAGAGTGTGGTGGGCGGGGCGCGCCCAGAGGCAAAGCTGAACCGTCTGACCGACTTATTCCTTTATGACCGATCCCGTAGACATGGCGATGGTGCTGCTGGGTGGCTTTCCCGCGGCGCCGGTGGAAGGCAGCGGGGAGGAGTGCCGCTCGGCGACCGTGCGGGGCGACGGCTCCTGGAGGAAGGAGCCGGTCGGCTCCGGGCTCACCGGGCGGTCGCCCGCAGAGACTCCCGGAAGTTCCTGACGTGCGGGTTGCTTTGGTAGGGCTGGAAACGGCGGGCGAGGCGGGGCAGCATGCCGTGGGCGGAGCCGGTGGCCAACTGCCGGTGGTGGCGCAGGGCCTGGAAGGAGTGGTCCACCGCCCCGTCGATCTCGTGCAGGGCGAGCAGGGTGTGCGCGAGGCGGGCGTGCAGCAGGGCGCGGGCCTTGTGGTGGTCGGCGGGGCGGCAGGCCAGGGAGTTCTCCAGCTCGACCAGGGCCGACTTGTGCTCACCCAGGTGCGAGAGCATCTCGGCCCGTTGGTAGCGCAGGGCGGTCTCCGGATAGCTGGTGAAGGGGCCTTCGGGGCCGTGGGCGCGCGTCAGGTGCTGCTCGGCGGTGAGCAGGTCAGCGGCTGCCTCGCGGCGTTGGCCTGCGCCGGCCCGTACGACCGCGCGCCCGGCGTGGAGGAAGGCGCGGACGGCGTGGGGCACTGCGGCTCCGGCGAGGTCGACGGCCTCCTCGCTCAGGGCCACGGCCCGGTGGTGGTCGCCCAGTTGGTGTGTCTGCACGCTCAGGCAGCGCAGGATGATCGTGTAGGAGGCGGTCTCTCCGGCGGCGTGTGCCAGGCCGAGGGCGATGTCGTAGTAGTGCCGGGCGAGCGCCGGGTGACCGGTCTCGTCGGTACGTCCTGCGAGCAGGAGTGTGAGCTGGGCGGCGCAGGTGAGCAGGGAGCGGCGGTCCGTGGGGTGGGCCGGCGCGATCAGCAGCGGCGCCACGTCCCTGGCGAGAATACCGGCCAGCGCCGAACGGTCGTGGGCGCCGCCGTGCCGCTCCCCCATGAGGGCGGTGCGGATCGCCATCGCCTCCAGGCGGGCCGGGGTGCCGGCGGGCGCCCGGGGAGTGCGCGGGTCGGCCGGGGTGTGTTCCGGGGGCCGGGCGTCCCAGCTGGTGAACGTCGGTGGTGGGGTGGCGCGTACGGCTCGCGCGAGGGCTGCGCGTCGGGCGGGGTCGGCGTCGGCGTGGCAGAGGGCTGCCAGGCGGTGGGCCGGGTCGCCGCCGCGCAGTGCGGCGCTCAACGCCGAGGGGTCGGGGGCGGGCGGCTCGGCGCCCGGGGCGTTGCCGGCCCGGGAGGCGTCGGTGGCGGTCCGGTCGGCCGCTGCCCATGGGGCCGCCGGCATACGGTTGGGGTGGCGCGGAGGCGTCATGGGCTGTCTTCCTCGCTCACTGGTCAGGCCGGATAACCTCAGTGAGCACTTGGTGTCACGGCAGCGACTTTCAACACTTTCACGCTTCCCGCTGCGATCAGATGTTCCACCCAGGCTCGATTCATGGTTCCTTTGGTGCACGGCCCTTGTCTATGGATGAACGGTTCGCAAGGGCGCCTCTCGGCCACCGCAAGGCCGCATCGGAGGAATTCGCAGGCACCGTCACGAAGCGGTGAAGGCGGGCACACATCCAACAGGACCCAGCAGCGACGGCATTCCCAGTAATGGACGACACTCTCCATGAGCTTCCTTTGTCACGTCAGTTTCTCCCGTTTCGCCTCTCCTCCCGTCGCTCTCCGTGCGGCAGAGGACATCACGTCGAATGCCGCGGGCCTGATCACCGGGCCGGAATCCGCGACTCGGTGGCGGGAGCCGTAAGTGGCGCCTTCCCGTCGCCGGAACGAGAAGTTGCGAGCCCTGCTCTCCGAGGCCCGCTGGCCGCAGGCCGCGCTGGCGCGTGCGGTCAATGCCCTCGCCGCGGAAATCGATCTCGACCTGAATTACGACCGCACGGCCGTCGCCCACTGGCTCAGCGGGACGCAGCCGGTGCCCCCGGTGCCGGATCTGATAGCCGAGGCGTTCACCCGCCGCCTGGGCCGCGCGGTCTCCCCGGCCGCCACCGGGCTCGACGGTGAGGCCGCCGGCCCTGCGGCCGGCCGGCTTCCCGGGTTCAACACGCCGATAGGGACCGTGCTCACCGAGCTGTGCGGCATGGAGAACGATCCGGCGCGCCGGGCCGCCACCCGGCTCCTGCCGTACCGGGAGGCGGAGTTGGCGCAGTTGGCCAGGGCCACGGCGCCGGTGCAGGCGCCGGGGACGCCGCATGCCGCCCGCGAAGCCGACGACGAACTCGGTGCCGTCCGGCTCGCGGTGCGGTTCTTCTCCGCCTCCTTCGACGCGCACGGCGGGCACCGGGCACGCACCGCACTGGCCGCGTATCTCGCGGATGACATCGCGCCGTTGCTGCGCGAGCAGGACGACGGCGCACCGCACCGCGGGCTGCTGGTGGAGGCGTCCCGGCTGTCGTTCCTGCTGGCGCGGATGCACCAGGACACCGCCGTCCACGGGCTCGCGCAGCAGCACTTCGGCACCGCGCTGCGGCTCGCGGACGAGTCCGGGGACGCGATGGCCCGTGCCGTCGTGCTGCGCGGGCTGAGCGCCCAGGGGCTCGCGCTGGGGCACCGGCAGAGCGCGCTGCACGCGGCCGAGGCGGCGGCTGCCGCAACCCGCAGGGCGCCCGATGGCCCGGCCAGGGCGTTTCTGCTGTCCCAGCTCGCGGTGGCGCAGGCGGCCTGCGGACGGCACCGGTCGGCGCGTGTGTCGATGGCCGGCGCCGAGGACGCACTGGCCAAGGGCGCCGGCGCCGGCACGGCGGAGCCCTTCACCACGTACTCGTCCGGTTCCCTGGAATTCCAGCGGTCGGAGGTGCTCCGGTACACCGGCGACCTGTCGGCCGCGCGCACCGCGCTGACCAACTCCCTGGCGCGCCGGCCGGGGGCCGACCACCGGGGAATGGCGCTCAGCCACGCCCAGCTCGCGGAAATCCTCGTCGGGCTCGGGCACGTGGAAGAAGCCTGTGCCGCCTGGAATTCCTTTCTCGATCACCACGCCCAGCTGCGCTCGGGCTCGGCGGATCAGGCAGCGGGCCGTATGCGGCAACTCCTGACGCCGTTCCGTAAACTCCAGGCGGCGAACGCGGTGTTGCAGCGGGCATTCCCCGTGGTGTCACCTGCCGGGCCCTCCTGATACGGGTCCGCGGTCTGCGGTTTCACCCCCTTCAACAGTCCCGTTCGTGAATCCACGGGCAGGACACCGGTGGCCGATGTTGAATGGCACGACATCGACCGGAAACCACCGGAAACGGGGTGGAGAAATGCGTGGCCGAACCGTGGTCACCCCTGTGAATGACGACCTTGCACCGCCGCAGATCGTCCATGTCTTTCCCGGGCAGGGGGATTTCGCGATAAGCCCGTTGGTGCGGGCACTTCGGGAACATCCCGGCGTACGAAATGGCGTGCGCGAGGTATTCGAAGAAACCGAGGAGGTGGGCGCCGCATTCGGCATCCCGCCCCTGGCGAAGGAATTGCTGGGCGAGGATCCGCCCAGTGGAAGGACGCTGGCGGCCGGACCGCTCGGGACGCCGCAACTGGCCCTGTACTGCTCATCGATGGCGGTGCACCGCGCCCTGTGCTCCGCCGGGTTCGGCCCCGACCAGGTGCTCGGGGTGAGCTTCGGGGAGATCGCCGCCCTCACCGCGGCCGGGGTCTGCACGCTCACCGAAGGCGCCCGGATCGCATGCCTGCTGGCACGTCAACTCGCCCGCTGCGAAGGGGGGATGACGGTGCTCGGCGCCGGGGAGGACGCGGCGCGGGAGCTGCTGCGCGCCTCCTGTCGCGCGGATCTGGCGGTGGCGTGCGTGAACGGCCCCAAGGAGACCGTCGTCAGCGGTCCGCTGCCGGACCTGCGGGCACTGGAGGAGCTAACGGAGCGGCGCGGCGTCACGGCGTCACGGCTGCGGCTGCCGTTCTCCTCCCACCACCCCTCGCTGACCGGGCCCGCGGACGCCTTCGCCGCCGCGATCGGGCCGCTCACCGCACATCAGGCCCGGCTGCCGGTCCTCTCCGCGGTCCGCGGCGGCCCCTACGGCCCCGGGGACGACGTCCACCGGAGGCTGGCCGACTGCCTGGTCCACCCCGTGCGGATGCCGCCGGTGCTCCGTCAGGCAGCCGTCGGCCGCGCCGTGTTCGTCGAGGCGGGCACCGGCCGGGCGCTGACCCGCAACATCCGGCACATCCTGCCGCCCGGCGCGGCCACCGCCCACGCGCCGCTCGCCGAGCCCGCCTTCCCCTGGCCGCCGCCCGGATCGGGACCGGCCAACCACCACTCGCCCACCGCACTTTGGAGCCACCACGATGACCACCCGTACCGCACCGCCCGGTGAACTGACCGACCTCATCGGCGGTTCCCCCGCCGGCACCGCCCTGCGCGACCGTCTGCTGACCGCCCTGGCCACCGACCGCACACCGTCGGCCGACGCCGCCGATGACCGCGCCCGCCACGTGCACCGGCGGCTGCGGCTGCTCGCCGGCAACCTGCCGCCGGTGGCCGAGCTGCTGCGCGACCCGGAGCAACTGGCGGTGCTCAGCGAGTGCGCGGCGCTCGTCGAGCCGCCCCTCTACATGGCCGTCATCAACCACTACGTCCTGTGCCTGAGGTCCATCGTGGCCCTGACCGACGACCCGGCGGGGATCGGCGCACCGTGGCGTGCCCTGGCCACCGGCCGCACCAAGGGCCTGTTCCTGCTGACCGAGATCGGGGAAGCCAGCAGCCAGCTCGGCATCCGGACCACCGCCCGGTTCGACCCGGCCACCGGGGAGTTCGTGCTCAGCACGCCGTCGGCGGGCGCGGCGAAGTTCTCCGGTGTCGGAGGGTCGGGCGTGCCGCAGACGGCCGTGGTGTGCGCCCGCCTCCAGGTCGGCGGGAGCGACCGCGGGGTGTTCTCGTTCGTGGTGGAACTCACCGACGACGCGGGCCCGCTGCCCGGTGTGACGGTCTCCCCCACCGTCGAGGCGCCGTCGCTGCCGCTGGATTACGCGCTGGTGCGGTTCGACGGTGTCCGGGTGCCGTACCGGCAGTGGCTGCGCGACGGGGCGCGCATCGACGCGGACGACGCCTTCCACGATCCGCTGGGTGGTCCGGACGCCCGGCTGGCGCGGACCCTGTCCGTCGGCCAGGCCCTGTGGGCGACGCTTCCGTCTGCGGTCGCCGCCGTGGCCCGCCAGTGTTCCGTGCAGGCGCTGCGCTTCTCCGCACACCGCCGGGCGCACGGCCGACTGGCGCCAGGCGCCCGCCTGCTGGACCTGCGCAACCAGCAGCACGCCCTGCTCGGGGCGCTGGCCGAGTCGTTCGCGCTGACCTGCGCCGGGCGGAGCGCGCAGGGCCTGTGGGCCCGCCGGTGTGCCGCCGACGGCCACGGCGCCTCCGGGCCGCGCGCCGAGGGGATGACCTTCTCGCCGTGGACCGCGGTGGACCGGCCGCTGGCGGTTCTCAAGGCGGTCACGGTACGCGGCGCCGTCCGGGTGGCCGGTGAGTGCCAGCACCGCTGCGGGCTCGCCGGTTTCCTCGGCCCCAACGGGCTCGACGGCTACCGTCGTTGCACCCACGTCTTCGAAACCGCGGGCGGCGACAGCCAGTTGATCCTGATGGACGCCGGGCGGACACTCGCCCAGGAGAAGGACGGGGGACAGCCGGCCGGGCCGCTGCCCGACGTGCCCGCGGACCGTTCCGGGTGGTGGCCCGCGGTCGCCCGCGCCCAGGAGGCGCGGTTGCAGAGCGACCTGCACCGGACCGTCCGACAGCGCACCCGGACCGTCCGGCAGCGCTCCCAGGCCGGCCGGACGGGCCTTGGGCTGTGGAACCCGCTGCTGGCCGCGGCCCAGGAACTCGGCGAGGCGTACGGCACCCGGCTGGTCGCGGACACGGTGGCCGCCACCGTCGCATCCGTCCGCGATCCCGAACTCCGCTTCGTCGTCGAGACGTTGGCGGCGCTGTACGGCGCCGTGGAGGCGCGCCGGTCGGCCGGCGGGCTGCTGGCGACGGGCACCCTCGCGCCGGCCGCCGTCCGCGCCCTTCCCGAGGTGATCGACGGCCTCTGCGACCAGCTGCTGCCCCATCTTCCGCTGCTGTGGGAGGCGATGGGTGCACCGCAGGACGTCGTCCCGGCGCCGTTGGGCGCCGACGACTATGCCGCCGCCCTGTACACCCATCTCGACCGGTGACCGGAAAGGCCGTCATGAGTTCCCGCCCCTCCCCCGTCCCGCGCATCGGCGTCCTGGGCACCGGCAGCTACCTGCCGCACGGCACCCGCAGCAACGAGGACGTCGCCGCCACGGTCGACGTCACCCCGGAATGGATCACTCAGCGCACCGGGATCCGCACCCGGCACATCGCCGCCCCCGACCAGGCCGCGTCCGACCTGGCGGCGGACGCGGTCCGCGCCGCGGTGGCCGCCGCCGGCATCGACATCGACCAGCTCGACGTGCTGATCGCCGCCACCTCCACCCCCGATGAGCTGGTGCCCTCCACCGCCTGCCGCGTCCAGGCGCTGACCGGGGCCCGCAACGCGGTCGCCCTCGACGTCGACGCGGCCTGCGCCGGCTGGCTGTTCGCCGCCAAGGTGGCGCACGACTGGCTGCGCGGCAGCCGCGGCGCCCGCTACGCGGCGGTGGTCGGCGTGGACGTGTTCTCGAAGTTCCTCGACCCCACCGACCGGGCCACGGCGGTGCTCTTCGCGGACGGCGCAGCCGCCACGGTGCTGGGGCCCGTACCGGACGGCGCCGGCTTCAGCGACTTCCACCTCGGCTCGGACGGCACCGGCGCGCATCACGTGCTGATCCCCGCCGGCGGCAGCCGCGCCCCGGCAGGACCCGCCACCCTCGACGCACGCGGGCACCACATCCACATGGACGGCCGCGCGGTGCGGGACTTCATCGCCGACGTCTTCCCCCGGCTGGTGCGCGAGACCTTGAACCGCAACGACCTGCGCCTGGCCGACATCGACGCGTTCATCACCCATCAGCCCAACCCCGCCCTGCTGCGCGGCCTGGGCGAGCGCATCGGCATCCCGGACGGGCGGCTGGTCATCGTCGGCGACGAGGTCGGCAACATCGGTGCCGCCAGCGCCCCGTACGCCCTGGCCAGGGCCGCCTGCGCCGGACAGCTGCCGCGCGGCGGCCGGATCCTGCTGGCCGTCTTCGGCGCCGGGGTGACCTGGGGCAGCGCTCTGCTGACCTGGACCGGTGCGTCCGCCATCCGCGTCGCGCCGCTGCACACCCGCGCGTGAGCACCCCTCCCCACACCCGTACGCAAAGGAGTTCCGCATGACGACGAACCGTGACCCGTTCCGGTTGGACGGTGCCCGCGCCCTGGTCACCGGCGCGTCCCGGGGCATCGGCAGGGCCACCGCGCTGGCGCTCGCCCGTGCCGGGGCCGACCTGGCGCTGTCCGCGCGCAGCCGGGGCGCGCTCAAGGAGACCGCCGCGCTGGTGGAGGACGAGGGGCGCCCCGCGGTGCTCGTCCCCGGTGACCTCGCCGCGTCGAGCGCCGCCGAGACGGTGGTGGACGAGGCGGCGACCGCGCTCGGCGGCCTCGACGTCGTGGTCCACAACGCCGGTGTGCTGCCCGCCCAGGAGGACGGCACCCCCACCCTGGTGCCGCTCCAGGAGTCCGACCAGGCCGACTGGGACCACGTGCTGGCGGTCAACCTCAACGCCACCGCGGCACTGTGCCGGCGGGCCCACGCCCACCTCGTCGGCTCCTCGCGGGCCAGTGTGGTGCTGACGTCCTCGCTGGCGGGCGTGGTCGGCGCCCCGCGGATGGAGGCGTACGGCGCCTCCAAAGCGGCGCAGATCGCGCTGGCCCGCAGCCTGGCGGTGGGCTGGGCGCGCCAGGGCATCCGGGTCAACGCCCTGTGCCCCGGCTGGACCCGGACGGACATGACGTCCTTCGCCCACTCCCAGGCACCGCTGTCGGACTGGCTGACCGCGCACGTTCCGCTGGGCCGCTGGGCGGAGCCGGACGAAGTCGCCCACGCCGCGCTGTTCCTCGCCTCGCCGGCCGCGTCCTACCTGACCGGGCAGGCGCTGGTGCTCGACGGCGGGGTCTCCGTCCCCGACGGCGGCCTGGCCGGTATCGCCAAGCCGCCCTCCCCGTTCCCCGCCTGACCGTCCCGCGCACCGAGGAGCGTCCTTCATGACCAAGGTGATCCCCACAGCCGTGATCGTCGGCCTGGGAAGTTGCCTGCCGCCGCGGGTACTGACCAACGACGACGTGCGGCGCCGCGGTGTCCTGGACACCAGCGACGCGTGGATCCGTTCCCGTACCGGAATAGCCAGGCGCCGGGCGGCCGATGACGACATCAGCACCGGCGATCTCGCGGTGGCCGCAGGACGGGCCGCGCAGGAGTCCGCCGCGGACCGCGCGGACCTGGTGCTGGTCGCCACCACCACCCCCGACCGGCGCTGCCCGGCGACCGCACCCGAGGTCGCCGACCGGCTGGGCCTCGGCACCGTGCCCGCCTTCGATCTGGCCGCGGTCTGCTCCGGCTTCCTCTACGGCCTGGTCGTGGCCACCGCCCTGGTCCGCACCGGGGTCTGCGCCCGGCCGCTGGTGATCGGCGCCGATACCTACTCCCGGATCGTCGACCCGTTGGACCGGGACACCGCGGTGATCTTCGGGGACGGCGCCGGCGCGGCGCTGCTGCGGGCCGGTGACCGTGCCGAGCCCGGCGCGCTCGCCGGTACCGACTGGGGCGCCGACGGCACCGGCGCCGACCTCATCGCGATCACCGCGGGCGGCGCGCGGCAGCCCGATCCGGCGCACCGGATGAGCCGCGAGGAGCACTGCTTCCGGATGCGCGGGAGAGAGGTCTACGGGCAGGCGGTGCGCCGGATGACCGAGTCCTCGCGCGCCGTGCTGGCGAAGGCCGGCTGGCCACCGTCCTCGGTCGGGGCGTTCATCGGCCACCAGGCCAACCAGCGCATCCTCGACTCGGTCGCCGACCGGGTCGGGATCCCGCCACGGCACCGCTACGGCAATCTCCGCGACGTCGGCAACACCGCCGCCGCTTCCGTCCCGTTGGCCCTCGCCGACACCGCGGCCCACCGCCGGATCCCACCCGGCACCCCCACCCTTCTGACCGCCTTCGGCGGCGGCCTGACCTGGGCGTCGGCCGCCATGACCTGGCCCAAGGCCCGCCCCTGCGACCACCCGCCACACCCCCGCACCGCCGACTCCGCCACCTCTCCCACCACCCGGCCCACCCACCGGAGGAACCCCTCATGGCCGCTGTCTACGACCACCTCGTGACCGTCCTCACCGACAAGTTCGAGGTGGACGCCGAGGAAATCCGCCCCGAAATGACCCTCGCCGGGCTGGAGTTGGACTCCCTCGCCGTCGTCGAGCTGTACGTCACCCTCCAGGAACGCTGGGGCGTGCCGCTGGCGGATGACGACTCCGCCGCCGAACTGACCGTGGCGCAGGTGGCGCGGGCCGTGACGGCCCAACTGCCCGCCGCCGAAGCCGAACACGACGGAGCACCGCGGTGAGCGCTCCCGACGACGGCGCGGGGCTCGCGGTCACCGGAATCGGCCTGGTCACCCCGGCCGGTTCCGGCACCGCCGCCACCTGGGAAGGGGTCTGCGCAGGCCGGGGCACCGCAGCACCCGACCCGGAACTCGCCGGCCTGCCCGTCGCGTTCTCCTGCCGCGTCCCCGGCTTCGACCCGCGCGACCTGGTGCCGGGCCCCCGGCCCTGGCAGCACGACCGCGCCACACAGTTCGCGCTGGCCGCCGCCCACGAGGCGGTCACCGCAGCCGAGTTGGACCCGGCTGCCCGGGACGCCGCCCGGATCGCGGTGGTCCTGGGCTCGGCGGCCGGCGGCGTGGGCACCTACGAGGACCAGTGCCGCAAGTTCACCGACAGCGGCCCGCAGGCCGTCTCCCCGCTCACCCTCCCCGCCTTCCTCCCCAACATGGCGGCCGGGCAGGTGGCCATCGCGCTGGGCGCCAGGGGCCCGGTGCTGCACACCTCGACGGCCTGCGCGTCGGGCGCGTCCGCGGTGGCCCTGGCGGCGCTCCTGCTCTCCTCCGGGACCTGCGACGTCGCGGTGGCAGGCGGTACGGACGCCATGGTCACCCCGCTGTGCGCGACCGCGTTCGCTCAGATGAAAGCCCTCTCCCGGCGCCGGGACGCACCCGCCCGCGCCTCCCGGCCGTTCGACGCCGACCGGGACGGCTTCGTACTCGGCGAGGGCGCCGGCGTGCTCGTCCTGGAGCGCGCCGCGGACGCCGCGGCCCGCCGGGCACCGGTCCAGGCCCACCTGGCCGGCTACGGCATCGCCGCCGACGCCCACCACCCGGTGGCCCCCGACCCCGAGTGCCGGGGCCTGCGTCTGGCGACGGCACAGGCCCTGCGCTCGGCCGGCGCCACGGCGTCCGACGTCGCCCACATCAACGCCCACGGCACCGGCACACCTCTCAACGACCGGACGGAGGCGACCGCGCTGGCCCAGCTGTTCGGCCCCGCCGGGCCCTCGGTGACCTCGGCCAAGGGCGTACTCGGCCACACCATGGGCGCCTCCGGAGCGATCGAGGCAGCACTCACCGCCCTGACCGTCAAGCACGGCCACGTCCCACCCACCGCCAACTTCCACCACCCCGACCCCGACTCCCCCACCCTCGACCTGGTCACCGATGCACCCCGCACCCAGACCATCCCCCTCGCCCTGAGCAACTCGCTGGGCTTCGGGGGCCATGTGACAGTGCTCGCCTTCCGGCCGACGACCTGACGAAGCGACGGACTCGACGCATCAGATGGATCTCCGACCCCGCCCTCCCCCTGCCACAATGCCTGGGTTATATGGAGGAGTTCATACGGGGGAGGGGTGCGCATGCTCGCGGAGACGGCGGCGTTACGGCTGGGCACGACCGTGGCGAACGCGGCGGGCCGGCTGTGGCTGAAGGGCAGGCAACGCGAGCAGGAGCGTCTGCTGCCGATGGATGAGCTGATCCGGGTACGGGTGCCGGGCATACGGCTTCAACGCGAGGTCAGGCAGCAGTTCGAGCACATCGCCAACGCGGTGTTCGACCGGCTGGAACCGTTCCTGAAGCACGCGTTCCAGCGCCTGGAGGAAGGCGGTCGCCAGGCCGTGATCGACGGCGTGGCCGACACCTTCGCGCGGGCCGACCTCTCGGACGAGGCGCTCCTCGCCGCGAACGCCCGCCCGGCCGAACTCGTCCGCCACATCACCCGTTCCGTGCGCGGACCGGTCGGCCTGAACGAGGCGGAAACCCGGCTCTACGAGGTGCTCTTCGCCGAGTGCGTCGAGTACTACGTCCGCATCGTGCGCAGCCTGCCGGTCTTCGAGGAGCGGGCCGCGGGGGAACTGCTGGTGCGCACGGCCACGTTGGGCACCGAGGTGGCACGAATCCTGGAACGCCTCCCGGACCGCTCGCTGTTCGCGCCGGACGGCGCGGACCACGACACCGCCTTCCGCCGTACCTACCTGGAGCTGGTCAGCAGGGACCTGGACGAGGTGGAGCTGTTCCGGAGCACGTCCGATCAGGCGACCGCGCCCCGCGTACGGCTGTCCGTCGCGTACGTCAGCCTGCGGGCCACCGGTGACGACGGGAAACGCCGGCGCGCCGCCCGCTCGCTGCCCGCGCTCAGGCCCGACATGAGCGACTGGGAAGAGGCCGGCGGTGAGGGTTCCGGGATGCGGGTCGAGGCCGCGTTGAGCGGTGCGTCCCGGGTCCTCCTGCGGGGCGAGGCAGGCTCGGGCAAGACGACCTTGCTGCGCTGGCTGGCCGTCATGGCGGCACGCGGGGCCTTCACGGGCGAGCTGGCCGACTGGAACGGACTCACCCCCCTCTTCGTCAAGCTGCGCGAGTACAGCGACCGCACGCCACCCAACCCGGAGGCGATGCTCGACGGAATCGCCGGACCCATCACCGGGATCATGCCCAGAGGGTGGGTGGAGCGCCAGCTCGACGGCGGCAAGGCACTGCTTCTGATCGACGGCGTGGACGAACTGCTCGACCGGGAGCGCCGAGCGGTACGTGACTGGCTGCGCAAGCTGCTGGGCCAGTACGACGGCGTACGGGTGATCGTCACCTCACGCCCAGCGGCGGCCGGCGCGGACTGGCTGCACCGCGAGGACTTCACCGCCCTCCACCTGGACCGCATGACCCCACCGGACCTGGCGGCATTCGTCCGCCAGTGGCACCAGGCCGTGAGGGAACTGGGCGGCGAACTCCCCTGCTCCGTGGACGAACTCCCCCAGTACGAGCAGTCCCTGCTCACCAGCCTCAAGGACCGCGCCCACCTCCAATCCCTGGCGGGCACACCACTGCTGGCGGCCATGCTGTGCGCGATGCATCTGAACAGGGGCCGCCAACTCCCCCGCGACCGCATGGAGTTGTACCGCAACGCCCTGCACACACTCGTCCACGACCGGGACGCCGACCGCAACGTACCGAGCGCGGTGGACAGCAAGCTCAGCCTCAGCGACAAGCTCGTCATCCTGAGAGACCTCGCCTGGCGGCTGTCGGACAACAACCGCAGCGAGATCGACCTGGAAAGGGCCGCCGAGTACGTCGCGGCCAAGCTGAGGGCCTTGCGCCACCTGGACATCCTGGACGGCAACCAGGTCCTGGAGCAGCTGCGGCACCGCTCCGGAATCCTCCGCTCCCCCGCCCAGGGCCGCATGGACTTCGTGCACCGCACCTTCCAGGAATACCTCGCCGCCAAGGAGGCCACGGAGGAGGACCGCATCGGCAACCTGGTCGGCCGAGCACACCTGGACCTGTGGCGAGAGACCATCATCATGGTGGCGGGCCACGCCACCACCCGCCAACGGGAGGAACTCCTCGGCGGCATCCTCGACCGAGCCGAGGACGAACCCCGCCACGCCCGCACGCTCCGACTCCTGGCCGCGGCCTGCCAGGAGACCCTGCCCTCCGTATCGGACGACCTCGCGGACCGCCTGGACCAGGCCGTGACCAAGCTGCTCCCGGCAAGACGGAAGACGGACCCGCCGGCGCTGGCGGCGGTGGGGGCCGGCCTGCTGCGCTGGTTGCCGCGGTCCCTGGGCCAGCTGACCGAGAAGGCCGCGGCGCAGACGGTACGGACCGTGGCGCTGATCGGGGGTGAGGAGTGCCTGGAGCGGTTGGCGGGGTACGTCGGAGATGAGCGCGACGGAGTCGTCGATGAACTCATCCACGCATGGGACTACTTCGACGCGGATACCTACGTGGACAACGTTCTGTCCCGGCTTCCGCTGACGGAACGCACGGTATCGCTCAATCATTCCGGCCAGATCCACGCGGCAAGCCGGTTGCGTTCGCTGACACGCGTTGACATACCTCATCCCGTACGGGAACTCGGGTTTCTCGCCGATTTCCCTCCCCTCGAATGGCTGTGGGCGGGATCTCTTCTGCAGGGGGCCGACCTGACCTCACTGCGGGGCCATCGCGGTCTGAAGCAACTCCTGCTGTTCGGCAACGGGCCGATAAGAGGAGCATCGGCGCTCGCGGACCTCACGGAACTGAACGGGCTGGCACTTCCCCTCCCGGAGGAATGGGACCTGAACACCCTGCGTCTGCTTCCCGAACTGGAAGTCCTCAGCCTCTCCAAGATCGCGGCGGAAAAGGATCTGAGCCCGCTGACCACCCTCTCCGACGTGCAGGGATTGCACCTGGTCGGCGCCGACGCGTGCACGGGGCTGGGTTTCACGGATCTCGCGACAATGACCGGTCTCGACAGCCTTTTCCTCTCCCAGCATGACGTGAACGCATGGCTCACGACGCTCAAGAGCGCCCCGCCCTCGTTGACACACCTGTATATGCACAATTGCGTCGTGCCCAACGACCGTTACGCCTTCACACGGTTCGAGAACCTGAGAAGGATGACTTTCTCCGCCTGCCACACCCCCGACGGCACCCGCGTCACCACCTTCGACCTCCCGGGCGTGTTCACCCAGGTCATCTGACAACACGGCGTCCTTTCTCCGATAAGGGCCAAAGGGCCACCGGCGAACTCCGCGAGAGGTCCCTCCCCCGGAGCCGATACCCTGACCCCATGTCCCCGGCTTCCACCCCAGCTCCGCGGCGGCGTCCCGGTGGCCGCACGGCGCGGACGCGTGCGTCCGTGCACGACGCCGTGCGGGAACTCCTCGCCGACGGCAGAACGGACCTCACCGCGCGGGAGGTCGCCGAACTCTCCGGCGTGCACGAGGTCACGATCTACCGCCGCTGGGGTTCCATCGAATCGCTCGTGCTCGACGTCGCCACGGCCCAGTTGAACGAGGAAGCGCCCTTCCCCGGCACAGGTGAACTCCGCGCCGACCTGCTCACCTGGGCGAAGGCCGTCGCCGCGCAGCTGCACCGGGGCGACGGGTTCGTCTTCTTCAAAGCGCTGGCCGCCGCCGTGTCCCCCGCGTTCGGCGCCCCTACCGAGGACACTCCGCTGTACGCGAGGGACTACCTCCAAAGCCGTGTCGAGCAGATCCAGAGCGCACTGGACCGCGAGACCGAGAAGGGCGGCACCCCGCCGACGGTGGAGATGGTGCTCGACCTGATCCTGGCGCCGCTCTACCTCCGGGCCCTGTGGGGCTACGCGTCCCCCGACGACGTCGAGATGCTCGTCGACCGTGCCCTGGCCGCCGCGCGGCCCGGCCAGGGAACCGGAGTTCCGTTCAGCGGTTGACCGGAGTGCGGCCGTCGAGCCAGTCGAGCATCTTGCCGAACGCGTAGCGCTGCGCGCCGAAATGGCAGTGGGCGTCGGCGCCCTCTTCTTCGGTGAATCGCAGCAGGGTCTTGTCCGACGTGGTCAGCGCGTGGTGGACCTGCTCGGGCTGGCCCTCGAAGAACAGGTCGTCGGCCGCCTCGCACACCAGCACGGCGCAGGTCACGCGTTCCGCGATCCCGTCGCGCAGGTGGTAGTCCAGCATCCGCGCCGCGAACTCCCGTGGCGTGGCGCCGCCCATCACGAACTGCCCGTGTTCGAACGCCCAGCGGGCACTGGGGTTGCTCCGCATCACGGCGGCGATGGCGGCGTCGGTCTCGGGCGCCGACTCGGCGGTCAGCGCCCGCTCGGCCTCCGCGCGGTCACCTCCGACGAACTTCATGGCGAAGGCGCCGAGGTCGTACACCCCGTCGTTGGCGATGACCGCCTTCAGCCTCGGTTCGAAGGCGGCGGCCCGGACGCACAGCTCCCCGCCGAGGCTGACCCCGTAAAGGCTGATCTTGTCGGGGTCGATCTCCGGCCGGCCGAGCGCGTAGTCGATCACGGGGCCGACGACCTTCTCCCAGTCGGGCCTGAACAGCAGTCCCTGGGAGTGCCGCGTGCCGGGCTGCCCCGGGCCGTCGAAGCACAGCACGTGGTAGCCGCGCTCCTGCGCCGCGAGCGCGCCGAGGAACCTCAACTCCTCGGCCGTGCCGTCGAATCCGTTGTGCATCACGATCAGCGGCTGACGGCCGGGCAGCGGACTCGGGTAGAAGTAGCCCGGCAGCGTCGTGTTCTCGTACGGCACCTCGACCCGCTCGATGGTGGGCTCTGACAGGTCCACGAAGCGGTGGTAGGCGTCGATGGACCTGTCGTACGCCGTCCGGATCCGGGGGTCGCCGGGGTCGCCGTGCAGGAAGAACTCCGCGGTGCGGTAGTAGTTCGACGCGCGCAGGTAGGTGTCCCGTGCGGTGACGGCATGGCCGCCGCGCTGCGCCTCGACGGCCACCTTCCACAGGCGCTCCGCGGTCGCGGACCACTCGTCGTACCAGCTGTCGTAGTCGCCGGCCGTGATCCGGCCGGCCGTGTACAGAACCTCTCCGAAGTCCGCACCGCCGTAGGCGCTGTGCCCCAGCAACCGCAGCGTTTCGAACCAGAAGCTCTCGTTCTCGTGGAAGAGCAGCTGCTTCATGAGGAACGCTCCTTAATGTAAGTGAACCTGCGTTAAGTGACTATGGCAGCGACCGACTGCTAATGCAAGGAGCCATACATTAAGCCGCCTTTTATTGCCTGTATGTCATGGATAGCTGGCTTTTGTGAAGTGTGCGGACGCGCGTTAAATAGAGGGTGTCGTCATGCCCGTGGACGCGTGCCGTGAGGAGGCCGGTGCCCTGCTCCGAGCGCTGCCGACGGTGTGTGACGCGTGCGATCCGCTCTGAAAGGAGCGCGTGATGACACGGGCAGTGGGCATTGACCTGGGGACGACCAACTCCGTCGTCGCCGTACTCGAAGGCGGCGAGCCGACGGTCATCACCAACACGGAGGGTGCCCGCACCACCCCGTCGGTGGTCGGTTTCGCCAAGAAGGGTGAGGTGCTGGTCGGCGAGGTCGCCAAGCGGCAGGCGGTGACGAACGTCGAGCGCACGGCGCGGTCGGTGAAGCGGCACATGGGCGAGGCGCAGTGGCGCTTCCCTGACAGCGGTGACATCGACGGCAAGCAGTACACGGCGCAGGAGATCTCGGCGCGGGTGCTGCAGAAGCTGAAGCGCGACGCCGAGACGTACCTCGGTGAGGACGTGACGGACGCGGTGATCACCGTCCCTGCCTACTTCAACGACAGTCAGCGCACGGCCACCAAGGAAGCCGGGGAAATCGCCGGTCTGAAGGTGCTGCGGATCATCAACGAGCCGACGTCCGCCGCGCTCGCGTACGGCCTGGACAAGGAGAACGACCAGACGATCCTGGTCTTCGACCTCGGCGGCGGCACCTTCGACGTGTCCCTCCTGGAGATCGGCGAAGGGCTGGTGGAGGTGAAGTCCACCAACGGCGACACGCATCTGGGCGGTGACGACTGGGACCAGCGGATCGTCGACCACCTGACCCAGCAGTTCAAGAACGCCTACGGGATCGATCTGGCGCAGGACAAGATGGCCACCCAGCGGCTGCGCGAGGCCGCGGAGAAGGCGAAGATCGAGCTGTCGTCCGCGACCGAGACGGCGATCAACCTGCCGTACATCACCGCATCCGCCGAGGGCCCGCTGCACCTGGACGAGAAGCTCACCCGGGCGCAGTTCGAGCATCTCACCGCCGATCTGCTCAACCGCTGCAAGGGCCCGTTCCACAACGCGGTCGAGGACGCGGGGATCAGTGTCCCGGACATCAACCACGTGATTCTGGTGGGCGGTTCCACCCGCATGCCGGCGGTGACCGGTCTGGTCCGTGAGCTGACCGGCAAGGATCCGCACAAAGGCGTGAACCCGGACGAGGTCGTCGCCATCGGCGCCGCTCTCCAGGCCGGTGTCCTCAAGGGTGAGGTCAAGGACGTCCTGCTCCTCGACGTGACCCCGCTGTCCCTCGGTATTGAGACCAAGGGCGGGATCATGACGAAGCTCATCGAGCGGAACACGACGATCCCGACCAAGCGGTCCGAGGTCTTCACGACGGCCGATGACAACCAGCCGTCCGTGCAGATCCAGGTCTACCAGGGCGAACGCGAAATCGCGGCGTACAACAAAATGCTCGGGAGGTTCGACCTGACCGGTCTGCCGCCGGCCCCGCGCGGTCTGCCGCAGATCGAGGTCTCCTTCGACATCGACGCCAACGGCATCATGCACGTGACCGCGAAGGACCTGGGCACCGGCAGGGAACAGAAGATGACCGTCACCGGCGGCTCCTCACTGCCCAAGGACCAGATCGATCGCATGATGCGGGAGGCCGAAGCGCATGCCGAGGAGGACCGGCAGCGCCGCGAGTCCGCCGAGACCCGCAACCAGGCCGAGCAGTTCGTCTACCAGACGGAGAAGCTGCTGGCCGACAACGCCGACAAGATCCCCGACGAGGTGAAGGCCGAGACGGAAGACGCCCTGGCAGACGTCAGGGAGAAGCTGAAGGGCGAGGACAGTGCCGCGGTCCGTGCCGCCATGGACAAGGCGGCGGCGGTCTCGCAGAAGATCGGCAACGCCCTCTACGCCCAGGCCCAGGGCGCCGCGGGTGACACCGGATCCGCCTCCCGGGACCGGCCGGACGGCGGAGCGGACGAGGTCGTCGACGCGGAGATCGTCGATGACGAACGGGACAAGGGAGGTGCAGGATGAACCGGACGCCTGTCTCCCGGCCGCCACGGCAGCAACTCCCCGTCCCGGTACGCGACAACCGGCGCACCGACCCGGTGGCCGTTCCGGGGCCGGAAGGCACCGCCCACGGAACCGCCCCGGCCGGGGAAGGCCAGGACGCCGCGCTCGCCACGCGGCTCGCCGAGCGCACCGCTGACCTGCAACGCCTCAAAGCCGATTACGACAACTACCGCAAGCGCGTACAGCGCGACCGCCTGGCGGTCCGGGAGATCGCGGTCGCCAACGCCCTCACCGGACTGCTTCCCGTACTGGACGCCATCGACCGGGCACGGGAACAGGGCGAACTGACCGGCGGCCTGAAGGCGGTCGCCGAGCTGCTGGAAGACCGGCTCGGCGCGCTCGGCCTGGAGACCGTCGGAGCGCCTGGCGACTCCTTCGACCCCACCCGGCACGAGGCCGTCACCCACGAGGTGTCCGACGCTGTCGACCGGCCGACCTGCACCGTCCTGCTGCGCCGCGGCTACCGCGTCGGACAGCAGCTCCTGCGCCCCGCACAGGTCACGGTCACCGGACCGGAGGAAACGGCGACGCGGCCGTAGAGCCGACGCGCGGCAGGCCGTCCCCGTGCGGTCCCGAGCCGCGCTCGCGTGGGAGCGGTGCGGCCGGTGGCGGACGGCTCGGCGCCGGGGAATTCCCGGGCCGGCACCGTCTCCCATCGCGGCCCTCTCCCCCGCCCACCCCCTGCACTTGCCCATCCGCCTGCCGCACTCGGGCCTGAGCCGTCACCGTACGGCGGAGCCATTACATTGCTCGGGTACGCGGGCAGCTGACCAAGGGAGCGACGACGGTGGACGCGGGCAACGGAGGCGCGGGGGATGCCGGTGCCGGGGCTGTCGGCCGGGAAGGCGACGGCCGGATGGTCGCCGGACGGTACCGGCTCGTGGAACGGCTTGGCCACGGCGGCATGGGCACCGTCTGGCGGGCTCGCGACGAGCGGGTGCACCGGGACGTCGCGGTCAAGGAGCCGCGGATCCCCAACAGCCTTTCCGAGGCCGAAGGCCAACGGTTCCTGGACCGGATGCTGCGGGAGGCGCGGGCCGTCGCCAGCGTCACCCACCCCAACGTCGTGACGCTGCACGACGTCGTCATGGACGAGGGAAGGCCCTGGCTCGTCATGGAGTTGGTGCGGGGACGCTCCCTGGCCGACCTGCTCGACGAGGGCACGCTCGCCCCGCCGGAGGCCGCGCGGATCGGCCTGGAGGTGATCGACGCACTGGCCGCGGTGCACGCGGCGGGTGTGCTGCACCGCGACGTCAAGCCCGCCAACGTGCTGCTCGCCGAGGACGGCCGGGTGATGCTCACCGACTTCGGCATCGCCTACGTCGAGGGCGCCGCGTCGCTGACGGAGACCGGCGCGATCATCGGGTCACCGCAGTACATCGCGCCGGAGCGGGTGTCCGGCATACGCCCGGACCCCGCGTCGGACATGTGGTCGCTGGGGGTGCTGCTCTTCGTCACGGTGGAGGGCTGGTCGCCCTTCCGGCGGTCGAGTTCGATCACGACGATGCTTGCCGTGCGGGACGAGAGCCCGCCGACCCCGACGCGATCCGGGGCGCTGTCCCCCCTGATCACCGCGCTGCTGCACAAGGAACCTTCGGCGCGTCCGGACGCCGCGCAGGTCAGGGAAGCGCTCAACGCGGTGGCGCACACGGTGGCGCACGCGCAGGCGCTGGAGCCGCAGCGGACCGACGGACGGCCACCGGAGCAGGAGACCGCCGCCCCCGTCCTGCGGATCCCCGACGGCGGGGCCGTACGCCGACGGTGGTACCGCACCACACGGGGGCGGGTGGTCACTGTCGTGATCGCAGCGGCGGCGCTCACGGTGCCGGTCCTGGCGTTCGTCCTGTCGCCCGAGGCACCGCCCTACAACGGCCCGGCCGCGATGCCCGCGCGCTGGCAGACGGTCCACGAGACCGAGGCGCGGGTCAGCTTGCCCGCACCCGTCGGATACCAGCGTGGTACGCCGGACGACGCCGTGAACCCCGCGGTCCAGTACCAGTCGCCTGACTTCGGCACCACGACCGTGGGGGAAAAGCAGCCTCCCGGGCTCCAGTTCAGGATCCAGATCTACCGGAATCCGCACACCGCCGACGCCACACCGGGCGAAGGCACGGCCAACGACCTCGCCGGCTTCTACCGCGCCGAGGGCCGCGAACTCCGCAACTACACGCTCAACGACCACGCCACGTTCGGCGGCCGGCCGGCCTCCACGCTCGACGCCCGGTACTACGCCCCGGGCGACAAGGCCGCGGGCATCCTCAGCCGCGGTCTCCAACTCAAGGTCATCACCAAGGACTCCGAGGTCGAGTACTCCCTGTACGTCTGGGCACGAGGCCCCGGGAAGGAGGTCGAGGGAGACGAGCCAACGGCCTTCTACAACAAGGTCGTCGCCGGACTGCGGATGCCGGACATCCCCAAGGGCCGGTCCTGACGGTCCCGGCGGCCGTGCCGTGATCATCCCTCCGGCATCGGTGATCATGGCAACAAGTATTCTCCTCCTCACACGTGCCGCCCGCGTCCGGGGACAAGCATCTGCGGCCGTGCGGTCCTGAAGGGCGAGGGGATGACCCGCGCCCGGGAACACACGAGTGGCACCAGCGAACGGAGCGTTTCCATGGCCGACCGCGGCACCCCCGCCGAGGAGATCGACACCAGCAGGGCGCATCCGGCCCGCATGTACGACTACTTCCTCGGCGGCAAGGACAATTACGAGGTCGACCGGATCGCGGCGCACCGCGTCATGGAAACCGCCCCCGAAGTACTCGTGAGCGTCAGGGAGAACCGCGCCTTCATGCAGCGGGCGGTCCGCTTCCTCGTCGACAACGGCATCCGGCAGATCCTCGACATCGGCACGGGCCTGCCCACCTCGCCGAACGTCCACGAGGTCGCGCACGGCATCGCGCCCGATGTCCGAGTCGCCTACGTCGACAACGACCCCATCGTGAACGTGCACGCCAACGCGCTGATGGCCGGCCGGGGCGTCGGCAACACCAGCATCGTGATGGCCGATCTGCACGATCCGCAGGCCATCATCGACCACCCCGACGTCCGCAGGGTGATCGACTTCGACCGGCCGGTGGGGCTGTCCCTCGTCGCCATCACGCACTTCATCGCCGATGCCCAGGACCCCTGGGGCATCGTCGCCACCCTGCGCGACGCGCTTCCGGCCGGCAGCTACCTGATGCTGTCGCACACCGCCAACGACATCTATCGCGACCGTACCGACGCCGAGGCCGTGTACAACAGCTCAACCGCCGCCCTGAAGCTGCGCAGTCACGCCGAGATCCTGCGGTTCTTCGACGGCTTCGACCTCGTGGAACCCGGCCTGGTCCAGGTCCCCTTCTGGCGGCCGGACGGGCCGCTGCCGGACGACGCCCGCGGCGTCGGCTACTACGGCGGGGTCGGCCGGCTCTGACCCGCCCGGAGCGCAAGGCCGGTGCCGCCACGGGCCGTTGGGGCCGTGCGACCGGCGGGGCCCCTGCTGTCGGTTCAGCCCTCCTCGACCGCCTTGCGCGTCCCGGTGAGGTGATCCTGGAGGCGCGCGTGGCGGAACTGGTACACCGCTCCGGCCCTGCGCAGGGCGCCTCGTTTGCAGGCGTCTTCCAGGAACGTGACCAGTCTCCAGGGCAGTCGGCCCGTCAGGGGGAGCCAGATGCGGGCGAGTGCGACCCACTGGCCCCAGGCGGTGAGGCAGAGGCCGTAGCCGATTCCGGCGCCGAAGGCGCCTTCGATGCCGAAGGCCAGGCCGAGTTGGAGGCTGCTGATGGGGTCGGCGGTGATGCTGCCGACGAGTCCGGCCACGAGTCCGAGTACGAGTGCCCAGACCAGGAGATGGGAGATCACGTTCGCGCGGTTCGACCGCAGCAGGTCGGCGCAGCGTGCTGCGGCCTCCACCTTGAGCGGGATCTCCAGCCAGGTCATGATCCCGAGTACGATCCCTCCCGACAGGCCGACCTCGGGCGGGAAGACGAGCGCGGACAGCAGCCCGCCCCCGAGCCCGTCATCGAGCCCGAGCCGCGGTACGGCGAGTCTGTCGACGAGCAGGAGCGCCAACGCGACCGCGAAACCGATCAGGACTCCGGTCATGACCCGCGTCATGACCCTGGCGGAGAACCGTGCGCCCAGGTGCTGTGGACGGCCGAAGAGACGGACCTGTACGGGCGAGGGTTTGAGCAGCTCACTGCCGTCGGCGAGCCAGTAGACAAAGCCGAACGCCCCTCCCGTCACGAGCCCGTGCAGAAGTCCGACAACGACCCCGCGCCGGATCGCGAACTCCAGCCCGTGTGAGGTGGCGATCAGGTCGATGGGGATGTTGCCGATGCAGGTGACGACCGCGAAGGACAGCCCCGCGAGGAACGCGATCAGGGCGGTGCGCGACGTGCGGCTCATCGAGGTGCCGAGTTTCCACCAGGCGAGGTCCGGGGTGTCGAGCTGCTTCAGGTGGCCCGCGAGGTAGCCGAGCCAGCGTTGGGCGCGCTGCGGGTTCCATTTCCGGGTGGACGCGGTACGCCGGTCGCCCGGCCGCCGCTCGTAGACCGACGGCAGGAAGCTGCTCAGGAGATGGTCCTCAAGGCTCTCGCGGGTGGTGAACCGGTCGTCGGTCAGCAGCGCTGCCGGGCTGCGCCTCGGCTCGTCCCGCTCACTCCCGTGCTCGTGCTCGCTCTCGTCGGTCTCGTCGGTCTCGCTGTAGATGGTGCGGGCGAGGGAGACCATCAAGGGGGTGGCCAGCACCGCGGCGAGGGGGGCTTCCGGTCGGTTGCGGAGCTCGGCCAGTACGTCGGCCCATCCGGGCATGTCGTCCTCGGCGCTGCTGAGAACCAGGTACTCCCCTGAGTCCTTCAAGGTGAGATCGGTCAGCTCGACGGCGGCGGCGTGCGTCAGACCTCTGGCGCTCTTCCGCTTCGCGGCGGCGTATTCGTCGGAACGGCTGGTCATGACCAGCGGCATCAGGCTGAGGCGGGAGAGTTCCTTCAGCGCGGCGGGGCGGAGGCGCTCGGCGATCTCGTCGAATCCGTCCAGGACGGGCAGGATGTAGCCCCGCGCGACCAGTGCGGCGGCCAGCGTCCTGCCGTCGTCGCCGATCGTGGTCAAGCCCGGCTGGTCACGGATCAGTTGGCTGCTCAGCCAGTCCACCAGCGAGTCGGTGGTGGGGTTCCACGATCCGAGGCTGAAGATCTCGGGAACGGGTTCGCCGGGGTCGCGGACCTCCAGCCGGTCCAGCACGAACCGCAGGCCCAGGATGGTCTTTCCCGAGCCGGCCCGGCCCAGCACCACAAGGCGGCGGGAAGGGACCTTTTCGTAGATCTCGGTGATCCGGTCCAACGACCCGTCCAGGTCCAGGGGTTCGGCCGTTTCCCCGTAGGGCGTCCGGCGGATGTTCTCCCAGCGGTCCATCAGGCCCTTGCGCGCGGTCTTCCAGCGCACCGGCAGTGGTCTGGGGTCCTGGATCTTCCGTCGTTCCTCCTCGTGCTGCCAGCGTTCCTCCACCGCGGCGGCGAGTGTGTCGGCGGTCTTGGCCAGCTCGCCCTGCGGTGCCCGCTCCGGGGCGCCGCCGACGTTCACCACCTCGATCTTTTCGGCCTGGATCACCGGCCCGGTGGTGGAGCCGCTCACTTCGTTGTGCACCGAAGGCCCGGCGCCGGCAGACGGGACGTCAGCCATGTCGGCCCTCCGGCCCGTCGGCGTCGGTCCGGTGCCGCCTGCGCCACCAGACGCCTCCCCATGCGGCGGCACCTGCCACGGCTCCTACGGCGAGGACGCCGATGACCGCGCGGAGCGGGGCGGCGAGGTCCGAGCCGCCGGTCGCGGCGGCGGTGGGGGAAGCACTGGTCGGGACGCCGTCGGCCGGGGGATCCGCCTTGCCGCTCGCGGTGCCCGACGGGTCGGCGTCCGGGGCTGCGGAGGTGGGCCGTCCGGAACCCGACGCGTCCGGCCCGGCCGTTCCCTCCGATCCGCCCGGCCCGCCCGGTCCCCCCGATCCACCTGACCCACCCGGTCCACCCGCTCCGCCCGATCCGCCGGTTCCCCCCGACCCGCCCGGCTCGGCCGTGGGTTTCCCCTGCGTCGGCGAGGGTGTCGGACGCGGATCGGCCGGCCGGATCTTGAATGCCGCCAGAACACCGTCCTGACCGGAATTCAAAGCGCATGTCGAGTCGACCTTGCCCAATGCGGTCTCGTCGCCACTCGCGTCTCTCGGCGTGATGTGCATGGCAATCCCGCCGACAATGACCTTTCCTTCTCCCGGCTTGCGGAAAACGAGCGAAGGCAGCGTCCCACTCGCTTTGACGGTCAGTGCACCGGAACCCGGGACCTTGGTCACCGGCACCTTGAGTCGCATGGACATGGGGATGTCGCCCTGTGGTGAGGCCACGACGGCGCTCACGTCGGCGATGCCGTCGACGGTTGCCGCACCGGCGAGGCGGAGCGCCTGCGTGACGGCGGAACTGACCGTCGCCGCGGTGTTGATGGGTGAACGGGGCGTGGCCCGGCCGACCACGTGTGTGTGCGGCGCGTTCCACACGACCGATGCCGCCATCGGATGGTCACCGATCAGTCGGTACGAACAGGTGTAGTGAAAGGTCCGCGGAGCCGCTTCCGAGACAGCGGAACCGGCTCCGGACATCCCGACGCCTCCGACGAAGGCCACGGTCGTGAACAAACGGAGAACGCGTCCTCTCGCGCCGACCGTCGATAACTCAGCAAGCATGCCTACGCACTTTACGCAGGCATTTCGAAAAACACAGCCGAAAGGGCCAAATCTTTACTCCTTGCACCAGAACTACATCGGAACAAAAAGCAGTTATCGCTCCGTTCCCACCCGGTCCACAGTGCTGGAGACTCAACCCTCGTACTGGGCCACGATCTTGGTGTAGGCATACGGCTCCTGGTCCACGCCGCTGCAGTTGTCGCCGGCGTTGCCGCCGGAGCCGCAGGGCCGGTCGCGGTTGACGGCCCAGAAGGCGAAGCGGGCGAGGTGGTGGGTGCGGGCATGGTCGAGGATGGTGCGGAAGTCGTCGAGGGTGACGTTCTCGTCGGCCTGGTCGGTGTGGCCGTTCATGGAGGACACACCGGTCCTGCGGTAGGCGTCCGCCTCGCTGTAGCCGTAGGCGGACTTGACCTCGGCTGCGAGGCCGTCGAGCGCGCTGACGGTGGCCTCGCCCATGGTGCCGCTGTGGCCGCCGAAGTCGAACGGCATGATCACCCAGCCGTCGTTGTCGAGACCCGCCTTGGCGCCGCGCCTGATGAGATCCTTGCCGTCGTCGTTCGGCCCCTCGGGGGTGGTGCCCATGGTGACGTACGTGACCAGGCCCGGGTTGGCGGCCTTGACCTTCTTCAGGGCGTCGACGACGCGCTGGCGCACCGTCGCGTTGCTCATTTCGGTGTCCTCGATGTCGATGTCGAGCGCCTTGAGCCGGTACGCGTCGATCACCTTCTGGTACGCGCCGGCCAGGGCGTCGGCGCTGTCGCACTTCTCGCCCAGCTTGGCGCCGCTCCAGCCGCCCGCCGAGATGACGACGTCGCCGCCCTTGGCGCGGATCGCGTCGATGGCGGCCTGGTCGCTGCCGCCGGTCAGCGGCCGGTTGCCGTCCCAGGCGGGGTTGCAGCCGCCGTCGGAGAGGATGAAGGCGAGGGTGAACCACTTGGTGCCGGTCGCCGCCATCACCTCGGTGGGCGGCTGCGGGTCGCCCCAGCCGAGGTACTCGTAGGGCGCGGCGGCCATCGACGGAGCGGCCTTCGGGGCGGCCCGGCGGGGCGCGTCGGCAGGTGTGCCGGCCGCGGCGCCGGTCGTGGCGGCGATGAGGAGGGTCGCCGCCGATGCGGTCAGCAGGGCGCGGCGGCGCCGCATCCGGTGGCGGGGCTGTGGTGCGGTGCGGTCCATCAGGGGGTCTCCACTCTGCGGGACGGGTGGCCGGGCCGGCGGGGGCGGCCCAGTGCCTGGGCTGGTGGCGCGGGCGCGTCCACCAGGTCGCGGACGAGGCTGTGGTGCGGGGAGTGGCGGCAGGCCGGGTCGGTGGCGGCGGCGTCCCCGGTGAGGGCGTACGCCTGGCAGCGGCAGCCGCCGAAGTCCCGCTCGCGCAGGGCGCAGCTGCGGCAGGGGTCGCGCATCCAGTCGGTGCCCCGGTAGCGGGTGAAGGCCGTGGAGCGCTCCCAGATCCAGCGCAGCGGCCGGTCGCGGACGCCGGGCGGGTCGAGTCCTGGGATGGCGGCGGCGGCCGGGCAGGGCAGGACCGTGCCGTCGGGGGTGACGGTGAGCGAGACGGCGCCCCAGCCGCCCATGCAGGGTTTGGCGGTGCCGTCGAAGTGGTCGGGGACGACCCAGATGATCTCGACGCGGCCGTCGAGCTGCTGCCGTCGGCACCGTACGGTCGCTTCGGCATCGACCAACTGCGCGCGGGTGGGCAGGAGTTCGGCCTTGTTGAGGAGTGCCCAGCCGTAGAACTGGGTGTTGGCGAGTTCGATGCGGTCCGCGCCCCAGGCGGGAGCGAGGTCGATCAGCGCGTCGAGGGCGCCGAGGTTGTGGCGGTGGAGCACGACGTTGAGGCCGAGGGGCAGTCCGGCGTCCGTGACGAGAGCCGCGGCGCGTTCCTTGGCCGCGTGGGCGCGGTGGCCCGCGATCCGGTCGCCGTGGGCCGGGTCGGCGTGCTGGACGGAGAGCTGGACGCTGCGCAGTCCGGCGCCCGTGAGGCGGGCCAGCCGGTCGCGGGTGAGGCCGACGCCGCTGGTGATCAGCTGGGTGTGGATCCCGGCGCCGTCGGCCGCCGCGACGATCTCCGTCAGGTCCCGGCGCAGCAGCGGCTCACCGCCGGAGAGGTGGGCACTCACCACACCCAGATCGGCGGCCTGCCGGAACGTGTCCTGCCATTCGGCGAGGGTCAATTCCCGGCTGCGGCGGGTGAGTTCGACGGGATTGGAGCAGTAGGTGCAGTGCAGCGGGCAGGCGTGGGTCAGCTCGGCGAGCAGTGCCCAGGGCGGCGGTACGGGTCCTGTGTCCGCCGCCGGGGCGCCGGGGGCGGGCGGTGCGGTCATCGCAGCCAGCCCTCCTTCCGTATCCGGTCGAGGAAGGCGGGCACCTCGGCGGCGACGGGCGCGCCGGGGTGACGGGCGGTCAGCTCCCGGACGATCTGCGGGACGTCGCGGGTGCCGTCGCACAGACGCAGCACCTCACCCGCCGACCCGTCGAGCACCACGACCCGCTCGGGCAGGAGCAGCAGGTCGACGCCGCGCACCCGGTCGGCGCGCAGGAGGACGCCGGGGGCGGGGCCCGGATGCCAGGCGGTCATGGCTGCACCCCCTGTTCCGCCCCTGTCTGCGGCCGGCCGCCGCGTTCGACGGCGTCCAGGAGGGCCCAGAGCACCTCGCATTTGAAGGCGAGGGCGGCGACGGCCAGGTCCTGGTCTTCGGCGGTCCTGGCTCCGTCGATGACCAGGGCGAGCGCCTCCTTGCTGTCCCGGCGGCCCTGGCCCTGCCGGTCGCGGAAGTAGGTCAGGCCGTCCTGCTCGATCCACGGGTAGTGGCGTTCGAAGGCGTCGATCCGGGTGCGCATGATGTCCGGGGCCGACAGTTCGGTGAGAGATGCGGCGACAGCTTCCAGCGGCGAGCGCAGGCGGCAGAAGTTCACATAGCCGTCGACGGCCAGCCGGACGCCGGGCAGCACGCCGGAGGCGTCGAGCAGCAGCGCACGGTCGATACCGGCGGCCTCGCCGAGCCGCAGCCAGCGCTCGATGCCGCCCTCGCCCTCCCGGTCGCCGTCGTGGTCACGGATCCGGCGCAGCCACATCCGGCGCAGTGCGGGGGTGTCGAGCTTCGCGGTGATCAGGGCGTCCTTGACGGGAATGTGGCGCTGGTAGTGGAACCGGTTACGGATCCAGCGACGCAGCTCGTCTGGTGTCAACTGCCCTTCGTGCATACGGATGTTGAAGGGATGACGGTCGTGGTAGTGCTCGCGTGCGACGGCACGCAGACGTTCCTCGAACGAGGCCCGTACCGCCTGGGACGCGGGGCGGGGCGGGGTTCCCGGCAGGCCGTTCACAGTGCGATCTCCATCCCTTCCACCGCGACGGCGAGGCCCCGTGCGGCGAGGTGCCCGTGCTGTGGTGCGCCGGGGTCGGTGAGCGGGTTGGTGTTGTTGAGGTGGGTGTAGAGGCAGCGGGCGCGCAGGGGGGCGAGGCGGTGGGCGGTGCCGTGCGGGCCGTCGATGGGGAGGTGGCCCATGGCGGTGGCGCTCCGGGTGGAGAAGCCGCTGCGGTGTGGCTCGTCGTCGTCCCAGAAGGTGCCGTCGAGCAGGACGCAGTCGGCGTCGGCGAGTGCCGCGTCGAGCCCCGGTGGCCAGGTGCTCAGGCACGGGGCGTACACGGCGGTGCCCCCGGTGGCGGGGTCGTGCAGCCGCAGGGCGATCACCCAGGTCGGATCGTCGGCGTCGGCCACCGGAGGACCGGCCGCGTAGCGGGGGCGTTTGGCCGAGACGGGCAGGGCGCTGATCTCGATGCCGGTGCCGGTGTCCGTGAGCGGCAGCGGGTCAGGTCCCAGCTCGCGCCAGGTGAGGTCGGTGTACGGCCCGAGTACGTCGGCCAGGTGCAGCCGTTCGCACAGTGCCCTGCGGACCGGGGCGGTGGCGAGGACGTCGACGCGGTCGGCCTCGCGGAGCCTGGCGAGGCCGAGGGTGTGGTCGAGTTCGGCGTCGGTGAGGATCAGTCCGCGCACCGGGGTGCGGCGGGCGGCGGGGCCGGGGTGGAGTTGGGGGGTGGCTTCGATCTGGTCGGCGATGTCGGGGGTGGCGTTGATCAGGAACCACTGACCTTCGTCGGCCCGTACGGCGAGTGACGCGTGGCGGCGACGGCGTTCCGGGTGGGCGCGTGCCCCGGCGCATCCGGGGCACGCGCAGTTCCACTGGGGCACGCCGCCGCCCGCCGCGGTGCCGAGCACCTTGAGCAGCATGCGGCGGCGGTCAGCGGTCGGCGAGCCGGTACGCGGTGACTTCGAGCGCGGTGTCGATCACGGTGTAGCCGGGGGTGCGCCAGGCGGTCGCGGTCCGGGTTCCGGCATCGTGCGAACGGGGCGCGTCCTTCGGTGCGTCGGCCTGCGGGGTGTGCGGCGCGCGGTGCGCGGTGGGTACGGCCTGGAGGCTGGTCATGGGGGTCCGCCCTTCGCTGGAGCAGGTGGTTGGGGGGAGACGGAGCGTTTCCGGCATGGCGGCGCCGCGCTCCGGGCGTCGCCGCGCCGGTCACCCGGCACCGGTCCGCCGTTGCGCCCAAATCCCCTTTCACGCAGGGGTGTTGGCGCGCGGGCAGCCGGAGGTGCGGCGCCGACGGAAGCGGGCCGGCGCCCCGCCGCGCCGTGACGCTCCGTACCGCACCGCAGAATCACCGCCCATGAGCGCCGCCGTCAATGGGGCCGGGCGGCATGGGGCCGGTCCACGCGGCGTCGCGGGGCGTTCCCCGGCGCTTCCGTGTGCGTCAACTCCCCTGGTGGGAGGCGTTTGTGGGGTCCGGTCCGCGGTCGTGGAAACTTCTTCCGGTCGGCGTCCGCCGTCCGTGGCTTCCAGGGCGTGTGCGGTAACTCCCGTCGGGACGGGGAACTTTGGAGGTGGCCGTGCGCTCCGCACGCCCGCGCCCGGTCTCTTGACGGTGCCCGGAGCCCGCAGTAGGTTCCCCGCCAGTCAACAAACAGGAAACTTTCCTATCAGCTTCCGGGTGGTCCGCCCCGCCGACGCCGCCCGGACGGGGCGTCCGCCCGCCCGTGCGTCCCGGCTCACCGTTCACCGCTCCCCCAGGGCATGTCCTGCCGCACCTTCCTGACCGGAGGCCCCCCATGCGCAAGCGCATCCCCATCCGCCCCCACCGTCTCTCCCCCCGCAGCCTCGGTGCGTCCGCCGTGGCCGTCGGACTGCTGCTCGCCGCCGGAGCAGCCGGCCCCGCAGCGGCGGGCCCCGCGCATCCGCCGCGCCCCGCCGACCGGGCCACGGCCGATTCCGCCCCCGGCACACCGGCGACCGTCTCGGACGGCTGGTCCATCCCGTGGGGCCTGAGCTGGCTGCCCGACGGCTCCGCGCTGCTCACCGAGCGGGACACCTTCAAGGTCTTCACGCTCACCCAGGACGGGACGAAGAAGGAGGTCGGCAAGGTGCCCGAGGTGGTGACGACGGACGGCGAGGGCGGTCTGCTGAGTATCGCCGTGTCCCCGCACTGGGAGAGCGACCACCACGTCTTCGTGATGCACACCGCGTCGGATGGCAACCGCATCGCGCGGCTGACGTACCAGGACGGCAAGCTCGGCGACTACACCGTGCTGGTCAAGGGGATCAAGAAGAACAAGTACCACAACGGTGGCCGCATCAAGTTCGGCCCCGACGGCTTCCTCTACGCCACGACGGGTGAGGCGCAGACCCCCGACCTGGCGCAGGACAAGAAGTCACTCAACGGCAAGATCCTGCGGATGACGCCGGACGGCAAGGCCGCGCCGGGCAACCCGTTCGGCAGCCTCGTCTACTCCTACGGCCACCGCAACCCCCAGGGCCTCACCTGGGACGCCGAAGGCCACCTGTGGGAGGCCGAGTTCGGCAACGCCAAGTACGACGAGCTGAACCTCATCGAGCCGGGCAAGAACTACGGCTGGCCGACCTGCGAGGGCAGCTGCTCGACCGACGGGATGACCAGCCCGAAGCGCCAGTGGCCGGTCAAGGAAGCCTCACCCAGCGCCGTCGCATACGCGGACGGGGCGCTCTATCTGGCGGCGCTGCGCGGCCAGCGGCTCTGGCGCATCCCGGTCGACGGCACCACCGCGGGCACCCCGAAGGCGTACTACACCAAGGACTACGGGCGGCTGCGCACCGTCGAGGCGGTGCCGGGCAAGAAGACGCTGTGGCTGACGACGACCAACGCCGACAACAACGGCGACGGCGGCCCCGGCTCGGACAAGGTGTTCCGGATCGACCTGAAGTGAATCGGCCTGAAGTGAATCGACCTGGAGTGAACCGGCCCGGAGTGGGGGGCGGCGAGGTCGCTGCGGGGGCCGCCATCACCGGCGGCCGGGCGCTCACCGTGGCACCTCGGGCAGGAGAGCGCGGAACCTATGTCACGATCGCGGAACCTATGTCACCTTTGTGACTTTTCGGGCGCAGTCACACCATCGGCGGACTCATTCTTGACTTGAGGCAGGCGGCCATCGGCCGCCCCTCTGAAGCGAGGAGAGTACTCATGAGTAAGTCGATTCGGCGCCTCGCCGCTGTTGCGGCCACCGGACTCCTGGCTGCCGGCACGCTGGCAGCGGCCGGCGGCGCAGCCTCCGCTGCCGAGGCACAGCAGAGCTCTACCGGACACGTTGCTGCCGTCAGCACCAATGCCCACCACGACTCCGACGGATGGGGTTGGGACAACGACGGTTACCGCGGTCACGACCACAATGGCGGCTATGGCGGTTACGGCCACGGCGGCGGTCATGGCGACGGTTACGGCCACGGCGGCGGTGGCTACGGCCACGGCGGCGGTCATGGCGACGGCGGCGGTCACGGTGGCGGTGGCCACGGTGGCGGCGGCGGTCACGGCGGCGGCGGTGGCGGTGGCCACGGCGGCGGCGGTGGCGGCGGTCACGGCCGGTGATGAGAGAAGGATCTGAGTGAACGGTTGGCGGCCGGGCCGGAAAACGCCCGGCCGCCAGGCGTTCAGCGCCACGCGCGAGGCAGCGGGGAAACGCACCCGCCGCGCGAAGAGGCGCCCACCGCCCGGCACTTGTGGTGCCGGGCGGTGTTCATGTCGCGAGCTTTTGCAGGGCGGCGGCGTCGCTGATTTCGATGGTGCGGTAGGCCAGGCGGATGGCGCCGCGCTGTTCGAGTTCTTTGAGGATCTTGTTGAGGGAGGGGCGGCGGGCGCCGAGCATGGCGGCGAGCGTGCGCTGGGGCAGGCGGACGGCGCCGTCGGCCGCTTCGTCGAGGAGCAGGCGGGCGGCCTGCTGGATCAGGGTGCCGCCGAGCAGCGTGGTCAGCCTGGCCTGACTGTGCGCAAGCCGGATGGAGATGCTGGTCAGCCAGCGGCGGGCGACGGCCGGGCGGCTCTGGAGAACGCGGTCGAAGTCGGCGTTCGACAGGTGCAGGAACTCCCCGGTCTCCAGGGCCCTGGTGGTGTAGGGCAGCGGCATGCGCAGCAGCATCTGGACGTCCCCGTCGATGTCGCCGGGATGCAGGATCTGGACGACGACCTGACGGGAGCCGGAGCCGACGGCGAGTTCGGCGCTGCCACTGCGCAGGATCCACACCCCGGACGGCGCGGCGCCGGCGGCGGTGACGACGGTCCCGGGGCGCACGGGCACCGGCCGCAGAATGTCGGCGAGCGCCACCACGTCCTCCGAGCGCAGCGGCGCGTGCTCGCCGCGTCCGAGGGATCTGGCCACCCACGCCGCGGCTTTGAGCTGGTCCTGGGCCGATTCGGTGACGGTCGCCGGGCGGCGGCCGTGGTGCTGCTGCGGTTGCACCATGTGACAGTCCTTCGCGTCGGGGCGGCCCTCGGCGGCACGGTGGCCTTCGGCCTGCTGTACGCCACGGTCGTCCACCGGCCGGATCCCGCCGGTGCGCTGACCGGCGTCCCGGTCGGACTCGTCCACGGCCTGGTCGTGGGGATGATAGCGATGCCCGTGGCGGCAAAGGCGCACCCGCGGATGGTGCGCCCGGCGGTGTCGGCGAGCGCGTCGCGCCGTGGGCCGGGGCGGCCTTGACGGCCTCGCGCCCGCTGCCGCCCGACGTGAGATTTCGCCGCCCCCTGATGCCCTGCCCGCCAACCCCCTTGACCTCAACCACACTTCAGGTAAGAGGCTCAGGGCATGAACACCGACACCACCCCTTCCCATACGTACCCGTCCGTCCCGCAGCACACCGACGCCGGCCCGCTGTCCGGCGGCGCCCTCGACGAGCTGGCCGGGAGGCTCGCCGACGCGGCCACGATCGTCGGCATCGGGGAGTCCACCCGGGCCGCCAGGGAAACCTTCGGCGTGCGGGACCAGCTCTTCCGCCGGCTGGTCGGGCGCCACGGGTTCCGGGCGCTGGCCGTGCAGGACAGCGCCGACGTGGCCGTCCGCCTCGACGCGTACGTACGCGGCGGCGGGGGTTCGGCCGCAGCCGCGCTCGACGGCGCCTGGCGTCCCTGGCGCACCGCCGAGATGGCCGAGGCGCTGACGTGGATGCGGGAGTTCAACCAGGACCATCCGGACGACCCGATACGGATCTTCGGCGTGAAGCCCGCGCAGGCGCAGCCCGACGACTACGACACCGTCCTGGACCACGTCCGTGCGTCGGCGCCGGAACGGCTGGCAAAAGCCGCATCCCACCTGGACCCGATCCGGACCGCCCACCACACCGATGAACACCTGCAGCGCGCCCGGGGAACGCACCCGGGACGCCCGTTCGCCGACCACGCCCGCGACGCGCTCGCCCTGGTCAGGTCGCTGCCCGAAGCGGGCCGGGACGACTCCGTCCTGGCGCGGATGCGTCTGATCGTGGACTTCCACGAACACAGCGTCGCCGGACGGGACAGCTACGCGGGCGACGCCACGGTGTGGGCGGACACCCTCTGCGACGCCCAGCGCAGCTCCGGCCTGCGCCTCGTCTACTGGGACGGCATCGCGCACACCTCGGCAGCCGAAGCGGTCCTGGGCATGGCCGCCGAGCGCGGCCCGCAGCCCGGCGTCGGCAGCCTGCTGCGCGAGCGGTACGGCGCCCGGTACGTCTCGGTGGCGATCGGCTTCCACCACGGAGATCTCGGTGCCGCCGTCGTCCCGGAACCGGCCGCGGACCTGATCGACGCGCGGCTCGGCGCGGCGGGCCCGCCCGACCACTGGCTCGACCTGCGCCGCGACGCGGTACGCCGCCGATGGGACGGCCCGGCGAAGGCCCGCGTCATCGGCGGCGTCTACGACCCGTCCCGTGACGACATCGCGCACCTCGCCTTCGCTTCCCTCGCCGACGCCTTCGACGTGCTCATCCACCTTCACCGGGTGTCTCCGGTGCGCTTGCTGCCGTGAGCACGTTCTCTCAACTGCCGTGCAGCGCCGTCCTCAGGGCGTCGACGGCGAGTGTGCGGGCGACGTTGGCGGCGCGGGTGTCACGCAGGCTGTCCAGGAGGAGGAAGTCGTGGACCATGCCGGCCACCCGGACCGAGGTGACGTCGACCCCGGCCTCGCGCAGCTTGTTGGCGTACTGCTCGCCCTCGTCGCGCAGCACGTCGGCCTCGTCGGTGATGACCAGGGTGGTGGGCAGTCCCCTGAGCTGTTCCGGGGGCGCCCGGAGCGGGGAGGCGTACGCCTCGGCGCGCTGGGCGGGATCGGTGGTGTAGGCGTCCCAGAACCACTTCATGGCGTCGCGGGTGAGGTAGTAGCCCTCGGCGAACTGCAGGTAGGAGGGGGTGTCGAAGTCGGCGTTGGTCACCGGGTAGAGCAGGACCTGGGCCTTGAGGCCGATGCCGCCGCGCTCCTTGTTCATCAGCGCGAACACCGCCGACATGCAGCCGCCGACCGACTCTCCGGTGACAGCGACGCGCGAGGTGTCCAGACCGTGCTCCGCGCCGTGTTCCAGGACCCACTGGCCCACGGCGTAGTTCTGCTCGACCTGGGTGGGGTACTTGGCCTCCGGTGCCCGGTCGTAGACGGGAAAGACACCAGCGGCTCCCGCCCCGACGGTCAGTTCGCGGAAGAGGCGGTCGTGGGTCCTGTCGTCGCCGAAGACCCAGCCGGCGCCGTGGATGTAGAACACCACCGGCAGCGGCCCGCCGGCCCCCTTGGGCCGGATGATGCGGGTACGGACCGTGCCCCACCGGCCGGCGTCCACGTCGACCCACTCCTCGTCGACGTCCGGGCGGGCCACACCGGCGCCGCTCTGGAGGCCGAGCAGGATGTCACGGCCCTGCTCCGGTGGGACCTCGTAGATCCGGGGGTGCGGGTCGGTGGCCTCGGCCAGCTCCTTCGCGGCGGGTTCGAGGTAGGGGGTGATCGGCGGCGGAAGCTCGGTCATGTCCACTCCATGCCCTGGGCACCAAGTGCCCTGTCGCGCGGCGGCACCGGCCGCGGCTGCTTGTCGTCCCCCGGTGGAAACCCGCGTCCCATCGTTCGCTCCCGGCCCGCACCGCGCAACCCGCCGCAGACCTTACGCGCCACCACCGACCGGCCGTGCCGGAGGCCGGATCGCCGCCTCGACCAGAGGTGCCGCAGATGGTCGCGGCCGGTGCACGGGCGCCGGCCGCGACCTGCTCACGCGGGACGGCCCGCCGCGGCGGCGCCGCGTGCCGCGGGCAGCCAGGCGCGGTAGCGGCGCAGCGCCCGGCGCTGCTGGAGCTGCTCGGCGATCAGGGCGCGCGCCGGGTGGGTGCCGGGTGTGGGGTCGCTGCCGCGCGCGATGCGGCGCATCTGGTGGCGGACCTGCGCCATGCCTGCCGCCGAGGCGAGTGCCTTGTCGGACCAGGTCACCGGCCGCAGCTGCCGGCCGGCCTCGCGTCCGTCCCGCCAGCGGTCGGGCAGGTCAGGGGTGACGGCGAGGGCGGTGCCCATCCCGACGAGCGCCACGCCGCCGGCGAGCACCGTTTCGGCGGTTTCGCGTCGCGTGATGCCGCCGGTGAGCATCAGCGGGAGGGGGCTGGTCCTGACGAGGTCCTTCGCCAGGTCCAGGAAGTAGGCCTCGCGGGTCCGGGTGCGGGCGTCGGCGGGGCGGCCGGACATCGCCGGGCTCTCGTAGCTGCCGCCGGACAGTTCGACCAGATCGACACCGAGCGGTTCGAGCATGGCGATCACCTGCCGGGCGTCGTCGGCGTCGAACCCGCCGCGCTGGAAGTCGGCGGAGTTGAGCTTCACCGCGACCGCGAAGGACGACGAGACGGCGGCGCGGACGGCACGGACGACGTCCAGCAGCATCCGGGACCGGTTCTCAAGCGACCCGCCCCACGCGTCGGTGCGCCGGTTGACCAGCGGGGACAGGAACTGCGACAGCAGGTATCCGTGCGCGGCGTGGATCTCCACACCGTCGAACCCCGCTTGTTCGGCGCGCGCGGCTGTGACCGCGAAGCGGGTGACGGTGGCCTCGATCTGCTCCGGGGTCATGGCGACGGGGCGGCCGAAACGGCTGCTGTGCCGGCCCAGGTCGACACCCACCGCGGAAGGGCCCCACACCACACCGGGCATGTCCGCCTGAATCTGGCGGCCGGGGTGGTTGATCTGCATCCACACGGCCCCGCCGCCGGACTTGGCGGCCGCGGCCCACTCGGTGAACGGCTCCAGCGGCGCGGCATCGTCGAGCACGACGCCCGCAGGGCCGGTCAGCGCCTCGGCGTGCACCATGACGTTGCCGGTGATCAACAGTCCGGTGCCGCCGGCGGCCCAGCGCCGGTACAGCGCCAGTAGCTGCCGTCCGGGCAACTGGCCGTCGGCCGCCATGTTCTCTTCCATGGCCGCCTTCACGATCCGGTTGCCCAGCGCCGCTCCGGAGCGCAAGGACAGCGGCGAGAACAGCTCGCTGGTCATCCGCGTTTCCCCTCTTTCGTCTCGACGATCGATACGATGTATGCACTGTTCACATTAGGGCGCGATGTGAGCGATGCAAACATGAGAGGGTGTGAACCATGTCGCAAGCGAGTGCGTACCACCACGGCAATCTGCGCGCCGCCTGCCTGCGCGCCGCGCGAGAGCTGCTTGAGGAAGACGGCAGCGCCGGACTGTCCCTGCGGGCGGTGGCGCGGCGGGCCGGCGTATCGGCGACGGCCCCCTACCGCCACTACGCGGACCGCGACGCACTCGTCTCCGCGGTCGCGGCGGAGGGCTACCGCGAACTCGCCGGGCAGCTGGCCGCGGCGCACCCCGCGCCCACGACGCCCGACGATCTCGCCGCGGTCGCCGTCGCCTACGTGCGCTTCGCGCTCGACCACCCCGCGCTGTTCCGGGCGATGTTCGCGGAGCCCTGCGACCCGGACAACGAGGACCGGGTCCAGGCGACGGCCGCCATCTCCGCGTACGTCCACCACACCGTCCGCAACGCCTTCCCCGGCGCCGACCCGGACGCCCTGTCGACCACGGTGTGGGCCCTCGTTCACGGCCTGGCGTTCCTGCACCTCGACGGCAAACTCGACACCTCCACCCCGGAGGCGGTCGCCGGGCAGGTCCGCAGCGCCGTGCGCGCGCTGTTCACCGCCGCGGCGACGGTGTAATCAAGGGAAATAGGACTGGAGCGTGCCGCGGCGTCGGATATCGAGCGTTGCGCAGTGGAACGAGCCGCCGAACGGCGCGTAGTGCAGCAGGTCGCAGGGGATCGGCTCGAACCCCCAATTTTCGAGTGCGCGCAGCATGCCGGTGTGATGCCGCTCCGCGATCACCCGTTTTTCGTCGATCATGAGAATGTTCATGCTGAGCCATTTCCCGCACAACGACGTGGTCCTGAGCAAAGGCTCGTCGATCGGGTCGGGCTCGGGGGCGATCAGGACGTCCCACGAACTCAGAATGTCGGGCAGCCGGTTGACATCGACGTATTCCGGATTGACCAGCACCTTTCCTGGCGAGAGCAAGAGAAATGTCGTATCGATGTGCATCGGCGTGCGACAGCGGCTCTCGATCTCGTGAATGCGATAGCCGGTCCCGAGGTGGCGGCGCAGCCATTCGATGCCCAGGCGATTGGTGACGTTGCTCCGCGTGACGAACACATCGCGTCCGGCGCGCACAAAATCCGCCGCGTCGAAGACCGGCTCGAACTCGGTGAGGATGTAGCGCATGGGCTCACCGGCCTCGGGAGGCCGGAAATCCTTCTCGAACAGTGCGTCCGTGAGCTGCGGTTGGGGTGCCGCCGCCCAGCGTGCGCCGCGCCGGAAGTAGTCCTTGATGATCGCTCGGTACGAATGGGCCTCGAAATACCGGCACGGCCAGGCCATCGGGGTCTCGATGATCTCGTCGCCGATCACGAGCAGGCTGTCCCGCGGGCAGGTGTTGGAGAATCCGCGCGACGACCAGTCGGGAGTGCTGAAGGATTTCCGGTGGTCGACGGCGTCCGGGCGCATGACCGTGATGCCGAGGGACCGCAGGAGAGCGATGAAGCGGTCGAGTTCGTGCTGCGCCGGCTCGATCATCCGGCGCGGATACCTGAAGCCGGAGGCGAGTCCCTGCAACCGTGCCGCCCACGGTGGGATGTTGCAGGCCACGACCGGATGGCTGGAAGGAACCGTCGCGCCTTCGAGGCGTCCGACGATGATCTCCTCCAGCGGATCCCACTCGTTGTGGGAATTGACCGGGGAACCGAGAGGTTTCCCGGCGTTACCGATCGTGTCCGATGGCCCCGACATGAAAAGAACCGCGTCAGCGGCCGACGGCCTTGCGCAGTTGCTCCTTGTTCATGTTCGAGCGCCCCTCGACGTTCTTCCGCTTGGCCTCTTCGTACAGTTGGTCGCGGGTGGGGCTCTGCGGTCCGCGGTGGGAACGTTCGCCGCCGCGCTGCGCAGCGGATTTCGGATCGCGGAGGGAAACCTCGCTCGCGGTCCTCGATTCGCCGGAGCGGGCACGTTCCTTGTTGACGGTGCGCGCGGCGATTTCCTTGGCGCGGCGTTCGGACGTGCCGCGCTCTTCGGCCTGTTCCTTGATGTGCTCGTACTGCCGCTCGCGCTTCCTGTTCGATCCTGCGGGCATGAGGTGACTCCTGTGATCGGGGAGGCCGTACGCCGCCCGGTGAGCGGTGCGGGGCCTCGTTGCCGCTGCGGTGCTCGCTCCCACCGCGGCTGCCTGCCGTGACCAGGCCCCTCGTCCACTGTGCGGCAGGCACCGAAGGGGCGCGACCGCTCCCCCGGCCCGGCAGGCGGCGCTGCGACCGGCTCAGGCTTTCGCCGACTCCTTCCGCCCTTCGACGATGCCGGCGAAGCCGTCGAGGAGCGGTCGAAGGCCGAACTCGAACAGTGCGTCGAGGTTCAGGTCGTAGCCGTCAGCGAAGCCCGTGACGACCCGGGTGAACACGGGGTACCGGCCCGACTCGGTGATCGCTCGCATCGATGCGGCCTGGCGTTCCATCCACTCATCTTCGGTGAGCCCCGTGGCGGCCTCGGCCTGCGCCTCGCGCTCCAGGTTGACCGCGAGGCCCTGGATGTAGCTGTACAGCAGCACGTGCAGGTCGAACATGGTCACCGGGTCGAGGCCGTGACGGTCCAGCGTGCTGAGCATCCACTCGCCGTGCACCATCAGGTTCGGCAGCATCAAGGGACGGTTGAGCGGACCGATGTGGGCCAGCCAGGGGTGCTTGCGGTTCAGCTGCCACAGGGTGCGCGCGCCCAGCTCCAGGCGGGCCCGCCAGCCCTCGGGCCCGGGGGCCGGATAGGTCAGCTCACCGTAGGCGGCGTCGGCCATCAGCAGGACGAGTTCGTCCTTGCTGCCGACGTAGCGGTACGGAGACATGGCGGCCACGCCCAGGCGGGCGGCGACACCGCGCATGGAGAGTGCGGAGAGCCCCTCGGCGTCGGCGATCTCGATGGCGGCGCGGATGATCCCCTCCTGGGTCAGTTCCTGATCTCCGGGGAGGGGCGTGCGCCGCTTCGGGCGTGCGGGTGCCGGGTGCCCTGCGACGAGCGTGGCGGCGCGCGGGCGGGTTTCCACCAGCCCTTCCATCCGCAGTGCGGTCAGCGCCTTGGTGGCGGTGGCCAGTGCGACGCCCCAGTCCTTGGAGAGCTGTCGCGTCGACGGGATCCGGTCGCCCGGGGCGAGTTCGCCGTCCCGGATGCGGCGCCGGATGTCGGCGACGATGCGCGCGTAGGGCGGCTCGGAAACCTCGGCCATGCTGTGCCCCTTCTTCGGTCGCCCCGTTTTTGTGAATCTTCTCAGGCCCGTACGGGCTGTACTAGTGCAGAGCCTAGCAGCGACGACAGCCGTTTCGGCCCTATCTGACCTAGTACAGCCGACAGTTGAGACGGTTGTCCGGCCCTTCAAATACGCCGTACATTCAGTCGCGTACAGCGTATGAAAGGGGTATTCACATGAAGACGGTCCTCATCTCCGGCGGCGGAATCGCCGGATCCGCACTCGCGCACCTGCTGCACAGGCGCGGCCTCGCACCCGTGGTCGTGGAGCGCGCCCCCGGCCTGCGCCGAGGCGGTCAGGCCGTAGACGTCCGCGGTGTCGCACTCGACGTCGTCGACGGCATGGGCCTGCTGGAACAGGCCCGCGGGATGCGCACCCGGATGCGCGGAATGTCGGTACTCGACCCGGACGGCAACGAGATCGACCGCTCCACCGAGGCGACCTTCAGCAGTGGCCGGCTCGACAGCGCCGACATCGAGCTGCTGCGGGACGATCTGGTCCACCTGCTGCACGAGCACACGCGCCAGGACGTCGAGTACGTCTTCGGCGACAGCATCACGGCGCTCAGCGAGGGCGCGGACGGTGTGCGTGCCGACTTCGCGCACGGTCCCTCCCGCACCTTCGATCTGGTGGTGGGCGCCGACGGGCTGCACTCGACGGTCCGGCGTCTTGTGTTCGGCCCGGAAGAGCGCTTCGCCCACCATCTGGGCAGCTATGTATCGGTGTTCGGCGCGGACAACTTCCTGGCGCTGGACAACTGGCAGCTGTGGCTCCAGGACGGCGACGCGGGATTCGGCATCATGCCGGTACGCGACAACGCGGAACTGCGGATCGCCTTCGGCTTCCACTCCGGCCCGCTCGACGGCGACCACCGCGACACCGAGTGGCTCCGCGGGCTGGTCACCGACAAGCTCGCCGCGCTGCGCTGGGAGCCGACGAGGCTGGCGAAGGCCGCTGCCGAAGCGCCCGACTTCTTCTGTGACGCGATGGCCCAGATCCGGATGGATCACTGGACGCGGGGCCGGTTCGCGCTGCTCGGGGACGCGGGCTACTGCGCCTCCCCGCTGTCGGGACAGGGGACGAGTCTGGCCTTGGTCGGTGCCCGCGTACTCGCCGACGAACTGGGCAGGGCGGGCGACGGCCACCGCGGCGCGTTCAACCGCTACGAGGCGCGCATGCGGCCGTTCGTCGCGCTCAACCAGGCCCTGGCGACGGAGAATCCGGACGGCCCTGCCTCCGAGGAGTCGGTGGCGCGGGCCAAGAACGCCATCGCGCTGGACGGTTGAGGACGCGGGCGGACGCCGGCTCCGGGCACGGCGGACGCGGCGGGGGCGGTGCAGGCGGGTCGATTGTCATCGAAGGGCGGTGATCAGTAGGTTCGTTGCGGCAGTGAACCAGGGGTGGGAGTGGTGACGGTGACGATGCGGACGGTTCCGCTGGTGGGCGGGCCGGTGGAGGTGCGGGGCGCGCTGGACCTGGAGGTCACGGAGGCGGGGGTGATGCCGCGCCGGCTGCCCGCGTGGACCAAGGAGCAGTACCAGGACCCGTCGGCCTACGGGGTGACCGTGATGCCTTCGGGGGTGCGGCTGGTGTTCCGTACCGATGCGCGTGAGCTGGAGTTCGAGATGCTCACCTCCACGGGACAGCTCGATACGGACCCCGCGCCCCGGCCGACCGGGATGCTGGATCTGCTGGTGGACGGCGCTCCGGCCGGGCGTCGGCAGGCGCCGCTCGGCAACGTGCTGCGGATGGCGGGGCCCGGTGCCGCGCAGCGGCTGATCCCCGGCGAGCCGGGGACCGTACGGTTCACCGGGCTGCCGGCCGGCATGAAGAGCATCGAGCTGTGGCTGCCGCAGCAGACCCCCACGGAACTGGTGGCGCTGCGCGCGGACGGCGAGGTGCTGGCGCCGCTGCCGGACGGGCGGCGCCGCTGGGTGCACCACGGCAGTTCCCTCAGCCACTGCATCGAGGCCGACGGCCCGACCGGCACCTGGCCGGTGGTGGCGGCCGGACTCGGCGGGGCCGAGGTGATCAACCTCAGCCAGGCGGGCAACGCGATGCTCGACCCCTACATCGCCCGGACGATCCGCGACATGCCCGCCGACCTGATCAGCCTCAAGGTGGGCATCAACATCGTGAGCCTGGCCGCCTTCCGGCTACGGACGTTCGGCCCGGCGGTGCACGGATTCCTCGACACGATCCGGGACGGGCACCCGGACACCCCGCTCCTGCTGGTGTCCCCGGTGAGCTGTCCGGCGTTCGAGGAGACCCCGGGCCCGACCGCGACGGGCCCGGACGGCAAGGTCATCGCCCTGGGCGACCCGGCGGATGTGGCGGGCGGGGCGCTGACCCTGGCGGTGGTCCGTGCCGAACTCGCCCGGATCGTGACGGCCCGGCAGGCCCACGACCCCCACCTCCACCACCTCGACGGCCGCGAACTGCTCGGCCCGGACGAGACGGACGACCTGCCCGACGGCCTGCACCCCACCGCCGCCGCCTACCACCGGATGGGCAAGCGCTTCGCCGCCCACGCCTTCACACCCGACGGTCCGTTCCGCTGAACGGCCGCCACCCGCCGCGCGGTTGGCGCTCTCCGTCGGCCGGATCGCGAACGCGGCGGGCGGCGGGCTCAGACGGACCGCGGCCTCAGACGGCCCGAGTGCGGAAGTAGTGGCCGCCTTCGAGGTCCTCGATGAGGCCGGGGCCCGTCGGCTGCCAGCCCAGCAGTTCGCGCGTCAGCTCGTTGGACGCCGGGATGTCGGCGCCGAAGAAGCGGCCCAGCCAGCCGAAGTGCGCGTCCGCCTCCTCCGCGGGGACGGACGTCACCGGCAGGTCGAGGTGGCGGCCGATCACCTCCGCGAGGGTGCGGATCGGCAGGCCCTCCTCGGCGGTGCCGTGCAGCACCGATCCGGCCGGGGCGCTCTCCAGTGCCAGCCGGAACAGCCGCGCGGCATCGAGCCGGTAGACCGCGGGCCAGCGGCCTGACCCGTCACCGACATAGCCGGAGACGCCCTTCTCCCGCGCGATCTCTATCAGCCTCGGGACGAAGCCGTGATCGCCCTCGTCGTGGACCGATGCGCCAAGACGCACGAGGGACGACCGCACGCCGCGCTCGGCGAGTTCGAGCACCGCCCGCGCGCCGGCGTCCCGGGGGCCCGCGGACGAACCGGGTCCTGGCCGGTCCCGCTCGGTCGCCAACCGCCCCTGGGCGACCCCGATCAGTCCGGAGGCGACGACGAGGGGGCGGCCGGAGCCCCCCAGCACGCCGCCGATGGCCTCGATGGCGCGCAGGTCGGTCTTGGCGGCGTCATCGAAGTCCGCGAAGTCGTGGATGAAGGCGAGGTGCACGACCCCGTCGGCCGCGGCGGCGCCCGCGCGCAGGCTGTCCAGGTCATCGAGGGCACCGCGGTGCACCTCGGCTCCGGCGGCGGCGACCTTCTCGGCCGAGGCGTCCGAGCGGGCGAGTCCGACGACCTGGTGGCCGGCGCGGAGGAGTTCGGGGACGACGGCGGAACCGATGAAACCGGACGCGCCGGTGACGAATACACGCATCAGTGAGATCTCCATGCCAGAGGCCCGTCCGCGGCGCGGGGTTGCGCCCGGACAAGCTGATGTCAGTGACTGCCATCGCACCGTACACCTGATGTCAGGAGCTGTCATCACGTAGGATCAGGCCATGGGGCGATGGGAACCGGGCGCGCGCGAGCGGCTTGAACGGGCGGCGTTGGAGCTCTACATCGAGCTGGGCTTCGAGCGGACGACGGTGGCGGAGATCGCCCACCGCGCGGGCCTCACGGAGCGGACGTTCTTCCGCCACTTCGCCGACAAGCGCGAAGTGCTGTTCTCCGGACAGGCCGAGCTGCTCGAAACCGTCGTGAACACCATCGCCGGCGCCCCCGAGGCCACCGCCCCCATCGACGCGGCGACCGACGCCATCCGGACCGCGTCCGCCCGGTTCGAAGAGCGCCGCGAACTCTCCGGGCAGCGCCGGACCGTGATCGCCGCGAACGCCGCGCTCCGGGAACGCGAACTGCTGAAGCTCGCCTCGCTCGCCGCCGCGACGGCCGACGCGCTGCGCCGGCGCGGGGTCACGGAGCCGACCGCGAGCCTCGCCGCCGAGGCCGCGGTCGCGGTCTTCAAGGTCGCGTTCGAGCGGTGGCTCGGCGAACCCGGCGGGCGGACGCTGTCCGACCTCATCCGCGACTCCCTCGACCACCTCAAGTCCGCGACCGCAGGCTGAGAGAGCGCACCCACGCGCGCACCGGCCGCCCCTCCGAAGCGGCCGGGAACCTGCTAGGGTCACGCCATCCGTAAGCCTCCCGGCCAAACGCACCTCCGCCAGGGAGGCTTTTTCGTGCCCCGGTGGCCGTATCGCCCCGGAACCGCGCACCTCTCCGCAGGGCGCCGGCCGTTGCCGGGACCACCACCGGTCCCGGCAAGGCCCCGCCCGTGTGGCCCCGTCCCGGTGAAGGAGTTTCATGTCCGACGTATCCGTGCGCCCGGCGACCGCCGCCGACCGCCCCGTCCTGGAGCGCCTGTGGCTGATGTTCCGTCACGACCTGTCCGAGTTCCACGGTCTGCTGCCCCGCCCGGACGGCACGTTCCGCAGCGACCGGCTGGATGATGCCCTCACCCGCGGCGACTGGGCACCGTACCTCCTGACCAGCGGCGAGAGCCCCGTCGGCCTCGCGTTCGTGCGCGGTCTTCCGGGTCCGACGCGCGTGTTGAACAGCTTCTTCGTGGTGCGTGGGGCGCGGCGGACGGGGATCGGGCTGCGGGCGGTGCGAGCGGTGGTGGCCGAGCACCCCGGGCCTTGGGAAGTCGCCTTCCAGGACGAGAACGTGGCCGCGGTGCGCTTCTGGCGCCGCGTCGCCACCGCGATAGCGGGCGACGCATGGACCGAGGAGCGCAGGCCGGTGCCCGGACGGCCGGAGCTGCCGCCCGACGTCTGGATCGCGTTCGACGTCCCGGCCTGCTGAGCTACGCGGCGGGCGGCGGACCCGGCCGCTTCAGTCTCCCTGCGACCACGCGGCCACCGGGAGGGACAAGTAGACGCCGAAGTCGCTGAGTCCGGTCGCGGCGCCGATGGCGTCGTGCAGCGTATCCACGCGTTCCTGGCGGTTGGCGGCTCGGCTCTCGAACCACTTGGAGCGGACCTCGATCACGATGTCCAGGCCGCAGCGGTCCAGCGGTCCCAGCTTCCGGAAGCGGATCTCCACATCGCCCGGCTGCAGGTCACCGTCGTACGGTTCCTCGGGGCACTCCACGGCTTCGGAGACCAAGTGCGGGAGTACCGAGCCGAGTTCGTGGAGCTGGGGTTCGGCGACCGTTGGCGCGTAGGTGACTTCAATGAGCGGCATCGGACCATTTTAGGCCGGGTCGGGCGGCCGAACTCCCGGGGAGTGGTGGGCCCCCGGCAAGTGGCCGGAGCGCCGCGTGAGGTGAGGCGTCCGGCCCCGTCCGTTCACTTCGCGGACGGCTGCCGGTCGCGTTACCCGGCGGAAAGCCTTCACGGCACGGTCACACAGTGATCTCGTCATGTTCGCGACACGAAAGGACCGTTCTTCATGGCCAAGCCCCGCAGCGCCCGCCCCGCTCTCGGCCGGCTCGCCCTCGTCACGGCGCTCGCGGCGCTCACGGCGACGGTGCCACTCGGCTCCGGCGCCCAGGCGGCCACCGCGCCGCCCGCCGTGCTGCCACACGCCGAGACGCCGGCCCTGCACGACGACGAAGCGGGCGGCAACGCCGACGCCGACGACCCGGCGATCTGGCGCAACCCGGCCGACCCGGACCGCAGCCTGGTCATCGCCACCGCCAAGCAGGGCGGGCTGCGCGTGTACGACCTCGGGGCGCGCGAGGTGCAGTCCCTGCCGGCGCCCGCCGCACCCGGCCCGGACGACGCTCCGGGCCGCTTCAACAACGTCGACCTGGTGCACGGCATGCGCGTCGGAACGGGCCGCGCCGACCTGGCCGTGACCAGCGACCGCGGCACCGACCGGCTGCGCGTCTACCGCATCGACCGCGACCGCGCCAAAGGCCCGCTCACCGACGTCACCGACCCGTCGGCGCCGCCCGTCTTCTCCTCGTCCCAGCAGGAGATCAACGAGCAGCGCACCGCGTACGGCCTCGCGACGTGGCAGGACCCGTCGACGGGCCGCTCGTACGCGATCGTCAGCCAACGGGAACGGACCCGGCTCGCGCTGGTCGAGCTGACCGCGAAGCCCGGCGGCACGGTCGGCTACCGGCAGGTCCGCACGCTCGACCTGCCCGCAAAGTTCAAGCTGCCGAACGGCACTTCGTGGTCGCCGTGCGCCGAGCCCGGCGAACTGCCGCAGGTCGAGGGCATGGTCGTGGACCCGGCGAACGGCACGCTGTACGCGGGCCAGGAGGACGTCGGCATCTGGCGGCTGCGCGCCGACCTGACCGGACCGCCCCAACTGGTCGACAAGGTCCGCGAATACGGGGTGCCCGGCACGTACGACGAGGCGACCGAGAAGTGCGTGGCGGGCGCCGACCCCGGCTACGGCGGCACGCACCTGACGGCCGACGTCGAGGGCCTGACGCTGCTCGGCCAGGACGGCGGCAACGGCTATCTGCTGGCCTCCAGCCAGGGCGACCACACCTTCGCCGCGTACGACCGCGAGCGGTCCGAAGACAACGCGTACGAGGGCGGCTTCCGCGTCGCCGCCGCATCCGGCGCGCTCGACGGCTCCGAGGAGTGCGACGGCGCCGCGGTCCTGAACGAGCCGCTCGGGGACGCGTACCCGCACGGCCTGCTCGTCGTGCAGGACGGTCACGACGCGCCCGGCGACCCCGAACGGCCCTCCACCGACTTCAAGTTCGTGGATGCGGGCGACGTGCTCGACGCCGTCGACGACTGACCCGGAAGCCGGATCACACCGCCGGCTACTCGGCGAGGGCGGCGACGGCGGCCCCGGCGAGGACACGGGCGCGCTTCGATACCTGCTTGTCGCGCCCCTCACGATTGCCGGACTGCTCGTGCTTGTCGCGCTTGTTGTACTTCATGGGAACTCCAGTGGTTCTCAGAGGGTGTGCGGGGCACCGACGGCCGGAAGGGGCCGGAGTGTCGGCGTCCCTTCCGGCGGGGCATGGCCGGGGCGGGCGGGGGTCCGACCGCCGTCCTGCTCCGAGATCCATCCTGGGGCCGCAATCCGGCGGCCCCGTCGGCGTACCGGCTCCATGCGGCGGGCGGGAGGGCGGACACCGGGGGCGTCCGATCGGTTGACCCGGTGCCGCCTGCCCTGCAGCCGCACACCCCGCCTGCAAGGGCATCCGCGCATCCTGCGAGGCCGTCCGCATATTGGGATACCAAAATGCCGAAGGTGAGCGGCCGAACCGTAACGGCGCACCGCATACAGGGCGAACTCCGCGTCTCCGACAGCGATCTTCGCGCGTCCGAAGCTCTTGTCCCGCACTCGCCATTTGGTATACCAATTGACCGGTTGCCCGCCGAGCGCCCAGGAGCCCGCCATGTGTGTCGAGTCCGTTCCGCCCCCGTCCAGCCGGGTCACCCGTCGCGGCATACTCGCCGGGGCCGCCGCGCTGGCAGGGACGGCCGCCGCGCTCTCGGCGGCGCCGCGGGCCGCCGCCGCACCGGCGCGGGGCGCAGGGCACACCGGCGATCTGGTCGTCGATGGCGGCACCCTGCTCGACCCGGCGACCGGCGATGTCACCGAGGACGCCGTCGTCGTGATCCGTGCCGGTGTGGTCCGCGCCGTCGGTGCCAAGTCGCGGACCGAGGTTCCGGACGGCGTTCCGCGCCTCGACGCGCACGGCCGGTGGGTGCTGCCCGGCCTGATCGACGCGCACATCCACCTCAACACCGCCACCGAGGCGCGCGACGCCGTCCGCAAGGGCGCCACCAGCGCCCGCAGCGGCTCCACGAACTTCTACCAGGACATCGCCGTACGGGAGTTGGCCCGCCAGGCCCCCGAGCTGGCGCCCAGGCTGCGGGCCGCCGGCGTCTTCGTCACCCCCGATCTGGGCGACACGGTGCTCGCCGACCCCGACCTCACCCCGCTCGCCCGCCTGAAGGACGGCGTGCGTTCGGCCGAGGCGCTGCGCCGGGTCGTCCAGGTGAACCTCGCCCGCGGTGCGGACGTGATCAAGACGCGGGTGAACGAGCGGGCCGGGCTGCCGGAGCAGGACCCGCTGACCCAGGTCTACTCGTACGAGCAGCTGTCCGACGTCGTGGCGGCGGCGCGGCGCGGCGGCAAGGGCGTGCTGTGCCACAGCTACAGCGAGCGGGGCTGCGACGACGCGGTGCGGGCGGGGATCAGGTCCCTGGAGCACGGGGTGTTCGTCGCCGAGCGGACCCTGCACGACATGCGCCGCAGGGGTACGTACTTCACGCCGACGCTGACCGCGATCGCGGGGCTCGCCGACGCGTCCGACCCGGTGCTCGCCGAGCGCGGGCGCGCCTACCTGCCGGTCCTGAAGGACGCGGTGCGCACGGCGCACGAGTTGGGCGTACCGCTGGCTGCGGGCACGGACTCGTCGGGCGGTGAGGTCGAACCCATCGGCGGGGAAGTGGAGTTGATGCGCGCGGCAGGGCTGTCCGCGCTGGACGCGATCCGTACGGCCACGACCGGTGCCGCCCGGCTCCTCGGCCTGGAGCGGACGGCGGGGCGGCTGGCGCGCGGCTTCGCGGGAGACGTGCTCGTGGTCGACGGCGATCCGCTCGCCGACGTGTCCGTGCTGAAGAAGCCGCTCCGCGTGGTCCGCGCCGGACTGCCGCTCTGAGGCGTCTCACGCCACCTGCCCTGCCGTACCGCCACCCACCGAAGGAGTCCCATGCCGCCCTCACCCTCCGAACCTTCCCGCCGCGGTGTCCTCGCGGGGGCCGCCGCGCTCGCGGGTTCCGGCACCGTGCTGTCCGCTGCCGCCCCGTCGGCGCGGGCCGCATCCCGGGCGCGGCCGGGTCGCCCGGTGGTCTTCCGTGACGTGCGGCCCTTCGGCGCGAAGCACCCGGTGGACCTCACCGTCGTCGACGGCCGCATCACGGACGAGCGGGCCCCCGAGGACGCCGAAGTGATCGACGGCGGCGGTCGCATCGCGCTGCCTGCGCTGGTGGACGCGCACATCCACCCCGACAAGACGACGTGGGGCGGCACCTGGATGTCGCGCAAACCGGCCGACGGCATCGCCGATCTCGCGGCCCAGGACGTGGAGGTGTTCCACGGTCAGCGCAGGCCGGTCGCCGAGCGGGCGTACGGGCTGATGGCGCACGCCGTGACGCGCGGCACCCGGGCCATGCGCGCCCACGCCGACATCGCGCCCGCCTACGGCCTGACCTGCGTGGAAGGCGTCGCGCACGCCCGCGAGCGGCTCCGGCACGCGCTCGACGTCCAGATCGTGGCGTTCCCGCAGCACGGCGTCGTCCGCGCGCCCGGTACGGCGGCGCTCCTCAAGGAGGCGGCGCGCAGCGGGTCCGTCGACTTCATCGGCGGGATCGACCCGATCGGCTTCGACCAGGCACTGGACGAGCAACTTGACCTGGTGTTCGGCCTCGCGGACCGGTACGGCGTCGGCGTGGACATCCACCTGCACGACCGGGGCGAGAAGGGCCTCACGGCGCTGCGCGGCATCATCGACCGCACCCGGACCCTTTCCCTGCGGGGCAGGGTGACGGTCAGCCATGTGTTCTGCCTGCCGGGCCTGTCCGACGCCGAGCTGGCGCGGGTGGCGGGAGACCTCGGCGAGCTGGACATCGCGCTGACCACCGTGGCGCCCAGCGAGTCGCTGGTCCTGCCGATCGCCCGGCTGAAGGAGCACGGAGTGCGCGTCGGGCTCGGCTCGGACGGGGTGCGCGACGCGTGGAGCCCGTTCGGCAACGCGGACATGCTGCACCGCGCGCACCTGCTCGGCTGGGTCGACGACGTCCGCCTCGACGCGGAACTGGCGGCCTGTTACGAGGCGGGTTCGCACGGCGGCTCGGACGTCCTGCGGCTGCCCCGCGCCGACCTGTCCCCCGGTTCCCCCGCCGACTTCCTTCTCGTCCGCGGCGAGTGCCTGCCACAGGTCGTGGTGGACATGCCCGCGCGGGACCTGGTGGTGCACGGCGGCCGGGTGGTGGCCCGCGACGGCGAACTGAGGTGATCTGCGCCTGGCCCCTGCCGCCGCGACGCGCATGGCAGGGGCCCGGCGCCCTCTCCCCCGCCATCGCCGTCGGGCTCGGCGGCGGCGCCATGACCGCCGATGCCTATAGTCCGGCGTATGGGTCCGGAACTACGTCACCTCCGCTATCTGATCGCGGTGGCCGAGCAAGGCAACTTCACCCGCGCCGCCGAGGTGCTGTGCATCTCCCAGCCGACGCTGTCGCAGCAGATCAAACAGCTGGAACGGGCCGTCGGCGTCCAGCTCATCGACCGCAGCGGGCGCAGTGTCCGGCCGACCGACGCGGGTGAGGCGTACGTGCACTACGCCCGGCGCGCGCTGCGGGAGCTGGCCGCCGCCGACCGCGCGGTCCTGGACGTCGCCGACCTCTCCCGGGGGCATCTGCGCCTGGCGATGACACCCACCTTCACCGCCTACCTCCTCGGTCCTCTCGTGCGGGAGCTGCACGAGGGCTTTCCCGGCGTCACGCTGGAGGTGAGCGAGATGGCCCAGGACCGCATCGAAGCGGGCCTCCTGGCCGACGAACTCGACCTCGGCATCGCCTTCGAAAGACCCCACCCGCCCGGCATCGCCGCCACCGCGCTGTTCGCCGAGACCCTCAGCCTGGTCGCCACCGCGGACCGTCCGGGCGCCCGGGAGCGGCGGCCGATGCCGGTGCAGCAGCTCGCCGAGCAGCAACTCGCCCTGCTCAGCGCGGGCTTCGCCACCCGCGGCCACATCGACGCCTACTTCGCCCGGCACCGCGTCAGCCCGCCGATCGCGGTGGAGGCCAACACCATCCAGGCCCTCACGGAGATCGTGCGACGCACCCCCGCGCTGGCCACCGTCCTCCCCGACGCCATCACCGACGATCACCCGCACCTCACCCCCCTTCCCCTCGACCCTCCGCTGCCCACCCGCGTCGCCGCGCTGCTGCGCCGTGACAGCGCCTACCAGAGCGCCGCCGCCCGCGCCTTCACCCGGCTCGCCGGTCACGTGGTCCGCGACCGCGGCTACGCCCCGGCCTGACGGCGGCACGGCAGTACAGCGGCTCGGCAGCCGCGTCGGCCGGCGGACGGCAGGCCGGACGCGGCTCGGGCCGATGAGAGAATGAAGACATGGCAGGGTCTGGAGGGTTTGAACCCGAATCCGAGCGGGTCACCCGGCAGTTGCGCGACGAGATCATCGACGGCGTGCGCGCACCGGGCAGCAAACTGGTCGAACGGGAACTCGCCGCCGAACTGGGGGTGAGCCGGCTGCCGATCCGGGATGCCCTGAAGGCGCTGGTGTCCGAGGGGTTGGTGACGCTGCGCCCGCGGACGTGGGCCGTCGTGCGGGAGTTCGCGCCGACGGACATCGCCGACCTCGACGAGGTGCGGTCGGCCTTCGAGACGCTGGCCTTCCGGCTGGCCGCCCAGCGCCGTACCCGCGCCGGACTCGCCAGGCTGCGCGCGGACCTCGACGCCGAGCTGACCGCGGCCGGCGAGGGAGACGCCGTACGCGCCCGGCGGGCGGCGGCCGACTTCCACGAGACGGTGACCGCGCTCGCCGACAACGAGCTGCTCAACGAGCTGGAGCGCACCCTCCGCAGCCGGATGCGCTGGCTCCTGGGACAGCACGACGACCTCATGGCGATGGCGAAGGAACACGAAGACCTCTACACCGCCGTCGCCGACCGTGACGTGGCGCGGGTCGAGGAGCTGGCCACAAGGCACGTGGAGACCGGCCGCAACGCAGCCGCCGCCCGCCGGGAAAAGCCCAGGGACTGACCTCCGGATCGCACCGCCGCCCCACCGCTCCGGCCGGCCTACCCGGGCAGCAGGCACTGTTCCTTCGCGACGGCGACGGCGCCCGCGCGGGTGTCGACGCCGAGCTTGGTGTAGATCCGGCCGAGGTGGGTCTTGACGGTGGCCTCGCTGATGAAGAGCGCGCGGGCGATGTCGCGGTTGCCGAGACCGCGTGCGAGCTGCCCGAGGATGTCCCGCTCCCGGTCGGTGAGGGTCGGCCCGGCGGCGCCGCGCATCCGGTCCATCACCCGGCCTGCGACCGGCGGTGACAGCGTCGTACGGCCCTGGGCTGCGGAGCGGATCGCCGCGAACAGCCCCCCTGACCGCTCGGCCTTGAGCAGGTATCCGGTGGCGCCCGCCGCGGTCCTCTCGTCCGGGCCGAGGACCGGACCGAGTACGTACAGCAGGGCCAGGGTGACGGCGAGGGCGATGGCCCAGGGGGTGTCCGGGTGGTCCGGGTGGCGCAGCAGGAAGCGGGTCAGCGACGAGCTGAGGAGCACGAAGAACGCGATGTGCATCACGGCCGCGAGCCGGCGTGCGTCCGGGGCCGTGCCGTGCCCAGAAACGGCATTGTCCCTGCGCCCGGTTCAACACTAAAATCAGCCGGGTGACTGCCGGGTCGGCCATGGGCCATACACGAGTGAGGCGCCCGGCCTCGGCGTGAGCGCGAGGCGGGCGAGAGGCCCGCCCCCTTCTCCGTGTCTTTGCTCCCGGCGCCCGCGCGCGGCGCCTCCCACGCATCCCTGAGACCCGGAGAACCCCACTGATGTCACATGACCAGCAGTGCACCCATGCCCCCGAGCCGTCGGCGGCTTCCGTCCAGCTGAACCACACCGTCGTCCACGCCAGTGACCGGCACCTGTCGGCCGAGTTCATCGCCACGATCCTGGGTCTTGAGGTCGGCGCTCCGTTCGGGCCTTTCCTGCCCGTCGATCTCGGCAACGGCGTGACGCTCGACTACTACGAGAAGCGGGACGAGCCGATCCAGTCGCAGCACTACGCGTTCCTCGTGCCCGAAGCGCAGTTCCCCACCATGATCGCCCGGCTGGAGGCCGTCGGGGTCACATACTGCGCAGATCCCAGTCACACCGAACCCGGCCGGACCAACAACCTGTTCGGCGGTCAGGGCGCGTACTTCGCCGACCCGGACGGCCACAACATGGAGATCATGACCCGGCCGTACGTGCGTCCCTGACGGGGCGTCAGGTGGCTGCCTGCTGCGTGGGGGAACCGGCTTCTCGGGTGGCGACCCAGGAGGCGAGCAGGCGCAGTCCTTCTTCGGAGGGCGAGCCGGGTTCGGCGGTGTAGACGGTGAGGGTGAGGCCGGGTTCGGCGGCCATTTCGAGTCCTTCGAAGGCGAGGGTGAGCTCGCCGACGACCGTGTGGTGGAAGCGTTTGACCCCGGTGCCGTGATGGCGGACGTTGTGGGCACCCCAGCGGGTGCGGAACTCCTCGCTGCGGGTGGACAGTTCGCCGACGAGGTCGTGGAGGTCCTTGTCGTGGGGATTGCGGCCGGCTTCGGTGCGCAGGATGGCGACGCAGGTGTCCGCGAAGGTGTCCCAGTCGGGGTAGAAGCGGCGGGAGGCGTCGTCGAGGAAGTTGAAGCGGGCGAGGTTCGGCTGCTGGGCACTGCTGTAGACGTCGCGGTAGAGGGCGCGGGCGAGCTGGTTGGCGGCGAGCAGGTCCATGCGGCCGTTGCGGACGAAGGCGGGCCCTGCGGTGATCGCGTCCAGGGTCCATTGCAGGCTGCGGCGCGGTGCCCACTGCCCCTTGGCGCATCGGCGCCTGGGCCTGGTGAGGGCGTCGGAGCCGTCGGCGGCCCTGGCCAGGTGGAGAAGGTGGGCGCGTTCGGCGTCATCGAGCTGGAGGGCGCGGGCGATGGTTTCGAGAACGGCCGGTGAGACACCGGCGAGGTTGCCGCGTTCGAGTTTCGCGTAGTACTCGACGCTGACGTCGGCCAGGGCTGCGACCTCGCTGCGGCGCAGGCCGGGAACGCGGCGCCGGGGCCCGGCGGGCAGCCCGGCACGGTCAGGGGTGATCTTTGCTCGCCGCGAGGTGAGGAACTCGCGGACCTCTTCACGGTTGTCCACACCTCGACCGTACGTCCCACACGCCGCGGCAGGGGTGTACTGCCGGTACACCCTTCGATGATGCCTCGCTGCCCGCGCGAAAAGCCGGTTACCTGGATGACCTGGCACTTCCGCCCCGCCGCCACAGCGGCAGGCGAAGGCTCCGCGCCGTCAAGGCCCTCCGCACGCCCTGACCCACCAGCCCCCCCCGCAAGGAAGAAGAAGCACACATATGCCCTCCACTGCCGGGACCGCCTCCGGCAAGCTGCCTTTCGTTGTCAAGGTGCTCGCCGCCGGCACGTTCCTGATGGGGACCACCGAGTTCGTCATCGCCGGCCTGCTGCCGGAGATGGCCGGTGACCTCGGTGTCAGCGTCTCCCACGCCGGCCTGCTGATCACCGCTTTCGCGGTCGGAATGATCGTCGGCGGACCGGCCATGGCCATGGCCACCCTGCGCATGCCCCAGCGCCGGACCCTGATCCAGGCCCTGGCCGTCTTCGCCATCGGGCACGCCGTCGCCGCGCTGAGCGGCTCCTTCACGATCGTCCTCATCGCGCGCGTCGTCACCGCCCTGGCCACCGGAGCGTTCTGGGCCGTCGGGTTCGTCATCGCCACCGCCGCGGCGGGCCCCGGCAACTCCACCAGGGCGGTCGGCGTCATGATGGGCGGCCTGACCCTGGCCAACGTCGTCGGCGTACCGATCGGCTCCTTGGCCGGCCAGTTCACCGGCTGGCGCGGCCCTTTCTGGGCGCTGGCCGTCCTCTCCGCCCTGGCCGCCGCGTTCGTCGGCCGCTTCGTCCCCGGCGTCGAGCAGCGCGCCGAGGTGTCGGTGCGGGCCGAGGTCCGCGCTCTGCGGCAGGGTCGGCTGTGGCTGGCGCTCACCGCCGCCGTGCTGATCATGGGAGGCGTCCTGGCGACCTACACCTACATCGCCCCGCTGCTGACCGCCCGCGCCGGCCTTGCGGAAGGTGCCGTGCCGCTGGTCCTGATCGCCTTCGGTGCCGGCGCGCTGGGCGGCACCGCCATCGGCGGACGCATGGGGGATCGCCGTCCCATGGCCACGACCATCACCGCCGCCACGGCCACCGCCCTGACGCTGTTCCTGCTGGTCCCGCTGTCGAACAGCCCGGTCGCTGCCGTCGTGCTGGTCTTCGTCATGGCCCTGACCGGGTTCACCGTCAATCCGGTCGTCACCTCCCTCGCCGTCCGGTTCGCGGGCGACTCCCCCACCCTTACCTCGGCGCTGACGACCTCCGCCTACAACACCGGCATCGCCGCCGGGTCGGCCATCGCAGGCCGGGCCCTGGACTCCTCCCTGGGCCTGACCGGACCGGCCCTGGTCGGCACGGTCTCCGCCGCCCTGACCCTGCTGCCGCTCATCGCTCTCGCGCTCAGCCGTAAGCCCCGCCGGGCGCGGACCGTGGTCGCCCAGTGATCAGACCCGACGCACGCACCAAGCACCCCACGCACCAAGAAAGTGGAGAGACATCATGGAATTCATCGCGCAGCAGCCCAGCAGCAAGGCCCCGGCCGACTGGTTCACCGGTGACGTGTGGTGGGACGTCATCGTCGCCGGGCAGGAGCCGTCCCGGATGCGGGCGAACCTGGTCCGCTTCTCGCCGGGCGCTCGCACCAACTGGCACTCCCACGTCCTGGGCCAGACCCTGCACGTCACCTCGGGCATCGCCCTGATCGGCACCCGGGACGGCACCGTCCTGGAAGCCCACCCGGGCGAGACCGTCGCCTGCCCGCCCCACGAGGAACACTGGCACGGCGCCGCGCCCGACCGGTTCATGGCACACCTCGCCATGTGGGAAGGCCGAGGAGACGGCACCCCTGAAACGACCTGGGCCGAGCCGGTCACCGACCAGCAGTACAGCGGCCCCCGCACCCGCAACCAGTAGGGATCTTCCTGCTGAAATACGCCTGCGCCGGGTCGGACCGTCGCAGACCGGCCCGCGCGTACCCCGCCATCACCGGCCCCGCGGAAAAGCGGCGCGCACAGGTGCAACCGCCGGGGCGCGACACGGTGTCATGCGCCGTGAGGGCATTCCGCCCACACACCCAACTCACCACATCCCCAACCCACTTGTTCCCTTTCACCCCACTTCCCCACAACCCATCCCCACCACTCAACTCCCACTCACTCCCACTCAACTCACCTTCCAGGAGGTCGTGTGCGTAATCGCACCAGGGGCGCGATAGCAGCAGGCATCGGTGTCGTCGCCGCGGGGGCGCTCGCCGTCACCGCCGGGGCCGTCACGTCGGGCTCGTCAGGACCCGCCAAGGACCCGGAGGCCGCGGTCAAGAAGTCCGCGGTGAAGGAGGACTTCAACGGCGACGGCTACAACGACCTGGCCGTCGGGGCCCCCGGCGCATCGGGCGGGTCGGGCTACCTGGCCGTCGTCTACGGTTCGGCCCACGGTCTTGACCCCGCCACCCGCACCGTCATCGACGCCAAGATGCTCGGGATTCCGGACATCGAAGGCCGGTTCGCCGACAAGCTCGCCGCCAGGGATCTGGACGGCGACGGCGTGACGGACCTCGCCGTGCAGGCCGCGGGCGGGTCCGGGGACCGCCTGATCGCACTGTGGGGCGCCAAGGGCAAGGGGCTGAGCGCCCAGAGGGCCGTCCGGCTCCACGACGCCCAGCGGATGGCCGCCGGTGACTTCAACGGGGACGGCAAGCAGGACCTGTTCGTCACCGAGTACATGAAGGAGAACAAGGCCACCCTGCTCCAGGGCCCCTTCACCCGCGACGGCAAACCCGCCAAGGTGCAGACGCTCTCGGTGACCGAATCCGACGACGAGGCGCTCGGGCTCACCGCCGGGGACATCAACGGCGACGGCGCCGACGACGTGTTCGTGAGCCGGGCCATGGAGGAGTCGGCACGTCCCGGCGCCGTGCTCCTGGGCGGCAGGAACGGGCTGACCAAGCAGACCGGCAAGGGGCCCGAGGCGCTGCCCGCCACCCTCGGCGACTTCAACGGCGACGGCAAGGCGGACCTGGCCTACCGCGAGGCACCCGGCGGGGTCGTCGAGGGCCCGTGGACCGACTCCGGCACCGTCAAGGTGCGTTACGGCACGAAGGACGGGCTCGGCAGCCGCACCACCACCTTCACCCAGGCCACCGCGGGTGTGCCGGGCGCGAACGAGACGGGTGACGTGTTCGGTGCCTCGCTTGCCGCGGGCGATGTCGACGGCGACGGCCGCGACGAGCTGGCCGTCGGTGTGCCGGGCGAGTCCATCGGCAGCAAGCACAAGGCCGGTTCGACCGTCCTGCTCAAGGGCTCGGCCGACGGGCTGACCGGAACCGGCGCGCAGGCGTTCAGCCAGGACACCGCCGGAGTGCCGGGCGTGGCCGAGGCGGGCGACGAATTCGGCGGCAATGTACGGATGTTGGACGTCAACGGCGACGGCAAGGCCGACCTGGCCGATTCCGCGCCCGGTGAGAACGCCGGCGCCGGCGCCGTCTGGTCCGTTCCCGGCAGCGCGTCGGGCCTGGCCACCGGCAAGGCGACGTCCTTCGCACCCGGTGACCTGGGGGCGCCCGCGCCCGGGGCCACGTTCGGCGACAACTTCAACGGCTCGACGGAGTCGCCTCTTTGGGGCATCGAAGAGGACTGATCCGCTGCGGGCCGGTGGCCCGCCCCGCCGGAGCCCGAGCGGCCCCCGACCTCATGACGGCGGGGGCCGTTCGCCTGCCCGGCGGTGATTTCCGGCCGCTCCGGCCCGCCTCGACGGCCGCCGGAAATACCCCTCATACCGCGCTTCGCCGCTCTTGCCGAGCTTCGCCAACGTGCACTCATTCGGGTGAGATACGGCGCGTCGGGACGATCTCAGGATGCCGTGGGCATTCTCCAGGCGAACCGATGTGAAGGGGGCAGCATGGGACTAGCACGCGAATACGGGCGGGCCATCAGCGAGGGACCGACTCCGGCCGACGTGGCGGGAACCTTGGCCCTGCCCTACCCGAGCGGCTGGGCCGCGCTGGCGTTCTCGGACGAACTGACGCCGGGTACCGTCCTCACCAGGCCGCTGGCCGGCGAGGACGTGGTCATCTACCGGCTGAGCTCGGGGGCGGTCCGGGCCATCCGGCCGTACTGTCCGCACCTCGGCGCCCACCTCGGCCTCGCGAAGGTCGAAGGGGACGAGCTGATCTGCCCGTTCCACTTCTTCGCCTTCCGCCCCGACGGGACGTGCTCGCGGACGGCGTACGACGCCCCGCCGCCCAGGTCGCGCCTTGCGTCGCTGCCCGTACGGGAGGCGAACGGCGCTGTCTTCGTCTGGCGGCACCACGACGGCCGGGCGCCGGACTGGTCCATCCCCAACTGGCACACGATCGGCCACCGGCCCGCCCGCCACATGGCCTGGGAACTGGCAGGCAACGTCCAGGAAGTGATCGAGAACTCGGTGGATCTCGGGCACTTCGCCACCCTGCACGGCTGGTCCAAGGCCGAGATCGGCGGGCCGGTCGCGTACGCCGACGCGACGTTCCACGTCTCCATGCGGGCCCATGAATCGGCGCCCCTGGTGGGCGACTTCGTCGTCGAGGTGGAGGTGGACGGGTACGGGCTCGGCTGCCTGCACGCGGACATGTACACGCCCCGGCTCGGCCTGCGGATGTGCACGATGGTGATGCCGACGGCCATCGCGCCCAACCGCATGCAGTTCCGGCAGCTGAACCGCATCGCCTTCAGCGAACCCGCGCGGCTGCCCGCGCCGCTCGCCCGCGTGGTGAGCCGGACCGCCGCCCGGCTGCTGGACCGCACGATCTTCCGGTCCAGCTGCGAGTTCACCGCAGCCGACTTCCCGATCTGGCACCACAAGCTGTACCAGCAGCCGCCCGGTCTCGCGCACGGCGACGGTCCGATCGGCCCGTTCCGGCGCTGGGCCCAGCGGTTCTACCCGCCGCCGACGGAGCGCGAGGACGTCTGACGACCGGTCGCCCCGCTGAGCCGGAAACCCCATTGGCATACTAGTAATATTAAGTAGCTCAAATTGATGACACGGGGCTCTTTTCATATTCCCCCGGTGTGGACCATCCGGTTCAATGGTCATCAGGTGGAGAGCGGTGACGCGGATACCTGAATGACACATCGGTACGCCTTGCTCAAGGCCACCGGAAAAGAAAAGGAACAATGCATACCCGGTTCAGTCGACGCTCGTCCATGCGTTTTGCGAGTCCGTACAGGGACTTGAAAACCGCGATTTCAGGCCAGGCTCCCCCAAGCATCACACACCGCCATGAAGCGCCCGCCGAAACCTCCGGGCGCCTGGTGGGCGGGGGTGGTGGACCGCGCCGTGACGTGGCGGTCCACACCTCAAGCGGATCGCCGCAGCGGTGAGGACGTCACCTTTTTCCCTGTATCGCATCGCTCGCAGAGGTGCTACGGATGGAAGAGTTCGAACAGTCAGCCAGCAGCGAAATCGAGCCAGCCACATCCCAGCCGTTCACGAAGCGGATTTCGGATATTTCCCCGGGTTCCGTGCTGCGCGCGACCGCTTATCCAGTGCTTTTCCTGGCCACCCTTTCGGTGGCGATGACGGCACTGCGGTACCAGTGGGATCCCGCCCGGGTCAGCCCGATTTTCCTGATCGGCGTCGTCACCTATCTGGTGATTCTCGAACACCTGATTCCCTACGAGCGCGACTGGCGTCCCGATGCCGAGGAATGGCGTTGGTACGGCGTCTATTTCCTGCTCACCATGGCCGGCGGAGCGCTGGCGCAGGGGCTGGTGACGACCGCCGTCGGTGTGCTGTCGCCGGCCGACCCGGCGCTCGCGCTGTGGCAGGAGATCCCGTGCGCGCTGCTGAGCGGTTCGCTGACGGGGTACCTGGTGCACCGGCTGGCGCACACCCACGCATGGCTGTGGCGTCTGCACGGAGTGCACCACGTCCCGCAGAAGGTCAACGTCGCCAACAACGGCGTCAACCACGTCCTCGACATCGTCGTCGAGCAGGGCTGCGTCCAACTGGCCCTGGCGCTGGCCGGGTTCTCGCAGGAATCGGTGTTCGTGGTGGGCCTCTTCGTCGTCGCGCAGGGCTACTTCATCCACGCCGACATCGATGTCCGCTTCGGCTGGCTCAACCATGCGCTGGCCAGTCCTGAACAGCACCGGCTGCACCACAGCACCGCGCTGTCGCAAGCCGGCCACTACGGGGCCGACCTCTCGGTCTGGGACCACCTCTTCGGCAGCTTCACCTGGCGGCCCGGAATCAGGCCGGTCGCGGTCGGCCTCCGGGATCCCGGGTCGTTTCCCGGTACCGGCGAGATCATCGCCGCCCATCTCCACCCCTGGCGCCGTGCAAGGAAGGGCTGACCGCCGCCCACCTGGCCGGCCGTCCCCGAAGCACGCACCACCACTCATCATCCCCATATCCCTTCCCCCATCCCCAGTGCCGCGGCGCACGACGTGAGGAGTTCGACCATGACGGAGGCGCACGACGCTGCCGCACAGGGCAAAGTGGCCATCATCGGCATGGGCTGCCGGCTGCCCGGCGGCGCATCCGACCACCGCACGTTCTGGCGGAACCTGCTGGACGGCAAGGACTGCATCACACCGACCCCTGCCGACCGCTACGACGTCACCACGCTCGGCAGCCGGTTCAAAGACAAACCGGGGCGCCTGGTCGGTGGCCGCGGCGGATATATCGACGGCTTCGACGAGTTCGACCCCGCCTTCTTCGGCATCAGCCCGCGCGAGGCCGACCACATGGACCCGCAGCAGCGCAAGCTGCTGGAGGTGGCCTGGGAGGCCCTGGAGGACGGCGGACAGCGGCCCGCAGAGCTGGCCGGAGGCGAAGTCGGCGTGTTCGTCGGCGCGTTCACGCTCGACTACAAGATCCTCCAGTTCTCGGACCTCAGCTTCGAGTCGCTGGCCGCGCACACGGCGACCGGCACCATGATGACGATGGTGTCGAACCGCATCTCCTACTGCTTCGACTTCCGCGGCCCGAGCGTCTCGCTCGACTCCGCGTGCAGCTCGTCGCTGGTGGCCGTGCACCTCGCCTGCCAGAGCCTGAACCGCGGCGAGACCGGCATCGCGCTGGCCGGCGGGGCCCTGCTGCACATGGCACCGCAGTACACCATCGCCGAGACCAAGGGCGGATTCCTCTCCCCCGACGGCCGGTCGCGGACCTTCGACGCCTCGGCCAACGGCTACGTACGGGCCGAAGGGGTCGGCATCGTCGCGCTCAAGCGGCTGGAGGACGCCCTGCGTGACGGGGATCCGATCCACGCGGTGATCAGCGGCAGCGGCGTCAATCAGGACGGCCGCACCAACGGCATCACCGTGCCGAACCCGGACGCCCAGGTCACCCTCATCCAACGGGTCTGCGCCGAGGCCGGCATCACACCGGGCGACCTCCAGTACATGGAGGCGCACGGCACCTCGACGCCGGTCGGCGACCCCATCGAGGCCAACGCGCTGGGCCGCGCGCTGGCCCTCGGGCGGCGGCCCGGTGACCGCTGCTACGTCGGCTCGGTCAAGGCCAACATCGGGCACACCGAGTCGGCCGCCGGCATCGCCGGGCTGATCAAGGCCGCCCTGTGCCTCGAACACCGGCAGATCCCGCCCCACATCAACCTGGAGCACCTCAACCCCGCCATCGAACAGGACGCCCTGCCGTACGAGTTCCCCGACCGGGTGACCGCATGGCCCGCGCACGAGGGCACCGCACGAGCCGGGGTGAACTCGTTCGGCTTCGGCGGCACCAACGCGCACGTCCTCCTGGAGGCGGCGCCCCCGCAGCGCCCCGCCGAACGCCCCGCAGCGGCGGAGCAACGGGACTGGACCATCCTGCCGCTGAGCGCGCGGACCGCGGACAGCCTCCCCGAGGTGGCCGCGGGCATCCGCGAGGAACTGGCCGGTGCCCACGGGGCCGCGGTGTCGCTGACCGACATCGGCCACACCCTCGCCCACCGCCGTCAGCACCACGCCGCGCGCCTGTCCGTCGTCCACTCGTCGCGCGATTCCCTGGACGAGGCGCTCGCCGCCTACACGCGCGGCGAGCCCCATCCCCGGGTGCTCCAGGGCCAGCAGCGGGACGCCGCGCAGCGCCGCCTGGTCTGGGTGTTCACCGGCATGGGGCCCCAGTGGTGGGGCATGGGCCGCGAGCTGTTCGCGAACGAGCCGGTCTACCGCGAGGTGATCACCCGCTGCGACGAGGAGATCCGCAGGCAGGCGGGCTGGTCGCTGATCGAGGAGATGAACGCCGACGAGGGCGCGTCGCGGATGGCCGAGACCTGGCTCGCGCAGCCCGCCAACTTCGCGCTGCAGATCGGCCTGGCGGCGATGTGGCGCGCGTACGGCGTGCGCCCCGACGCCGTGGTCGGCCACAGCACCGGCGAGATCGCGGCCTTCTACGAGGCGGGGGTCTACACCCTGGAGGACGCGGTCAGGATCGCCCTGCACCGCAGCCGCCTCCAGCAACTGCTGGCCGGCACCGGCACCATGCTCGCCGTGAGCCTCTCCGAGGCGGAGGCGGAGCGCCACGTCGCGCCGTACGGCGACCGGGTATCGGTGGCCGCGGTCAACAGCCCCACCGCGATCACCCTCGCCGGGGACGAGGACGCGCTGACGGAGCTGGCGGCCGAGCTGGGCGCCGAGCAGGTCTTCGCCAAGTTCCTTTCCGTGCGCGTCCCGTACCACAGCGCCTCCATGGAGGCGATCAAGGACGAGCTGCTGTCCTCGCTGGCCGGGCTCACGCCGCAGGCCGCTCAGGTGCCGCTGTATCTGACCGGTGACGACGGTGTGGCGCGCGGCCCCGAACTGGACGCGGGCTACTGGTGGAAGAACGTCCGCGACCGGGTCCGCTTCCGCGCCGCGGTCGACCGCATCGCCGATGACGGCTACGGCCTCTTCCTGGAGATCGGCCCGCACCCGGTGCTCGGCCACTCCATCCGCGAATGCCTCGAAGCCAAGCGCCTCGACGGCAAGGACGCCGAGGACCTCAAGGACAGCACGCTGCCGTCGATCCGCCGTCAGGAGGACGAACCGGAGCGCTTCGCCGCCTCGTTGGCGATGCTGCACAACCTCGGCGTCGGCATCCGCTGGGACGTGCTGCACCCCGCGGGCCGGACGGTCCCCCTGCCGCGCTACCCGTGGAAGCGGGACCGCTACTGGACCGAGCCCGCGTCCGTCGAACAGGTCAGGCTCGGACGCCTCGACCACCCGCTGCTGGGCCGCCGCACGGCGCACGCCGAACCGACGTGGGAGGCGCGGCTCGACGTCGAGACCCTGCCCTACCTCGCCGACCACCGGATCCAGGACACCGTGGTGTGCCCCGCGGCCGGCTACCTGGAGATGGCGATGCAGGCGGTGCGGGCGGTGACCGGCGGCACGCACGTCGCGCTGTCCGGCATCGAGCTGCGCAAGGCGCTGTTCCTGCCCGACGAGGACAGCAGGACGGTGCAGCTGTCCCTCTGCATGGAGAACGCCGGGTTCACCATCGCGTCGCTGCCGGACGCGGACGGCGAACCGGTCGTGCACGCGAACGGCGTGGTACGCGCCGGGCAGCGCCGGTCGTACGGCCCCGCGCTGGACGCCGACGCGATCCGCGCGCGCAGCCTGCGCCGATTGGACGGGGATGACTGCTACGCGGCGCTTGCCGCACTCGGGTACCACTACGGCCCCGCCTTCCAGGCCATCGACGAGGTGTGGTTCGGGCCCGACGAGGTCCTTGCCCGGCTGCGTCCCACCGCGGGACTCGGCGAGGACTCCGCCCGTCACCACTTCCATCCCGTACTCCTCGACGCCTGCTTCCAGTCGCTGCTGACCCCCCAGCTCCTGGAGGCACACGAGGAGGGCGCAACCGGCATCCGTCTGCCCCTGTCGATCGACGAGGTGTGCGCGGGGCCCGTCGGCGACCAGCCGCTCTGGGTGCACGCCACCGTCACCCGTCGCGACGAGGAGGAGCTGGTCGGCGACCTCACCGTGTACGGCGAAGGCGGCGAACCGCTCGGCCGGATCGGCGGGTTCCGCGCGGCCGACGTGGAGAAGGCGTCGACCACGGTCAGCCGGAGCACCATCGACTCCTGGCTGGCCGAGACCGTCTGGACCGACCGTCCGCTCGACGCGGCCGTGGCCGGAGAGGAGAACGGCCAGGTCGCGGGCAGCGGCACGGACACGCCGTCCGGACCCGGATCCTGGCTGGTCTTCGCGGACGCCGAAGGGCTCGGCGACGAGCTGGCGGCCCAGGTCGGCGCGCGAGGCGAACGCTGCCACGTGGTGCGGCCCGGTGACACCTACGGCCAGGAGGGCCGGGAGTTCACGGTCGTGCCGGGCTCCGTCGAGCACCTGGAGCGGCTCTTCGCCGATCTGCGCAGGCAGGGCGAGGAGCCGCCCGGCGCCCTCGTGCACCTGTGGAACCTCGATCTGCCGTCGATCGACGGCACCGCGCGGGCCGACTTCGAGCGGCACGTCAGCGCCGGCTCCTACTCGCTGATCGCGCTGGCCCGCGCGCTGCTGTCCGGCGGGACCGGCGGCCGGCTGCACATCGTCACACGCGGTGCGCAGGCCGTCCGGCCCGGCGATGCCGTGGAGCCGCTGGGCGCGCCCGCGTGGGGTGTCGGCCGGGTGCTGTGGCACCAGGAACTGACCGGCAACCGCGGCAAGTTGATCGACCTCGACCCGGAAGGGGACCGCGGCGCCGCCGGGCTCCGCGATGCGGCGGCCGAGCTGCTGCGCGAGGTGCTGACCGATGACGAGGAAGAGATCGCGCTGCGCGGCGAGCGGCGCCTCACCAGCCGGCTGCGGCCCGCCGACGAGCTGACCAGGCCGCTGCCGCTGCGGCTGCGCGCCGACGGAAGTTACCTGGTGACCGGCGCCTTCGGGGCACTCGGTCGGCTGCTGTGCCGCACGCTGGTCAGACGCGGTGCACGCCGTCTGATCCTGATGGGCCGCAGCCGGCTGCCGGAGCGCGAGCAGTGGCGGGGGCTCGATCCCGCCACGCCGGAAGGCCGGGCCGTGGCGTTCCTCAAGGAGCTGGAGGCGCTCGGTGCGCAGCCCGTCCTGGCGCCGGTCGACCTGACCGACGAGGACGCGCTGACCGGCTGGCTCCAGGACCACAGGCGCGGCGACCCGCCGCCCATCCGGGGCGTGTTCCACCTGGCGGGCCAGGTGCGCGACACACTGATCACGGACATGGACCGGTCCACCTTCGACGCGGTCCACGACCCGAAGGCCGTCGGCGCGTATCTGCTGCACCGGCACCTGCGGGACGAGCCGCTGGAGCACTTCGTCCTGTTCGCCTCGATCGCGTCGCTGCTGACGACGGCGGGGCAGACCAACTACGCGGCGGGCAACGCCTTCCTGGACGCGCTGGCCCACCACCGCCGCGCGCAGGGCCTGCCGGCGCTGAGCGTGGACTGGGGCCCGTGGGCGACCGGCATGATCGAGGAGCTGGGTCTCGTCGAGCACTACCTGCACAGCCGCGGCATGAGTTCGCTGTCGCCCGAGGCGGGCATGGCGGTGCTCGAACGCGTCATGGGTCAGGACCGTGCGCAATTGCTCGTCGCGACGGTCGTCGACTGGCCGGTCTTCCTGGCCTGGTACTCCTCGCCACCACCGCTGGTGTCCGAGCTGGCCGCGGCCTCGCAAGGGCCGGCGGGTGAGGAGGGCAACGGATTCCTCGACACCCTTCGCGAAGCCGGTGCCCAGGAGCGCAGGTCGCTGGTGGCCGAGCGGTTCACCGCACTGGTCGCCTCGGTGCTACGGGCCGCTCCCGAGCAGGTCGATCCGTCGGCCGGGCTCAATGTCCTGGGGCTCGACTCGCTGCTGGCGATGGAGCTGCGGGCCAGGGTCCACACGGAGTTCAAGGTCGCGCTGCCGGTGGTCGCGCTGCTGAGCGGCACCCCGGTCGGTGAGCTGGTGACGCAGCTCGACGACGGTCTGGCCGAGCTGATGGCGGCCGACGACGGGGGCGGCGACGCCGGGGCCCTGGAGCTGTACGAGGACGAGCGGGAGTATCCGCTGACGCAGAACCAGAAGGCTCTGTGGTTCCTCAAGCAGCTCAACCCCACGGGCTACGCCTACAACATCGGCGGCGCGGTGGAGGTGCGGGTCGCGCTCGAACCCGAGGTGATGTTCGAGGCGGTCCGCCGTCTGATCGCCCGCCATCCGGCACTGCGCACCAACTTCCTGCTGGACGAAGGGCAGCCGGTGCAGCGGGTGTCGCCCGATGCCACCGCGGACGTCGCCCTGTTCGACGTGCAGGGGCAGGAGTGGGACGACATCCACCGGGTGATCGTCGAGGAGTACCGCAAGCCCTACGACCTCGAACGCGATCCGCTGGTCCGCTTCCGCCTGTTCAAGCGCGGCGAGGACCGGTGGGTGATCATGAAGGCCGTCCACCACATCGTCTCGGACGCGATCTCGACGTTCACCTTCATCGAGGAACTGCTCGCGCTCTACGAGGGGTTGCGCCACGGGCAGGAGCCCACGCTGCCCCCGCTGCAGGCCCGCTACCTCGACTTCCTCAACCAGCAGAACCGCTTCCTGGCCGGCCGCGAGGCCAACGGGATGCTCGACTACTGGCGCTCGCATCTGCCGGACCAGGTCCCGCTGCTCGACCTGCCCGTCGACAAGCCACGCCCGGCCGTGCAGACGCACAACGGCGCCTCCGAGTTCTTCGTGCTCGACACGGAACTCAGCGCCCGCGTCCACACCCTGGCGCGCGAGCACCACGTGACCCCGTTCATGGTGCTGCTCAGCGCGTACTACGTCCTGCTGCACCGCTACTCCGGGCAGGACAACCTCATCGTCGGCAGCCCGGTGACCGGCCGCACCCAGCAGGAATTCAGCCCCGTCTACGGGTACTTCGTCAACCCGCTGCCGCTGCACGCCGACCTGTCGGGCGGCCCTTCGGTCGCCGAGCTGCTGGAGCAGGTCCGCACGACCGTGCTGAACGGCCTCGACAACCAGGAGTACCCGTTCGTCCTGCTGGTCGAGAAGCTGGGCCTGCAGCACGATCCGAGCCGCTCCGCGGTCTTCCAGGCGATGTTCATCCTCCTCACCCACAAGGTCGCCACGGAGAAGTACGGCTACCGGCTGGAGTACATCGAACTGCCCGAGGAGGAGGGCCAGTTCGACCTGACGCTGTCGGCGTACGAGGACGAGGCGGAGCGGCGTTTCCACTGCGTGTTCAAGTACAACACCGACCTGTTCCTGCCGGAGACGATGCGGCGGATGGCGTCGCACTACGTCAACCTGCTGGACGCGATGACCCGGGCGCCGGGCGAGCGGCCCACCACCGGCCTCGACATGCTGGACGCACCGGAGCGTGCGCGGCTGATCGACGACTGGAGCGGTGCCGGCCGGCTGGCGCTGCCGCCCGGCGGCACGGACCGCGAGTCGGAGCCCGGCACTGAAACGGACCTGCCGGTGCACGCCCTGATCGCCAGGGCAGCCGCCGCGCACCCCGATGCGGTGGCCGTCTCGGCGCCCTCCCTCGACGGCGCGACCCGGCGGCTGACCTACCGGGAACTGGAGGCCAGGGCAGGCCGGTTGGCCCGCCTGCTGCGGGCGCGTGGCGTCGGGGCGGGCTCGGTGGTCGCGCTGCGCCTGGACAAGTCGCCCGAGCTGATCGTCGCGCTGCTGGCGGTCCTCAAGACGGGCGGCGCCTATCTGCCGCTCGAACCCGGCCATCCGGCGGACCGCATCGCCCGGATGGTGCACACCGCCGGGGTCTCGCTCGTGGTCGTCGGTGACGGTGACGTCCTGGCGGCGGCGAGCGGGCTGCCCGCCGATGTGGTGAGCCTGGGCGGGCTGCTGGACGCGGACACGGAGGCGTCCGGTGACGTTCCGGCGGATCCGGTCGACATGGACGCCCCGGCGTACGTCATCCACACCTCGGGTTCCACCGGGCGCCCCAAGGCGGTACAGGTCAGCCACCGCAACCTTGCATCGGCGTACGGCGCGTGGCTCCAGGAGTACCGCCTGGAGAGCGACGTGCGGGTGCATCTCCAGATGGCCGCGCCGTCGTTCGACGTCTTCACCGGTGACCTGGTGCGGGCGCTGTGCTCCGGCGGCAGCCTGGTGCTGGCCGACCGTGACCTGCTGTTCGACACCGCCCGCCTGTACCGGACGATGCGTCAGGAGCAGGTGGACTGCGGCGAGTTCGTGCCCGCCGTGGTGCGCGGCCTGATGGACCACTGCGAGCGGGAGGGGCTGTGCCTCGACTTCATGCGGCTGCTGGTCGTCGGCTCGGACGCCTGGAAGGTCGCGGAGTACCGGCGGCTCGGCGACCTGTGCGGCCCGCGGACCCGCGTGGTCAATTCGTACGGCGTCACCGAGGCGACCATCGACAGTGCGTACTTCGAGGGGCCCGTCGACGACCTGGAGCCCGGCCGGATGGTGCCGATCGGGCGGCCCCTGCCGAACAGCACGCTGCACATCCTCGACGAGCGCGGCGAGCCGGTGCCGCCCGGTGTACCGGGTGAACTGTGGATCGGCGGGCACGGCGTCGCGATCGGGTACGCCGGGGATCCGGAACAGACCGCGGAGCGGTTCGTGACCCGCGCCCTGGGGCGCGAGCCGGAGCGGCTGTACCGCAGCGGCGATGTCGCGCGGTGGGACGCGGAGGGCCGGGTGCATGTGCTCGGGCGGATCGACAACCAGGTCAAGCTGCGGGGCCACCGCATCGAGATCGGTGAGATCGAGGCGCAGCTGGCGCAGTGGCCGGGTCTTGCGCGGGCGGTGGTCGCGGTACGCACGGACACCGGCGGCGAGGCCGCACTGTGTGCCTACTGCGTGCCGGCCAACGGCACGGCCCTGGACCGGCGCGAGCTGCGCCGCTACCTCGCCGGGTATCTGCCGACGTACATGATCCCTTCGTACTTCGTGGAGCTGCCCCAACTGCCGCTGACGCAGAGCGGCAAGGTGGACGTCGCCGCGTTGCCCGCGCCACGGTTCGACGGGGGCGAGGAGCCCCACGAGGAGCCGGTGACGCGGTACGAAGTGAGCATGGCCCGGCAGTGGCAGAAGCTGCTCGGGTTGGAGCGGGTCGGCCTTGAGCAGGACTTCTTCGAGGTGGGCGGCAGTTCGATCAAGCTGATCGAGCTGATCCACCACCTGCGGACGGAGTTCGGCGTCAGCATCCCCGTCAGCCGCCTGTACCAGGTCACGACCCTGCACGGCATGGCACAGACCGTGGAGCAACTCCTGCACAGCGAGGCCGCCGACGAACTGCCGTATCTGAGTTTCAACGGCCCGGGGACCACGGTCTTCTGCTTCCCGCCCGCGGGCGGCCACGGCCTTGTCTACCGCGAGTTCGCGGCGCGGCTGCCGCAGCACCGGCTCATCGCCTTCAACTACGTGCCGGGTGACGACAAGGTGAGGCGCTACGCGGACCTGGTCGAGTCGCTCCAGCCGGAGGGCCCGTGCCTGCTGCTCGGCTACTCCCTCGGCGGCAACCTCGCGTTCGAGACGGCCAAGGAGCTGGAGAGCCGCGGGCGCCGGGTGGCACACGTGGTGATCCTGGACTCGCTGCGCATCGTGGAGCCCTACGTCGCCGGCCCCGAGCACATCGAGGCATTCGAGGCCGAACTGGGCGAGCACCTGCTCAAGCACACCGGCTCGGAGGTCGTCGCGCAGGACGTGCTCGATCACGCGGCGGAGTACCTGGCCTTCTGCGGGCGCACCCCGAACCTCGGGACGGTGGCCGCGGCGGTCAGCGTGATCACCGACGAGGAGAAGACCGCGCTCTACGCGTCCGACGAGCGCGGCACCTGGCACGGCAGCTCGACCGGCGGCACCGCGGTGCTGCGCGGCTCCGGCACGCACGCCGACATGCTCGACCCCAAGCACCTCACCCACAACGTGAACCTGGTGCTCGGCATCCTGGCGGGGGGCGAGATCCATGCCGGATGACCGCGAGCCTGACTGGAGCGAGCGCGGCTCGGGCGGCAGGCCCCGGGTCATCGTCATCGGCGCGGGAGTCGGCGGCATGTCCACCGGCAGCTACGCGCAGATGAGCGGGATGCGGACCCGCATCTTCGAGAAGCACGTACTGCCCGGAGGCTGCTGCACGGCGTGGTCACGCGACGGCTACATCTTCGACTACTGCATCGAGTGGCTGATCGGTACGGCCGCCGGCAACGAGGCGCATCAGGTGTGGCGGGAGCTGGGGGCGCTCGACGGCAAGTCGATCACCAATTTCGACCTGTTCAACCAGGTCACCGACGAGAGCGGCCGTTCGGTGACGTTCTACAACGACCCGGACCGGCTGGAGCGGCACCTGCTGGATCTGTCGCCCGCCGACGCGCGGCCGATCCGCGCGTTCTGCCGGGATCTGCGGCGGTTCCTGGACATCGAGCTGTATCCCTTCCTGACGCCGCCCCCGCTGCGGAGCGTGCGGGAGAAGGCGGCCCTGCTGCGGACCGTGCTGCCGGCGTTCCGTCTGTTCTGGCGTACCGCGGCGCTGCCGATGCACACCTTCGCCGACCGGTTCCAGGACCCGCTGCTGCGCCGGGCGTTCCGGAACATCTTCTTCCAGGACCCGGAGGGCTTCCCGCTGCTGCCCTACCTGTTCAACATGGCCAGCGCCTACCACCACAACGCCGGTTTCCCGCAAGGCGGTTCGCTGGGCCTGGCCCGGTCGATCGAGGAGCGGTACACGTCGTTGGGCGGTGAGATCACCTACCGTGCGCGGGTCGAGCGGATCCTGGTGGAGGACGACCGCGCGGTCGGCATCGAACTCCGCAACGGCAAGCGGTTCTACGCCGACCACGTGGTGGCGGCCTGCGACGGGCACACCGCCATCTACGGGCTGCTCGACGGCCGGTACACGGGGCCGCGGATCGACAAGCTCTACGAGGAGGTCCTGGACCGTCCCGGGGCCCTCTTCCCCGCCGTCGTCTCGGCCTTCGTCGGCATCAAGGGCGACCTCCCGGCCGGTGACGCGCACAGCACCACGTATCTGCTGACCGACGAGGAGGCCGCCGAACTGCCGGGGGCGCTCCAGAAGAGCCTGGTGGTGCAGTTGCGTTCGCGCTACTCGGACGGCTTCGCCCCGGAGGGGAAGTCGGTGGTGCACTGCACCTACTTCAGCGACTTCTCCTACTGGAAGAACCTGCGCGGCAGCAACCGCAAGGAGTACTGGGCGCAGAAGCGCAGGGTGGCCGACTTCGTGCGGAGCTTCCTGGAGCGCAAGTGGCCCGGCACCGGTGAACGGATCGACGTGGTCGACGTGGCGTCGCCGGCCACCACCAAGCGCTACACGGGCAACTTCAACGGCAGCATCCTGGCCTGGAAGGCGTTCTCCGAAGCCGACGACGTGGCGGCCAAGTTGGTGGCCAAGGACCGGATGCGGCTGCCGGGGCTGAGCGGGTTCTCCATGGCCGGGCAGTGGGTGGGCCTCGGCGGTCTGATCCGCGCCGCGTCGACCGGCAGGTTCGCGGCCCAGTACCTGTGCGAGGAGATGGGCCTGGAGTTCAGGGCGTGGGAGAGCACCGGCAACGAACCGTGGCATCCGGGGAAGCTGGGGCATCTGCCGCAGCTCGACCGGTGGTCCGCGCGTGGGAAGGCAGGCGCGTGAGCGGCGGGGAGGCGCCGGGCACGGCGCGGCCGGAGCACGGCAGAGAGACGATGATCATCATCGGTGCGGGCCTCGGCGGCCTGTCCACCGGCTGCTACGCGCAGATGAACGGCTACCGGACCCGGATCCTGGAGATGCACGAGATCCCCGGCGGCTGCTGCACGGCCTGGGAGCGGGGCGACTTCACCCTCGACTGCTGCATCAGCTGGCTGCTCGGCAGCGGTCCGGGGAACGAGATGCACCAGATCTGGCTCGAACTGGGCGCGCTGCAGGGCAAGGAGGTGCGCCACTTCGACGTGTTCAACATCGTGCGCGGCCAGGACGGCAGGGCCGTCCACTTCTACTCCGACCCGGACCGGCTGGAAGCGCATCTGACCGCCATCTCACCGGTCGACGCCAAGCTGATCAGGCGGTTCTGCCAGTCGCTGCGCAAGTTCCGCAAGTGCCTGGAGGTGTACCCGTTCCTCAAGCCGGTCGGGCTGATGGGGACGGTCGAACGCTGGCGGATGCTGGCGTCGTTCATCCCGTACTTCAACACCATCCGCACGTCGATCACCGAGCTGATGACGGACTTCTCGTCGAAGTTCCAGGACCCGCTGCTGCGCGAGGCGTTCAACTTCATCCTGTACGAGAAGCACCCGGCGTTCCCGGTGCTGCCGTTCCTCTTCCAGCTGGCCTCGCACGCGAACCTGTCGGCCGGCGTCCCCGAGGGCGGCTCCCTCGGGCTCGCCGAGTCGATCGAGCAGCGTTACCGGCGGCTCGGCGGCGAGGTGACGTACAACGCCAAGGTCGAGGAGATCCTGGTCGAGGACGACCGTGCGATCGGGGTACGCCTCAGCGACGGGCAGGAGGTGTACGCCGACATCGTGGTCTCGGCCTGCGACGGATACACCACGACGATGAAGTTCCTCAAGGGCCGCTATCTCAACGAGACCTACCGCCATCTCTACACCGAGACCATCCACGAGCCCGGCATGGTCTTCCCCGGCTACTTCACGCTCTTCCTCGGCCTGCGGCGCCCCTTCCCCGAAGGGGAACCCTGCACGACGTACCTGCTCGACGAGGACATGGCCGCCGAGCTGACCGGAATCCGCCACCCGAGCATCAACGTCCAGTTCCGCAACCGGCATTACCCGGAACTCTCCCCCGAGGAGACGACCGTCGTCTACGCCACCTATTTCTGTGACATCGCGCCCTGGCGCGCCCTGGACGAGGGGGCGGAGCAGATCAGCCGCACCCGTGGGGGCCAGGAGGTGCACACCTTGCCGGTGCGCCACGGGCGTGGTTACTACGCGGCGAAGCGGCGGGCGCGCATGGCGCTGGTGCGGTTCCTGGAGGAGCGGTACCCGGGCATCGAGGACGCCATCGCGGTGCGTGACGTGTCCAGCCCGCTGACGCAGGTGCGCTACACGGGCAACTACAACGGGACCGTGCTCGGCTGGCAGCCGTTCGTGGAGAGCGGCGAGACGCTGGAAGAGCTGATCAAGAAGCACGGGCCAGGACTGCCAGGGTTGGCGAACTTCTACCAGTCCGGTGTCTGGGCGACGACGGGCGGCCTGATCCGGGCCGCCGCCGCCGGCCGGCACGTCATGCAGTTCATCTGCCGCGACGACGGGCGGCCCTTCACCGCCTCCGTCGACGAGACCGGGCCGCTGCCGACGCACCGGGTCATTCCGGTCGGGGTGCGCGTGCCCCCGCCCGCCCGCGAAGCGGTCAGGACAGCCGTCACCACAGAAAAGGACGCGACATGAAGAGCAAAAAATGGGTGGTCCGCGAGCACGTCGAGGGTGTGCCCGATATCGGCCGGGTCTACGAGCAGGTCACCGAGGACGTGGGCGGGAATCTCGCGCCCGACGAGATGCTGCTGAAGACCCTGTATGTGTCGGTCGACCCGTATTTGCAGGGCATCGCGATGGACACCCCGCTCGGTATGCACATGGGGGCCGACTCGGTCATGGAGGTGATCGACGCCGGCCCGCAGGCGGCCCACCGGGTCGGTGACCTGGTGCAGGGGTTCGGTGGCTGGCGCGAGTACCTCGTCAGCAACGGCGAACCGCGGCTGTGGCAGACCGGGACGTTCCCGATGGTCTTCCCCGCCTACCGCCGGCTGGATCCGCAGTGGTTCGACGCGGCGCTGCCCCTGGAGACGGCGCTGAGCGTGATGGGCGGCCCCGGTATGACGGCCTGGGGGACGCTGAGCAAGTTCATGACGATCCGCCCCGACGACACCCTCGTGATCAGTGGGGCGTCGGGCGCCGTGGGGTCGCTGGTCGGCCAGTTGGCCAAGCGCGCCGGGGCGCGGGTGGTGGGCTCCACGTCCACCCCGGAGAAGGCGGAGCGTCTGACCCGGCTCGGCTTCGACGAGGTCATCACCTACCGGCACGGTGACGACGCCGACACGGTGCGCCAGGCGCTCAGGAAGGCCGCGCCCGACGGGGTCGACAAGTACTTCGACAATCTGGGCGGCACCGTGACCGACACGGTGTTCTCGCTGCTCAACGTCGGCAGCCAGGTGGCGGTCTGCTGGCAGTGGGCGACGCAGGTCGGCCGGGAGGGTGTCGGGCCGCGGCTGCTGCCCTACATCATGTTCCCGCGGACCACCATCCGCGGCATCTTCTCGCTCGAATGGTTCACGGACGAGAACTGGGCGGCGCTCCACACCGAGTTGGGCGGCATGGTCCGCCGCGGCGAGGTCACCTGCGAGCACACCGTCCACCACGGCTTCGACAACATCCCGGCGGCTTACGGGAGCCTGTACCGGGACCGGGCGGCCAGCCGGGGCAAGGTCCTTGTCAAGCTGTGAAGAGGGCGCCAACTCCGCTGTGCAACAACGGAGTTGGCGCCTTGTCGCCTTCCTCCACACCGCCCTACCGCCACGGACAAGGAGGTACCGTGTCCGCCGCAGACCCCACCACGGAAACGGTCGAACAGCCGCTGCTCCCGCTGCACCGCGTGGATTTCGGCGAGTCAGGCCCGCCGCAGCCCACCACTCTGCCCGACGGCAGCCCGGCCTGGCTGGTGACCCGGCACCACGACGTGCAGCAGGTACTCAGCGACGCGCGGTTCGGCCGGGCCCAGCTCTACGGGCCCGACGCCCCGCCCGTCTCGGACGTGCCCAACCTCGTCAACAATCCCGACCTGCTGTTCAACCAGGACGGGCCCGACCACATCCGGCTGCGCCGCACCTTCCGCCGGGCGTTCACCCCGCGGGCCGTCGCGCGCTGGCGTCCCTGGATCGCCGCCATGGTGGACGGCTGCCTGGACGAACTGGCCCGCAGTGAACCGCCGGTGGATCTGGTCGCCGGTTTCACCCTGCCGCTGCCGATCTCGGTGATCAGTGAGCTGATGGGCCTCGACGCGCGGGCGCAGGGCCGGTTGCGGCACTGGACCAAGTACGCCTTCTCGGACGGTTCGCACTCCCCTGACGAGATCGGCGCCGCGCTGGAGGAGTTCGCCGCGTTCGCCGCCGAACTGATCGGCGAGCGGCGGCGCAACCCCGGTGACGACCTCGTCAGCAGCCTGGTCCAGGCCGGGGACGCGGAGGGCGGCATTCCCGAGGCGCAGCTCGTCAGCCTGGTGTGCGGCCTGGCGGTGGGCGGCCATGACAGCACGATGACGATGCTCGGCAACTGCCTGCTCTACCTGCTCGGTGAGCGGCCGGAGTGCTGGCCGCGTCTGGGATCGGACGAGAAGGCGGCCGAGTTGGCGGCCGAGCGGCTGCTGCACCTGATCCCGCTGGGCGACGACCGGGGCAGCATCCGCCATGCGTCCGAAGACGCCGAGGTCGGGGGCGTGGTCATTCCGGCCGGATCGGTGGTGGTCGCCGACTGCGGCACGGCCAACCGGGATCCCGCCGTCTTCCCGGCCCGGCCGTTCGACGACCTGTTCGCCCCGCTGGAGGGGGCCAACATCGCGTTCGGGGCCGGGCCGCACTACTGCCTGGGTGCCTGGCTGGCCCGGCTGGAGTTGCAGCTCGCGCTGCACGGACTCGCCGCCCGCTTCCCCGGGCTGCGGCTCGCGGAGCCCGTCGAGGGTGTCGAGTGGCGTCTTGGCGCCACCTCGCGCAGTCCGTTGCGGCTGATGGTGACCTGGTAGGCCCGTCCCGGGGCGCCGCGCGGACGGTGTGTCCGGGCGGCGCCCCGGAAGAGGGCGGTTACTCGAACCGCGAGGTGTCGCCCGCTCCCCGGCGTACGATCTCGGCCTCGTCGCCGGAGAAGTCGATGACGGTGGTCGGCTCGGTGCCGCAGTCGCCCGAGTCGACCACGGCGTCCACGACGTGCTCAAGCCGTTCCTTGATCTCCCAGCCCTGCGTCAGCGGCTCGTCCTCGTCGGGCAGCAGCAGGGTGCTGGAGAGCAGCGGCTCGCCGAGTTCAGCGAGCAGGGCCTGGGCGACGACGTGGTCCGGGATCCGGACGCCGACCGTCTTCTTCTTGGGGTGCAGCAGCTTGCGCGGCACCTCCTTCGTCGCGGGCAGGATGAAGGTGTAACTGCCGGGTGTCGCCGCCTTGATGGCGCGGAACACGTCGTTGTCGACGTGCACGAACTGGCCGAGCTGCGCGAAGTTCTGGCACACCAGGGTGAAGTGGTGGCGATCGTCGAGGTTGCGGATCGAGCGGATCCGGTCGATGCCGTCGCGGCTGCCCAGCCGGCATCCCAGCGCGAAGCAGGAGTCCGTGGGATACGCGACGAGCGCGCCGGAACGGATGCTGTCCGCCACAGTGCTGATGGTGCGCCGCTGAGGGTTCTCGGGGTGCACGTCGAAATACTTCGCCATCCGTCGACCCTACGTGATGGGCGCCCGGCACACGGGCCGCGCGGGCGCCGTCGGCGGGGCCGTGCGCCGTGTTCCCTGCGGGGTGGGGTCAGGGGCCGGGTGCGCCGGTGCGCAGGCCGTCCATGACGAGGGTGATGAGGCGTCCGGCGCGGTGCTGCCACGGGCCGTGCGGGTCGATCTGCCACAGTCCCGCGATGGCGAGCAGGAAGTCGTCGGGGGTCACTCCTGGCCTGATGGTGCCGGCCTCCTCGTTCGCCTGGAGGAGGAGGGTGATGGCGGCGGTCACCGGGCCGTGGCCGAGTGCGGCCAGGCAGCCGTGTGCGCTGGTGGCCCGGCGCATCGCGTCGGCCAGGCCGGCCTTGGCCATGGCGTACCGGGCGAGGCGGTCCATCCACTCCCGCAGGGCCTGGTCGGGTGTCCGGGTCGCCAGCAGTTGGGATGCGGCGTCGGCCACCTGCTGGACTTCGTAGCGGTAGACCTCCAGGACGAGGGCCTCGCGGTGGGGGAAGTTGCGGTAGAACGTGGCCTGTCCGACGCCTGCCCGCTTCGCGATGGTGCTGAGGGGGACGTCGGCCGAGCGGGTCAGTTCCGCGAGCGCCGCCTCCAGGATGCGCTCGCGGTTGCGCTGGGCGTCCGAGCGCAGCGGTGCGTCTTTCCTCGGTGGCACTCGTCCTCCTTCCGGGATCCGGGAATCCACGGATGGATCGATCTTGCTAACCGGACACCTGTCCAGTAAGTTTCACACTAACGGACAGCTATCCGCTTGGATCCACCATAATGGCAGAAGCGGACGGTGCGGACGGCCCGGCGACCGATCGCCCGGATCGGCCCACACCGTCGGAACCGAGGCTTCCGCCGTCCCGCACAGCGCCCGCTCCCCCGAAACGTCTGCCGGAATCAGCACTTCCGCACTCCCGCGCTCCGACGCCACAGAACGTGCGGCTTCCCGGTTGACCACGTCGGCGACAGGGCTCAGGCTCCGACCCGCACCGCGCCTCATATACGCGAAAGAAGGCTGATCATGGCCCTATCGACGTCCAGCGCCATCACCTTGCACATCAACGGCGAGAAGCACTCGCTGCCGGTCGACCACCGCACCACCCTGCTCGACGCACTGCGCGAGCGCCTCGACCTGACGGGTACCAAGAAGGGCTGCGACCACGGCCAGTGCGGCGCCTGCACGGTGCTGCTCGACGGGCGCCGGGCCGTCTCCTGCCTCCAGCTCGCGGTGGCCGCCGAAGGGCGGGCGGTCACCACCATCGAGGGCGTGGCGGACGGCGACCGGCTGCACCCGGTGCAGGAAGCGTTCCTCGACCTCGACGGCTATCAGTGCGGCTACTGCACGCCGGGGCAGGTCTGTTCGGCTCTCGCGGTGATCGAGGAGCACGCGGCGGGCTGGCCGAGCGCGGTGACCGCCGACGTGTCGCCGGAGGCGGGGCCGCCGGAGCTGACCGCGGAGGAGATCCGCGAGCGGATGAGCGGCAACCTGTGCCGCTGCGGGGCCTACGTGTCGATCGTGCAGGCGGTGGCGCGGGCGGCAGCCGCCACGCAGGACGCCAACGCACCGGATTCCGGCGGCACTTCGCACGCGGCGGACGCGGCGGTGTCGGCATGAGGGAGTTCGGCTACCAGCGCGCGTCCGACGTACCCGGTGCCGTCGCCCTGCTCGGCGCCGACCCCGACGCGCGTGCCCTGGGCGGTGGCACCAACCTCGTCGACCTGATGAAGACCGGGGTGGAGCGGCCCGCGCAGCTCGTCGACATCCGGGAGCTGCCGCTCGACCGGATCGAGGAGACGGCGGACGGCGGTCTGCGCATCGGCGCGACCGTCACCAACAGCGATCTCGCCGCCCACCCCGAAGTGCGGCGCCGCTACCCGGCGTTGGCGCAGGCGGTGCTGGCCGGGGCGTCGGGCCAGCTGCGCAACATGGCCACCATCGGCGGGAATCTGCTCCAGCGCACCCGCTGCGGCTACTTCACCGACGTGGCCCAGCCGTGCAACAAGCGCTCCCCCGGCAGCGGTTGCCCGGCCATCGATGGCGAGCACCACAACCACGCGATCCTCGGGGCATCGGCGCACTGCGTGGCCGTTCACCCCTCGGACATGGGGGTGGCGCTCGCCGCCTTCGACGCCGTCGTGCAGTACGAGACGGCGGACGGGCCCGGCGAGTCGGCACTTGCGGAGTTCTACCTTCCGGTGGGGGCGACCCCGCACCTGGAGACCGCGCTGCCGCCCGGCGCGCTGATCACCGGGCTCACCCTGCCGCCGGCCCCGGTCGCCGCCGTCTCCCGCTACCGCAAGGTGCGCGAACGGGCGTCGTACGCCTTCGCCATCGGCTCGATCGCCGCGGCTCTGGACGTGCGGGACGGTGTCGTGCACGAGGTGCGCCTCGCCTTCGGGGCGGTCGCGTCCCGGCCGTGGCGGGCCCGGCAGGCCGAGCGGGCGCTGACCGGCGGTCCGGCGACCGCCGATGCGTTCGGTGCCGCCGCCGACGCGGAGCTGGCGGCTGCCGCGACGCTCCCCCACAACGGATACAAGGTCACGCTGATGCGAAATCTCGTGGTGACCGTACTGACCGAACTCGCCGAGGAGGACGCCCGATGACCACGGTGACGACCGCAACCACCGGCGCCGCGGGGGCCGTCGGCGCCGCGCGCACCCGCCTGGAGGGCCGGGACAAGGTCACCGGCGCCGCGCGCTACGCGGGCGAGGTCCCGTTCGCCGAACTCGCCCACGGCTGGCTGGTGCTGTCCACCATCGCCCGCGGGCGGATCCGCTCCGTGGAGACCGCGCCCGTCCTGGAGATGCCCGGCGTCCTGACCGTCCTGCATCACGGGAACGCGCCGCGCGTCGACGGGGACTACACGGGCCTGCTGGGACGGCCCGACCCGGTCGTCCAGGTCTTCCAGCACGACCGGGTGCCGTACGCGGGCTGGCCGGTGGCGCTGGTGGTGGCGGAGACGTCCGAGCAGGCGCGGGAGGCCGCCGAAGCGCTGGTCGTGCAGTACGACGAGGAGCCGCACGACGTGGCGTTCGCCGCCGGGCGGCCCGGCACGTACACGCCGGACCCGGAGACGGATAAGGGGGACCTGGAGGCCGAACTCGCCGCGTCCGCCGCGGTCGTGGACGAGGAGTACACCACGCCCGAGGAGCACCACAGCGCGATGGAGCCGCACGCGGCGATGGCTCGCTGGGACAGCGGGCGCCTCGAAGTCGTCGACTCGAACCAGGGCAGCGGGTGGGTGTCGGACGAGCTGGCGAAGCTGTTCTCCCTCGATCCGGGCTCGGTCCGGGTGCGTTCCGAGCACGTCGGCGGCGCTTTCGGGGCGAAGGGGATCCGGCCGCACCAGGTGTGCGCGGTGATGGCGGCGACCGTCCTGCACCGCCCGGTCCGCGTCGTCCTGACGCGACGTCAGACGTTCTCGCTGGTCGGCTACCGCAGCCCCACCGCGCAGCGGGTCAGGCTCGGCGCCGACGCCGACGGGCGGCTGCGCGCCCTCGACCACCAGGCTCTGAGCGTCACGTCGACGGTGCACGAGTTCCTTGAGCGGAGCGCCGATCCGGGGCGGGTGATGTACGACGCCGACGCGCACCACACCGCCAACCGCGTGGTGCGGATCGATGTGCCGACGCCGACCTTCATGCGGGCGCCTGGTGAGGCGCCAGGTTCGTTCGCGCTGGAGTCGGCGCTGGACGAACTCGCCGAGAAGTGCGGCATCGATCCGATCGCGCTGCGCGCCCGCAACGAACCGGCCGCGGGGCCGGTGTCAGGGCTGCCGTTCAGCAGCCGCAATCTGCTCGCCTGCTTCGAGAAGGGGGCCGCCAGGTTCGGCTGGGCGCAGCGGGATCCGCGTCCCGGTATCCGCCGCGAGGGGCGCTGGCTGCTCGGCACCGGGACGGCCGCCGCGACGTTCCCGTCGGGGGTCGCTCCGTCCACGGCGTCCGTGACGGCGGAGGCGGACGGCGACTTCACGGTGCGGGTCACCGCGGCTGACGTCGGGACCGGGGCGCGGACGGCGCTGTCCCTGATCGCCGCGGACGCCCTGGAGGTGGCTCCGGAACGCATCCGCATGAAGATCGCGGACAGCGATTTCGGTCCCGCGTGGGTGGCCGGCGGCTCGATGGGCACCCGTTCCTGGGGCTGGGCGGTGGCCACCGCGGCGGCCGACCTGCGGGAGCAACTGGCCCTGGGCGGCGGCATTCCGCCGCAGGGCATCACGGCCAGGTCCGACACCGCCGAGGCCGTCCAGGCGCTGGCGCAGAAGGAGCGGCACTCCTTCGGGGCGCAGTTCGCCGAGGTCGCGGTGGATGTCACCAGCGGTGAGGTACGCGTGCGGCGGATGCTCGGCATCTTCGCGGCCGGCCGTATCGTCAATCCGCTGACCGCGCGCAGCCAGCTCATCGGCGGCATGATCTGGGGACTTTCCATGGCCTTGCACGAGGAGGCGGTCCGCGACCAGGCGTCGGGCGGGCATGTCGGCGCGGACCTCGCGGGGTATCACTTCGCCGCGAACGCCGATGTGCCGCCCGTCGAGGCGGACTGGGTGGACGACCTGGATCCGGACGACCCGGTCGGGATCAAGGGTGTCGGTGAGGTCGGGATCGTCGGGGCGGCGGCGGCGATCGCCAACGCGGTCTGGCATGCGACCGGTGTGCGCCACCGGAATCTGCCGATCCGGCCCGACCGCATCCTTGAGGCGGGTGCCGCGGCCCACGGGGCCGGCTGAGCACGGGCACCCGGGGTTCCGCCGCCCTCGTCCGCCGTACACCCGCCCGCACCGGGCCGTGAAGCAGGAGGAGACCGAAATGCTGGACATCGCCGATGAGTTGGCCCGGTGGGTGGCACAGGGCCGGGACTTCGCCGTCGCCACCGTGGTGGCCGTCGGCGGCAGTGCGCCGCGCAGCCCCGGTGCCGCCCTCGCCGTCGACGGTGAGGGCACGGTCATCGGCTCGGTCTCCGGCGGCTGTGTGGAGGGGGCGGTGTACGACCTGTGCGTCCAGGCCCTGGAGGACGGCGGGACGGTCGTCGAGCGGTTCGGCTACAGCGACGAGGACGCCTTCGCTGTGGGCCTCACCTGCGGCGGGGTCATCGACATCCTGGTCACGCCGGTGGGTGCGCAGGCACCGGTGAGACAGGTGCTGGCCGCGGCGCTGCCGGCCGCCGCCCGCGGGGAGGCGGCGGCCCTGGCCCGGGTGACCGAGGGGCCGGCCGAACTGCTCGGCCGTGCCCTGCTCGTGCGTGCCGACGGCTCGTACGAGGGCGGTTTCGGCGGGGATCCGGAGCTGGATCTGGCGGCGGCGGGTGAGAGCCGGGCGCTGCTGGCGGCGGGGCGCACCGGTACGTGTGCCCTGTCGGAGAGCGGGACGCGCTGCGGGGTGGCGCTGACGCTGTTCGTCGAGTCGAGCGTGCCGCCGCCCCGCATGATCGTTTTCGGTGCGGTCGACTTCACGGCGGCGCTGGTGCGCACCGGCGTGTTCCTCGGCTACCGCGTGACGGTGTGCGACGCGCGGCCCGTGTTCGCCACCCGGGCCCGTTTCCCCGAGGCCGACGAGGTCGTGGTCGACTGGCCGCACCGCTATCTCCAGCGCACCGATACGGACTCCCGCACGGTGCTGTGTGTGCTCACCCACGACGCCAAGTTCGACATTCCGTTGCTGACGGCGGCGCTGCGGATGCCGGTCGCTTTCGTCGGCGCGATGGGGTCGCGCCGCACGCACGAGGACCGGGTCAGGCTGCTCGCCGACGCGGGGGTCACCGCCGACGAACTGGCCGGGCTGCGCTCGCCGATCGGTCTCGATCTCGGCGCCCGTACGCCGGAGGAGACCGCCCTGTCCATCGCGGCCGAGATCATCGCGGCCCGGCAGGGCGGTACCGGTGCTCCGCTGACCGGGTCGCGGACGCCGATCCACCCCGATGTGCACGGGCGGGGGCGGCCCGGCGCGGGCGGGGCGCACGCGGCGGCGTGAGGCGGCGTGGTCGGGTGGGCTGAAGGGCCCCTGTGTGCGGGGCCCTTCGCCGTTTTCTACAGCACTCCGGTGCGGAGTGCGAAGGCGACCGCGTGGGTGCGGTTGCGGAGGTTGTGGCGGGCCACGAGTTGGTGGATGACGTTCTTGATGGTGCGCTCCGAGCAGCCGATCTTGCTCGCCACCTCTTTCGTGTTGAGACCGTCGGCGAGCAGCCTGAGCACTTCGACCTCTCTGGCTCCCAGCCCCGCGACGTTGAGTCCGTGCGGGATGAGCGCGTGGTCCCTGATCGCCTCGATCTGGCTGATGAGGCGCTGCTGGATGCCGTCTCCCGCTTTCGCGCGACCGCGTACGGCGGTCACGACGGCGCGCACGATGGCGTTGAAGCTGCTCTTGCGCCGGTACAGGAGGCTGACCAGTCCGAGGCTGATCGCGCGCAGCATGGAATGCTCCGGGAACTCGTTGGCGACGAGGATGACGGGCAGCCTGCGTCCGTCGCCGCCGTTCTCGCGGTGCACGCGCTCCACCCGCGTCAGCATGTTCGCGGTCACTTCGTTGGCGAGTACCAGCAGTACGTCGGCGGGGTCGCGCGAATCCAGGGAGAGCGGGGCGATCTCTTCGTATGAGGTTAAGCGCATGATGGCCCCCTCCTCGGTTATGGGGTCATCTGCGAGCACGGCTACGGTAATCGGCTTTCTCAAGGAATCCCCTTTTGGGCACCCTGCGCAATGGGGCCGTCCACCCCAATGGGAGAACGGTCCCTTACACAGAGCTGTGCGATGCCACACAGGGATAACGGCGCGTATGGACATTACCCCTGCACTCCCCGGGCATGCACGGATCATGTGGTCGCGCTCAATGTAACCCGATGGATTCCCGCATTACTTGGAAAGCGACATAAGTCTCCCCCGCCGGACGGCAGTTCAGGCAATCTATTTTCAGCCAGTCCCTGCCGGGTGCGGTGCCGGGGGGTTGACGCGCCGCGCCCCCGGCACCGCCTCCTCGGTGATCACTCCCCGGCGAGAGATTCGACCACCTGTGCGAATTCCGTCATGGCTGATTCATGCACGCTAATGTAGGAAAAACCGTAGCGATCACGCCGTTCGCGCAGTTGGTCCGTGATCTCCTTCACAGAGCCGAGCAGCACCGTCGGCGTGTCGGCTATCTGGGCGGCCGTCAGGTGCGGCATCCGGCGGCGCAGCGCCTCCACCGCCTCGTCCCGGCGCGGGGTCACCGACACGGCCTGGACCAGGATGTTCCGCTCGATCTGCGCCCCGCGTTCGCCCGCGGCTGACGCGAAGTGGGCGACCCGTTCCGCGACCGTCTCGCCGTCCAGCAGCTCCAACGTGCCCCGCGTGGCGCCGCGTTTGAGCACGGCGCCGGTGAACGCGACGACATCGGCGTGGCGCGCGGCGAGGCCCAGGACGCGGTTGCCGTTGCCGCCGATGACCAGGGGCGGCCGGGAAGGCGGTTGGGTATCGCCCAGTTCGCGGGGATTGTCCAGGAGTCGGGTCACTTCGGTGACGGTCTCTTCCAGCCGGTCCACCCGGGTTCCGGCCGTGCCCCAGCTCACGCCGGCTTTGTCGAACTCTGAACGCACATAGCCGGTCCCGAGCCCCACTTCGAGGCGCCGATCGGTGAGCCGGTCCGTCGTCCTGACCTCACGGGCCAGCAGAACCGGGTTCCAGAACGCACTGTTGAGGACAAAAGTAGCCACCCGTATGTGCTCGGTCACCGCCGCCGCCGCGACCAGCGCGGGGAACGGGGCCTGCACGCCGAGGTGGTCGGGAACCGTCAGGACGTCGTATCCGAGCGATTCCGCGGCCCGGCACTTTTCCGTCCATTCCTGATGCCCCGTCGCGGAATTCAGGTTTACCCCGAACCGAAATTTCCTCATCAGTTCACTCCGTTCCTTCGCGGCGATTCACAAGGCGCCATGGTGAATACCTGATCCGGTAGCAGGGCCCCGAATCGGTGGAGTACCGCGGCGAGATCACCGGCCAGCTCCCCGGCGTCGGCGGCGCGGATACGGTCGCCGCGGTAGGCCAGCGATCCCCGCACCGCCGATCCGCTTTCCGCGAACGTGACGGTGAGCGGGAACTTACTGGTTTCGGTGCGCTGCGCGACGAAATCCACCGGTGTCAGCACGGCGTCGCCGAGCGTCCCCGCCCAGTGCGTCAGGCTGACGCTGTTCAGCAGCACATCGGCGTACGGCGTGTGCCCCGGCGACCTCGCGGGACGCAGGCCGCGCACCACGTCGTCGAAGGAGGCCGCGCGGTGCTCGAAGGCGCCGATGATCTCTTCCCGCAGGGTCCGCAGCAGCCCGCCGAGCGTCGTGTCACGGGCGCAACGGGAGCGCAGCACCAGGGTGTTCAGACACGGTCCGATGACGTCGTCGAACGCGGAGCCGCCGCGGTTCGCGACCGGGATGCCGAAGGTGAGGTCGGTGCGCCCGGTCCACCGGTGCAGGGCCGCGGCGACCGCGGTCGCCTGGATCATGAAGGCCGATGCCCGCTCGGCGCGCTGGACGGCGAGCAGTTCCTGCGCCGCCCCGTCCGGGATCCGCAGCCCGATGTTGCCCGCCGGCTCGGGAGAGCGGGGCGCGGACAGGCCGAGCGAACTGGGGGCGCCCGCCAGCCGGTCGCACCAGTACGCCAGGTCGGCGGCGGCCCTGGACTCCCGTTGCTCGGCCGCCACCAGGTCGCGGTACTGGTGGCGGGGCGCCGGTGGCAGCGCCTCCCCCGCGTCCGCCGCCGCGTAGCAGCGCTCCAGCTCCCGTACGAGATGCGGCACCGACTCGCCGTCGAGCACGAGGTGGTGGACGCACAGGGAGAGCACCTGGCGGCCCGGAGCCGTGGTGAACAGCGCGGCGCGCAGCAGCTGCCCTTCGGCCGGCACCAGGTCGCCGGCCACCTCGTCGGCCCAGTGCCGAAGCCGCTGGTCCCGGTCGGCTGCGGTCATCCCGGTGAGGTCCGTGTGGTCCGCCTCCGGGGTCCACGGCGCGGCCACGTCCTGGTAGAGGCGGCCGTCGCGGTCGACGAAGCGGGTGCGCAGGATCTCGTGCCGGGAGACCAGCAGCGCCAGCGCGCGGCGCAGCCTCGCCGGGTCCAGCTCGCCGGCCACCTCCCAGGACAGCGGCACGTGGTACGTCGCGTGGACGGGGTCCAGGCGCTGCGCCAGCCAGATGCTCTCCTGGAAGCCGGATGCCGGGAGCGGGCCGCCGGGTTCGGGGCGGGCCGCGGGCGTGTCGTCCTGGACCTCGGGTGCGGGGGCCCGGCCACCGTCGATGAGGCGCACCAGCTCGCCGAAGCCGGGGTGCGAGAAGAGTTCGCGCAGCGAAGGCTCGGTGCCGAAGCGGCGGCCGATGCGGGTCAGCAGCGTGGTGGCGAGCAGCGAATGGCCGCCCATTTCGAAGAAGGAGTCATCGGCCGACGTCACCGGTACGCCCAGTACCTGGTGCCAGATCTCGGCGAGCGCGACGGCGGTGGGCGAGGTGAGGGGCGAGGGCGCGGGGGCCTGCGGGAGGGGCGCGCCGGGCTCCGTTGCCGGGGCGACGGCGCGCGGCCCCCGGCCTGCGGCGGCCGTCTCGTCCGGGGTCGGTGTGCTGACCTCGGGCAGCCGCGCCAGGCCCTCGGCGAGGGTGCCGTACGGGGCGGCGACCATGTCGGCGACGACGGCCAGGTGGTCGCGTGCCAGCGACGCGAGCAGGTCGGGGGCGACGGTGCCGTGCGGGTCCTTCCACAGCATCCGGCTGCCCCTGCCGTCCTCGGCGAGCAGGACCGTCAGCCGGTGGTCCGCCACGTCGGTCAAGTCCCGCAGGCTCAGCTCGGCGTGCGCGTCGCCGCCCGCGAACTCCATCCGGGTCACGTCGGCGCCCTCTCGCTCGGTGTCACCCGTGTGGTGCCCGAACTGGAGGTACTGGAAGACGACTTGGTGGGTGCGGGCCTGGTCGTCCGGTGCCGACAGGCCCGCCGCGCGCAGGATCGCCGGCTGCGGCAGGTCGCCGTGTGCGGTGCCTTCCCGCACCTGGGCGCGCAGGCCGGTCAGCAGGTCGGCGTAGGTCCGGTCGCCGGGGAGCCGCTCCCGGAACGGCAGGACGTTGACGAAGAAGCCGATCCGGCGGGCGAGTGCGGGGTCGGACCGTCCGTGGTAAGGCGCCGAGACGATGAGGTCGTCGGCGGCGGTGTGGCGGTGCAGCGTCACGAAGAGGGCCGCGAACATGACGGTGAAGTAGGTGACGCCCAGCTCGGCGGCCAACTTCCGTACCTGCCCGACGAGTTCCGGGTCGATGGGGCTCGGCACCCGCTGGTAGCCGCCCTGGTCCGACCGCACCGGCAGCGGGCGGGCCGGCGGCGGGTCCGCCAGCGCCGTGCGCCAGTACTCCCGGTGCGGTGCGCCGCCGTCCCCGAGTGCCAGTTCCCAGGAGCGCCGGGCGTGGGCGATGACGGGACGCGGGTCGTCCGGCCCTTCGAGGGGATGCCCGGCGTAGGCGCGGCGCAGCTCTTCGCAGAGGAAGGGGATCGACGTGCCGTCCAGGACCAGGTGGTGGACGGTCAGCAGGAACACGGTGAAGTCCGGGCCGTGCAGCACCTCCGCCCGCGCCAGCGGCCCGCGGTGCAGGTCGAAGGGGGTGCAGGCCGCCGCGACGGCCGCGTCGCGGTCGCCGTCGACGGTGCGGACGGCGAACGGTACGGGGTCCGTACCCGCCCAGGTCAGGCGGGTACCGGTGGGGGCGCGGTCGACGCGGGCGCGCAGCAGCGGGTGCCGCCCGGCCAGCTCCGCGACGGCGGTCCGCAGGCGCTCGGTGTCGAGGTCGCCGGTGACGTCCATGGCCAGCGGGATGAGGTGTTCCCGCTGGTCGGGGTCGCGCTCCCAGGAGATCCACATGGCCTCCTGCACGGCGGAGAGCGGCAGTGCGTCGCCGGGCGCGGCCCAGCCGGTGCGGCGCGGGGCCGGCCGGTCGCCGCTCGGGCCTGCCACGGCTTGTCCAGGCTCAGCCACGGGTCCTCCAGGCGTGGTCTCTCGGGGTGCGGGGGCTCGGGGCGCGGGTCATGACAGCTGCTCGGCGAGGGCGCGCTTGTCGGTCTTCCCCGAGGGGCTCAGCGGCAGTTCGGGCACGGAAACGAAGCGGCGGGGCACCATGTAGGCGGGCAGCGCGGCGCGGGCGCGGGCCGCGAGGCGTTCGGCCAGGTCGTCCCCGGACGCGTCGGCCACCGGTGCGTAGAAGGCGGTCAGCATGCGTTCGCCGATGCGGCTGGTGACCGGCACGACCACGAGGTCCTTGACGCCTTCGGTGGTGCGCAGCGCGGCCTCGATCTCGCTGGTCTCGATGCGGTAGCCGTTGATCTTCACCTGGTCGTCGGCGCGGCCGGCGAACTCCCACGAGCCGTCCGGGAGTGCCAGCGCCAGGTCACCGCTGCGGTAGTAGCGCCGTGCGGTGCCGGTGCCCGCCACGTCGAGCAGCGGGTAGCGCTCGTCGGTCAGCTCCGGACGGCCGAGGTAGCCGATGGCCAACTGGTCACCGGCGAGGCAGAGTTCGCCGATGCGCCCGGGAGGGGTCCGGCCGCCCCACTCGTCGAGCAGTTCCACGTCGAGGCCGTCGAGCGGGCGGCCGATGTTGAGTTCCGGGTCGGCGCTCGCGCGGGGCGGCGCGGCCGGGTCGGCCGGGGCGAGTGCTGCGCGGGCGCCGGCGGACGGCGCGTCGGTCTCGGACTCGGGCAGCCGCCGGTAGGTGGCGAACACCGTGGTCTCGGTGATGCCGTACATGTTGAAGAACTCGGCCCGCCTGCCGTGGACCTCGCGCCAGCCACGCACCGCTTCGAGGTCGACGGGCTCGCCGCCGAAGATGACGTACCGCAGCGGCAGGTCCGCTCCCCCGCCGGCCGCAGGTTCGCGGGCCACCGCCGAGCGGGACAGGTAACGGAACACCGAGGGCACCTGGTTGAGTACGGTGACGCGCTCGGCCACGACGAGGTCGAGGAAGGCTTCGGGCGAGCGGGCGACATCGGCGGGCACCACGACAAGGCGGGCACCGTGCGACAGCGCGCCCCACATCTCCCAGACGGAGAAGTCGAAGCAGGGCGAGTGGAAGAGCGTCCACACGTCGTCGCCGCGCAGCTCGAAGACCTGGTCGCAGGCGGCCAGCAGCGCCGTGACGTTCCGGTGGGAGACCTCGACGCCCTTGGGGTTGCCGCTCGATCCGGAGGTGTAGATGACGTAGGCCGGCATGTCGGGGGTGACCTGCACCCGGCCCGGTTCGAGGGGCGGGTGGGCGCGCACCGCTTCGCCGACGGTGACGACGGTGGCGTCGGGCAGCGCGTCGGCGGTGTCCTGGTCGGCCAGGACCAGGTCGAGGGAGGCGTCCTGCGCCATGTACCGCACCCGGTCGGCCGGGTAGGAGGGGTCCAGCGGTACGTAGGAGCACCCGGCCTTCATCACCGCGATCACCGCGGCCACCACGTCGTTCCCGCGCCGCAGGTACAGGCCGATGCGGGAGCCGGGTGCGGGCGCGTGCCGCAGAATGGCGGACGCCAGCCGGGCGGCGCGGTCGTTGAGTTGGGCGTAGGTCAGGGTCTCCCGGCCGTCCGACACGGCGGGCGCGTCAGGGGTGCGCGCCGCCTGTTCTTCGAAGATCCGGTGAAGACAGAGCTGTGACAGCACGTGCTGCTCTCCTCCTCGTGAGGGCTGGGCGGACGGGTGCCGCCCCGGTCGGCGGTCGGGTCAGGAACGCAGGCTCTTGGGCCGCAGGTCGGTCCATGCGGTGGCGATGTGGGACAGGCACGCGGCCTTGGCGCCGGTCACCGGCAGGGTGTCCCAGCCGTCGGGCGCGGGCCGGTCCGCCGGCCAGATCGAGTACTGGTCCTCGTGGTTGCGGACCACGGTGTACTGGCGGTCGTCGTCATCGAACATGGGTGACGCGGTCCTCTCCGGTGCGGGGTGCGGGATGTGCCGGCCGGCCTGGCCGGGCGGGGGCGAGCAGTTCGGCGCGGATCAGCGACAGCATGTCGGCGCCCTCGGGTCCGGTGAGGAAGAAATGTCCGCCGGTCAGCTGCCTGATGAGGAATTCCCGTGCCGTATGGCGTTCCCAGGCGGCGAGTTCGGGCCCGGAGACCAGGGCATCGGTGGTGCCGCCGAACGCGCTCAGGGGGATGTCGAGCGGGGGCCGCTCGCGGTAGGCGTAGGTGAAGTCCAGTTCGAAGTCGGCGCGCAGGGAGGGGAGTGCCAGCTGCCGGATCTCCGGCCTCGCCAGCACGCCCGGCGGGGTGCCGCCGATGCGGTCGAGGAAGCCGAGCAGTTCGTCATCCGGCAGGTCGTGGCAGGCGACCTCGGCGCTTCCCAGGTGGGGTGCCTTGTGCGCGGCCACGATCAGCCCGGTCAGCGTGTTGCCAGGCAACTGCCGGATGCGGGCGGCCACTTCGTACGCGATCAGCGCGCCGAGGCTGTGGCCGAAGAGGACCATGGGGCGGTCGGATGTGGCGTGCAGTTCCTCGGCCAGCGCGTCGGCGAGCGGTTCCATCCGGCGGAAGGGGTCTTCGCGCAGCCGCCCGCCGCGCCCCGGCAGCTGGACGGCGCAGACCTCGACGTCATCGGGGAACTGTGCCGACCACGGGTGGTACATGGCCGCCGAGCAGCCCGCTCCCGGCAGGCAGACCAGGCGTATCCGGGCGTCGGGGCGCGGCGGGAAGCGCAGCAGCCAAGGGCTTTTCACGGGGCCTCCGCGGGTGCGGCGGCCCGCTTGATGTGGGCCGCGAGGTCCTGGACGGTGGGGTGGTGGAAGATGTCGCCGACCCGCAGCGAGAGACCGGCCTCCCGTGCCCTGTGCACCAGTTGGATGCTCTTGAGCGAGTCCCCGCCGATGGCGAAGAAGTCCTCGGTGACCCCGGTGTGCGGGCGGCCCAGCACCTGCGACCAGATGCGTACGAGCGTCGCCTCGACGTCGTCCGCGGGCTCCGCCGGTTCTTCGGCGGTGGCCGGCGGGGCGGCGGGGCCCGCGTCCGGCAGGGCCGCGCGGTCGACCTTGCCGCTGGCGTTGAGCGGCAGGCGGGGCAGGACGAGGAACCGCGCCGGGACCATGAAGCCGGGCAGGCGGTCGCGCAGATGGCCGCGCAGCGCGGCGGCGAAGGCGTCGTCGTCGGGGTGATCCGCCGTCTGGGCCGCCTCGTTCCGTACGAGGTAGGCGTGGAGTTCGGGCGATGCGGCGCCGTCGGGGCGGGCGGCGATCACGGTCGCCTCGCGTACGTCGGGGTGGGTGCGGATCACGTTCTCGATCTCGCCGGGTTCGATCCGTACGCCGCGGATCTTGACCTGGTGGTCGTTACGGCCCAGGAAGTCGAGTCCCGCGTCGGGCCGCCAGCGCACCAGGTCGCCGGTGCGGTACAGGCGGGCGCCCGGCACCCGGCTGTAGGGGTGCGGGACGAACCGGTCGGCGGTCAGGGCGGGCTGGCCCAGGTAGCCACGGGCGAGCCCGGTGCCGCCGAGGTACAGCTCGCCCGGCACGCCCACGGGTACCGGCCGCAGCTCGCCGTCGAGCACGTACACCTCGGCGCCCGCGACCGGGCGCCCGATGGACACCCGCGGATCGCCGGTGTCCCCGTCGGTGTCCCCCGCCGTGCACTCCCCTTCGGTGACCTCGATCGACGCCTCGGTCGGCCCGTAGGCGTTGAACAGCCGGACGGGCAGCCGCTCCAGGCAGCGGTCGCGGGAGGCGGGGGGCAGTTCCTGGCCGCTGCACAGGACCCGCCGCAGCGAGGTGCAGCGGTCCAGCCCTGGCTCTTCGAGGAACGCGGCGAGCAGCGGCGGCACGAAGTGCACGGTGGTCACCCGCTCCCGCTCGATCAGCTCGACGAGATAGGTGGGGTCACGGTGCCCGCCCGGGACGGCCACCACGAGGGTGGCCCCCGTGGTCAGCGGCCACAGCAGTTCCTCGACCGACACGTCGAAGGTGGCGGGGGTCTTGTGCAGCACCCGGTCCGACGCGTCCAGGCCGTGGGTGTCCTGGAGCGTACGGACCCGGTTGGCCAGGCCACGGTGCGGGACACCCACCGCCTTGGGGGCGCCGGTGGAGCCCGAGGTGTGGATGACGTACGCGAGGTGGTCGGGGCCGACGGGTGCGGGGGCCGGGCCGTGGTGCGGGGCCGCGTCCCAGGGGAAGGTGTCGACGGCCGTGACGGGTACCCCGGCGACGGCGAGTACGGGGGCCAGTGCCCGGGTGGTGAGGATGTGGGCGGCGCCGGCGGCGCGGAGCATGTCCACCAGGCGGGCCGGCGGGTCGTCGGGCGACAGCGGGAGGTGGGCCCCGCCGCCCGCCATCACACCCAGGACCGCGGTGACCAGGTCACTGCCGCGCGGCAGGCAGACCGCTACCGGCGCATCGGGGGTGACGCCCCGCCCGGCCAGGTGCGCGGCCAAAGCGCCCGCCCGCGCGTCGAGTTCGGCGTAGCTGATCTGCCGGTCTTCGAAGACCACGGCGGTGGCGTCGGGGGTCAGGCGGGCCTGCCGGGTGACGGCCTCGTGCACCGGGCCTTCCCACGGGTGTGCGGGCGCGGTGCTGCTCCAGCCGTGCAGCAGCCGTGCGGTCTCCTCCTCGTCCGTCAGGGAGAAGCCGGAGCAGGGGGTGCCGGGTGCGTCCAGGGCGGTGTGCAGCACCTGGCGGAACTGCCGTGCCAGGCGGGCGACGGCCGGTTCGTCGAACAGTTCCGTCCGGTAGCGGAAGGAGCAGTCGGCGCCGTCCTGGTGCGGCCTGATCTCCAGCCACAGGTCCGTGAAGGTCGTCCGCGGGCTCACCGGGAAGAGTTCGGTGGCCAGTCCGGGCAGGCCGGGCGGGGTCAGCGGCTGCTGGAGCGCGAACATCGCCTGGAACAGCGGGTCGTGGCTGCGGGCGCGTTCCGGCCCGAGTTCGGTGACGATCCGCTCCAGGGGGACGTCCTGGCGCGGGAAGGCGTCGAGGGCGCTGCGCCGGACCCGTCGCAGCAGCTCGTCGAACGAGGGGTCGCCCGTCAGGTCGATGCGCAGCGGCAGGGTGTTGACGAACATGCCGATCAGCGGGGCGAGTTCGGGCCTGGCGCGGCCGGCGCTGGGGCTGCCGATGACCAGGTCTTCCGCGCCCGAGATGCGGGAGAGCTGGAGGGCGAACGCCGACAGGAGCAGCATGAAGGGGGTGGCCTTGTGCGCCTGGGCCGCGGCCCGTACCGCCTGCCAGGTCTCCGCGCTGATCGTCACGGTGTGGGACGCGCCGTCGAAGCCCTGGACGGCGGGGCGTGGGGCGCTGGTGGGGAGTTCGAGGAGCGCCGGTGCGCCGTCCAGCCTGGTGCGCCAGTGGGCGAGCACGTCCTGCGACCTGGTGTCCGTGAGGTCCCGGTGCTGGCGGGCCGCGTAGTCGCCGAACTGGAGGGGAAGCGGCGCGAGTTCGGGTGCGCGGCCGGCCGTCTGCGCCGCGTACAGCTCGGCGAGTTCCGTGAAGAGGCGGTCCATGGACCAGCCGTCGCACACGGTGTGGTGGCAGATGACGGCGAGGACGTGGTCCTGGTCGTCGAGGCGCACCAGGTGGGTCCTGATGAGGGGTCCTTCGGCGAGGTCGAAGGCGCGCTCGGTCTCCGACTCGACGAAGGCCCTGGCCTGTTCGGCGCGGTCGGCGGCGGGCCCTCGCGTCAGGTCGGTGACGGGGAGGCCGAGGTCGAGGCGGGGCGTCACGTGCTGGCGGGGCTCCCCCGCCGCGTCGGCCGTGAAGACGGTGCGCAGCGCCTCGTGCCGGGCCACGATGCGGTTCAGGGACCGGTGCAGCGCGGTCTGGTCGAGTGTGCCGCGCAGCCGCAGGGCGGCCACGAGGTTGTAGGCGCTGTTGCCGGGGTCGAGCTGGTCGAGGAACCACAGCCGCCGCTGGGCGAAGGAGGCGGGCAGGTTCCTGCTCGCGCCGTCCTCGCCCGCCGCGTCGGCGGATTCGGTGAGCAGAGCGGTCAGGTCCGTCATGATTCCCCCCGCGCGTCGTGGTGGTGGCCGGCCTCGGGCGCGGTGCCGGCGGCGGCCCGGAGGCCATCGACGACGCGGGCGAGGCCGCTGGCCGTCGGGTGCTCGAAGACGTCCTCCAGGGACATCGCCACCGCGAACCGCTCCTCGATGAGGGCGACGAGTTCGACGGCCGCGAGGGAGTCGCCGCCGTGCTCGAAGAAGTCCGGGTCGGTGACGTCGTCGGCGGTGCCGAGCACCTGCTGGAAGAGGCCGAGCAGGGTGGTGTCGCCCGCGTCCTGCGCCGCGGGTGCCGCGTCGGATGTGTCCGGGGCCGCGGTGGCCGCGGGGCGGGGCTCGGGGCGCACCAGGTGGTGCTGCCGCTCGAACGGGTAGGTGGGCAGCGGCACCCGGCGCCGGTCGGTGCCGGTGTGCAGGCGGCTCCAGTCGACGGTCGCGCCGTTCTGCCAGGCGCGGCCGACTGCGTCGAGGAGGGCGGTGAGCGGGCCGCCGCCCTGCGGGTCGGTGCCGATCTCCAGGTGGAGGCGGCCTGCGGTGTCAGGCAGCGGGCCGTCGTCGGGCCGCTGGGTGCCGGTTTCCAGGAGCGCCGTCCAGAAGGCGGGGTCGGCCGCCTCACCGGCCGTCACCGGGGCGCCGGTCGCGGGGTTGGTCCAGGGCACATCGGGGGTGCGCCAGGTGGCCGCGCCGACCGCGTCCCGCAGGGCGTCCGCGCCCCGGGGTGCCGCGAGGGCGATGGCCAGCGCGTCGGCGATGGGCAGTGCTCCGGCGATGCTCGCGGCGGTCGGTGCGCCGTGCCCGTGGCCCGTGACGTTCGCGGGGGTCACGCCCCAGTCCATGAGCGTGCGGGCCAGCGCGTATTCGACGGTGAGGTGCACCGCCGCGGCCACCGGAGCGGGCGCGGCGTCCGGTGCGGTGCCGGGCCGCCCGGTGTCGTCCGTGCCGAGCAGCCCGCTGATGTCGCGGGCGGTGGCGGCGGGCAGGGCCTGGAGGCAGGCGTCGACCGCGGTGCGGAAGGCCGGGACGGTCGCGTACAGGGAGCCGACGGCCGCGGCGTGCCGGGCGCCGCGGCCCGGGAGGGAGAAGGTGACGGGGCGTTCGCCGGTGTGCGCCGCCGCGGCCGGTGCCGCGAGCGCCGCGCGTGCCTGGGCGTGGTCGGCGCAGACGACGTGGCGGCGGTGGGCGAAGGTGTGGCGTCCCAGTTGGAGGGTCCTGGCGACGGCGTCAAGCGGCAGTTCCGGGTGCCGGCTCAGGTGCTGCGACAGCCGCTCGGCCATGGCGTCCAGGGCCGTGGGGGTGCGGGCCGACAGGACGAGCAGCTGCTCGGCGGGGGCGGGCGTGGCCGCGGCGGGGGCGGGCAGCGGCGCCTCTTCCAGGACGACGTGCGCGTTGGTGCCGCCGATGCCGAAGGAGCTGACGCCGGCCCGGCGCGGGAGCCGTCCTGTCTCCCATTTGCGGGCCTGGGTGACGACCTGGAAGGGGGTGGCCGCGAAGTCGATGCGGGGGTTGGGTCCGGTGAAGTGCAAGGTGGCGGGGAGCGTGCCGTCCTCCAGGGCGAGCACGGTCTTGATGAGGCCCGCGATGCCGGCCGCGGTGTCGGTGTGGCCGATGTTCGTCTTCACCGAGCCCAGTGCGACGGTGCCCTCGCCGCCGTGCGCGGCGCCGCCGAACGCCTCGGTCAGCGCGGTGACTTCGATGGGGTCGCCGACGGGTGTGCCGGTGCCGTGCGCCTCGATGTAGGAGATGTCGTCGGGCGAGACTCCGGCGGCGAGGTGGGCGCGGCGGATGACTTCGGACTGGCCGCGCACGCCGGGGGCGGTGTAGCCCGCGCGGTCGTGTCCGTCGTTGTTCACGGCCGAGCCGCGGATCACGGCGTGGATGTGGTCGCCGTCGTCGAGCGCGTCGCGCAGGCGGCGCAGCACGACGACTCCGGCGCCGTCACCTGCGACGATGCCGCGGGCGTCCTGGGAGAAGGTGCGGCAGTACCCGTCGGCCGACATGGTGCCGCCCTCGCGGTGCCAGTAGCCGGACAGCGGCGCGCGCAGGGTGACGCCGCCGGCCAGCGCGGTGTCGCACTCGCCCGCGAGCAGGGCACGGCTCGCTTCGTGGACCGCGACCAGGGAGGTCGAGCAGGCGGTCATGACGGCGACGCTGGGTCCGGTCAGGCCCAGCGTGTACGAGACCCGGGTGCACAGGTGCTCGGGGTCGTTGGCGAGGCTGAGGGTGAGGTCGTCCACACCGGAGAAGCGGTCGGTCCTGTTCCGTATCACCGTGGCGTAGCCGTTGCGGCCCGCGCCCGCGTACAGGCCCGTGGTGCCCGGGACGGCGCGCGGGTCGTATCCGGCCCGCTCCAGCGCTTCCCAGGCGCACTCCAGGAAGATCCGGTGCTGCGGGTTGAGCAGCTCCGCGTCACGTCCCGAGACGCCGAAGAACGCGGGGTCGAAGTCCCCGATGTTCTCCACGACGCCGTGGCGGCGTACGTAGCGCGGGTCCGTGAGCCGCTCCGGGTCGTCGCCCCACTCCCGCAGTTCATCGGCGGTCAGGGTCCGTACGCCGTCGGTGCCCGACACCACGTTGTCCCAGAACTCCTCCGGGGTGGTGGCGCCGGGGAAGCGGCAGGCCATGCCGACGACGGCGAGGTGGGTGTCCTCGTCCTCGTCGCCGTACGCGAGGCCGTCGTCGTAGGAGTGGGGGTTCTCGTTGCTGTGCTCGGCGGTCACTGTCGTTCAGCCCTTCCGTGAGTGGGTACGCGTCCGCATCGCCGTCAGCCGGGCCGCGCCGCGGCGGCGGCGCTCGACGGCGCCGTCATCGACGCCGGTGCGGCCGGGGGTGTGGCCTTCGGCGCCGGTCAGCTGCCGGGCGAGGGTGGCGATGGTCGGGTACGCGTAGAGGTCGGCGATCCGTACGGGGGTGCCCAGTTCGCCGGCGAGCCGGTCGCGGACCGACGCCAGGAGCAGCGAATGGCCGCCCACGTCGAAGAAGTTGTCGTCGGTCCCGAAGGAGTCGTGGCCGAGCGCCTGCGCCCAGACACCGCTGATCAGGCGCTCCAGTGGCGCCTTCGCCGACCGGCGGGCGGCTTCGGGCGGCGCGGCGATTTCCGGGGCGTCGGCGGGCAGCGCGGTGCGGTCGACCTTGCCGTTGGCGGTCAGCGGCACCGACGTCAGCAGGAGGTAGCGGCGCGGGTGCATGTGGCGCGGCAGGTGCCTGGCGGTGTGGTCGTGGAGCCCGGCGAGGTCGGGGGTGGATCCGTCGGCGGGCACCAGGTAGGCGGCGAGTTCGGTTCCCGCGCCGCCGTCGCCGGTGGCCACCACGACCGCTTCCCGTATGCCGGGGTGGGCGCGCAGCACGTTCTCGATCTCGCCCGGCTCGATGCGGATGCCGCGGACCTTGACCTGGTGGTCGTTGCGGCCGAGGAAGTCCAGGCTGCCGTCGGCCCGCCAGCGTACGAGGTCGCCCGTGCGGTAGAGCCGCGCGCCGGGTGACGTGGCGTAGGGGTGCGGGACGAACCGGTCGGCGGTCAGGGTGGGTTGGCCCAGGTAGCCGCGGGCCAGACCGGCCCCGCCCAGGTACAGCTCGCCCGGCACGCCCACCGGGACCTGCCGCAGCTCCGCGTCGAGTACGTACGCCTCGGTGCCCGCGATGGGGCGGCCGATGCCGGGCAGCGCCTGGTCCGCCGCGTCCTGCGCGGTGACCTCTCCCGAGGTGGCGACGACCGTGTTCTCGGTCGGGCCGTAGTTGTTGACCAGGCGGAAGGGCAGCGGGTGTCCGCCGGTGCCGTGCAGCCGGTCGCCGCCGGTCAGCACGGACCGCAGCACGGAGCCGGCGGGCCACGGCGTGGCGGTCATCCGCTCCAGGAGGGGGGTGGGCAGGAATGCGGTGGTGACCTGCCGTTCGGTCAGCCAGGCGCGGAGTTCGGACGGCGACAGGACGGTTTCGGCGTCGGGTACTTCCAGGCAGGCGCCGGCGGTCAGCGCCGACCAGATCTCCCAGACGGACGCGTCGAATCCGGGTGCCGCGATCAGGGTGCTGCGGTCGCCGGGTTCCAGGCCGAACGCGGTGCGGTGCCAGGCCACCAGGTTGGCGAGCGCGTGGTGTTCGACCATGACGCCCTTGGGTGTGCCGGTGGACCCGGAGGTGTACATGACGTAGGCGAGGTCGTCGGGCCCGGCGTCCGGCACGGTGCCCGGCTTCCCGTCCGCCTCCCGGTCCCCCAGGTCCTGGAGGGCGCCGACGGTGTGCACGCGGTCCGCCGCGAGCCCCGCGGCGGGTTCCTGGCCGGTGACGACCAGCAGCGGGCGCGCCTCGGCGATGATGGCGTTCAGCCGGGACGCGGGGTGCGCGGGGTCGAGGGAGACGTAGGCGGCGCCGCTCTTGAGCACGCCGAGCTGCGCGGTCACCAGGTCAGCGCCGCGGGGCAGGCAGGTCGCCACGAGCGTGCCTGGCCCCGCGCCCGCCGCGCGCAGTCCCGCCGCGAGCCGGTCGGCCGCGCGGTCGAGTGCCGCGTACGTCAGGCTGCCTTCGCCGGTCCGCACCGCGGGGGCGTCCGGCCGGTCGTGGGCCCGGCGTGCGAAGAGCCGGTCGATGCGCTCGGGTTCCGGTACGGCCGGACGCCCTGACGTACCTGACCAGTCGTGCAGTGCCTGTTCCTCGTCGACGCCGAGCACGGGCAGGTCGCCCACCGGGGTGTCGGGAGCGGCGAGTGCGGCGGACAGCAGGCGGGTGTAGCGGTCGCCGATGAGCCCGGCGGTCCGGCCGTCGAAGAGGCCCGTCTGGTAGCCCACCCAGCCCTCGGTGCCCTGCCGGTTGCCTGCCAGGTGCAGGGCCAGTTCGTACTTGGCGGTGGTGGTGGGCAGCGGCAGGGGCGAGCATTCCAGGCCGGGGAGGAGTGCGGCGCCCGGGGCGGGCAGGTCCTCGTAGGTGACCACGGTCTGGAAGAGCGGGTGGCGCGCGGTCGAGCGGTCCGGTTGCACCTCCTCGACCAGGAGTTGGAAGGGCAGGTCCTGGTATTCGTGCCCGGCGAGGAAGGCGTCGCGGACCTGGTGCAGGAGGGTGGCGAAGGTGGCGTCCGGCGCGCAACGGATGCGCAGCGGCAGCATGTTCACGAACAGCCCGACGGTGCCCTCGACCTCCAGCGTCGTACGGCCGCTGACCGGTACGCCGATGACCAGGTCGGGTGCGGCCGACATCCGGGAGAGCAGCACCGCGTAGGCGCCGAGGAGGGTGATGAAGCGGGTGACGCGGTAGCGGGAGGCGACGGTGTCGAGCTGCGCCCCGAGCTGCGGCGGGAAGGTGACGGGGTGGCTGTCGCCGTCGAAGCACTGCGTCGGGGGGTGCGGCCGGTCGGTCGGCAGCGGCAGGCGCAGCGGGGCGCCGGCGAGTTCGGCCCGCCAGTGGTCCAGCGCCTCGCGGCGCCGCGGTCCGGCCAGCAGCCGGCGTTCGGCGGCGACGTACTCCCGGTACGAGTGGGCCGGTTCGGGCAGCGGATCGGGGCCGCCGGTGCGCAGGGCCTCGTACTGGAGGGACAGTTCCTGGTCGATGATGCCCATGGACCAGCCGTCGACCACGATGTGGTGGAAGGTGAGGACCAGCGCGTGGTCGTCGTCGGCGAGACGTATCAAGTCGGCGCGGAACACCGGGCCTTCGGCCAGGTCGAACGGTGCCAGGGCGGCGCGGTGCACCGCTGCGGCCAGTTCCGTCTCGCGCGTCGCCTCGGGTGATCCGGCGAGGTCGGTCAGGCGGAGCGGCACCGCTGTCTTGGGGGCGATCCGCTGGACGGGGGTGCCGTCCACCGTCGGGAAGGTGGCGCGCAGCGCGTCGTGCCTGGCCACCAGCCGGTCGATGGCCCGCTGGAGTGCGTCCGTGTCGAGCGGTCCGCGCAGGCGGGTGGCCCTGGGCACGTTGTACTCATTGCCGTCGGGCCTCAACTGCCACAGGAACCAGAGGCGTTGCTGGGCCGACGACAGCGGGGATACCGCGTCGTCGCTCATTCCGGCGTACCCCCCTCGGGGCCGCGCCGCCGCACCACGAGCTCGGCCAGTTCGTCGACGGTGGGCCCTTCGAAGAAGTCCGCCATCGGGACCTCGACCTGGAGTGTCCTGGTGATACGGGCGATGACCTGCGAGGCCGTCAGCGAATGGCCGCCCAGCTCGAAGAAGTTGTCGTCGCCGCTCAGCACGTCGATGCGGAGGACCTCTTGCCAGATCTGGCTGATCGCGGTCCGCACACTCTCGCGTGAGATCTGCTGCGTTGGCTCGGCCTGGGAAACCATGGCCACAAGCCCCCTTCCGGCTCTGGAGGATATGGGGGGTTTCCCGGCGTACCGCGCGAAACCTCTGCCCTGACCACACGATGTACGGCGGCCTGGCAAGCTCCAACTGCCGCGCCCAAAGGGGAAACGATCTCTGCACTGTCGGGCAGCCCACCCCGTCCGCCTGCGCCCTCCTCCTTCCCCCGCCGGTCCGGAACACGACGAAGCCCCCGCCGAATCGGTTCGGCGGGGGCTTCGTCGTGTTCTGCGGAGCGCGGTGTCCCGGCGGTCAGCCGGCCCCTCCCGCGATCAGGGTGTGCAGGACGGCCTGGGCCGTGGGCAGCCGGTTCGCCGCCTGGCGCCAGACCAGCGACTGCGGGCCGTCGAGCACGTCCGACGTGATTTCCTCGCCGCGTACGGCGGGCAGGCAGTGCAGGACGACGGTGTCCGGGCCCGCCTCGGCCAGGAGTGCGCCGTCGACCCGGTAGTCCGCGAAGCGGCGGACGCGTTCCGCCCGCTCCTGCGGCCGGTCCATCGGCACCCAGACCTCCGCGTAGACGGCGTCGGCCTGCCGGACCGCCGCCACCGGATCGGTGGTGAACTCCACGGAACCGCCGGTCCGCTGCATCGTCCTGCGGGCCGCGGCGACCAGGTCACGGTCGGTTTCGTAGCCGGGCGGCGCGGCGATGGTGAGGTGCATGCCCACCCCCGCGCAGGCTTCCAGGAACGAGTTGCAGGTATTGCTCCGGCCGTCCCCGATGAACGCGGCCCGGAGGCCGACCGGCGTCCCGAAGTGCTCGGTCAGCGCCAGCAGATCGGCCAGTGACTGGCACGGATGGTGGTCATTGGACAGGGTGTTGACGACGGGAACCGTCGCGATGCCCGCCAGTTGCTCGACCGTGCCGTGCTCGAAGGTGCGCAGCGTGAGAGCGTCGAGGTAGGAGGAGAGGACGCGCACGGTGTCCCCCCAGGTCTCGCCGTGCCCCAGCTGCATCTCCTCCTTGTTCAGCATGACGGTGGTCATGCCCAGCCGGTGGGCCGCCACCGCGAGCGAGACGCGGGTACGGGTCGACGGCTTCTCGAAGCTGCATCCCACCGCCGCGCCGCGCAGACTGTGCTGCCAGGCCAGCGGCTCCCGCTTCATGCGGGCGGCGAGGTCCAGGACGGCGGCCAGCGCCATCGGGTCGAAGTCGCTGACCCGCAGCAGATGCGCCGGGGGCCGGCCCGCGGTGCCCGCGTCGGCGGGCCGGTCCACGGCGTCCGTTCGTGGCAGGGTCATGGGCACGCTCCTGGCTCGCCGGCTCTTCGGTCCGAAGCCAGCGTGCCGCCCGGCGGGCTCCGGGGCGCGCCGGGCGGCGCGGACAGGTGAACCGGCCGGCATCCGGTGCCGTGCAACCCTTGCGCAACCTTGCGGGGCGTTGACTGGGGCCATGAGCCGTGACGGCGGCCCGGCGGTGGCCTGCACCGGCCGCCGGGCGCCGGTGTCCGCGGTGGCCGCTCGACGAAGGGACGCACGCGTGTACCTGTCCGGCAGGTTCCGACCGCAGACGCAGCGCCCGTTCCGGAAGCCGGGGCGCTTCTGATGGACGGCGCGAAGGGCCCGGCCGCCGCGGCGGCGGGGGACGGTCCGGGTGCCTCGGACGGCGGGGCACCCGGACCGGACGACGCTTCCCGGATCGCGCTCACCGACGCGGCTGCCGCGCTGCTGCGCACGCTGCGGGAGCTGCACGGCCCGCTGATGTTCCACCAGTCGGGAGGCTGCTGCGACGGGAGCGCACCGATGTGCTTCCCGGAGGGCGAGTTCCGTACCGGGGCGTCGGACGTGCTGCTGGCGCGCCTCGTCGTGGACGGGGTGGCGGAGCCGATCGGTTTCTGGATGTCAGCCGACCAGTTCGCCCGCTGGCGGCACACGCACCTGACCGTGGACGTCGTCCCGGGACGCGGCAGCGGATTCTCGCTGGAGGCGCCGGAAGGGGTGCGGTTCCTGATCCGCTCGCGGCTGCTGAGCGAGACGGAGCGGGCCCGGCTCGATGAGCCGGGCGGGGCCGGTCGCGGCGGTCGGAGCGACGGCCGTGAGGGCTGAGAAGACGTGGTGAGGCCCCACGCACGGGGGATGACGCGGGGCCTCACTCTCTAGAACGCTCAAAAGCCCCCGGGGGTTCCGCCTCCGTGGAGATTCTGCGAGAAATTTTTGTCCGAGGCGTGCGCGGCCCGGACGGCAAGCCCTGGGGCGCGGGCCCGCCCGCCGGGCCGCAGGGGTCAGACGTCGTCGTCGACCAGGCGCTCCAGCATGTTCTGGAAGTCGCCGTTCACGACCACCCGCAGCCCTCCGCCGTCCGGCTCGCTCAGCGGCGTCAGGCGGCCGTGGCGCCACCAGAACACGTTGGGGCTGATGGCTCCGGCGGCGTCCTCGTGCCCGGCGGCGGCGAACTGGGCCATGGCCTGGAGCGCCGGGATGACCTGGGCGTCGTGGATGGGGTGGAAGGCGAGCTGGTGGCGGAACGGCATGGCGACCAGCGCTCCGTTCCCGGTCAGTCCTGTGCCCATGATCCGCTCGACGAGTTCGTCGAGCACCAGGACCCGGCTGGCGGTGAAGAAGGAGTCGCCGAGCAGCACCTCGAAGGCGGCGCCGTCGCCGCGGCGTACCGTCTCGTGCCCTTCGACGGGCAGCGCGCGCAGGTTGTTCATCGCCCGGATCCGCAGTTCGGCGATGTCGCCGACGTCCAGCAGGGAGTCCTCGCTGAGCATCTGCACCGCGTCGGGCAGGTCGAGGGCCAGCACCTCGCGCAGCCCGGTTGCGGGTTCCCTGCCGTAGCGGAAGGCGTCCGAAGCGGGGAGGGTGTCCTCGGCGACGACGCGGGGGTAGAGGCAGGCCCTGATCTCGTCTTCGGAGAGGATTTCCAGGGGCTGCGGGCCGTCCATCGTGCGCAGGACCTTGCCGACGTGGTCGCGGATGAGGACCGGCCAGCAGCGCTCGCCGCGCCGGTCGTGGTGGCAGACGGCCGCGAGGTTGCCCAGGCCGAACTGGCGGCCCCCGGAGTCGGTGACCGTGCCCGCGTACACGGTGACCTCCAGGCCCCGTTCGGCGAATGCCTGCCGCACCTGGGACCGGAAGACGCCGCCTTCTCTGTCGGAGAAGAACGCGAACTCCTCGTCGCGTGCGAGCGCGCGTGGATCCCGCTTCGGTCCTCGGCGGAACAGGCCCATCTCTTCCTCCCGGCGACGGCCACGAACGACGGCCACGAAGGCCGATCGTATCGGGTACGCCGGTCGGTTCCGGCACGCTCCGGCGGGCGGCACCGCGCCCCGCCGCCCCGGCACGGAGGCCGGACCGGGGCGGCGGGGCGGGACGGAGCACACGGGGCTGCTCCGGGGACGGAGGGGGCCGGGCCGCCGCGCGTCCCGCCGTTCGGAGGGGCGGCGGGGTCACGGGACGTGGGGGGGGGGGCCCCCGCCCCCCGCGCCGCCCCCCCCCGCCCCCGGCCCCGCCCCCCCCCCCCCCCCGGCCGCCCCCCCCGGCCCCGGCCCACCACCCC
>NZ_JBITJM010000016.1:0-57891 GCF_044460025.1 Streptomyces sp. NPDC050161 | reverse complement strand
CGTGGGGGGGGGGGGGGGGGGGGGGGGGGGGGGGGGGGGGGGGGGGGGGGGGGGGGGGGGGGGGGGGGGGGGGGCCGGCCCCCCCCCCCCCCCCGCCCGGGAAGCGGAACCCGGAATTCCCGTGCTAGCCGCCGATGTTGACGTCCACGCAGGCGTAGAAGGCGTTCGCGGTGTCGGCGATGTTCCAGACCGCGAGGACCTTCTGCTTGCCGCTGAGGCCGCCGAAGTCGACCTGGTGGGTGACGGTGGCGCCCGGCGTGGCGCCCTTGTCGTCGAACTCCGCGATCTTGTTGCCACCGACGAAGTACTGCCAGGTGGTGGTGGCGTGACGGGCGGTCAGCCGCCAGTTGAAGCTGGTCGAGCTGCCGACCGGGGTGACCTTCCAGCCCTTGGAGTCGTCGTCGAGGTCGGCGAACTCACTGTTGCCGCCGCTGCAACTGGTCAGCCCCTTGGGGCCTTCGACGCTCTGCGGTTCCCACTTGATGGCTCCGCACTCGACGGTGCCCTCGGCACACTGGGCCTGCCGGCTGGGCGGCGAGGAGATGTAGCCGTGCGCGCTGGCGGAGCTGGCCGGCAGGGTCACCGCGAGCAGCGGAGCCACGCCGGCGCCGATGGCGAGAGCCAGCCTTCTTTTCTTGTTCATGCCAAAACCTTTCGCGAGGGAGGCCGCCACGCGAGAAGATGGGGACGCGACGCTGCCGCAGCGCCGTACGTCCGCCCCGGGAAGCCTCGTTGAGTGTGGGGTGGATGACGCGAAGGTGTTCCACGGCGGCGCCGCCCGCGACCGCCCCGCCCGGCGCCGACACCGGGTACGGAGGCCCACGGACCCGCCCGCCAATTGGTCTAGACTTTACTCGCTGACCGCGTACGGTCAAGGGGTGCGGAGCGGCGCATCGCGCCCCGGCCACCCCGCGTACACCGCACGCATCGCCGGGCGCCACCCATGGGTAGGAAGAACCGCATGACTGCTCTCGGTGCCGTATTCCGCCCCCAACTGCCTCCCGAGCGGCTGCGCGACGTCGCCCGCACCGCCGAGGAAGCCGGCCTGGAGGAGCTGTGGCTCTGGGAGGACTGCTTCTACGAAAGCGGCATCGCCTCCGCAGCCGCCGCCCTGGCCTGGACGCAACGGCTGCGGGTGGGGGTCGGCCTGCTGCCGGTGCCGCTGCGGAACGTGGCGCTGACCGCGATGGAGGCCGCGACGCTGCACCGGCTGTTCCCCGGACGCGTCGCCCTCGGCGTCGGACACGGCGTCCAGGACTGGATGGCACAGGTCGGCGCCCGCGTCGATTCACCCCTGACGCTGCTGCGCGAACACCTCACGGCGCTGCGGGCGTTGCTGCACGGCGAGCGGGTCACCGTACAGGGGCGTTACGTCCGGCTCGACGACGTCGCCCTCGACTGGCCCCCGCCGACGGCGCCCGACGTGCTCGCCGGCGCGAAAGGACCGCGGACGATCCGGCTCACCGGCGAGACCGCGGACGGCACCATCCTGGAGGCCGGCACCACACCCGACGGCGTACGCCGGGCGTGCGCACTCCTCGCGGAGGGACGCGCCGCGGCCGGCCGCAGCGGGCAGCACCACGTGACCGTCCACCTCCACGCGGCCACCGGACCCGACGCGGCGGCGCGGCTGCGCGCCGCTCTCGCGCCCGGCGATGACGGCATGCCGCCCGGCATCGGCGTCGCCGGGGACGCACAGGAGTGCGCGCGAGCGGTCCGGGACCTGGCGGACGCCGGGGCCGGCACGGTGGTGCTCCAGCCCACCGCCGACGAACCTGACCCGGAGGGCTTCGTCCGTTTCGTGGCCGGGCAGGTGCGTCCGCTGGTGCCCTGAGCCCTGGTCAGGGCACCGTTCCGTGACGTGGGGGGACACCAGAACAGGGGACTGGCCGACATGCCCGCCCGCTGCGAGAGTTGCGGCGGAACAGCCAACTGCCGGCAGGAACCGGCGTGAGAGGGCGGGCAGATGACATCGGCAGGCTTCAAGGTCACTCCGGCGATGATCGCCCAGGCCGCCGTCTCCTGTGACAACACGGCGACGGACGTCGAGGCGAAGCTCCAGAACCTCAAGTCGTACGTCATCCAGCTGGAAGACTCCTGGCAGGGCATCGCCCACAACACCTTCCAGATCTACATGGCCGAGTACGACACGTACGCGCAGATGCTGCACAACGCCCTGACCGACATCGCGTCGGGCCTGCGCGGCAACGAGGTCAACTACAAGGAATCCGAGAACGCCAACCTCCAGCGGATCCACACCCTGCAGAGCGAGCTGCCCGCGGCCCGGCTGGGCTGACCACCGAACCGTCCGACTGACCGGCCGAACGCCCGAGGAGTTGCCGTGGGAATCGACGATGCGAACCTCTTGGTCCGCCATGAGCTGCAAAACGCAGGCACGCACATCAACAACCTGTCCGAGCAGATCGCGGAGGAGCTGCATCAACTGATCACCCTGCTCCAGCCGATCGCGGAGACCTGGCAGGGTGAGGCACAGGTGTACTACGAGGGCCTTCAGCAGGAGTGGAACATCGCCGCCGAGGGCCTGTTCGGGCCGAACGGCGTGCTCGGCCAGATCGCCATGGCCATGAACGTCAACTGGGAGAACTACTCCGAGGCCGAGTGGGCCAACACGAAGACCTGGCAGAACCACTAGAGATCCGCACCACCCATCTCACCCAGCACGAGAGGACCTGAGCACACCCGATGGCCGATGAGCGCTGCCGGATCACGGTCGTAGGCGAACGCAGGCAGGTGGACCTCGCGGTCCCGGCCCGTGCTCCCATCGCCGAGTACATCGATGACCTGGCCCGTATGTGCGAGCTGGAGGAGAGCGAGCTGATGCCCGCCGCCTGGTCCCTGGGGACCGGGACGGGAGTGCCGTTCGCACCCGAACACAGCCTGGCCGACATCGGTGTGTCGGACGGTCAGCTGCTGTACCTCCGGGACGTGGTGGCCGGGGAGTTCGACGAACCCGTGGTCCAGGACGTGGCCGAGCAGGTCACGGAGGTCTCCGAACAGCTGCTTGACCGGCGCTGGGACGCCCGCTCGCGCACCGTCACGGTGATGGCCTGCGGCCTCGCCTGGTGGATCGGCGCACTGTTGCTGGTCGCCTTTCTGGAGCCGATCGACTCCGCGGTCATCGGAACCGCAGCCGCGGCGCTCGGCCTGGTGCTGCCGGCGCTCAGCTGGCTGGCCGCCGAACGGCGCTGGTCCGTACCGGGTTCCGTACGGCTGGCGCTCGCGCTGTGTGCGATCCCCGCTCTGGCCGTCGCCTCCTGGGAGTTGGTGGCACGGGACGCGGCGCCGCAGACGGCGCTGACCCCGGACGGGGTGACCGCGCTGTGCCTGGCCGGCGGGGTACTCGTCGGCGCGGTGCTGGCCTGCGTCGCGTCGATGGGTGTGACGACCGCGGCGGTGCTGCTCGGTTCCGTGATCGCCACGGTGCTGACCGCAGGGCTCGCGCTGCTCAAGGCGGACACCGCGCAGTGCGCCGCGGTGATCTCGGTGGTCGCGTTCGGTCTGCTCCTCATCGCTCCGGCGACGGCCGGCCGGGTGGCCGCCTTCGGCTACCGGCGGCACGCTCCGAGTGGTGACACCGCCCCGGAAGGCCCGGAGTTGGAGAGCGCCGTACGCACCGCGATGCTGCTGCTCGCCCTGTGGGGCGGGGCGCTGTCCCTGGTGACCGCCGTTTCGCTGGTGCTGCTCGGTTCCGACGGGGAGTCCCCGTTCGCCGCCGCGATCACCGCGTGCATCGGTCTCGGCCTGCTGCTGCGCGCCGGGTCGGCGAAGGTCGTGGTCGAGGTGGCGCCGGTGGGCATCGCCGGTGCGATCGGCCTCTTCACGCTGCTGCTGGCCGGCCCCGGCCAGCTGGACCTGCCCGGTTGGTCCGGTCCTGTGGCCTCGCTGGTGATCGGTGGCGTGCTGGTGCTGTACGGGTTCCGGCGGCTGATGCGTCCTGAGCTGCCGCCGCTGCGCCGCCCCACCTGGTTCGGCGGACTCGGCGCGGTGCTTGGCGCGTTCGCCATCCCGCTGACGGTTGCCGCGTTCGGCGTCTTCGGCCAGCTGATGGGGATCGGTCGGAATCTGTGACGGGCGCGGCGGAGCGGGGCGGGAGGTCGGCGCTGCCGGCCCGGCCTGCACAAGGGGATCGAGCGGCGCGACCGCCCCTGCCCGCTCCGTCACTCCTTGCCGAGCAGCAGGGAGCGGGGCCTTCCGGTGCCACGGACCGGCGCAGCCGCTCGCGTCGGCGCGGTGCCCGCTTCCCGCAGCAGGCCGAGTTCGATGGCGGTGCGGGTGAGGTCGGCCTTGTTCCCGACGTTGAGCTTGGTTCTGATCCGCTTGACGTAGGTGCTGACGGTGGCCTCGGTCAGGCCCATTCTGCGGCCTATTTGACTGTGCGTCAGTCCTTCGGCGAGCAGCCGCAGCGCTTCGAGTTCGCGGCGGGCCAGCGTTCTGGGTTCCGCCCCGGTGGGCTCGCGCAGCTCCGCGTGCATGCGGGGGGCCAGCGTCGGCGCGAGGTGGAAGCCGCCCGCGACGACGGTGTCGACGGCGCGCAGCAGTTCGTCGTCGTCGACCTGTCCCGTGACGCAGCCGAGCGCTCCGGCCCGGACCGTGTCGAGCACCCGGCTCGGCCGGCTGAACTCGGAGACGACCAGGACCGGTGCGCAGGCGGCGAGGTGAGCGACCGTCTGCACCGACGACTCCCCCTCCATCTCGTCCTCGCGGACGGGCGGGCCGAACAGGATGGCGTCGAGTCCCTCGGCACCGAGCGGCACACGGGAGAAGTCCTGTACGGACTCCACCGCGGCGATCACATCCAGCCGGGGGCTCTGGGAGAGCACTCGCTCGAGTCCGTGCCGGACGAGGTTCTGATGCTCAATAATGGCAATTCGCGCACAATTAGACATGCGTGTTCCCGTCCTCAGATCAATGCGTCGCACTTCCGGTCCCCGGATCGACGCATCATCCGGAAACCGACTCGGTGTACGTTCAATGTACTGGACCGGGTCGGCAGTGCACGGACCGATGGCTATGTATAACAGAACCACTACATGAGTGTTCGATCGGTGACGGGGTGAGTCGCAACTGCCACTCTGACCTGCGACGAAGGAACCGACGGTACGGTTCCGCGCGGGAGATTACGATTACGTAATACTTCCGTTAACGGGTCGATAGGCACAGTCCGCACGTTAATTTATTTACCTCTGGGGACTTATCTGTTAACCCATCAGCGGTATTCTGTGCCGCAGTCCCATACCAGTCCTGAATATTGGAGAGCACGTGGCTGACCAGGAGAAGCCAAAGGAGCCCGCCGCCGAGGCGCCCGGCCGCCTGGCGGAGGAGGACCGGCACGGCTTCGTCTCCGCGTTCGTGGGCGGCGTCCGGCCCGATGGCGAGCAAGGCAAGCCGGGCAAGCGGCTGGTGGCGATAGGCATCGCGGTGGTCGCCGCACTGAGCCTCGGCGCCCTCGCGATCGGCGCGCTCACCAGCAAGGGCGACGAGAAGAACGAGGCGGGGAAGGCTTCACCCGCCGGGGCCACCGCCAGCGCCGACCAGCACGGCAAGCGCCCCGCGGGCCACAACGACGGCCCCGCCGGAGGGACCGGAGGAAGCAGCGGCGGCTCGGGCGGACAAGGGGCCGGGCAGGGGACTTCGGGCAACAACATCCAGACCCAGCCGGACTCCACGAACCCATCCCCCGACTCCACCGGCTCGTCGAAGACTCCCCCCACCAGCGCCGCGACCCAGAAGGCCGAGGCCCACGGCAAGACGTACTCCCGCGCCGCGACCCCGGCCTACACCGGCCTCGCCGGTTACGGCTGCCCGTCGAGCGCCACCGCCAAGATCTGGACCAAGGACCCCAGTTTCAGCAACGGTTCATCCGGCTGGCTCAGGTCCTCCACCGGCGGCTACACCGGCTCCGGCTGCAACGGCCAGTACCTCTCCGTCCCCATGTCCGGGTCGAAGACCTCGCACGACGCGACGCAGTACGTGCTGTGGAAGTTCGACTACAGCGCCAAGATCAAGGGCGCCGCCTCCTGCGAGCTGTCCGTCTACGTCCCCGGCAACTCCAACATCCAGTACGTGGGCGGCAATCCGGCGGAGTACGCCCTCTACAACTCCGACCACAGCGGCGGCACCGCCGCCGGTACCTTCCAGGTCGACCAGGTGCACAACGCCGGAAAGTGGCTCTCCCGTGGGCCGTTCAAGGTCAGCGGCGGCAAGGTGACGCTCAAGATGTTCAACACCGGCATCGACTACACGTCGTCCACCAAGCACGCGCACGACGCTGCCGCGCCGGTCCAGCTCAGCTGCTCCCCGGCATGATCGGGCGGTCCAGCGGCGCAGCCGCACTGCGCGTAGGAGCCCGGGGCTGGGGTGGGCACCGCACCATCGGCGCGGCACTGCGCGCCGCTGGACCCGGCACGGTCATCTCCGTCCAGCCCGGCACCTACCCCGAGAACCTGACACTGGACCGGGACGTCACCCTGGTCGCCGAACAGGGCCCCGGCACCGTCCAGTTGGTCGCCACCCGCGGCACGCCGCTGACCGTGCTCGGCGGCGCGGGCGAGGTCCGCGGGCTCACCGTCCAGGGCCTGGACGGTGACCAGCCCGCGGTGTCCATGACGGGCGGCACGGTGGTGCTCGACGGCTGTGAGATCACCGGCGGCCGGGTGGACATCACCGGCACCGCGGCCCCCACCCTGCGCGACTGCCGCGTGCACGGCACCGGCACACCGGCGCTGCGCCTCGGCGGCGACAGCCGGGCCGTCCTGGAGCGCGTGACGGTCACCGACGTCGACGGCACCGGCCTGCTCGTCGAGCACGGCGCGGACGCCACGGTCACCGGACTCACCGTCAGCGCGGTGGCCGGGTACGGCGTCCTGATGCGCGGCCCGGCCCGCGGCAGCTTCACCGACTGCGAGCTGACCGGCACCGCGTCGGCCGCGTTCCGCGTCGACGACGACGCCCGTCCCGTGCTGCGCTCCTGCCGGCTGACCGGCAGCGCGGCACAGGGCGTCCTGGTCACCGCGTCGGGCACCGGCGGCCCCGCGCTGCCGCCCGACACCGACGCGGGCAGCGGCCCCGAAGGCGACGCCGGGGCATCGGGGAGCACCGCGGGAGTGCTGCTGCACGACTGCGAGATCGCCCGCAGCGGCGGCACCGGCGTCCAGGCCGCAGGGCCTGTGCTGGTCACCCTGCGGGACTGCCGGGTCGACGAATCCGGCGGCGTGGGCGTGCTGGCCGCCGAGGGCGCCGTACTGCGCCTTGACACCACCACCGTCGGCGACTCGGCCGACAGCGGACTCGCCGCGGGCGGCACCGCGGACGTCGAGGTACGCGGCGGCGGCCTGGCCCGCTCCCGCGCCAACGGCGTCTTCGTCACCGACGAGGCCCGTCTGACCCTCACCGAATGCGCGGTCACCGACAGCGCGTTCACCGCCGTGCACCTCGCGGGTTCGGCCCGCGCGACGGTCCGCGACTGCGAACTGCGCGGCACCCCGCAGCACGGCGTACGGGTCACCGAGCGGGCCCTGCTCACCCTCACCGGCACCCGCGTCGAAGCCGCCGAACTCACCGGCATCGCCGTGGACGGCGGCGACCTGACGGCACGTCGCTGCCGGGTGGTGGACGCGGGCACCGGCGTCAGCCTGTCCACCGAGCACCGCCCGCTCCTCGACAGCTGCGAGATCGAGGACTGCGGCACCGGCCTCGACGTGACGGCCGGCACCGGCGCGCTGGTCGCGGACACCCGGGTGCGCGGCAGCCGGTCGGCCGGTGTGTTCCTCGGCGAGCGCAGCACCGCGTGGCTCGACGGCTGCGAGATCACCGACAGCAAGGGCAGCGCCCTGGTGCTGTGGACCGGCGCCAGGCCCCGGATCAGCTCGACCCGGGTCACCCGCGCCGCCAAGAACGGCGTCTACATCGCCGACGGCGCGTCAGGACTCCTGGCGGACTGCGACATCGGCGCCACCGGGTTCCCCGCGGTGTACGTCGGCAAGGACGCCAAGCCGGTGCTGCGCCGCTGCCTGATCCGCGACACCGACGAGGACCTCAAACTCGCGGACGGCGCCGAGCCGGTCTTCGAGGAGTGCCGGGTCGACGCGGTGAAGGACAGCACCCTGCCGGAGTCCGGGCGCGCGGTCGCGCCCGCGCCCGGGGCGACCCCGATGCCGTCGGGCGGCTCGCGCGCCGGCGGCACACCGGTCGGCACCACCGAGACCGCGCCGCCCGCCGAGACGCTGGAGGAGCTGCTCGCCGAACTCCGCGGCCTGATCGGCCTGGACCGCGTCAAGCAGGACGTGGAAACGCTGGTCAAGCTGATGCAGCTGGTCCGCCGCCGTACCGAGGCCGGCCTGCCGCCGCCCCCGCTCAGCCGCCACCTGGTGTTCGCCGGGAACGCGGGTACCGGCAAGACCACGGTGGCCCGGCTGTACGGCCGGCTGCTGGCCGCGCTGGGGCTGCTGACCCGCGGGCACCTCGTCGAGGCGGACCGCGGCTCGCTGGTCGGCGAGTACGTCGGGCACACCGCGCCGAAGACCACCGCGGTCTTCCGGCAGGCCGTCGGCGGCGTGCTCTTCATCGACGAGGCGTACGCGCTGGTGCCGCACGGCCAGGGCTCGGACTTCGGTCTTGAGGCCATCTCGACGCTGGTGAAGCTGATGGAGGACCACCGCGAGGACGTGGTGGTGATCGTGGCCGGCTACCCCGACGACATGGGCCGGTTCATCGACGCCAACCCCGGCCTGGCCTCACGGTTCACCCGGACCCTGCTCTTCGACGACTACGACTCCGACGAACTCGTCGGCATCGTGCGGCAGCAGGCCGAGCACCACCAGTACGAGCTGGGCGACGAGACCTCGGCGGCGCTCGCCGATTACTTCGCCGGCGTCGAACGCGACGACCGCTTCGGCAACGGCCGCACCGCGCGCCAGCTCTTCCAGCGGATGACGGAGCGTCACGCGGCCCGGCTCGCCGATCACGCGGCCCTGATGATGCCGGGCGAAGGCGAGGCCGGGTCCGACACGGACGATCTGGTGACGCTGCTGCCGGAGGACATTCCCGCGCTGCACGCGGGGTGAGACACCACGGGCCGGGGTGCGTGCGTCAACCGCACGTCATTCCCGGCCCGTTGGCGTCGGCGTACCTGCTCGCGTCAGGTCGTCCACCGCTCACCGGTCGGTGCGGGGAAGATCGACTGCTGGTCCGCCTGGGCGTAGAAGCTGCCGGCCCGGTCCATCCGGACGATGAACTGGCCGCCCAGCGCGATGGCATCGGCGCACTGCTTCAGCACCCGGGTCATCGCCGGGTTCATCGCCTCGGCGTACAGCTTGGCTGCCTCCCGCACCTTCTCATCCGGTTTGGGCGGCGGGTCGTCGTCGAAGGCGTGGCTCATCAGTTCGTGGGTGTCGCCCTGGCCGTCCACGAAGGTGCTGCCGTCGTCCGCGCCCAGGTCCTCGTAGGTCGCCTGCTGGCCGAAGACGGAGCCGCCCAACACGGCTTCCTTCACCGTCTGCTGGAGCTCCTGATAGCCGTCGACCGCTGTCCTGGACGACGCCAGCATCCCCTGCATCGCGTCGACGATGCTGCCGATGCTGACGTTGATCGCCGGGTGGGTGCCGACCTGCTGGTTCTGGCTGAGGTCCTGGCCGTTGCCGTTCTGCGTGGTCGGGGCGAAGGACGTGATGGGCGGGGCGTCGCCCCAGATCATCGTCAGGTTGGGGACATCCGCGTAGTGAGAGTCCGGCGCGGAGCCGTCACCCTTGGCCTCGGGGCCGTCCTCCTCGTCCTTCCGAGGCGGTCCGTGTCGTGAATTCTCCGGAGTGGTGGCCACAGCTGCCTTCCTGAGGTGCGGTCGGGTAGGGTGCGCTCGATCCCATCCCACCCGATGCTCCGGCCGTGAGCCAGGTCCCCGTTCTTGGACACCGGTCCCGCAGGAACAGGGGAATTCCTCCGGATGATCACCGCCGTCTAGGCTCGCCTGGTGGCCACAGGATCCCTCACCCCCGCAGAGTTCAAAGTCGACCTGGCGCAACTGCGCGACGCCATCGGCACGGTGCGCGGCTGTACGACGTCGATCGAGAGCGACGTCTCACAGGTGAAGGCGGCGTTCCAGCAAGCCCAGAGCAGCTGGCGCAGCCCGGCAGGCGAGTCCTTCGGCGCCCTCCAGGTCGAGTTCGGCAACAACATGAGCGAACTCGTCGAGCTCCTCCACGAGATGGTGACCCGCATGAATGCGGCGTACGAGGAGTACAAGCAGGCCGAAGAGACCAACACCGAAAACTTCCACAAGAAGAACTGAGACCGCGCCGGGCCGGGGCCGCGGCAGCAACCGCCTCCTGTCACGCGCGGTCGCGCCGGCCGGCACCCCCGTACGACTTTCGCAGGAGCACAGGTGAGCACTACCCCTCCGAACCTCCCTTCGGTCACATACGGCAAACACGACCCGGTCGCGCCGGTCAACACCTCGATCAACGTCGACGCCGAAGTGCTGCGGGCGTTGGGCGCCAAGGTCGCCGGCACGGACGGCCAAGGCGGTCTGGTGGGTGACATCTCCACCCAGGTCAGCACGATCTTCTCGACGTTGCAGGAACTCGAACTCGGCTGGGCGGGCGCGACCCAGGCGGAGGCCGAGGACTTCTTCACACGCCTGGAAGCCTGCATGACCACCGCCTTCGGCAACGAGAAGAACCCGGAAAGCGAGAAGACCAGTGTCATCGCGCGGACCGCGCAGGCGCTGAGCGCCTCCGGGGCGAACTACCTGCACGCCGAAGACGTGATCATCAAGGAGTTCACGGACTTCTCCAACCAGATGAACGGCAACGGCAGCAGCAGCCCGCAGCCCGACGACGGCGTCATCCACGGCACCGCGTTCGGCGACCCCTCGGTCACCGCGATCAGCGAGACCTACTGACCGGCGCGCGACCCACGCGCCCGTCCGCTCCCCCTCTCCCCTCCCGCTCCAGCCTCTAGGTGATGTCGCCATGTACAGCATCGATCCGACGGTGACCGAAAACATCTACAAGCTGGGCAATGCCTGGATCCACTTCAGCGACATGCTGTGGGAACAGATGTCGTCGATGGACACGTCCGTGCACGGCATGTTGTGGACCGGTGACGCCAACAACACCGTCCAGACCACCTGGAACCAGGTCCACGACCAGCACCTTCAGGTGGCCGTTGACGCGGCGCGGGACATGGGCAACAAGATCAATGCCTACGGCGACTACATCAAGAACCTTCAGGAGCAGCAGCAGCAGGACGCGCTGAACGACATCATCAAGGAGATCATCTCCGCGACGGTCGGGCTCGTCCTCAGCTTGGTGACGGCCGGGCTGCCCGTCTTCAGTGCCCTCCTCAGAGGCTTCACCGCCGTCATGGAGGCCGTCACCTCCGCCGCGAACGCCGTCGCCAAGGCGGCGGTCTTCGGCGCGGCCGTCGCCGTCGATGTGGCGTTCCAGGCCGGAGCGCAGCTCGGCATCGACGCGGCGACCACTGCCATCGGCGCCGCCGCCACCCACACCGAGTTGAAGTTCGACAGCGACTGGTGGAAGAACGAAGCGCTCAACATGGGCCTGGCGGGCGGGGCCGGCCTGTTCGGACCTGCGTTGAAGGGCATCGAGTCGGCCAAGAGCTGGGCGGGCGACAAGACGCACGGCCCCGCGATGGATCCGCCGACGGTCAATACGTCGGGTGAGCACGGTGTGACGCCGACGGGCGACGTGGGCACCACCGTCCCGGTGGGCAACTTCTCACCGCCCACCGGCGGAGTCGCGTCGACGGTGAAGTCGGGCACCGGCGGTGCCAAGGCGGTGAACCCGGGCAAGGGCGCCGAGACGGTGATCACCAAGCCCGTCGACGGCACCTCGTCCAGTGTCCACCCCACCAACGGCTCGACGTCCCGGCCGCAGCAGGTCACCACGGCGCCGGACAAGTCGGCGGGGACCGGCTCCGGCATGGGCAAGGACCCGGTGAACCCGCGCCCTGGTTCAACGGTCAAGCCGACGACGGAAGGCCCGGTCGGGCAGACCTCGTCGACCGGCACGACCGGTCCGAAGCCGCACACCGCGCGCCCCGAGGACGGGGCGCCCACCCCCCACACCACGACGCCGTCCGGCAAGAACAACGGGCCCGTCCACCCGAACCCGACCGACGTGTCGCCTTCGCCGGGCCGCCGCAACGGGGCGGATGAGACGCCGCCCGCCACCTCGTCCGGCCACGGACCGACCGGGAAGCAGGGCGCAGGGCACGGCACCGAGCCGACCACGTCGAGCCCCACCCACCAGACCCCGGGCTCCGAATCCCGGCCCACCGGAGCCGCGAAGTCCGGTGACGGCGGCAAGCACGCCGCGCAGGAAGGCCAGACCGGCTCGGCCGGGAAGACCCCGCAGACGGAGCCGGGCCACCAGACGCAGGCCCCGCATTCCACCGAGGGCGGCAAGGGCAACCAGCCCGTGGAGCGGCCCGGCGGCTCCACGGAGCACGCCGAGCAGCACCAGCCCGCCACCACGCACCCGGCGCAGGCGAACGAGAAGCCGGGCGTCGGACCGTCGGAGAAGTCCGGCACCACCGGCACCGACAAGCCCGGCACCACCGCCACGGACAAGCCGGTGACCACCCCGGCGGACAAGCCGGGCGGCACCGACAAGTCCGGCCTGAACAGCACCGACAAGCCGGGAGCCCACACCACCGACAAGCCGACGGCGCAGACGTCCGAGAAGCCGGCGACCCACACGTCGGAGAAGCCGGGCAGCACGGCGGGCGAGAAGCCGGGCAGCACCGCGACGGACAAGCCGGGTGTCACCGACAAGCCCACCACCACGGACAAGCCGGTCACCACCGCGTCGGACAAGACCACCACCCACACATCGGAGAAGTCCGGCACCACCACGTCCGACAAGACCACCACCCACACATCGGAGAGGCCCGGCGCCACCGCAGGCGAGAAGCCGGGGGCCAACCCTGGGGAGCGGGCCGGGGCGAAGTCGGACAGGCCGGGCGGCCAGGCGAACGACAAGGTGACGGTCGGCCAGGAAGGCAAGCCGGGCGCCACCGGCGACAAGCCGGGCGCGAACGCCACGGAGAAGCCGGGCGCCACGTCGGCCAAGGAGGGCGCGGGCAAGCAGGAGTCGCGCCCCTCGGAGACCTCGTCCGCGTCCTCCGCCGATCACCACGCGTCCGCCCCGGGCAGCGCACACGAGAGCGGGCACAGCGCCTCCGCGTCGAGCGAGCACGCCAACCCCTCCCACGAGGCGGGCAGTTCGGCAGGTCAGCACCCCCAGGCCGCACGGCCGGGGGAGCACGGTCCCGGCGCCCGCTCGGAATCCGAGCACGCCCCGTCGGACTCCGAAGGCCACGCCAAGAACGCCGAGAAGGAGCGGGCCTGGTCGGACGAGAACCAGGGGGTGAAGAAGTCCTACGCCGACAAGGTGGAGGCCGAGCGGCAGTCCTTCACCCATGAGAAGGCCCTGAACGAGAAGCTCCAGACGGGCGCCGAGAAGCTGCGGGACAAGTTCGTCGAGCTGACGAAGACGTCCAAGGCGCTGCGCAAGATGGACGCCGATGGACGTCAGGCGGTGTTCGACAAGCTCGTCCAGGACGCCGAGGGCAAGTTCGACAAACTGTTCCGCGCGGACGGCGAGAAGCCCGCACCCAGCGGGTCCGAACTCGCCAAGGCCGAGAAGCAGTGGGCGCAGGAGCTGAAGAACCTCGGCAGCACCATCCGGGGCCGCGCCCAACTGCACAACATGCGGCCGGAGTTGGACACCCGCATCGACAATGCGGTGGACCGGGCCGAGCAGCGCTGGAACTCCGATGGCCACCCCCCGGAGGTCGTCAACGCCGCGTCCCAGGGGTACCGGAACAGCCTGGAGCACGCCCTCGACAGCAGCTACGGCAAGCTGCACGAGGAGCCGCACTGGATGGTCCACGAGCCGGGCGAGCACTTCTCCCGGATGGCCGACAACCTCAAGAAGGGGCTGCCCGACCGGATCACACTGCACTCCAGGACCCACGAAAACCTCAGCGCCACGGACCAGATGGTCGAGCGGCACCTGACCAACTGGAAGGAGTCCGGTAGCGGCTGGTCCGACCGTGACATGGCGGAGATCCGGGAGCGCTACGGCGCCGCGTCCCGCGCCAAGTTCGAGCAGATACTCCAGGACGAGCTGAAGTCGCTCCCCAAGCGGCCGAGTTCCAAGGCGCAGCACGCGGCGCTGACCCGCGCGTCGGAGAAGTGGGGGAAGGTCGAGGCAGGCGTCGGCAAGAAGCTCGCGGCCGAGCTGAAGGCGACCGAGGACATCCGCCACTTCCTCGACGGACTGCCCGACCGCTTCGGCGACGACGCGAACCCGCACCAGCATGCGCACGATCTGCGGCAGCACTCCGGCAGCGTGCAGGCGTCACTGCACCGGTCCGCCCACGACCTGCTCGCCGACATCAGGCGCGACCCGCTGGACGACAGGTCCGTGGGCGTGGACACCACCACGAAGCACGCCCTGACCCGTCTCGACAAGAGCATTTCCGGGCGCTTCACCTTCGAGGCCGAGGCCCACCGGCAGTGGAAGGCCACCCACGAATCCCTGCCGGGCCGGGAGGACCTCGGCAAGCAGGGCAGTTGGGTGCGCTCCCGGCTCGACCACCTCTCCGTGGACGCGGTGGCCGACGCCCGCAAGCAGCTGAACGGCACCGACTACTCGCCGCAGCACGTCAACAAGGCGCTGCACAACCTGGAGCACCACCTCACCGACCTCAAGGACTCGGCGCCCGGCCTGGCGAAGACCGCGGAGCAGTTGCCGCACACCGCCGCCGAGGCCAAGTCGGTATGGCACGGGCTGGTCGGCGACGGGCACGGCCTTCCCTCGTCCAAGATGGACTCGCTGGAATCGGACTTCCACAAGGACTGGATGTCCGGCTACGACAAGGTCTGGTCGGACGGGCGGCTGGACGGCGGTCACTGGAAGGACGCCGAGCCCTCCCCCGCGCCGGGCAAGGACCCCGCGGTGGACGCCGCGCACACCGCCGCCAAGGAAAAGCTCACCGACCACTACACGTACGTGCTCGAACTGGCCGAAACCCGCAACCGGCAGTTGCAGGAGCTGTCCGGCAAGGTGGACGCGGCGGCCAAGGACTGGATGCCGCTGGACGAGCGGGTCCGTCAGATGAGCGACGAGGAGAAGGCCGGCCTCACCGCGGCGGAGCGGAAGGACGCACGGGCCACGGCCGAGCGCCGCAATCTGCTGGGCACCTCCATGGACCGGCCCACCAAGGTGGACCGTGCGGCCGTACTGGACGAGGTCACGGCCGAATTCCACGCCGAGTTCAAGAAGTTGACCGAGGTCGGCGAGGGGCAGCCGCTCACCACAGGCGAGCACCATGCGCTGCGCAAGACCTGGGACGAGTTCCACGAGCAGCTCGTCAACACGCTGCCCGAGCGCTTCGACGTGCGCCACTCGGCGGCCGAGCGGGACCTGACGGCCAACGACCGGCCGCGGGACGAGCACCTGTCCCCGGCGGACAAGGAACACCCGCTCGACCCGGAACTCGTGAAGTCGGTCCGGGAGAAGTACCAGGCGGACATCGACAGTGCGAAGGACCTCGCACCGGAGCAGACCCACACGGTCGGCACCGAGGCGGAACGGTTCGCGTTCGCCAAGGACGTGCAGGCGCGCGTCGACCGCTTCATGGAGCACTACGACGCGGCATCGGGCAAGCGCGGCAGCAGCGCCCGCGTCGATGACGATCACTTCAACGACGGCGGCAGGAAGGGCTGGGAGCTGTCCGCCCGCGATCAACTGCTGGACTCGTTCCGCGACATGAAGCAGTTGGAATCCGGGGGCTGGGGACGCCAGGACGCGGCCGACTTCGCGTTGGACCGCACTCTCACCCGCCTCCAGGAGCACCTGCGGGTCGAGAAGGACCTGCTGCCGGGGCTGAAGGAGAAGCTGGACGACGCGGTCTCCGTGCACGTGCGGGACTCCGGCGGCAAGCCGTCCGGCGAAGCGCTGGACAACCTCAAGGCCGACGCGCTGGAGAGCCTCAAGAAGGACCTCCGCGCCACCGTGAACGATGCGTTCACCTCGTTCAACGGCGGCGCCCACCCGACCCGGAACGGGCTCGGCGAGGCGGTGTCGTGGAGCAAGCGCAGCACCGACTCGATGCTGACCGGGCGGGCGCTCGGCGACCGGCTGCAGTACCACTCCGAGGTCAACCAGCGCGTCACGGAACTGCGCGACGCCACCGAGAACAACCTGACGCACGACGAGGCGGCCGTCGAGCGGGTCGTCAAGGACCTCACCACACAGCTGAAGGCGGATGCCGAATCCCTGCTGGGCGGGCTGCGTACCGGCCGGGAACCGCTGCTCGGCAAGGAACTCGACCCGCGCTTCCAGGAGTGGCGGGCCACGTCCGACAAGGTCCTGGACGACCTCCGCACCCACCTGGACCGGGACTCCTACCGCGAGGGCGCGGTCGCCGAAGCCGGCCGCACCTTCGAGAGGCGGTTCGTCGAATACGACGGGTTCACCTCCCCCCACGAGGACGGGTACGCGGACGTGGCGTCCTCCTTCCGTCACGACTGGGTCGCGCTGCACGACCGCTTCCACGGCAAGGACAGCGCCGACCTGAAGCAGTGGCTTGAGGAAGAGAAGAGCGGCTCGGACTCCTTCGAGAAGGGCACTCGCCAGCAGGCCGAGCAGCGGCATCGGGCCGGACTCAAGACGCAGGCGGCGGCGAAGGCAGCCGACGCGACGGCAGACGCAGGCAGCGCGAAGGACGCGGGCGCGCCGCCGGCCGGACAGAGCACGCACCCGGCAGAGCCCGTCGACGGCACCGGCCTGACCCACGAGCAGCCGACGCAGGTCCAGACCCGGCAGACGCACGACACCCCCCAGACGCAGTCCGCCGCCGAGGACACCGTCACCACGCACGACACCCCGACGACGGACCACACGCAGCAGACCCAGCAGCACCAGCAGCCCCACGACACCTCCGGCCAGGCGTCGGAGCACGTCACGCAGCACGAGGGCACCGGTGTGTCCACGGACAAGACCGCGGGCCACGAGACAGCCGCGGCGTCCCACGACACACCCATCACCTCGTTCTCCCTCCCCTCGGCCACGTCCCACCTGCTGGGCCACTACGACACCCGCATGGATCTCGCCGTCCAGCGGAACGCCGATCTGGACACCCTCGCGCAGCGGGCGGACGCGGAGTACAGCCGCTGGGTGGAGGAGTCCGACGCGGCCCGTACGGCGGCCCCGGAGAGCGAGCGCGGGCCGGAGCCGCATCTGACGGAGGCGGACCGCACAACGATCCTGGACACGCTGCACCACGACCTCGTCCGCGACTTCGACGAGATCGTCGGCGGCGCGCCCAAGGGGTCGTCCGCCCACGCGCGTCCGGCACTTGAGAAGTCCTGGAAGCAGCAATTCGAGCTGCGTATCGGCGAGTTGGGCGAGCGCTACCACCAGCGGCTGGCCGACGCGCACCTGACCACGTCGGCAGCGCAGCGCGTGGACGCCTACGCGCACGAGCAGCTTCCCAAGGAGGCGGCGCAGCGGTCCCGGCTCATCGAGCTGGTGAAGAAGGAGTACGTCGCCGACGCGCTCAAGGAGGCACGGAGCGCACGCGACGCCTCCCGCGACCTGGCGTCATCGGTCGACCCCACCGCGTTCAAGAAGGCGTCCGACGCCGCGCGCTCGAACCTCCAGGACACGCTGGAGGCCCGTTTCGACCACGCCCGGCAGATCCTGACCCGTGCCGAGCGGGTGCTGACGGCCTTCGACGGATACCAGGGCAAGATCGACGGCGGCCCGGACGCCGCCCACACCCACGCGGATGTGCTGCGCTCCCTCCAGCACGAGAAGGCGGTCCACCGGCTCGCGGACGCCTACCACAGCCCGAACGGCTTCCGCCGGTACGGCGCCCAGCACTCCGCCACCGCCGAGAAGGCGCTGAACGCCGCAGAGGCGGATCTGCTCCGCGACCTCACGGTCGAGTACGAGATCGCGCCGCAGGGCGACCGCGCCATCGACACCCTCGCCGAGGAACACACCGGCGTCACGGACCAGGTGGTCAGGGACGCCAAGGCGAGCCTCCGCCGGGATCTGCACCACGTCGCGAACCGCTGGGGCGCCGAGCACCCGCCGCAGTCGCTGCCCGGCCACGCCCTCAAGGAGGACCCGGCCCTCGCGGAACAGCAGCCGGTCACGGCAGGGCAGCAGTCGCCCGCGGACGGCAAGTCCCTCGCGGAGGAGACGGGCACCCTGCTGACGCCGTCCGCGCTCCGGGGACGCCTCGACTTCCACCAGGAGCTGCACGACGCCGTCGACGCCGTGCGCGACAAGGTGCACGGGCACGGCAACGGTCTCAGCACCGAGGGCGAACAGCGCGTCATCGAGGCGAAGGCACAGGAGCTGGCGACCGCCGCCGAGCAGCACATCGGCTTCCTCAAGGCCGGTGAACCGGCGCGGACCGGCAGGAACGCCGATGCGCGCCTGATGGAGTGGCGCGCGGAAGCGGACCTCATCCAGGAGGGGATCGACGCGCGGATCGCGTCGGATATCCGTCTGGAGTCGACGGTGCGCGACGCCGGCGAGGTCTTCCGCGGCCGTTACGGCGATGTGCAGGGCCTCGCGGACCACATCGACGACGCGGATCTCGGTGGCTTCGCGAGCGACGCGGCGGCCTTCCGGCACGACTGGACCACGCTCCACGAGCGGTTCCGGAGCGAGCGGAACGTCGATACCGAGGACTGGCTGGCCAAGGAGAAGACGTCGGGTGACGTCTTCCGCAAGGGCTTCCAGGAGGGCCTGGCCTCCGGTGCCTACGACGCCGGGAAGCAGGCACTTGAGGACGCGCTCCGCGACCTGAAGAAGTCCCCCGATGTCGCGGCGCAGGGCCGGGTCGTGGCCGCTGTGCAGGAGTTCGAGCAGGTCCGCTCCGGGCCGCACGGCCGGGACGCGACGCAGGCCGACCGGCTGCTGGACGAGGCGCACACCGAGCTGGCCCGCGCCCGTGACGAGGCACCGGCTTCGGACACCGCCGCCGACTACCGCGCGCAGAACCGGAATCTGGCGCAACTGCACAAGGAGCGGACGGACCGCGCCGAGAAGGCGTCCGCCGCGGAGCTGGAGAGCACGTCAGCGGGCGCTGACCAGGAGTCGGGGCGTCCCGACGCGCAGACCACGTCCCAGGACACCCACGCTGGTACGCAGGAAACCGTCGACTACCGGGCGCAGAACGAGAAGCTGGCCAAGGCGCGCGAGGAGCGCGAGACCCGCGCCAAGGGCACGCCGGCCCGCGACACCAAGCCCGGCACGACCCGCGCGGCGGCCACCCGCGAACCCCGCATCAAGACCTTCCAGGACCTCCAGCAGGACGGCGCGACGCACACGAACGGGCCGCTCGACGGCCACGGTTCGACCAGCAGCGCGAACGGGACGGTGACCGAGCTGGAGAGCCCGCGACCCGAAACGCACACCCCTCAGGACACCTCTCAGGACACTCACGCGACCGAGCAGGCCGGTTCCGACACGTCCGCGCACGCCCCCCAGGAGCCGGCGGCCTCCGAGCTCATCGGCCCGAAGCCCCGGACCGAGGCCGCGAGGGACGAGGTGACGCGCGCCGAGCGGGCCGTACGGCAGGCCAGGTCCGACCGGTACGCGGTGCGGCAGCACAAGCGCTGGACGCAGCGGGTCGAGGCAGCGACCACGGCCACCGACACGGCCCGCGCCGAGCACTACCTCGCGCAGGCCGTGCAACACCTCGACGGCATCGACGTGCCGGGCATCGAGACCCGGCTGACCGCGGCCCAGGAGACGCACGAGCAGGCGAAGGCGGAGCTGGCCGCGGCGCAGGCGGCCGAGGCGAGCAGGCGGGCGCAGCGGGCCGCCGCCGATGCGGTCCGGCGGGCGCAGGAAGCGGTGGCAGCGGCCCAGCGGGCGTGGCAGGTCAAGCAGGACGAGCTGGGCGCGACGCAGGCGGCAGGCAAGGTCGCCGACAGCCGTTTCAAGGCGGCGCTCGACGCCGCCGAGCAGCTCGCGGACGCCCAACAGACCGTCAGGGAACGCCAGGAACAGTACGACGCGCTGGTCCGGAAGGAGCGCAACGCGAGCGCCCGGCAGGAGATCCGGGACCGTCACGCGGCGGCTGCGCGGCCGGACACGGTGTCCGCGCCGCCGCACCCCGTTCCGACGGGATACCTGTATCTGGGCTCCGGGGCCGACACGGTCCGGCAGGCCGACGCCACGCTCCAGCTCCTGGAGGCGGGCGCGCAGGCGCGGATCGTCCCCTGGAGCGGCGACGGCCAGGCGGAGTCCCCGTCCTGGTTCGCCCAGCACCTGGGCGAGCGCGCCACGGTGTGGGCCGGGGCCGATGACGTGCAGGTGGACCTCCCCTCCGTGCAGGCGCTCGTCCAGCCGGCCAAGGTGTCCCCTCCGGTGCTGGTCCAGTTCCTGGACGCCCAGGGGAACGTGCTGGTCCCCGAGCACCTTCCGACGTCCGTGGTCTCCGCCGGGACGACCCACGCGCCGCAGGACGAGCAGGCCGCTCAGGAGGACATCCGGAAGTCCTTGAGCGAGGCCGAGGCCGCGCTCAAGGAGGCGCAGCAGGCCGAGCTGAAGGCAGCGAAGGCGGCGGACACCGCCGGGGAGGCCGCGCATGCGGCGGACGCCCAACTGGCTACGGCAGAGCAGAAGTTGGACGCGGCCGATGAGCTGGCCGCCGACACGAAGGCAGCGGTCCGGCGAGCCTGGCAGGCGGCGCTGGCGGCCCGTGCACGGGCGACGGCGCAGCTCTCCGGACGGACCACGGCATCCGGCTCCACCGGCACGCTCGCCGCCCTGTACGAAGTCGCGGCCGACCACCTCGCGGAGGCGCTCACGGCCACCGACGAGTTCGAGCGGGCCCAATTCACCGCCCTGGAAAGCGGGGACCAGCACGGCCCCCTCGTCCAGGCCCTGTCGGAGGCGGCAGCGCGGAAGAACCTGACCGAGCAGGCCGCGCGCGACGCCTTCGAGCAACTCGTCGCGGCACAGCAGGACATGACCGCGGCGGAGCAGGTCACGGCGGAGTCGCAGGAGTGGATCACGGTCTCCGAACCGGCCGTCCAGTCCGGCCAGGTGCCGCAGGACTGGAACGTCGACGAGCTGATGAAGGTCGACGACCAGTTCTGGCAGCAGATGTTCCACGAGACGCAGCAGGGCGGTTACCTGAGCCACGAGGTGGCGGCGCAGCAGCTCGCCGGGCTCGTGCTGGACATACGGGGGGTGGACGTCGAGCAGCTGATGTACGTGCTGGCCGGCCATGTCCCGCCGACGGGGCGGCAGGTGATCGACGAGTTCGACCGCGCGTTCTTCGACCATGCATCGATGACACTCCCTGTGGCGCTCAACACGGCAGTGGGGCTGATGCTGCTGGACAGCACGCACGCCGTGCAGGTCCTGGAGCACGTCTACGCCTCCGTACCGGGCGGCTGGGACCTCGATCTGCGCGATCTCGCGAAGGACGTGCCGGCGCAGGCCCAGCCGCAGGTGCAGGCGTTCGTCACCCGGCTCTCCTTCCACCTGGGTACCGGCGATTTCGCGGGCGCCGTGCAGCTGCTGGACCGGCTCGACCGCGATCTGCGCAAGGTGTGGGCGGTCCAGGACACGTTCATGGAGCTGTACACCATGGACCTCAGGGACTCGCTGCTGGGGCTCGCCCACGGGCCGCAGCAGGCGGAGTTGATCGGGCACGTCCTCGGCGACCCCACCACCGTGCCGACGGCGTCCGTCGAGCAGGTCCACGAGTGGTATGCGCGGCTTGAGCAGTTGCAGTACCACCACCCGCGCTTCGGTGAACTTCCCGTGCCCAGCGGGCATCCCGAGGACGGCTGCTATCTGCGGGCCCACCTGTCGGCGATGAAGCTCCAGCAGTGGGGCGCGCCGGTCAAGAAGATCATCGTCTCCCGCACCGAGCCGAAGCTGTCCGTGCTGTCCCCCAACGCGGCGGGCGCCACCCGCAGTGCGCCCGGCCTCGTCGAGTGGGACTACCACATCGCCGTGGGCGTCCCCACGACGACGGCGGACGGCACGGTCCAGTTCATGGTGCTGGACACCGCTCTGGGGCTCGGGGCCGTGTCCGACACCGAGTGGCTGGCCGCCGTCGGGGTCCAAAAGGCCGAGGCCGAGCAGTACGTAGGCCCGCTGGCCGAGGTGTCCGCGCAGCTCACGGCGCATGCAGACAGGAATCCGGGCAGCTGGACCCCGCTCAATACCGGGCTCTTCCCCAAGAACCACACGGTCGTGCTGGTCACCGACGCGTTCGCCTCGGTGTTCCCCAACCCGGGTATGAGGCAGTTGACCTCACTGCGCGAGGTGGACGACGCGCAGCGTCAGCTCATCGACGACCTCACCGAGCACACCGCGGAGCAGATCGCCAGGGAAACACTCAACGAGGTGCACGACGAGCTGGCGGTCCGGCAGCACAGGAACGACGACGAGACCCGGCAGTGGGCGTCGCGCACCTATGACCATCTGCAGGTCAGCGGGCTGCTGGACGACCCGTTCCTGGAGCTTGGCCTGCGCGCCCTGTTGCCTGACACGCACCCGGCCCGGCACGGCTCGAACGAGTCGGACATCGACCGCATCATGCGGCAGGCGCAGGAGGAGGCGACCGGCGGCGCGCCGCTGCCCGTCGACGACGTACTGACCGACCTGGTCGTGCCGCCGCAGCCGCAGAGCGCGCCCGGCACGTCCGGTGGCACACGCCAGCGGATCGGCGCGTGGCTGCGCAACACCGGCGCGGCGCAGCGCGAGGAGTTGCTGAGCAACCGGTACGGGCTCCGGGTCGGTCCCGGGCCGGACGGCGGGACGCACTTCAGCCACTCCATGCTGAACAAGATCACCAAGGTGTTCGACGGTCTCCCGTCGCGGGACCTGGCAGGCAACCCCTGGCTCACCGGTATCAGGATCATCCATGGTGAGGGCCCGGCCAGCGCCTACGACTTCACCAGCCTGAAGGTCGAGATCTCGCACCCGCTGCACATGCCGTCCTGGATGTACACCCGGCTCAACCGCGGCCAGGCGGCGCAGCGATGGCTGATGGACACGATGGCGATGGCGGACTATGAGGGGCTGCGCATCTCCGACATCCTCGGGCTCCCGGGCCCGCGGCGCCATGTGATGGCGGGGGTCTCCGACGTCCTGGCGCACGGCAATCTCGTCGAGTGGACGCTGCGCCACGAGGTGGGGCACGCGGTCGAGCGGTGGGACAGCTGGGGGATCGACCACAGCCACGAGCCCTGGTTCGGCGGCTGGAAGACGTACCTGCCGCACGACATCCAGCCGGTCGCCGAGGCGTTCCTCGCGTCCGAGGGCATCCACGACGCGGAGCTGACCGACCGGGTGGCGGAGATCATCAAGCCGCGCGACCTCCGGGAGGACATCCGTCCGCTCGACCGGCTTCCCTCGGAGCTGGCCGGTGGCGACGAGGACCGGCACGCGCGCCTGCAGCGCGTGGTCCGCAAGATCAAGCTGGCGCTCGACCACCCGTGGACGCTCGACGACGGCGGAGTGTCCCAACTGGCCCATAACGGGCGCGCATACCACGTCAACACCGATAGGCAGTGGGTGAGTTACCTGGTCGAGGCCCGCAAACACGCGGTGTCCAACTACCAGTTCTCCACCCCGTCGGAGTGGTTCGCGGAGGCGTACGCGGCCTACTACGACCCCCGGACGATCAACCCGCCAAAGGCCCGGCTCGACCCGCGGGTGACGGAGTGGTTCGATGCGCGGTACCCCAAAACCGAGCCGGTGACCGTCGCGCCGGAGAGCACCGCCTACGAGGACATGGTGCTGAAGACGTCGGACGGCAAGACCGTGCGCGCCGGCGACATCGACCACCTGCGGATCGTGGCGCCCGGCACCAAGGCTCCGGCCGGCCGGTCCTTCCACACCCGGGACGATGTCAAGGTCCGGCTGCGGACGCATACCGATCTGGACCTGACGCAGGAGTACTTCGCGCACTACGACCAGGCCGGATCGCCGGGCAAGGTGCACCTGGACGCGCGCCGGCCCGTGCCGTGGGACCGTACGAACCCGATGTACCTGGCGCTGCTGCACGGCACCCGTGGCTGGCTGACGGTGCCGGTGAACGGCAAGCCCATCAACGTGAGCGGCAGCACCTTCGGCAAGGCGCTCGGGCGGCGCCCCAGCATCGCCGAGCTGCGGGAGAAGGCGGGCAGCACCGCTCAGATCATCCTGGCCGCCTGCGAGGCGGGCGCCGTCGACGAGCACGGCCAGTCCGTCGCGCAGCAGATCGCGGACGAGACCGGGCTCACCGTGTGGGCGCCCACCACCGAGATCGCCGCCACCCCGGAGCTCTCCGGCATCAGCTTCCTCCTCTACCGCGATGCCGACGGCACGACGGGTGAGTGGCGGAAGTTCACCCCGTCGTCCACGAGCGTCCACGTCAGCGGTGAGCAGCAGGCCGGTCCCGTCCTGTCGGGCCCGCCCCGGATCACCGTGCCGCAGCCCGTCGCCCGGTCCGGCGCGGTCACGGTCGGCACGCCGCAGCCGCAGTCGGAGACGTCCCAGGTAGAGGTCCAGCCGGAGACGACCGATGGACAGGTCCAGTCGGACGCTCAGGAAGAGTTCCAGCTTCCGGACGAGGTCCAGGAGCTGAGCCAGGTCCAGGAGTTGGGCCACGACCTCACGGCCGCCGAGGCGTCCCAGAAGCCCGCCCACGGTTCGCCGGAGTGGCACCAGCTCCGTGCCGCGCACGCCTTCGAGTGGCACGGCAACGACGTCGACGCCGCGGTGCAGTTCATCACGGTGCGGCTCCGCCAGGCCGGCTCCGGTGCCGCCTCCCTGGTGGTCTTCACGCGCTCGGACGGCCGTGCCGCCGACCAGCTGCAGGCCAAGAACATCGACGGCCGGGTGGTGTGGGCCGACCCCGCGCACTCGGAAGAGCAGTACCGGTCCCCCGCCAAGCTGCTGCGTCCCGGGCGGCGCGACGTCACCTCCATCGACATGGACGCCGAAGGCAGGCTGCTGGCGCCTTCGGACGAGTTGCTGGCGCTGGGTGAGGGCGCGGATCTCTTCCCCCATCTGCTGCCGCACTTCCCCGTCGTCCTCAGCGACGGCTCGGACCCCGTGGAGGACACGCGGTGGCTGTTCCCCGAGGCCGTGCCGCCGATCGGGTTCGGCGGTATCTCGAAGCAGTTCCCGCTGGGGATGTTCGGCACCGTGCTCGACTTCGACGGTGTCCGCTTCGACGGGATGAGTCTGCCCGGAGCCCCGCAGACCCGTACCTTCACGGACCTGGTCGCCGAGCTGCTGCCCGATGACATCACCGAAGGCGGCCTGGCGGCCTTCCGCAGCGAACTGCGGGCCACCATCGCCCGCAAGACACCCCGTGACTTCGCACAGCAACTGGTGGACGAAGGCATCCAGTTGACCGTCCCGGGACGCTGGGGCACCGCCAAGCGCACCGTCACGCTCACCCTGACCGGCATCAACCGGGACCGTGCCACCCTCGTCGACGCGCCCTACCGGCCGTACGGGACGAAGAGCATCGGCCTTCAGGAGCCGGGCTCCGACCGCTCGACGGGCACGTCCGAGAGCGTCAGCAACAGCCGCAGCCTGAGCGGGGGCGAGAAGGTCGCCACCGTCGCGGCCGGGCCCGTCGCCGTCACGCCCAAGGTCGGCGTCAGCCTGTCGTCCTCGCGGAGCTACGGCCAGAGCCGGAGCACCAACGCGTACAGCAACCCCTCGCTGGGGCTCGACGGTGAGCTGAGGCAGTTCTCCTTCTCCGGGACCACGCTGACCGTCACCACGTCAGGCCCCGGCTCGCAGTCCGTGCACAGCTTGGCGACCGGGGACCTGACGGTGGCCTTCCCCGCCCAGCTGACCGAACTCGCCGCGAACGGCACCACCGCGCCCTTCCAGGCCGCACTGCCCGCATCGGCGACCGGCGCCGCGCTCGAACGGCTCACCAGGGAAGCGCGGCGGTTCTTCGCCATCCCCCAGCAGATCGGCGGGCTCCGCCAGATCCGGGACCACCTGACGGACGACTATCTCGGCGCCAGGCCCGGTACCACGCTGCACGACTACCTGCACAGCCGCATCGGCGAGCTGAGCATGATGGCGGACCTCGGCAGGATTCTGGAGGGCGGCATGACGCTGCCTCCGGTGCCGATGAACGACAAGGAGTTCCTGACCCTTTCGATGAAGGGGCTGGTGCGCGGCGCCCTGCGCATCTCCGACGCCACCGCCATTCCCACCGTGCTCAACAGCCGCTGGCTGGAGCTGCAGGGCGCCTCCACCAGCGCGGGCGGCGGCTTCGGCCTCACCGTCGGGGCGACGTTCGGACCGGGCGCCGGCCTGCTGCCGAGCACGGTCGCGCCCTCCGGGTCACTCACGCTCGACCTGGGCACGTCGACCGCCTTCAGCAGTGCGGGCGACACCGGCGGCGGACGCTGGCACACCGCGCGCTACAACGGCGACAGCGTGGCGTACCTGCTGACGATCCGTCTGGAGGTGGGCTCGCGGCCTCTCGGGCACACCACGGGCCGCGAGCACGTCGAGGACATCTCGGTCGTCGTGCGGGTGCCCGCCGAACTGACCGAAGCCTTCGAGCAGACGATGGCCACGGTCGTCGCCGAGGAGACGGGCGCGCTGCCCCGTACCGTCGGGCCGCTGCCGATCGCCTACCAGAAGCAGCCGGGCGAGCTGGTGACCGCTCCGCCGGCCGAACTGGCGCAGCCGACCGGCAGTTCAGGGCTGTTCGGGCCCGCCGGGCTCTCCGGTGCGTCGAAGGTCCGCGACAGTCTGCGCGAGCAGTTCCTGAACGCCGGCCGGGTCACCCGCACGCCGGAGTGGACCCGCGGCGAACTGGCCTCCCTGGACACGTTCCTGGACAGCCACTTCAACTCCGTCTCGATGGAGACCCGGTTCACCCAGCTGTTCTCCCCCGAGGGCCTCACCCGGACCTTCCCGCGGCTGCTGGCCTCCGGGGAGACGGAGCTGGTCACCTTCCAGGTGCACGCGGAGCGTGCCTCCGACGGGGCGGCGGGCTCGCCCATCACCCCGCTGTCTTCGGTGTACCTGTTCGAGGGCGGGTTCGACCTGTGGCCCAGCGCCATGCGGGACTTCTCCAACACCGAGTCGCACGGCGCGTCGGCGACGCTGACCGCCGGCCTGGCATCGGGCTTCGGGAAGGTCTTCACCCCGGAGACCGACGTGAAGCTGTTCTCGCGCAGCCACACCGCCAAGAACGGCCTGACCTCCTACGCCTATGTGCTCTCCGGCCTCAACTACGCAGGTCCGGTGCGCCAGTTCACCTACCGGACGGTCTTCCGTCCGTCCGTCACGGTGCAGCGGATCCCGGCCCCCGACTCGTACCGGACGCTGAACCGGGTCGGTCGCTTCCTGACCCGCGGTGCGGACCAGCAGCAGCTCGCCCCGCGCAAGTTCAGCCCGGCCCTCCCCATCGAGGGCGAGGCGCGGTGGCTGGCCCCGGCCGTGTCCGGCACCGTGTCGGGGCCGGCCCACGCGATCAGCGGGCCGGTCGCGCTCACCCAGCACGACCGGGTGCTCGGCGTGGCCGGCGCGGACACCGTCCATGAGCAGGCCATCGCGCTGCTGACCGGGCTGGGTGTCCCGGAGGACCTGGCCAGGGTCCACCTGGAAACCGCCGTCACGCACGACCAGTTGGTGGCCGCGCTGCACATCGGCGCCGGCTCCCTCGCCGGGCAGGTGGTCCTGGACGGCCTGCTCACCGACCGCAAGGTCCGGCTTTCCGTCCAGGCGGAGATCGTCGACGTGGAGGAGGAGCCGGGAGAAGCCGACCTCAGCTCGTTCGACCTCGCCGAGTACTCGGCGGGCTTCTCCGGCGTCAACAGCGTCACCACCAACCACGGCAACCACAGCCACTCCGGCACCTTCAGCGGCGGCACCGGGGACCTGACGGGCGGCGGTGGCTACACACGCTCCTACTCCCCCAGCAAGGGCCGCAGCGTCTCGGAGATCACCAACGTCAACACGGGCCGCTACATCGCCCGCGACAAGGTCCCGCACCGCAAGCGGGTGGGGCGGATCGTGGTGCGGATGACCGCACGCGCCGAGAACATCAACCAGTTCGGCTCCTGGTCTCCCGACAAGCGCACCGTCCTGGTCGAAGCCTCGCAGGGCGTCACCGTCACCTACCTCCGGCCGCAGTGGCCCACGCCCGACGCCACCCTCGTCGCCAAGGTGCCCGCCACGCTGCCGGTCGTGCAGCTTCCGCTCTCCTCGGTCAGCGAGCGCTTCCTGCCCGCCCCGCAGGAGACGGAGGCCGTGGCGCGCACGGAGCGCGCCGTGCGCTTCCAGGACGAGGACCCGACCGAGCTGAGCCACCGGATCATGGCGGAGGTCGGACGACTGCTCGGCCTGCGCGGAAAGGGGGCCCGCGACGCGCTGTGGACGGTACGCACCCCCGGCGCGACCCTGCCGGGAACCCTGGACACGGTCTTGACCACCCGTTCCCTGCACGCGATGAACGAGGCCCTGCGCGGCCCCGGCATGGTGCTGCACACCGTGGTGCCAGGACCCGGTCACCGCAAGCGGATCCAGATGGTCATCCGCTTCCACCGCGGCCAGAACGCGACGTTCACCGGGCTGGTCACCTCGGGCAGCGTCAGCCGCTACACCCAGTCCAACACCCGCCAGGAGTTCGCCACCAGCCGCACCCGGGCGAAGGGCAACAAGTTCACCGCCCTGTTCTCCAGCGCATCGGCCTCCTACGGCCGTACGTCGAGCACCGCGCAGAGCCTCACCGAGGCGCAGCTGACCCGCCGTCACGACGGGCACACCGTCACCGACTCGCTCGCCGGCTTCCTGCTGGACGGGGAGCTGGAGATCACCGTCCAGCAGACCGTGCAGGTCTCCCGTAGCGCCTCGACGCTCAGCATCGACCTGGCGCGACAGGCCGCCCAGGTCGTGCAGACCGTGACGGGCGGCAAGCGCACGGTGCGGATCCCGATGCGCGAGGAGATCGTCGTCCCGCTCGGTGAGCTGCAGGGCGAACGGCCCCGGCCGGTGGCGCATCCGGTCGTGCGTCCGCTGCAGTCCGTGCGCTCCCTCAACAAGGTGGCGAAGGCCCGGAAGTACGGGATCGCGTCCGAGCACCTGGCCCGCAAGGGCGTCAGCGTGATGCTCAATCCGACGGCGGCGCGCGGACTGCTCGACCAGGTGGTCGACACGCTGCGCAGTCACGACGCGGAACTCCAGGACCTCGTCCGGCGCGGCCAGTTCTCGCTGGACGGCCTGTACCGCTTCTTCGACCCGAACGTCCTCGCACGCCATGTGCTGCTGCACGGCCTGGACACCGTGCCCACCGACGTGGGCCCCGCCCTGCGGGCGGTCGGCGGGCCGTTGACCGACACCGTCGGCACCCTCAAGGTCGCCATCATCCCGGCCCAGCGGGCCAGGTCGCTCGGCTGGCTGCCGGGGACCGCCGAGCGCAGCGACTACGGTTCCCAGAACAACGGCCTGACGATGGGTCAGAGCCTCACCCAGGACACGTCGCTGGGTCTGAGCCAGGCGAACCCGAAGGGCACCGCCAACGGCGGCGTCGCCTTCAGCCGGACCGCGGGCCAGTCCGTCTCCAGCTCCGGCTGGACCATGAACCACGTCGACGGCTCGGCGCAGGACACCCTCTGGAGGACCCACGACTTCGCGGACTCCTATGCCGTGGTGCAGGTCGACACCGCCAACGAGCGCGACCGGCTCGGCTGGGCCGGCAATTCGACGACCGTCGTCTTCAAGGTCACCGACCTGTTGGCGATACGGTTCTCGCCGGAAGCGGCCCTGCTCGGGCTCGGCGGCCTCCCGGAGGCGGCGATCCGTACGCCTTCCGGCTGGTTCGTACCGCCGCACACGGCGGCCGGCTGGCACGACCCGGTGCTGCGGGACCTGGCGCTCGCCCAGCAGCTCCCGTCCGATGACGGCACCCTCGTCTGGCAGGCCAAGGCCGGCGAGGGCGACACCGTCATCGCGCACGGCAGGACCCTGACGCACGAGGAGTTCGCCGACACCTACGTCCGCCCGGAGCTGGCCCGCGACCCGGCCACCGAGAACCACGTCCTCACCTGGGGCCGGTCCGGTGACGGCCTGGTGTCGGTCACCGCCACCGCGCCGGTCACGGCCGACGGCACGACGGACGAGCAGCCGGCCGAGCAGAACGACCAGCGGGACGACCAGCGGGACGACCAGCGGGACGACGCCCAGGGCCAGGAGTCTCAGACGCCCCAGGAATCCCAGCCGTCCGAGGAATCCCAGCCGTCCGAGGTCATCGAAGAGCCCACGGCCACCACGTCCGCCCCCGTCCCCCAGGAATGGGTGTCGCTCGGGGTGGACTCCTCCCAGGCCGACGGGCTGCGGTCGTCCGGTCTGCGGCCCGAGCAGGTCGCCGAGGACGGGGACTGCTTCTTCAGCGCCGTGATCCAGACGCTCCACGCGTCCGGGCGGGCGAACGAGCTGCCCACCCAGGACATCGCGACCCTGCGCACCACCCTCGCGGACCGGCTCACCGAGGGCCTTGAGGCGGATGACCCGCAGCTCTGGGACATGGTGCTCCCCTCCTTGCAGGCCGAGTTCCACAGCGGCTCCGAGGACTCCGAGGGCTCCGAGCACTCCGTCGGGCAGCGGATCCGTACGTACGTCGCGGCGCAGCCCGCCGCCGTGCAGGACGCGGTGGCGAACGGCGACACCGACACCTGGCGCCAGGTACTGCGGGGCTCGGGTGCCATCGACTCGGTCGTCCGGGACATCAGGACCCCCGGCAGCTACAACCACCTCGCCGGCGACCTCGTGCCGGCCCTGTTCCCGCGCGTGTTCGGCATCACTCCGGCCATCCTCCACCTGGGCAACGCCACCTGGAACCAGCTCGCCGACGGCGACGACCCGGTGCACGTGGTGCGGGTGCGACTCCCCAGGGAGAACGGGCGTTACGTCGAGCACTACCAGGCCACGGCGACGGTCCAGAACCAGGCCCAGGCCCAGGCCCAGGTACAGCACGAGCCCCAGCCTCAGGCCGAAGCCCAGGCTTCGACCTCGGCTTCGACCTCGGCTTCGGTGACCGCACCGGCGACGACGACGGACACCCGCGCCGTCTCCTCCCAGGAAGCGAAGCCGCCGCAGCAGCAGCCGGAGCAGTCCACGTCCCAACTGCCGCCCGTTCCGGCCAGGTTGAAGGACGGCCGACTCAGCGCCGGGGACATCGTGTACGGCCTCGGCGAGTCCGAGGAGGCGATCGTCGAGCAGCTGATGCCCGCGCTCGAAGCGGCGCTGGGTGCCGAGAAGGCCGCGATGGCGCGCGGTCAGCTGCTGGCCTACCTCGGTACCGAAGAGATGAAGCCGTGGCTGTCCGGGCTGACCCGGGGCGGCAAGCGGTGGGTGCCGCTCAAGGTGCCCGGCTGGTCCGGGGAGATCGAGGTCGGCGCGGTGCTGCACGAGGCGGTGACGGACGAGGAGCTGCCCAAGGTCGAGTTCGAGAACGGCGCGGAGTCCGCGTCCGGCTCGGGCCACGGCAAGGACCGGCGGCTGCGCCGCACCCTCGGCGCCGACCTCCGCGTGGCCTTCGCGGGCGGACGGCTCGACTTCCTGGCGAACACCAGCGAGGACGGCACCACCGGTGTCACCACCGAGCGGACCGGCCGGATGTTCGCGCGCGGCAAGACCTCGGAGAAGGCGCTGGCCGTCCGGGCCGTCGCCGAGTTCACGTTCGACTTCTCCGACGTGACGGCCACCGGCACCGGCAGCGGCGGACAGACCCTCCAGATCGGGAACCCGCCCACCACGACCGGGCAGAGCGGCCCGCGTGCGCAGCGGCTCACCGCGTCCGTCCCGACGCTGCTGCTGGTCCCCGAAGCCGATTCGTCCGCGCACACCGAAGCGCCCTCCGTACACCGGCTCCCGTCGTCCCTGGTGCGCGATCTGCGCGCCATCGGGGGCACGGACATCGTCATCGACGTCCACCCCGCCGACCTGCTCGGCCAGCCGCTCAACGGCGGCATGGAGGACGTGCTGACGCAGCAGGTCGGCGGTGGCAAGTCGCCCGCCGAGGTCGGGCGCGAGGTGTTCGGCGACCACTGGCCCGAGATCCGCACCCAGGTGCTGAGCCGGGTGGACTTCGGTCTGCTGCACGAGCAGTTCACCGCGATGATGAGCGGCGAGCCGCTGGAGATCAGCCTGGCCGGAGGACTGGGCTCGGTGCTGTTCTCCGCCGAGGTCGCCACCATGCGGCATGTGCGGGACACCAAGGAGACGGAGTTCAACGTCGGCACCGACGTCACGCGTTCCGTCACCCACCCGTCGGCATCCGGCTCCAGCAAGACGGTCACGGGCGCCGGGCAGGTGACCTCGTTCGGCCAGGTTCCCGGCAAGGTCAGCGGCCGGGCCTCGGGGCAGGCGGGCGCCGATGCGATCGTCATCGACGGGTTCGCCACCCGGACCGGAGTGGCCACCAAGACCAAGGTCCCCGGCTCGGTCTTCGACGGAGTGGCCGTGCTGCACGTCCACTTCGTCCGCGCCAACGGCGGCACGGAGCAGAAGGAATCCGCCACGGCGCACACCACGCTCGGCTTCCGCTCGCTGTCCGAGGCGTCGCTGACCGAGATCCGCAAGGAGCGCACGGTCTTCGAAACGCCGTGGGCACAGCAGGCGCTGACCGGCGCATCCGTGTCCGACGGCCAGGAGGGCCAGCAGGTCCGGCGGCTGCACCCGAAGTTCTTCGCCAAGGGCGACACCACCTTCGCGCCGCCGCTGACCACCTGGTCGAACGACCCCGTCATGGGCGGTGGGCTGCCCGACACCTCCGTCATCCACGGCCTGTTCACCGGCGGCGACTTCGATCTGGTCCCGCAGGAGGACGAGCAGCGGGCCCGCGGGACGCAGCAGCCGCTGCGGATCGGCATCCGTCAACGCGTCGACGCGCTGGGCGAGCCCGTCTTCGGGAAGAAGGAGTGGCGCAGCCTCGCCCCGCTCTTCCACAGCAGCTTCCGCGGTGAGCGTCTCGCGTCCTGGCTCGGCGCGATGACGCGGGGCGGACGCCTCACCAGCGAGCAGCTCAGCAGCTCGGTCAGCCACGGCCACCGGGCGATGTCGGCCGAGGCCGAGGTGCAGAAGCTGGCGTATCTGCGGACGATCGACAAGTCCGAGCTGAACGTGCTCAGCGAGACCACGACCGGCGGCGCGCAGCGCACCCTGGTCTGGCAGGAAGGCGGCTGGCAGGCGCTCGGCGGCGGCGAAGCCACCCTGCCGCAGGCGAGCAACATCCAGCCGACGGCGGGCGGCGGTCACTCGACGCGTACCCGCACCGGCACCCGCGCAGGCCGGCAGGCCAAGAGCGTCAACAACGCCAAGTACCCCGAGCCGATGGTGGTGTTCTCCGGCGAGGCCACGGTGCGGTTCCAGGTCACCAACTCGCACGGGCACGTCATCGTGGCCGATCCCGCGCACGAAGTGGCGACGGTGCCCTTCGTCGTGGCCATCCCCCGTGCGCTGTGCGAGCAGGTCACCGTGGAGCAGGACGGGCCCGCCGTCTACACGCGGGAGGCCGGACTCCGCAAGCTGATCACGCTCAAGCGGCAGTCCGCGACGGAGCAGCAGGCCGCTGCGGCTGATCAGGAGCAGGCGGCGCAGCAGGAAGCGGCCGTTGCCCAGGAGGAGTTGGCGAAGCCGACGGAGACCGAGAAGCCGGATGAGCTGCGGGCGCCGCTCCGGGTGACGCAGCGGCAGCGCCTCGCGCTGACCGACCACGTGGTGGGCGTGCACCGCGGCACCTGGCCGCACACCGCGCTCCAGAAGAAGCTGGAGCCGTACTTCGGTTCGGACTGGCCGGAGGCCAAGGCCGCCCTGGAGACCCACACCGAGCCGTTCGCCCTGCGTCCGCGTCTCGCGCAGTTCAGCCAGAACCCGGACGCGTTCGAGACCATCAAGGTGACGGCCGGCGGGAAGACCGCCAAGGTGTCCCTGACGTCGGTGACGGTGCACGATCCGCGCTACGTCAAGACGGTCGAGACCTTCGAGTCCGAGACCGGAGCGGAGGAGTCCGAGTCCACCGGCCGGATTCAGGACCAGCGCAGCCGCACCACGGGCATCCTCGACATCACGGCCAAGGCGCCGCACGCGATCACCGTCCAGTACACCGGCACGACCCTGTCCGACAGCACCACCGGACACGCCATGGACACCGGGGGCGGCTCGCAGGCCAAGGGCAAGACCGTCGAGCCCGTCGGCCTGTTCGACGCGCAGGTCAGGCTCACGTTCGACGTCACGCTGACGCCGGGCATGTCCACGGCGGACGAACAGGTCACCGCCGACCTCGACACCCGTCTCGCCTTCCCGAAGCGTGACCTCATCGACCCGAAGACGGGAGCAGCGCCCGCCCCGTCGGTGCAGCACCCGGCGCCGAAGCGCATCGAGGACGGGCGGCGCATCGGCGACACCGACCTCGTACAGGGCCTGGAGCTGTCCGATTCCACCGCCGAGATGCACACACTGCTCGACGCTCTCGACACCCGCGGCATACGGGCCTTCGGTACGGCCAAGCGCTGGCGGCAGGCCAAGGCTGATCTGGCGCAGGAGCTGCAGTCCGACCTGATCCGGCAGCACCTGCGCGGCATGATGGCGGACGAGCCGTGGATCATCCCGGTGCGCGGCGGCGTCATCGCCCTCACCGCGAGCGTCTACGACCTGTCCCACACCGCGGACACCGGAACCACCGAGTTCACCGTCGGGGCGGAGCACAGCCTCAGCGAGGGCAGCACGGACGGCGTGTCCGCGCTCGGCTCCGGTTCGGCCACCACGCACGCCCTGAAGATCTCCGGCGGGGCCCCGGTCGCGCCGGGTGTCAGCGTGATCGGCGGGCTCGGCGGCAGCCGTGGCTCAGGACACGACGAGGTGTCGGTCACCGGCACGGCGAGCAAGACCGTACTGACCACCAAGAGCAAGGCCCCCGGTGCGTTCTACACCGGCAAGCTCCGGCTCCACTTCGACATGCGGTCCACCGACGACGGCCTGCACCGGCGCGTACGGCGGTACATCTACCGGGAGCAGGCCCGGCGGCTCCAGCAGAAGATCGGGCAGCAGAAGCCGGTGCAGCAGTCCGTCCCGGACACGGATCAGCACACCGCCACATCGGCAGGGGCGTTCCGCGGGAAGCTCGCCGATGTCTTGCGGCAGTGGCGGGGGGACGAGCGCAGTGGTCAGCTCGTGACGGCGGATGAGCTCCGCCGTCAGCTCGTGGCGGAGGAGCAGCGCCGTCAGCGGCGGCTGTCCCGCCAGGCGAAGCTGATCCAGCTCGGGGCGGGCCGCGCCATCGGCGAGGTGCCGGTCAACCGTGACCTGCCGGACAACCGTGACGTGCCGGCCACCCGTGACGTGTCGATCGCCTTCTCCGTCCTGGTGGAGGCCGCTCCGCAGCAGAAGCAGGAGCCGGAGAAGACACAGGAGAAGGCACCGGAGCAGGAGCAGACACCGGCCCCCGACGCGTCGCAGCCGAAGCAGCACGCCACGCCGCAGGAGCCGGCAACCGACTGGGTGATCCGTGACCTGCCCTCCATCGGCGGAGTGCACGCGATGCTCCGGGTCTACGGCCGCAAGTACCTCGGCTCGCAGTGGGACGCCAAGCCCCAGAAGAACGCCAGGACTTGGGGGGAGACCGCGCAGAACGCCTTCGGCCTGCAGATCCTCAAGCCGTGGATGCGGCACCTGCTGGTGACCGCGCCGCAGGCGGACGCCTCGGCGTTCGGCCCGCGTTCCACCCTCGGCGTCGACCTGTTCAAGGACACGTTCGGCAAGCAGACCCGCGTGACGGCGACGTTCGAGCTGCTGGACGAACTGACCCTGGAACGGCTGGACCAGAAGGCCGAGCAGGCGATCGGCTCGGAGGCCGGACACCGGTTCGGCAAGGTGCGGCTGAACACCCAGCAGTGGACAGGACAGGCCCAGATCGGCGTCGAGGGCGGCGCGCCCGGCGTGTCCGGGCTGCGCGGCGGCGTGCACGCGGGCGGCGGTATCCGCAGGCGCGAAATCGCCCTCCAGTCCGAGGCGGGCCGGGCCTTCGCCAACGCCAAGATCCCCAAGCCGCACGAGATCCGCAGCGGCTCGGTGCGGGTGACGTTCGCCTTCTGGCACGGCACGGAGAAGCTCGGCGAGGCCCAGGGCATGACGCCGCTGACGGTCGCCATCCCGTGGACGCCGCCCAAGCAGCCGGAGGTCCTGCGGCTGCGCGGCGGATACGACCCGGAGTCCTCCTTCACCCACGGGTCCGACGAGTCCGTCTCCTCCGGGTACGAGTACGAGGACGAGCACGAGGCGTCCCTGGCGGGCAACGAGCAGCACGGCGCGCATCAACAGCCCACGGCTGTAAGGACGTTCTCGTCGGCGACACCGAACAGCAAGGACGTCGCCGCGCCGTCCCCGACGACCGTCACGGAGGTCGAAGGCGAGCGTACGCAGGAGACGTCCCCGGAGACGGCTACGTCCGCCCACGAGGAAACGCACGTCGTGCACTTCGCCGAGCGTGCGCAGGAGGTCGAGACGCCCGATCAGACGGACGTGATCGACCAGGTGGCCAAGCGACTCGTCGAGTGGGCTCTGGAAGACCGACGCGCCGACCGACCGCTCCCCAAGGTCGAATTGACCGGCTTCGACAACGGCTCCGAGCTGCCGCTCGCGGACACCGCGGCCCAGGCCGAGCAGACCGGCGAACTGCGGGCTTCCGCGGTCCAGGAAATGTTGCGGCGGCGGCTGGAGCAGGAACTCAACGATTACTACACGTACGACGACGAGGACCTGCCGCGTCCCCGTGAGCTGACGCCCCGGGACTTCGTCATCTCCCAGTCGCCGTCGCGGCAGGCCGGCCCCCGCACCGGCGCGCTTGAGGACGGCAGTCGGGTGGAGATCACCCTCCACCGTGCGCCGACGGCCGCGGACCCCTTCCTCGACGAGGACCTGCCGCTGCAGACACTGGCGACGGAGAAGCAGCAGGCCCGGACCGTCCGGCTGGGCGACGTGCAGCACCTCCCCATCGTCTCCGTCGACGAGGACGGCCGGCACCGCGTCGGGCGCTTCTTCATGGGCGGCGAAGACATCCTTGGCTGGGAGAACGTGTACACGGATCTTCAGCTGAAGAAGCCGTACTTCATAGATTTCTCCAGCCTCAACGACCTGCCCGACCTCGACCTGTGGAATCTCCCCAAGGAGTACCTGAAGAAGGTGCCTTGGGACGTGGAGCGTCCCACCTACGTGGCTATCACCCACGGGATGCCCGGCCAGGTCGAGCTGTGGGTGCGGGATAACGGCGCCGAGCCCCAGTCGCACATCGTGACGGGCCAGGAGCTGGGCAGGACGCTGGCCCGGCGCCCGAGTTTGCAAGAGCTGAAGGCACGTGCCGGAGAACGCGCCCAGATCATCCTGCCGGTGTGCCAGGCGGGCGACGTCGACCAGTACGGCCGAGTCGTCGCCCAGCAGGTCGCGAACGAGACCGGCATGGACGTGTGGGCGGCCACCTCTATGGTGGCCGCGCTCCCCCAGAAGCCCTTGCGCGAAGACCAGTTTGATTTCACCTTCGCTATCCGGCCCGACCTGGAAACCGGCAAGCCCGGCGAGTGGAAGCTGTTCACCCCGGCCGCCGAGAGCCTTGACGCGCAAGCCACCGAGCAGCTCCCGCCCATGGTCACCGTGCGGACCCTGCCGCCCGTCGAGGCCGCACAGCAGAAGGCCGCGGCAACGGAGCAGCCGACGCGGAACGCCGAGGCCGAAGGCGCGCGTACGCAGGAGGCATCCGCCCACGAGGAAACGCACGTCGTGTACTCCGCCGAGCGTGCGAAGGAGGTCGAGACGTCCGAACAGACGGACGTGATCGACCAAGTGGCCAAGCGACTCGTCGAATGGGCTCTGGAAGACCGACGCGCCGACCGACCGCTCCCCGAAGTCGAGTTGACCGGCTTCGACAACGGCTCCGAGCAGCCGCTCACGGACGCCACGGCCCAGGCCGAGCAGACCGGCGAACTGCGGGCCGCATCGGCCCAGCATGTACTGCGGCAGCGATTGAAGCAGGAGCTCGACGACTATTACGCGCAGCACGCCGACGAGGTCCATGCCCATCCGCTGACGGTCGGGGACTTCACCATCTACCAGTCGCCGTCACGGCAGGCCGACACCCACACCGGCACCGCTGGTGACCGGCGCCGGGTGGAGATCACCCTCCACCGTGCACCCACGTCCGCCGACCCCTTCCTCGACGAGGACCTGCCACTGCAGACGCTCGCGACGCAGAAGCAGCAGGCCCGGACCGTCCGGCTGGGCGACGTGCAGCACCTCCCCATCGTCTCCGGCGACGAGAACCTTCTCCGCCGTGTCGGGCGGGTCTTCTTCGACAGCGAAGACTTCACGGCCTTGGAGGGCCTCTACACAGAGATTCACTTCAAGAAGCCGTACTTCGCGCGCTTCGACTTCGACGACGAGATCGGCTTCGATGTCGACAAGGTGCGCGATGAGGATCTGGTGGAGGTGCCCTGGGACGTGGAGCGTCCCACCTACGTGGCCATGGGGCACGGAGAGGCCGGTGTGGTCTCGCTTTGGGTGCGGGAAAACGGAGTCGAGTCCGAACTCGACGTGACGGGTCAGACGCTGGGCAAGACGCTGGCGCACCGTCCGAGCCTCCAGGACCTGAAGGCGAGCGCCGGGGGGCGCGCCCAGATCATCCTGGTCGTGTGCGAAGCGGGCGCCACGGACGAACACGGCCGGGTAATCGCCCAGGAGGTCGCGAACGAGACCGGCATGGACGTGTGGGCAGCCACCACGACGGTCGTATCGATGTACCAGCCCCTTGCCCGTGAAGAGCACACGAGCTACACCTTCGCCCTCGCCAACGACCCGGAAACCGGCGAGCCCGGTGAGTGGAAGCTGTTCACCCCGGCCACCGAGAGCAGCAGCTCGCAAGCCACCGAGCCGCTCCCACCCGTGGTCACCGTGCAGACCCTGCCGCCGGCTACAGCCACGGAGCAGGAGGTCACCGAACCGGAGGATCAGCACGGCACGCGTCAACAGCCCGCAGCTGTAAGCACGTTCCCGGCGACACCGAACAGCGAGAGCGTCGCCGCGCCGTCCCCGGCGACCGTCACAGAGGTCGAAGGCGAGCGTACGCAGGAGACGTCCGCCTCCGGTGAGCCGCTCACGGCCACCACGGAGCTCACCTCGGACCCGCACACCGCGTCCGAGGGCTCCCAGACATCAGCGAAGGACACGACGGACCACTGGGAGCTGTCCGCCGCGACCTTCGGCCCGAAGACGGCACCGACCCGGGAGTTGTCCCCGGAGTCGGATACGTCCGCCCACGAGGAAACGCACGTCGTGCACTTCGCCGAGCGTGCGAAGGAGATCGAGACGTCCGAACAGCGGGACGTGATCGACCAGGTGGCCGAGCGGCTCGTCGAGTGGGCTCTGGAGGACCGGCGTGCCGACCGGCCGCTCCCCGAGGTCGAGTTGACCGGATTCGGCAACGGATCCAAGCGGCCGTTCGTAGACTCCGCGGCGCAAGCGAAGCAGACCGGCGATCTGCGGGCCTTCTCGGCCCAGCATGTGCTGCGGCAGCGGTTGGAGCAGAAGCTCGACGCGTACTACGCGCAGGAGTACAAGGAAAAAATCCCTGTCTCCCGTCTGACGCCCGGGGATTTCGACATCTCCCAGGTACCGTCGCGGCAGTCCGACCGCCGCACCAGCACCCCCGAGGACGGACGTCGGGTGGACATCACCATCCGCCGTGCGCCGACCTCCGCCGACCCCTTCTTCGATGAGGAACTGCCGCTGCCGACGCTTGCGACGCAGAGGCAGCAGGCCCGGACCGCCCGCTTGGGCGACCTGGCGCACCTCCCCCTCGTCTCCGCCGACGACAACCAACGTCGCCGCGTCGGGCGGGCCTTCCTGAGCAGCAAGGACGCCAAGGCCGTGGAGGGCGTGTACACGGGCCTTCGCCTGAAAATGCCGTACTTCGCGCACTACGTCGCCGGGGACCGCTCCGGATTCGAGAAGCTGGAGGAGGTGCCCTGGGACCTGGAGCGTCCCACGTATGTAGCCATGGCACACGGGCTGCCCGGCAACGTCGAGCTGTGGCTGCGGGAGAACGGAGCCGAGTCCAATCACAAGGCGACGGGCAGCGTGCTGGGCAAGACGCTGGCTCGCCGTCCGAGCCTCGTGGCGCTGAAGGAGAGCGCCGGAGGACACGCCCAGATCATCCTGCTCGCGTGCGATGCGGGTACCGCGGACGCCCACGGCCGGGTGGTCGCACAGCAGGTCGCGAACGAGACCGGCGTGGACGTGTGGGCAGCCACCACGGTGGTCCGGATGCCCGATCAGCCCCTCGCGCACGGCCAGAACTTCGCCTTCGGCCTTCGCATCGACCCGAAGACCGGCAAACCCGGCGAGTGGAAGCTGTTCACCCCGGTCGCCGAGAGCAGCAGTTCACAAGCCACGGAGCAGCTTCCGCCCGTGGTCACCGTGCGGACCATGCCCCCGACCGGTGCCGTGGAGCAGGTCACCGCACCGCAGGGTGCGGCGGAGCAGGACATCTGGAGCCTGAAGGCCGAACACCCGGAGTACCAGAAGTATCGGAGCGACTTCAGGGGCTTGTCGGACCTGCTGTCCGGGTCGGCCGAAGAGATCCGCAACTCGCTGGCATGGCACAAGTTCGTCCAACGGTGGGACGCGCTGGACAGGAATCTGGTGCCGGACCTGGACGAGCCGGCCTTCGCCCTGACGGACGAGGAGACCGCGGCCTCCCAGAAGCCGGGCCCGGTGCAGTTGCGGCGCACCCGGGACCTGGCGGCATGGGCACGCGAACGGACCGTGGCACTGTCCGCGCGGCTCGACGCGCTGCCCCAGGACCTCAAGGCCCTGGGCAAGACCCCGGCGGCCATGAAGGAGGAGTTGTCCAACCTGGTCGGGCTGATCGACCAGCGCATCCCTGACCTGGAAGAACAGCTCGCTGTTCAGCAACGGTCCGCAGCTGCACAGACGTTCTCGTCCGCCCCGCGCCGCACGGGCGTCGGCAATGCGGAGTTGAGCAGCGCGATCCAGGAGTACGCCCAGGAAGACGTCCAGGAAACGTCGGAGCCCATGTCGGCCTTGGAGTTCGACGCGCTGCTGGCGGCCGACCAGACCATCACCGCGGTCGAGGAATATCTGGGGCGGTTCGGGAACGCTGCAACTTCGCCGTCGGACACACAGATCGAAGCGGGCTGGGGGCACCTGGCCGACCTTGACAAGGCCGTCCAGGTCGGCGCCGCCCGGCCGGAACTCCTGTCCCGGCTGCTGACCACCCTGGAGGGGCTGGAGGACGCCGACACCGCGGCGCCACACATCCGGTCCACGATCCCGTCGCGGGACGCCGGAACAGACGCGTGGAACAGCTGGGTCCAGCGGTGGAACACCTTCGTCTCCCAGGTGGAAGCGGCAACCGACGCCGGCAGCGTGGCCCAGTCCCAGGGACGCCTGCCGTGGAACCTGCGCCGCCTGCGGCGTGACCTGTGGGAAGAGGAGGCCGGGCGCCACCTGCCGCCGGAGGTCAGGACGGAGATGACCCGACGGCTGAACACGGTGCGGGCGCGGGTGATCGCCCTCGCCCCGCCCCAGGCACCCGTCCGGACGGCGGCTACGGCCTCCGCTCCGGTCACCGGGCAGCAGGCCGCCTCTGCCATCCACCCGACGCTGTCCATGGAGGTGGGCCCCAGCCAGTACCTGCCCATCCGCCCGGCGCCCCGTCTGCCGCAGGTCGACCGGGCCACCACGGTCCATTCGCTGACGGAAGCGATGGCGGCCTTCCACGGCGCGGAACACCCATTGGTCACGGCGGTCAGCGCCTTCCTGGACAGAGACCGGGTCTCCGCTACGGGCCGACCGCCCGGCCTGACAACCCGTGAAGGGCACGCCAAGGGACTGTGGGCCTGGTGGCAGAACGCGCGGCACGAGATCGGGCACCTGGAGGGCACCCCCGAAGAGGAAATGGCGCGGTTCGTCGAGCACTTGACGAGCACGGCACAGGCCGGCACCCGGGTCAGCATCGTCCCCGGCTCGGCCAACGAGGCTCCCGGGGCATGGGCCGGCCGGATGCCGAGCACCACCCGTACCTTCTCGCGATTCCTCGCCCCGGCGGAGAGCACCGAGCAGCAGTCAACCCCTGTACAGGCAAGGGGAGACGAGTCGACCGGCACGCGCCAGCGGCCCACGGTCACTCTGCTCATGGCGACGTTGCACACGGTGTACGGCGAGGACGACCCCCTCATCGACGCCGTGCGGGACTGGCTGCGTGAGTACGAAGAGGGCAACCCGAGGCAGGGCAAACGTGCACGGGCCTTCTCCCGGTGGGAGGCGTACCTGCGGTCGCAGAACAGGCACCCGCTGGACGAGACAGTTCTCGCATCCGAGGACGAGGGCTTCCGCCACGCGCTGCAGGAGGCCGCTTCGGCCGCCGGCCGGGAGCTGAAATACGGCACTCTCCGCACCATACGCAGCGAAATCAATGCCTTCGTCCGGTTCCTTGAGACGCACCCCGAACTGCGGGGAGCAGCCGGTACGCAGGTCAGCGTCGCGGCATCACCCGTGGCCGCGGAAACGGACACGGGCCTGGGCATGTCCCCGGCGGCGTCCGACCACGCGTACGCGCCCGCACAGACGGAATGGCTCACGCAGGCGGAAACCACACTGCTGGTCCTGGAGACGATGACACCCGACGCGCTCACCGCGGAGGAGCTGACGCACTGGCGCGCCACCGTCGACCAGGGTGCGGCATTCCTGGCCGAACTGACGCAGCCGCAGGCCGTCGGCTTCCTGCCGGAAGCGGAACGGCTGGCGCTGGTACAGCGTCTGGACGCGGCGCTCGCCCCGTGGACACAGGCGCTGAGCACCACGGCCCCCGCCCCGCAGGCCGTCACCGAGCCGGCATCGTCCGGACTCCAGGGCACCGAGCCGTTCGCGCTGATGGACTTCAGCGAAGAGCAGGCCGTCGATGACGAGCTGAACGCGCAGTGGGACTGGGACTTCGACGCACTGCTGGACTTCGGTCCCGCCATGGACGTCGACCCCACGCCCGTGACCGATGAGGACATGCTCTGGGCGGCGCCGCTGGTGCCCGCCAGGGCCGTCATCGGCAACCCCACGCTCCAGACCGCGATACACGAGGTGATCGAGGACGTCGCACGGCGGCGAGCCCACTTCGGCGACGACACCCGGGCCGCGACCCAGTACGCCGTCGAGCTGCTGGAACAGCGCGACATCCCCCTGTCGCAGGGACTGCGCGGCGGCAGTCGCCGGAACATCGGCATGCCGTCCACCGCCACCCAGGAGGACGCCCCGTACGCCGCAGGACCGTCACGGACGGCGGCCGGCAGCGGGACGGCAAGGAGCGTCACGCAGCTCGCCGACTCCGTCGATGAATATCTGGAGTGGGCCGGCGGCGAGCACACGGACGCGTCTCCGGAACAGCGCGCGGAGGGCTGGCGTCAGCTCGCCGACGTGGACGACGCGGTGCATGCCGAGTCGACCGATCCCGGCCTGCGCGAGCGTCTGCGGGACACGCAGGCACGGCTGTTGAGCGCTCTGGAACGGCTGGAGCAGGCAACGGCCTCCGGGCAGTGGGTACCGTCAACGCTTCCCGCAGAAGACACCGAAAGCGATGTCCCGGCCCAACGGGAGGAGTGGGCCCAGTGGTTCAGGAACCTGGACGCCTTCATCAACGACCCGTTCCACGCTGCGCTGCCGTCCTCGGGGCGTTCAGTACGAAGGGCTTCGCGGGAACGGCGGATCGCGGCGGCCGAGCAGTTGCGACGGGAGTTGTGGCAGGACCGGACCTCCGCGCACGTCCTGCGGGGCACCCGCAGTGAGACGAGCCGTGGTCTCGACCAGGCGCTCGCGCGACTCCGTGGCGCCGCCGTGCCGGCCGGCACGGCGGCAGCCGACCGGGCAACGCGTAGGCGAACCGCGGCACAGAGGCAGACCACTGCGGAACGGGCCGACACGGACCGTTCCCTGCTGGAGGAGATGGCCGACTTCCACGGCACGGAGCATCCGCTGGTCAGGGCGGTCGGCAACTTCCTGGACAGGGACCGGCTCACCTCAGCCGGCCGACCGCCGTTCGCTCCGGCAACCCGTGAGGCGCACGCCAAGGGGCTGTGGGTCTGGTGGGAGAACGCGCGGCACGAGATCGGGCACCTGGAGGGCACCCCTGATGAGGAAATGGCGCGGTTCGTCGAGCACTTGACGAGCACGGCACACGCCGGCACCCGGGTCAGCAGCGTCTCCGACCCGTCCGATGCGGCTTCACAGAGGTGGACCTCTCTGATGCCGGCAGCCACGCGTGCCCTCTCCCGCCTCCTCGCCACCGCCCGTCCATCGGTCACCCAGCTCATAGTGACGCTGCGGGAAAATTACGGCGACGCTCCCCTCGTCGATGCCGTGAAGGACTGGCTCCGTCAGTACGACGAGGGCAGCCAACTGCAGGCGGACCATGCACGGGCCTTCACCCGGTGGGAGGCGTATCTGCGGCCACAGAACAGGAACCCGCTGGACGAGACGGCTCTTCCCTCCAAGGACGACGGTTTCCTCCACGCTCTTCAGGAGGACGCCGGCCGGGAGCGGAGTGCCCGCACCCTCCAAAACATGCGGGGAAATGTCGATGGCTTCGTGCGGCGCACCGCGCTCACACGGTGGCTCTCGGAGGTGAAGACCACGCTGACGCTCCTGGAGACGATGGCACCCGACGCGCTCCCCGCAGAAAGCCACGAGGAGTGGCGCGTATCCGTCGATCAGGGGACGGCGTTCCTGGCCGAACTGACGCGGCAGCCGGCCGTCGGCTTCCTGGAGGAGGAACGGCAGGCGCTCGTAGAGAGAATGGCAGCGGCACTCGGCCCGTGGACCCAGGCACTGGGCGCCACAGCCCCCGGTCAGGGCACCGAGCAGCAGAGCGCCCCCCGCCGGTCCCGGCCCCGCCGCGTTCCGGTGCCGGTCGCGCGCCCGGTTCCCGACCTGGCCGCGAAGATGGCGGAGGTACACGGTGCGGAGCATCCGCTGGTCACAGCGGTGAGAGCCTTCCTGGACGAGGACCGGATCGGCAAGACCGGCCATCGGCTCACCCCGCACACCCGTGAAGGGTTCGCCAAGGGGCTGTGGGCCTGGTGGGACAGGGCACTGTCCGAGATCGGGCCCCTGGAAGGCACTCCCGATGAGGAAATGACGCGGTTCGTCGCGCACTTGACGAACATCGTGGCGCTCCCCGTCACCCAGGACAACGCCGTCTCCAGGCCGACCGGCGAGGGTCCGCAGAAGTGGACGAGCCGGATGCCCGTGGCTACTCGTGCCTTCTCCACGTTCCTCGCCGTGGAGCTCGACATCAGCGGGATCCCCGTTCGGCAGGCGCCGAGAAACTGGGAGATCTACGACAGCAGCCCCCATCCGGCGGTCATCGAACTCCTGCAGAGGCTGGGGGCGCAGTACGGCAACGACCCCCTGCTCTACGTCGTGCACGAGTGGCTCCACACGTATAGCTGGGACAGCAAGGGGTACACGGCGCTGGCCTTCTCCCGGTGGGAGGCGTATCTGCGGCCACAGGGCAGGCACCCGCTGGCCGAGACGCGGCCTCCCTCCGTGGGCGGAGGCTTCCGCCTCGCACTGGAGGAGTTGACGAATCGCACCGGCCAGAACTTGCGGCCCGCTACCGTCCGGAAGCTGCTCTCCAGGGCCAATTCCTTTGTGTGGTATGTCAGGGACGTACACCCGGCGCTGCGACGAGCGGGCGGCGAGCAGGTCAGCGTCCCGGCGTTGCCGACGGCCGCAGACGCGGACATGAACGTGGACATGGACACGTCCCCGGTGGCGTCCGGTGTTGCGCCCACCGCCGCGCAGGCGGCGTGGCTCTCGGACGTGTATGCCACGCTGATGCCCCTGGAGACGATGGAACCCGACAGGCTCTCCCCGGAAGGGCGCGAGCACTGGCGCGCATCCGTCGATCAGGGCGTGGCACTCCTGGCCGAACTGACGCAGCCGCCGGCCTCCGGCTTCCCGCAGGAGGAGGAACGGCAGGCGCTCGCAGAGAGTCTGGCAGCGGCACTCGGCCCGTGGATCCAGGCACTGAGCGCCACGGACTCCGCCCCGCAGGCCACCGCCGGACCGTCATCGTCCGAACTCCTGGGCACCGAGCCGTTCGCACTGCTGGACTTCAGCGACGCGCCGGCCATCGAGGAAGAGCTGAACGCGCTGTGGGAGTGGGACTTCGGCCCCGCGATGGACGTCGACCTCACGCCCGTGACCGATGAGGACATGCTCTGGGCCGCCCCACTCGTGCCGGCCAAGGCCGTCATCGGCAACCCGGTGCTGCAGGCCGCGATACACAAGGTGATCGAGGACGTCGCCCGGCGGCGAGCCCACTTCGGCGACGACACCCGGGCCGCGACCCAGTACGCCGTAGAGCTGCTGGAACAGCGCGACATCCCCCTGTCGCAGGGACTGCCCGGCGGCGGCCAGAAGCTCGGCACCCCCACGACCACCACCCAGGCCGGCCCCTCCACAGCCAGTGGCTCCGGCAGCGGCCGGGAAACGCACAGCGTGTCCTTCCCGCAGGGCTCGCAGGAGATCTCCACCCCGCAGCAGCAGGACGAGATCGACCGCATCGCCGATCTGCTGGTGACGCAGGGCCTGCGCAACTGGCGGGCGGGCGGGGCGCTTCCGGCGACGGAGGTCACCGGTCTGGGCAACGGCTCCAAGATGCCGCTCAGCGGCACCGACCAGGCGGTGGCCACCGGGAACAAGCGGGCCCGTGCCACCATCGACGAGCTGAAGAAGAGCATCGCGGCGAAGCTCAAGGCGGAACCGCAGGGCGACGGGCCGCGCCTGACGGCCGACCTCTTCCCGCTCGTGCAGGAGTTGTCGTCCGAGCCCGGCGCCCGCCGCGGCTCGGCTCAGGAGCAGCGCCGTGCCATCGTGTCGGTACAGCGCACACCGCACTCCGTGCACATCGGCGACACCCGCGATGCCGACGTGCCGGTGACACGCAAGATCCACATGCAGTGGCTCGGCACCAAGCCGCTGAGTGACTCCGCCAAGGAGAACATCGAGGCGTGGCGGGCGAAGGCCAAGGAGGCCGGGTGGGAGCTGGTCTTCCGGGCCGACGACGACGCCCGGCAGACCAACGCCGACTTCTTCGGACAGCTGACGGCCGCCGGTGCGGCCCGCGTCGAACCGATGGAGGACGTCTTCGCCCTCCAGGACCCGGCGTCCGCGGATCCGCTGCACAAGAGGCTGGCCAAGGCCGATGAGCTGTACAAGTTCGCGCTCGGGCACGCGGCGTTCCCGATGGCTGCGGACGCCGCCCGGTACGCGATCCTGGTGCAGGAGGGCGGAGTCCACACGGACGTCGACGTGGCACCCGGGGACACCGTCCTGCCTCCCGACGGCCTGCGCATGTCCCAGGACGCAGTGCCGTTCCTCGGGCCCGAACTCCAGGACTGGGACCACTTCGCCGACATCCGGGCCAAGGCCGACGCGCATGCCGCGCACGACCGTTCGCAGCAACCCCTGCGGCGGGGTGCACAGTTCCAGTACGCCCTGGGCAACCTGGGTAACCAGTTCATCGTCGCGCCCGCCGGGTCGGCGTTCCTGGAGCGGGTCCTGGACAACCTCACCTCGCCGAAGGACCTGGCCAACCAGGCCGTAAACCTCAAGCACGACGCCGGGGCGCTGACCGGCCCCTGGTATCTGAAGAAGCAGATCACCCTGCACCTCCGGGACAACGGCCGGCTCACGCAGGAAGAGGACGTCTCCAAGGCCGGCCTGTTCTCCTCCCGCAGGGTGCAGGCCGACCCCGCACAGCTCACGCAGTGGCAGCACGTCATGTGGCTGACCGCCGAGAGCGACAGCCTGGTGACCGACACCCCACAGTCCGCGACGCACGCCACCCCGGAGAACCTGTCCGAAGAAGACCTCGCCTGGGCGGCAGGTCTGGTGAACGGCCCGATGCTCATCGCCGACCCGCCGCGACAGCGGCTGGTACGTGACGTGGTGCAGCGGGTCGCTGCCCAGCGCACCGAGCTGGGCAGCGACGAGCAACGAGCGCGCGATCTCGGCGACCAACTGCTGGACCGCTACGGCCTGTTGCCCGCGACCACCGGCCTGCGGGCCGGCACCAGGACCACCACCTTCGCCACCCAGGAGGACGACCCGTACGCCGCAGGACCGTCACGGACGGCGGCCGACCGGGCAACGAACAGCCAAACCGCAGAGGGACAGACCACTGCGGCCCAGGCAGGCACGGGCCGTTCCCTGATACAGAGGATGTCCGCCTTCCACGGCGCCGAGCACCCGCTGGTCAGCGCCGTGAGCAACTTCCTCGACGAGGACCGGGTCAGCTCAGAGACCGGTCGGCCATTGGCCGAGGCAACCCGTGAGAGGTACGCCAAGGACCTGTGGTCCTGGTGGGAGAACACGCTGGCCGAGGCCGGGCACCTGGTGGGCACCCCCGACGAGGAGATGGCGCGGTTCGTCGCGCACTTGACGCGTGCGGCACGCGAAGACATCCGGGGCAGCAACATCCCCGGCTCGTCCGACCAGGCTTCGCAGAGGTGGGACGACGCGACGCCGCCGGCCACTGTTGCCCTCGCCCTCTTCCTCTCCCCTCCTGCGCAGGCCCCCCGCTCCCGTCCGACAGTCGACCTCCTCATGCAGACGCTGCGGGAGGAGTACGCCAACGACGACCCCCTCGTCGATGTCGTGCAGGACTGGCTCCGCCAGTTCCCCGAGGGCAGCAAGCAGGAGACGTATCACGCACGGGCCTTCCTCCGGTGGGAGGCATACCTGCGACCGCAGGGGCGGCACCCGCTGGACGAGACGGAATTCCCCTCGGCGAACGGGGATTTCCTCCGCGCTCTGCAGGCGGCCCAGTCGGCCGCCAACCGGCCGGTGCGTCACCGCACCCTTCTCGAGGTGTCCTACAAGGCCAACTCCTTCGTGTGGCACCTTCAGCACCACCCCGAGCTGCGGCGAACGGGCAGCGAGCAGGTGAACGTCCCGGCGTCACCGGTGGCTGCGGACGTGGACGTGGACATGGACGCGCCCCGGGCGGAGTCCGATGACGCGTACACCACCGCGCAGGCGGAGGCCATGCTGATGCTCCTGACGACGATGCCGCCCGACATGCTCACCACGGAGGACCTGGCCGGCTGGCACGGCTCCGTCGATGAGGGCATCGCCCTGCTGGCCGGACTGAGGCGGCAGCAGGCCGCCAACTTCCTGCCGGAGAGGGAAGAGCTGGCGCGCGCATTGGACGCGGCGCTCACCCCGTGGAGGCAGGCGCTGAGCACCATGGCCGCCGCCCCGCAGACCACCACCGAACCGGCATCGTCCGAACTCCCGGACACCGAACCGTTCGCGCTGCCGGAGCAGCGGAACACCCCGGTGGAGCAGGAGCTGCACAGCGGGGCATCCGACACCTGGTGGGGCCGGCTCGTTTCCCGTTCCAGGAGCCAGAGCCCTTCGGGAGCCGCCCTGGAGTCGGAGACGGCGGCGCCCATGTCGTCGGAGGATTTCGACGCGCTGTGGGCGACCGTTCAGACCGCTGGGGTGGTCGACGAGTACCTGGAGCGGATCGGGAACGCCACGATGCCGCCGTCGGCCGCGCAGGTCGAGGAGGGCCGGGGATACCTGGCCGACCTCGACGAGGCCACACCGGCCGGCGCCGCCCGGCCGGAAGTCCGGACCCAGCTGCTGACCGTCTTGGAGGGGCTGGAGGACGCCGAGCGGGCGACCGCCCTCGCCCCGGCCACGGCCCCCGCGCCGGACGCCGAAGAAGCACCCGTCGTGCACCCGACGTTGCCCGCGGGCCCGGACCTCAGCCAGTACGTGCCCATCCATCAGGCGCCCATCAGGCCCGCCGTCGACAGGGCCGCCACGGTCCACGAACTGACGGCGAAGATGGCAGAGGTTCACGGTGCGGAGCACCCGCTGGTCATGGCGGTGAGCGCCTTCCTGCACAAGGACCGGATCGCCGGCACCGGCCGGAAGTTCACCGTGAACGGCCGTGAGCAGTATGCCAAGGGCCTGTGGGCCTGGTGGGACAAGGCCCTGTCCGAGATCGGGCCCTTGGAGGGCAACCCCAACGAGGAAATGGCGCGGTTCGTCGGGCACTTGAGGCGCACCATTACGCTCCCCACCACCCGGGAGAGCGGCGGCCACGCGCCGGTCGGCGAGGGTCCGCAGAGGTGGACGGGCTACATGCAGAAGGTCGCCCAGCCCTTCGCCACCTTCCTCACCACACTGCCTACGCAGCCGACCACTTCCCACACCACACCGCCTCAGGCGGCGTCCGATGACGCGAACACCGCCGCGCAGACCAGCACCGAACCGGCGTCGTCCGAACTTCCGGGCACCGATCTGTCCGCACTGATGGACTTCAGCTTCGAGCAGGCCGCCGAGGACGAGCCGAACGCGCAGTGGGAGTACGACGGGCAGCTGGACTTCGGTCCCGCGATGGACATCGACCGCACGCCCGTGACCGATGAGGACATGCTCTGGGCCGCCCCGCTCGTGCCGGCCAAGGTCGTCATCGACGACCCGGTGATGAAGGCGGCGATACACGAGGCGATCGAAGACGTCGCACGGCAGCGCGCCCGCTTCGGCAGCGATACCCGAGCCGCAAGCGCGTACGCCGTCGAACTGCTGGAACAGCGCAACATCCCCATCTCGCAGGGACTGCGCGGCAGCGGCCAGAAACTCGGCACCCCGAAGTCCACCACCCAGGAAGACCCCTTCGCGGCCGGCGGTTCCGGCAGCGGGTGGGAAACGCACAGCGTGTCCTTCACGCAGGGCTCGAAGGAGATCTCCACCCCTCAGCAGGAGGACGAGATCGACCGGCTGGCCCAGAGGCTGGTGGGCCTGGGACTTGCCAACTGGCGTGCCGGTAACGCCCTTCCGGAGGTGGACATCACCGGCCGGGGCAACGGTTCGAAGCTGTCGTTCGCCCCCTCCGCCGCCGAGCGCGCCGCGGTCACCGGAGACAAGCGGGCCGCTGCCACCGCCACCGCGCTCAAGAAGAGCATCGCGGCGAAGCTCAAGGCGGAGCCGCAGGAGTCCGGGCTGCGCCTGACGGCCGACCACTTCCTGATCGTCGAGCGCTCGGCCAAGGAGTCCAACTCCGGTCACGGCTCGGCGGAAGAGCAGCGCCGTGCCGACGTCTCGGTCCAGCGCACGCCCCACTCCGCGTACATCGGCGACACCCGTGGTGACGTCGTGCCGGTGGCCCGCAAGATCCACATGCAGTGGCTCGGCAGCAAGCCGCTGAGTGACTCCGCGAAGGAGAACATCGAGGCGTGGCGGGCGAAGGCGAAGGAGGCCGGGTGGGAGCTGGTCTTCCGGGCCGACGACGACGCCCGGCAGACCAACGCCGACTTCTTCGGGCAGCTGACGGCCGCCGGTGCGGCCCGCGTCGAGCCGATGAAGGACGTCTTCACCCCGCAGGGCACCGCCGACGACGAGGCGCTGGTCAAGGCCGGTGAGCTGTACGAGTTCGCGCTCGGGCAGAAGGCGTTCCCGATGGCCGCGGACGCCGCGCGGTACGTGATCCTGCTGCGGGAAGGCGGCGTGCACACGGACGTCGACGTCGCCCCCGGTGCCATCGTCCTGCCCGCCGACGGCCTGGAGATGTCATCGGACGGGGTGCCGTTCCTCGGGCCCGAGCTGCAGGACTGGGACAGCTTCGCCGAGACACGGCGGGAGGCCGACGAGGCGCAGAGCGACCGCACGCAGCCCCCGCTCGTGCGGGCCGCGGGGTTCAAGTACTCCGCTGGCACGCTCGGCAACCAGTTCATCGTGACCCCCGCCGGGACCGCCTTCATGAAGCGGCTGCTGGCCGAGCTCCGTTCGAAGGAGAAACTGGACAACTACATCGGTCACCTCAACGAGAACGCCGGATACCTGACCGGCCCGTGGTTCGTGAAGGAGCAGATCGGCAAGCACCTCAAGGACAACGGAACGCTCCCCGGGCACAAGAGCACCACCTTGTACGCCCTGTTCCGCTCCCGCCGGGTGCAGGCCGACCCCGCACAGCTGGCGCAGTGGCAGGACGTCATGTGGCTGACCGCCGAGAGCGACAGCCTGGTGCTCGACACGCCGCAGTCCGACGCGGACACCGCGTCCGGCATTTCGGGCCCGTCCGAAGCGGACCGGGAATGGGCGGCAGGTCTGGTGCGCGGCCCCATGCTCATCGCCGACCCGCCGCGTCAGCGGCTGGTGAACGAGGTGATACGGCGCGTGGCCGCGCGTCGCACCGAGTTCGGCGGCGACGAGCAGCAGGCGCGCGACCTGGCCGACCAACTGCTCGACCGGTACGGGCTGTTGCCCGAGACGGCCGGGGTGCGCGGTGGTGGCGCCACCCTGACCTTCCGGGACGAGCAGGTCAAGGATGTCCAGGTCCACGACCCGTACGCCGCGGGCCCGTCGCGGACGGCCAAGGCCCAGGGCAAGCCCCGGGCACGCGTCCAGGACACGGCCCCGGTCCGGCAGCCGGAGCCGCCCAAGCAGCCGCAGTTCCCGCTCGCCAACCTGGACGCCGCGCCGAAGCCCGTGACGGCCAAGGCGGCGACGGAGACCGCGGCTACGGAAACGGTGGCGACGGAGGCAACCGCCACTCCCGCCAAGGAGACCGCCGCCCCCGCGTCCACCCCCGCCCCCCAGGTCCCGCTGGTTTCCGACCGGAGCCTGGTCCAGGGCCGTCTCCAGGCGATCGTCTGGGTGCCCACCGGTACGTCGGGCACGTCCGCTGAGGGCTACCGGGACGGCGCGGCGGTCGGGCAGTTCCGGTACCGGATGGGTGGGCTCGACACCGGGAGCGTCACGGTGGAGAACCCGGTCACGGAGCTGGCCATCGGTGGCGCGAACGGTGGGCTGCCGCCGCGTGTCCTGCACCTGAGCGGGGCGATGTCAGGGGACGAGCCGCCCGAGCAGGTGGCGCGGATCGTCGAGGCGTTGCTGCGGCGGGCCGCCCGGCTGGCCGCGGGCGACGACGCCGGCCAGGTGATCGTGGAGACCAACGGGGCCGTGGTGACCCCCGAGTTGCTCGGCGTGCTCGGCTTCGAGCGGCTGGGCGACGGGCAGCTGTGGCACAGCGGCACCACGGAACTCGTCACGGTGCTGCGTGCCAGGCCCGAGGCGGAGGATCTGGTGGTGGACAACTGCGAGTCGGGCCGGCTGCCCGGATAGCGGGTCGTGGTGGGGGTGTCCGGCGGGTTCACCGGCCGGACACCCCCACGTCGCCGGACGGTTGTGTGCAGGTCCCGGCTCGGAGGTCCCCGAACAGGGATCTGGGCAGGTCCGCGGCCGGGCGGGAGGATGGGCGTGGACCGATGCCGTTCCCCCTGCGTTCGGCCACCCCTGTGGTGCCGGCGCGCTCGAAGGCAGGCGTGCCCGCGTGGCCGCCCGCGCCCGTCGTGTGCCGGTACGTCCGCGTCGTCCCCCGCCCCGCACGAGGAGCACCACCCATGCCTGACCCGATCGACCTCGCGGCCCTCACCGACCGGATGCGTCACATCCAAGGCCATCTCTCCGGCCTGGGCGAGAGCCTGAGCGCGGATCAGGCGACCGGCCACGGCGGCGGTGGTCTGGTCACCGCGACGGTGACCGGTGAAGGCCGGCTGACCTCGCTGCGGATCGACCCTTCGGTGATCGACCCGGACGATCCGGAGACCCTGGCCGGTCTGGTCATCCAGGCCGTCGATGCCGCGCAACTGTCCATTCAGGAGCGGCACTCCGAGCGGGTCGGCCAGTTCACGGAGGGGCTGACGAACCTGGCGGTGGGGCTGCGCGAGCACACCGAGCAGAGCCGCCGGAACCGGCCCGCGGGCCCGGCTCCCGGCAGCCCGGCACCGTCCACGGCCGCCCCGGACGCCTCGGCCCCGTCCCAGGACGGCTCAGCGCCGCGCTGACCGGCCGGTCAGCGGGCACCCCCGCACCGTCTTCTGCCGCCCCACCTCCCTGCACAGAGAGCCCTGATGTCGCGGATCGTCTTCCACCGCCCAGCCCGGGTCACCCCGCCGCAGTTGCCGACCGATCCGGTGGTGGTGGCCGCGCCGCCACAGCCGGTCGGCAAGGACTCCAGCGCCAACTGGCTGATGCTGCTGATGCCGTTGCTTTCCAGCATCAGCATGGCCGCCTACATGATCGTCGCCGGCAAGAAGATGCTGATCCTGCTCGGCATCTCCTTCGTCCTGCTCTCCATCGGTCTCACCTTCGGTGTGCGCATGCAGATGCGCGGCAACCAGCGCAAGCAGAAGCTGAGCGCCCGCGACCGGTATCTGGAGCACCTCGTCGAGGTACGGCGGACGGCCCGTCAGGTCGCGTCCGACCAGCGCACCGTCGCGGCCTGGCAGCACCCTTCCCCGCACCGCCTGTGGGCCATCGCCCGCCGGCGCCGCCGGGTGTGGGAGCGCCGCCCCGCCGACCTCGACTTCCTGCGGGTACGGCTCGGCACCGGCCGCGCGCCGCTGTCCACGCCGATCCGGCTGGCCGCCCGTAACGACCCGACGGTCGAGTACGACGCGCGAGCCCGCTCCGCCGCCGACCGGCTGATCGAGGGCACCGCGACCGTCGGCCACCAGCCGGCCACCGTGGACCTCGACAGGTCGGGTGTGGTCAGCGTGCTGGGCCCGGCCGACCGTGCCCGTGGGGTGGCCCGCGCGCTGCTCACCCAGGTCGCCGTGTTGCACGCGCCGGACGATGTCTGCCTCACGGTGGTCACCGGCGGCGCGGAGGACGCCGACTGGGAGTGGGCCAAGTGGCTGCCGCACACCCACGAGAACGACGCGTCCGGTGAGGCGGGTGTGGTGCCGCTGGTCGCCGAGGACTTCGACGGTGTCGCCGACCGCCTCGACGCCTGGCTGACCGCCGCCAAGGAACAGGCCGCCGCCGCCCGGCGCACCTTCGCCACCCCCCGGGACAACGGCGACAGCCGACGCCGGCTGATCGTCCTGCTCGACGGCTACGACCCGCGCAGCGCCTGGGCCCGCTCGGCGGTCGCCACGCAGCTGCTGGCGGAGGCCGGTACCGGCACCGGTGTCACGGTGATCTGCGTGGTGAACCGTGAGGCGGACGAGCCGAACCGTGCCGACGTCCGGGTCCGGGTGACCGACGGCGGCGACCTGACCGTCGAGAGCCGCCGCTCCGACAACCGCACCGTCGCCTCCCCCGTGGAGGGCGCGATCGCCGACGAGCCGAGCCCCGCGCTGTGCGCGGCCACCGCCCGCGCCCTGGCGCCGCTGCGGCTGTCCGCCGAGGGCGAGGAGATCCTCGCCCAGACCATGTCGCTGCCGAACCTGCTGGGCGTCCCCGACCTCGACTCCTTCGAGCCGGAAGACCTGTGGATCGAGCCGGACTCCGAAGACGTGCTGCGCTTCCCCGTCGGCTTCGACGCGGAGGGCCATCCGCTGCCCCTCGACCTCAAGGAGGCGGCGCAGGGCGGCATGGGCCCGCACGGTCTGGTGGTCGGCGCCACCGGCTCCGGCAAGAGTGAGCTGCTGCGCACCCTGGTCGGCGGCCTGACCGCGATCCACTCCCCCGACCTGCTCAGCTTCGTCCTGGTGGACTTCAAGGGCGGCGCCACCTTCGCCGGTGTCACCGAACTGCCGCACGTGGCGGGCCTGATCACCAACCTGGTCGACGATCTGGCGCTGGTCGACCGGGTGCGTGACGCGCTCCAGGGTGAGCAGCAGCGGCGGCAGAAGCTGCTGCGCGACGCCGGCAACCTCGACAACGTACGCGAGTACCAGCTGCGCCGCGCCGCGGGCCAGACCGGGCCCGACGGCAAGCCCCTGGAGCCGCTGCCCTACCTCCTGGTCATCGTCGACGAGTTCGGCGAACTGCTCTCCAGCCGACCGGACTTCATCGACCTGTTCGTCCAGATCGGCCGGGTCGGCCGCTCCCTCGGCATCCATCTGCTGCTGGCCACCCAGCGCCTGGAGGAAGGCAAGCTGCGGGGCCTGGAGTCCAACCTCTCCTACCGGATCTGCCTGCGGACCTTCTCGGCCGCCGAGTCCCGTTCGGTCATCGGCACGCCGGACGCCTACCAGCTGCCGCCCATTCCCGGCTCGGCCTACCTCAAGGTCGCCGACTCGGTCTACGAGCGGTTCCGGGTGGCGCATGTGTCGGGCCCGCACCAGACCGCGGAGGAACGGCTCGCCGTCGAGGGTCCGGTGCCCACCAGCCCGGTTCCGTTCGGGCTGCGGCGCGCGCCCGACCCGGACGCGGCGCCCGAGCCGGCGCCCGAGACGCGGCCCCGGCCGCTGCTCACCGGGCCGACCGAGATGCAGGTCCTGGTGGAGCGGCTGCTGCGGGCCGGGCAGGCCGTGCACCAGGTGTGGCTGCCGCCGCTGCCCAGGGCGCTGCCGCTGGACGCCCTCACGGGACCGCTGGCAGGCAACCCGGGCGAGGGGCTGCGCGCGCAGTGGTGGCCGCACCACGGCGAGCTGCGGTTCCCGATCGGTGTGGCGGACGTCCCGGTGATGCAGCAACAGCACCCGGTGGTGCCGGACTTCGCGCACGAGTACGGGCATCTGGCCCTGGTCGGCGCGCCGCAGTCGGGCAAGAGCATGTTCCTGCGCTCGCTGATGCTGTCCGCGATGATCACGCACTCGCCGGATGAAGTGCAGTTCCTCTGCCTCGACTTCGGCGGCGGCTCGCTGCTGCCGTACGAGCGGGCACCGCACGTCAGCGGTGTCGTCGGACGGCACGACACGGACCGGGCACGGCGGGCGCTGGCCGAGGTGTCCCAGCTGGTATCGGAGCGCGAGAAGCTCTTCCGTGACCTGGGGATCGACTCGGCGGAGGAGTTCAGGCGCCGCCGCACGGCGGGCGACCTGCCGGCCGGTGTGCGCACCGCGGACGTCTTCCTGGTCCTGGACAACTGGGCGGGTCTGCGGGGCGAGTTGCAGAACCAGGTGGACATCGACGCCGTGGTGCTGGACGTCGCGGCGCGTGGTCTGGGCGTGGGTGTCCATCTGGTGCTGACCGCCAACCGCTGGGCCGATCTGCGGATGGCGCTGCGGGACAGCATCGCGGCACGCCTTGAGCTGCGGCTGAACGACCCGGCCGAGTCCGAGGTCGACCGCCGCGCGGCGCGCCGCTTCGCGTCCGCCACCGCGCCGGGCCGCGGCCTGGCGCCGGGCGGCATTCAGTTCCAGGTGGCGCTGCCGCGGCTGGACGGCATGGACACGCTGGAGGGCCTGGGCGAGGCCCAGGAGGACGCGCTGGTGAAGATCACCGATTCCTGGCCTTCCGTGGTGGCCCCGCCGATCCGGATGCTCCCCGAGCACCTCACCCTCGCCGAGATGGCGGCGCTCCCCGCGCCGCCCGGCACCGACCCGGCGGAGCAGACCGCCCTCCCGGGCGTGCCGATCGGCATCGCGGAGCACGACCTGCGCCCCGTCCACCTCGAACTGGGCGACGCGGAGCCGCACTTCCTGGTGTACGGCGACTCCGGTTCCGGCAAGTCGGTGTTCCTGCGCACCTGGCTGTCCGGGATGGCCGCGCGGTACTCGGCGTGGGAGGCCCGCTTCATCGTCGTGGACTACCGGCGGGCCCTGCTCGGCGCGGTCCCCGACGAGCACCTGGGCGCGTACGCGGGCGACAGCAACGCCGCCACCGCCTACGCCGAACAGGTCGCCCAGAAGCTCGCCGAACGGCTGCCCCCGCCCAACGTGACCGCCGCCCAACTGCGCGACCGCAGCTGGTGGGAGGGACCGGAACTGTACGTCGTGGTCGACGACTACGACCTGGTCGGCAACGGCCGCAACTCCCCGCTCGCCCCACTCGTCGACTACCTCCCCCAGGCCAGAGA
>NZ_JBITJM010000015.1:0-205148 GCF_044460025.1 Streptomyces sp. NPDC050161 | reverse complement strand
CGCGCGCCCCCCCCCCCCCGCCCCGGGCCCCCCGCCCCGCCCGCGCCCCCCCCCCGCCCCCCCCCCGGCCGCCCCCCCCCCCCCCCCCCCGCGCCGGGCCGCCGCAGGCCGGGCGCCCGAGGGAAGGGGAGGGGTCAGTCGCGGTCCTCCCCGGTGGTGAAGCGACGCGCCTCGCGCCGCCCCGCGTAGCGTTCCTTGCGGTTGTGGGCCTTGACCATCTCCTGCCACTCCTTGGTGCAGGAGCGCGCGGTGCACCCCGAACAGCAGGTGTGGCCGAACAGTTGGCTGCCCGGGTGTTCCCACCGGCAGCGCGTGTCCGTCTCCTCGCGCGTCGGGTGCGGCGGCAGGTCGCAGGTGCCGTAGCGGTGATCATGGACCGGCTGTGGGCGGTGCTCGGCGTGGCGCACCCACAGCGGCTTCGTCCTGTCCGTACGGGACATCTCGTTCCTTCCGGAACCGCCGCCCTGACACCGGACTTTCCGGGCGGGCGGCTGGGTTCGCCCCTTCATGGCGACCCCCTTCCTTCCTCCTGACGTAGTGTCAATCTGCGGTGGCAGAAAGCCTTTCAGGATATCGGGACGCTCCGGACGCAGGCAAGGAATGCCCGACGGGCGCAGCCCGCACGGAGGTGCGGGGCGTTCCTCAGCGGCCCTCGGATGTCGTCCGGTACGGTGCCGCGGACTGCTGGGCCGCGTACAGCAGTGCGGGCTTCATCTTCGGCCAGAAGTAGCTTTCCTGGCAGGAGAACTTCGGGGTGAAACCGGAGCAGCCGCGTCCGTCGACGTCGCCGATCTCGATGGTGAGGCTCGCGAGTCCCAGCTTGTCGTACGTCCAGTCGTCGTTGCCGCCCGAGGCGTCGTAGAGGATCTCGCCGGCTTGTCCTGACGGGTAGTTCGTGAGCGAGCCGAGCTTTCCGGAGAGGGCGCGGAGGGCCTTGTCGTTGCCGGTGTGGAGGGTGTGGTCGGCCTCCCAGGGGAGCAGGACCATGCTGGCGTCGCTGTGGAGGCTGATCATCATGCCCTTGGCGGTGTCCGGCGCCGGGTCGCTGTCGCCGGTTCCGGTGCGCACCGCCGGGTACAGCTTGCGGAACAGGTCCTGCAGCGCGGCGTTCTCCGGTTCGGAGTCGGCCTTCGGGCCGAGGTAGATCTCGCTGCACGGCTCGGTGGAGGTGCCTTCGCCGCCCCAGTGGGTGTCCATGTTGCGGTTGAGGTCCACGCCGGTCTGGCCGTTCGTGCCGCAGTCGCCGCCGTTGGAGTCATTGGCGTTCTTGCGCTGGAGGATGGGGTTGTCGCCGCCCTGGGCGACGATGTCGACGCCGTCCGGGTTGCTGATCGGGACGACCCACATCTCGGTGGAGTCCATCAGGGCGGTGATGTCGGGGTCCTTGCCGTAGTCCTTCGTCAGGGTGTCGATCCAGCGCCAGGAGACCTCGCCCGTGGTGATCTCCCGTGCGTGGACCTGGCTCATCAGGAAGAAGCGCGGCTTGGCCGATTCGGGGTTGAGTGCGCAGTCACCCTTCTTGATCTTGGTGATGCAGATGGCCTTGAGGTCGTGGCCACCGCGGCCCTTCTGCTTGAGCCAACTCTGCCCGTAGGTGACGACCTTGGCCATGTCCGGGTGCTGGGAGGCCGTTTGGTCGAGGTGCGCGTAGTGCGCGTCGACGGTGTGGTAACCGCCGTAGTAGGTGTCGTCGACGCCGCCGGCCGGGCGGGCCGTGTGCGGCGTGCGGGGGAGCGGCTTGCGCATCGTCTCGGCGGCCGTGGGGGCGAAGCCAAGCCGGCGCAGTCCGTCCGCCGTCTCCGGGCCGCCCATGACGAACAGGTCGTTGCCCTGGCGGCGTTCGATCAGGTCGTATCCGGAGGAGATCAGCTTCTTCGCGTCCGCGGGGTCATGGGTGGGGACGCGGTAGACGACCACGGTGTGTTCGCCGGGCGCGCCGGCTGTGTCCTGCGTACCGGCGAGGGCTGTCGGGGACAGTGGGGCGAGCGCCGTGAACGCCGCGACCGTCGCTGCCGCGGCCGTGGTCACGAGGGTTTTCCGGAGCATGGCATGGCCTTCCGTGGGGGGTGTGGGGCACATGCACGCGAAGGAGACGCGGTCTTCGCGCCTCGCCCGCGACGGCTCCCGGAAAGCCGGACCATATGGCGCTCCGGGCGCCTTGGCCGGCGCCGGTGGGCAGTGGGCCCACGGGCCACCGGGAGGCATCGTGCCATGGTCATGCCATGTTGAGAAGGTAGGGTTCCGGGCGTTCCACGGGCCCCTCGCGTCGGGCGCCGCCCTCGCCGCGTACGCGCTTCCCGCCGTGGCCCGGCGCGTGGTGCCGGGGCCCGACCGGCGCGCTCGGAGCGCCGCGCCGCTCGCAATGTCACCCCATCCGATCCGCCCAATAGGCCATCGTCGCGGGTCGGACGGCGCCGACGGGGGACGCGCCGTGTTTCGCTCAGCGGACACAGCTACCGCAGCGAATGGGAGTGGCGATGACCGCACCACCTGTCGGCGATCACGACGAGATCTCCACCGGCTACCAGCAGTGGGCGCCGTTCTACGACGCGGACACCGCGGACCGGCCGTTCAACCGCTACGGACGCCTCTTCCACGACCTCGCCAGGCGCTACGCCAACATCCCGTGCCCGGTGGGCGTACGCCTGCTGGATCTGGGGTGCGGCAGCGGCATCAGCTCCCTGGGGTTCGCGGCGCTCGGCTATGCCGTCCTGGGCTGTGACCTGTCCTCGGCCATGCTCGACCACGCCCGCGCCAAACCCCACGCCGATCAGGTGCGTTTCGAGGAAGCGGACCTGCGCCACCTGCCCGACTGGGGCGAGTTCGACGTCATCTGCGCGGTCACCAACCCCATGGACCACCTCCTCACGGACGAGGACTTCGCCTCCGCGCTGCGCGGCATCGTGCGTTCCCTGGCCCCCGACGGCGTCTTCCTCTTCGACCAGCTCTCCGAGCGGGCCCACCACCGCTCGGTCCGGCACCCCGCGGTCCGCGAGAGCGACGGCCAGTTCCTCATCTGCCGCACCTGGCAGCACACCCTGCCCACCGAACCCGAGCCGGTCTTCACCCGGCGCATGGACCGCTTCGTACGCCACGCTCCCGGCCAGTGGCACCGGATCGCCCACCAGAACACCTTCCGGGCCCGGTCCGAGACCTCCGTACGGCGCCTGCTCACCCGGGCGCAGCTGGACTGCGTCGCCGTGCATCCCGTCAGCCGGCTCCGGCAGGGCGGGCAGCACGAACGCCCCGACGAACGCGTCCTGTTCGTGGCCCGGCATCAGTCCCGCCAGGTGCGTCACAGCTGACGGCCGGGCTCGGCGGGCATACCCGTCGCCCGGTGGCCGCGGCCCAGCAGGCGTTGGAGGGTGCGGTTGCCGGCCGCCGCCACGGAGGTCAGGACGGCGGGTCCTGCGAGGGGCGTGCGGACGGCCTCGCCCTGGTCGACGCGGCAACGCGTCGTGCGGCCCGGAGCGGGATGCTTCCCCGGGCCGCACGAGTGGCGTGGAGCGACGCGGGGCGGTCACCCTGGTCGTTCCCCTGAGGCGGTCGGTGCGGCCGTGACGAACGTGGGCGCCGGATCCTCGGGGGAGACGGCCGACGGCCAGCGGCGGGCCAGCCAGGTGCACACCACCAGCTGGAGAGTGTGGTAGAGCATCAACGGCAGGACGAGGAGGCCGAGTTCGCTCTCCGGGAGCAGGACGGTGGCGATCGGCAGACCGCCGGCCAGGCTCTTGGTGGATCCGGCGAACACGGCGGTCACCCGGTCCTCGCGCGGCAGCCGCAGAAGCCGCGCGGCGCCGTAGGTGAGAGCCAGGGCGATCCCGAGCAGCAGCAGGCACACCACCGCCAGCATGATGATCCGCGCCGGGGGGATCCGCTGCCAGATGCCGGCCGTCATGCCCTGGCTGAAGGCGGAGTAGACGACGAGCAGGATGCAGCCCCGGTCGCAGAGCGTGGTCAGCAGGCGGTGCCGCTGGATCCACCCGGCGATCCAGCGCCGCGCCACCTGGCCGGCGAGGAAGGGCAGCAGGAGCTGGACGACGACGTCCCGCGCCTGGGACGGCGCGAACGTCAGGCCGCCGGACGTGCCCTGTTGCAGCAACAGGACGGCCAGCAGCGGGGTGAGCACCACACCGAGCAGGGTGGAGAACGACGCGGAGCAGATGGCGGCGGCGACGTTGCCGCGGGCCATGGAGGTGAGCGCGACGGACGACTGGACGGTCGACGGCAGCACGCTCAGGAACAGGATGCCGGTCGCGAGGTCGCCGCCGAGCACGGAGTGCGGCAGCAGGCCCACGGCCATCCCGGCCAGCGGGAAGACGAGGAAGGTCAGGGCGAGGATGGGCAGATGCAGCCGCCAGTGCCGCAGACCGTCGTAGGCGGCGCGGGGGGAGAGCCGCGCTCCGTAGAGGAAGAAGAGCAGCCCGACCATGATGCGGGCGGTCAGGGCGAGGCCGTCGGCCGTTGCTCCGGAGGCGGGCAGGAGGGTCGCACATCCGATGACGGCGAAGAGTGCGACGAGGTACCAGTCGATGCGGCGTACCGCGCCGCGCGGCCAGCTGGGCATGGGGGTTCCTTCCGGGCGACGCCGACGGCGTCCGGAAGGCCGCCCCGGGCGGGTGTGTCCCGCCCGGGGCGGCCGGTGACCGGACGCCGGCCGGGTCAACGGGGCGTGCGGGTCACCGGGCGGCCGGAACCTTGGCGTGCGAGCGGCTGATGTTCTTCTCCAGGAGGGCCAGGCAGTCGGCGACGCCGACGCTCTGCGGGGTGTGCTCCGGCAGGCGGCCGTCGTCCTCCTTCAGCACCGACAGCGCCTGGTCGATCGCGGTCTGGGCGGCGAACAGGCACGGGGTGCTGTAGATGGCCACGTCGACGCCGAGCGCGGTGAGTTCGCTCAGCGACAGGCGCGGCGACTTGCCGCCGGCGATCTGGTTGAAGAGCAGCGGCTTGTCGCCGATGACCTCGCGTACCCGGTGGATCCGCTCGACGCTGCGTACGCCGTCCACCAGGATCACGTCCGCATCGGTCTTGGCCAACGCCTCGGCCCGTCTGAGGATTTCGTCCTCCTCGGTGGCGTCGGTGCGGGCGACGACGAGCAGGTCGCGGCGGGACTCCAGGACCAGGTTCAGCTTCTCCAGGTAGTCCTCCAGCGGGAGCACCTGCTTGCCGTCGACGTGGCCGCAGCGGCGGGGCCGTTGCTGGTCCTCCAGGATGACGCCGGAGGCACCGATGGCCTCCAACTGCTGCACCACGTGGCAGGCCGTCTCCGGGTCGACGTACCCGTCGTCGATGTCGACGAGCAGGTGCTGCCGGGGGAAGGCCAGCCGCAGTCGCTGGACGAAGGCCACCATGTCGGGCCAGGCGATGAAGCCGATGTCGGGCAGTCCGTAATGGGACGCGGCGAAGCCGAATCCGGAGACGAACATGCCGTCGTAGTGCTGGGCCGCCACGGAGGCGGAGAACATGTCGAAGACGCCGATGAGGGGCGTCGTGCCGTCTTCTTCGAGCGCAGCGCGTAGCCGCTGTGGGTGATTCACGGTACTCTCCGATGTTGGTCGCGTTGACTCGCTTCATTGCCGACCCGATGCCTGCCAAAGCCGGGGTCGGCGTCATGACGTCACGTGCCGAGTGGCCGGGGACCTTGCCTGTCAGGGCATGGCGCCCCGGCCGCTTCCATGCGCGGGGCGTGCCCCCTGATGTCGCAGGTGGGGGGCGTGCCCAGCACCCTCAGGTTAGTCAAGTCGAAGTAATGAAACAGTAGTTCCTCTGTAAAATACCGGCCGATGGCGCCGTTCACGCCATTTCTGATGCCGCCTGACGCGGAAGGTATGACCGCAGGTCACGGGCGGCGGACAGGGCTCAACAACGTACCGTCCGGCCGGATTTCCGGCATTTGCGCATGTCCGGCGCGTACGACCGGTCACCGGCCGCTTCTCAACGGCGGTCACGGGGCGCACGGATGCGGCGCCGCCGGGCCGCTGCGCCTCCGTCCGAGATTGGCCGGGAGGGCCGTGTCCGGGAACTGTTCCCCGTACGGGGGCTTTTGCTGTCCATGCTCCCTGCGCAAGGGCGACCGCCGAAGCGGCATCACCGCAGGTCGGCCACGGGTCGGTCGCGGCCACGACCGGAGTGGACCACCGGGCCGTTCACCCGCGCGACACCGGACCCGACGGGCGCGCGCGGTCGTAACCGGCCGTTGACGGCAGGCGCCCCTGCCCGGGAAGGACAGGGGCGCAGGGGCCGGCGCCGGTGAACGGCGCGGCTGTCACAGGTGCTTGCCGAAGAAGCCGGCCAGCTTGACGACGGCCGGGGTGACGGCCTCGTCCCTGTCGTAGAGATCGACGTGGGTCGCGCCCTCGACGCGCTGGAACGGGTCCTCCAGGCCGCGCGGTTCACCCTCGCTCTCACCTTGGTACGCGGCGTCGAAGGCCAGCGCGATGAAGCCCTGGCCTGCCAGGCGCTGCGCGTACAGGGCGGCGGTCTGCTCCTTCACACCCGTCGTCGGGTGCCCGACCACGACGGCGGGACGGCGCTCGCCCTGGGCGTGGCCGTCGGGGGTGTGGAGATGCCCGGCCAGCAACTCGTCATCTGGACCGCCGAGTCCGGCACCCCCTCCCACGACGGCCTCCGCATCCGCGTCTCCTGGAGCGCGGGCGCCGACCGTTCGGCGGCGGAACAGCAGGGCTTCGGGGCGTAGTCGGCGGCTCAGCCCCGGTACCCGCGGGCGATTGCCGTGCCGGCCCGCCGCAGGGAGTCCGCATCGCCGGCGAGCGTGATGTCGGCGATGCCGGGCACGGTGGCCAGGCCGGGTTCCGTGGAGCCCACCACGGCGTGCACCGGAACGCCGTTGCGGGCCGCGCGGCGGATCACTGCGTCGATGATCTTTCCCTCGGCCGTCTGCGCGTCGAGACGCCCCTCACCCACGACCACCGCCGTCGCCCGGCGCAGCCGCCCGTCGAAGCCGACCGCGTCGAGGACATGATCGGCACCGGACACGAGGTCGGCGTCGAGCGCCGCCCACAGCCCGCCGGCCAGTCCGCCCGCGGCGCCGGTACCGGGGACGCCCCGCGGATCCTTGGGCAACCGCGCGGCGAACAGGCCGAGTTGCGCGGTGAGCCGTGCGACCTCTTCCGGCCCGGCCCCTTTCTGCGGCCCGTACCGTACGGCGGCGTCGGCGAACCGGGTGCGGACGTCGCACAGCACGGTGACCTGCGGTGTGTGCCCCCTTCCGGCGTCCTCGATCGCCTCCAGCGCGCCGCGGCCCCCGTCGGTGGTGGCGACCCCGCCGACCGTCACCAGCACCCGTCCGGCTCCCCGGGCCGAGGCCGCGTTGATCAGCTCGCCCACACCGCGGGTGGAAGCGGTCTCCGGGTCGCGTTCCCTCCTGGTGGGCAGCGTCAGCCCGGCGGCCTGTGCGGACTCGACGACGGCGGTGCCGTCGGGAAGCAGACCGACGTACGCGATGAGCGGGTCGCCCCAAGGGCCGTGCACGCTCACCGGCAGGCGGGTGCCGCCGAGTGCGGTGAGCAGCACGTCGAGGGTGCCTTCGCCGCCGTCGGCCAGCGGGCAGGCCACCGCGCGCAGGCCGGCGTCCCTGACCCCTGCGGCGAGGTGCCGGGCGGCGTCGGATGCGGTGAAGGTGCCCTTGAAGCTGTCCGGTGCGACGAGCACGGTGCCGGTCTCCGGCGGCGCGCTCACCGCGGCACCCGGCCGGGCGCCGTCAGGTCAGGCCGGAGCTGCCCGCCCCAGGCATCCGGGTTGACGGCCTGCGGCGGAAGGGTTCCGGCCAGCGCGTGGACCGCGTTGCGCGCGCACAACTCCGCCATGGCCCGCCTGGTGTGCAGCGTCGCGCTGCCGACGTGCGGCAGCAGGACCGTGCCGGGGCTGCGATCGAGGCCCGGGGCGAGGCGCGGCTCGTCCTCGTAGACGTCGAGGCCGGCGCCCGCGATCACACCGGTGTCGAGCGCGTGGACGAGGGCGGCCTCGTCGACGACGGGTCCGCGTGCGGTGTTGATCACGATCGCGGAGCGCTTCATCGCGGCCAGCGCGGCCCCGTCGACGAGGTGATGAGTGCCGGGCGTCAGGGGCACGTGCAGCGACAGGACGTCACAACTGGACAGCAGCTCCGGCCAGTTGACCTCCTCGACCCGCCCCGCGAGGTCCGCGGGGAGCGGGGCCGCCGGGGTGGTGTCGGTGGCGCCGGGGCGGCGGGTGCAGCGGACCCGCATGCCGAACGCGAGGGCGCGGCGCGCCACGGCCTGGCCGATCCGGCCGAACCCCGCCAGGCCCAGCACCGAGCCGTGCATGCGCCGGCCCAGCAGAAGGTCGGGCCGCCACCCCGTGAAGCGGCCGGCCCTGACCTCGCGGTCGCCGTCGAGCAGCCGGCGGCCGACCGCCAGCATGAGCGCGACGGCCAGATCGGCGGTGTCATCGGTGAGCACGTCGGGGGTGTTGGTGACCACCACGTTCGCGCGGCTCGCGGCGGCGGTGTCGACATTGCTGAACCCGACCGCGTACAGGCACACGGCCCGCAGCCCGGGTGCGCCCGCGCGCAGCACATCGGCGGTGAACGGGTCGACGAGCTGGCCGAGCACCACGTCGACGCCGTCGGCGAGTTCCCCGGCCAACTCGGCAGCGCTCGGCGGCCGTTCGAGTACCCGGACGTCGGCGAGCGGCTCCAGGATGCGCGGCGCGGGATCGGGCAGCGCCGCCGTCAGCAGCACGCGCGGGCGGCGCGCGGCGGCGGTCACCTGCCCACCCCGGCGCGGCCACCCGCGGCGGCGGGACCGGGGACCGCCCACCGGTGGCTGCGGCCGGACCGCCTGGCCCCTTCGGCGGCGCGGCTGCGCTGCGGTTCGCCGAGCGCGGCCAACAGGTCCTCGCCCGCCAGGACCAACTCGCGGAAACGGGACGGGTCGAGCCAGTCGGGGCGCAGGGCGTAGACGATGTCCTCCAGCGCGGTGTTGCCGCTGGCGCCCGGGGCGAAGGGGCAGCCGCCGAGGCCGCCGAGTGAACCGTCGACGGTGTCGGCGCCCGCTTCGAGCGCCGCCAGGCTGTTGGCGACGCCCTGCCCCCAGGTGTCGTGGCCGTGGAAGATCAGCCACCGGTCGCCGACCACCTGCCGGGCGGCGGTGATCAGCCCGGTCACCTCGGACCCGACGGCCTGCCCGATGGTGTCGCAGATGACGAAACTGGTGACCGCGCCGACCCGTTGGTCCGCCAGGACGCCGAGCGTGTCATCGGGAACGACGGGGCCTTCGAAGGGACAGCTGAACGCGGTCGCCAGGCCGAGCTGGAGACTGCCGCCCGCTTCCCCGACGAGGCGGGCGGCCTCGGGCACGTCGTCGAGGCTGGCCTGACGGGAGCGTCCGACGTTGTTCCGGTTGTGCGTGTCGGACACCGACAGGACGAACTGGAGGTTCCGCGCGCCCGCTTGGAGCGCCCGCCGCACGCCGACGAGATTGGGCACCCAGATCCAGCAGCGCTCCAGCTCCTCCGGGGTGAGGGCCTCGATGACCTGCACGGTGTCCGCCATCTGCGGAACGCGGTCGGGACGTACCACAGCGCCGATCTCCAACGAAGGGATCCCGGCGGCGAGCAGCAGCTTCGCCAGACGGATCTTGTGCGCGGTGGGCAGGACACCGGAGACGAGCTGGAGCCCGTCGCGCAGGGTGACGTCACGGACCACGGGCCAGGCGCGCGGGGTGGCCGGGGCCTTGGGGGACGGCATTCAGATCACCTTGTTCTCTCGCAGGCCGGCGCGGGTGGCAGGGGCGATACCGAGCAGATCGCCGAGGACGTCGTCGTTGTGTTCACCGAGCGCAGGCCCTAGCCACCGCACGTCGCCGGGCTCGGCCTCCAGGATCGGGACCACACCGGGGAAGGCGACCTCGCCGAAGTCGACGGACTCCTCCCGCACCGGATGGCGAAGGACCATGCCCCGGGCCGCGAAATGCGGGTCATCGGCGATGTCCGCCGCGTCGTAGATGGGCCCGGACGGCACACCGGCCTCGTCCAACAGGCGCAGGGCCTGCTCCGATTCGAGCCCCGCGGCCCATTCCCCGATGGCCTCGTCCAGTTCGTCCCGCCGCTCCCACCGGCCGGGATTGGCCGCCAGATCGGGTGCGTCACGAAGGTCGGGCCTGCCGATCACGTCCATCAGGCGGCGGAAGATCTGGTCCCCGTTGCCGGCGACCACCGCCCATTTGCCGTCCAGACAGCGGTAGGTGTTGGTGGGGGCGAGGCCGTCCATGCGCCCGCCGGACCGTTGCCGCAGCACGCCGTAGGCGTCGTGGTCGGGCAGCAGGGACTCCAGCATGCTGAACACCGCTTCGTAGAGGGCGACATCGACGACATCGGACCTGGGCTCCCCGGTCGGCGCGGCGGTGGCGGAGCGGGTGCGCTCGCGCCTGACCAGGCTCAGCAGGGCGCCGATGACCGCGTACAGTCCGGCGGCGGTGTCACCGATGCTGACGCCCACCCGGGCCGGCGGCCGGTCGGGGTCACCGGTCAGCAGCCGCAGCCCGCCGAGCGCCTCCGCGACGGCGCCGAAGCCGGGACGGTCACGGTAGGGACCGGTCTGCCCGTAGGCGGAGACCCTGACCAGGATCAGGTCGGGGCGCAGGGCCGTGAGCCGGTCAGGACCGAGGCCCCAGCGCTCCAGCGTGCCGGGGCGGAAGTTCTCGATCACGATGTCGCACTCGCGCACCAGGTCCAGGGCGATCCGGCGGCCCTCGTCGCTGCGCAGATCGAGCGTGATGCACTTCTTGTTCCGGTTCAACGTCCGCCACATCATGGATGTTTCGCCCTGGAAGAGCCGCCATTGGCGCAGTTCGTCACCGGTACCGGGACGCTCAACCTTGATCACCTCGGCCCCGAAGTCCGCCAGCAGCCGTCCCGCGGTCGGGGCCGCGATGTAGTTCCCCAGTTCCAGAACCCGGATTCCGGCCAGCGGGCCGGCACCCCCCGATCGCGGCGAACCACCTGGAGCAGCCATGAGTCCTCCTTCGTCGATGAAAGCCTCGCAACATCGGGACCGTATTCCACGATGAGGCTGATTGTCCACGAAGTGGTGGAGGGGTTCGGTGGCCACCTGGACTCTCTGGTGACGCTCTCGGGGTCGGTTCGTCAGGATTTTTAGGTCTTCACCCGTTATCCGTCGGCGAATTCGCCAATCGACTCCCAGCTCTTCCCCACTGAAGGGGAGCGGGCCTAAGGTGCGGTGCACCACATGGAAGTGACTCGACCACCATGCGGGTTACGGTGGTCCAGGAGGACGCAATGCCGACTCAGACGCTTGATCCCGGCGGCTCCGTGGCCGCCGGAATGAACCGCCTCCCCGTCACCCGCCTGCACCGGCGCATCATCGTGGTGGTGGGCCTCGGGCTGTTCTTCGACATGTTCGAGATCTTCTTGGCCGGCACGATGAGCACGGTCCTCAAGGAACGGTTCCACCTCAGCGCGGCGCAACTGCCGCTCGTACTCGGATCCACGTTCCTGGGGATGTTCATCGGCGCGCTGGTACTGGGCAGGCTCGCCGACCGGATGGGACGTCGCCGGGCCTTCCTGTTCAACCTGTGCTTCTACTCGTTCTTCACCCTGCTCGGAGCGTTCAGCCCGAACCCGGTGTTCCTCGTGGCCACCCGCTTCTGCGCGGGCCTGGGGGTCGGTGCCGAACACCCGCTCGCCGACGCCTACCTCAGCGACGTACTGCCCGCCCGGCACCGGGGCCGTTGCAGCGCCTGGGCCTACACCTTCTCCTACCTGGCCGTGCCCGTCGTCGGCTTCGCCGCCCTCGGTCTGAGCACCCGCGCGCCGTGGGGCGTGGACGGCTGGCGATGGCTGATGGCGTCCGGGGCGCTGGGGGCCGTCCTCGTGCTGTGGCTGCGCCGGAACCTGCCGGAATCCCCGCGCTGGCTCGAATCGGCGGGCCGCCAGGCCGAAGCCGAGGCCGTCATGGCACGTTTCGAGCGCGAGGCAGGACCCGGTCTGCCGCCGCCCGCCGCCGCACCCGCCCCACCCGCCGCGGCGAAGCTCCCCCTCAAGACCCTCCTGCGTGCGCCCTACAAGCGGCGCCTGACCATGCTGGGCCTCTTCCACCTGCTGCAGACCTGGGGCTATTACGGATTCGGCACCCTCGTGCCGACCGTCCTGGTCGCCCGCGGCTACAGCGTGACCAACTCCCTGCTCTTCAGCTCGGTCACCTTCATCGGCTACCCGTGCGGGTCGTTGCTGTCCCTGCCGCTCATCAAACGCTTCGAGCGCAAGTACCTGCTCGTCGGCACCAGCGTGGGCATGGCGCTGCTCGGACTGGGCTTCGGTCTGTCGGACTCGTCGGCCGGGATCATCGGATTCGGGCTCTGTTTCACCCTGACCAGCAACGTCTTCTCCAACGCGTACCACATCTACCAGGCCGAGATCTTCCCCACGGCACTGCGCGCCACCGCCGCCAGCTGGACCTACGCGCTCTCCAGGCTCTCCAGCGGCGCGATGCCCCTGCTGCTGGTCCCGGTCCTGCGCTCCGCGGGTGCCTCGGTGCTGTTCGCGATGGTCGCCACCGCGATGATCATCGTGGCCCTCGACGTCCTCCTGCTGGGCCCCCGCACCGCCGGCAGGTCACTGGAGGAACTCAACCCCATCCCCTCCGGCTCCACCGTCTCCTCAGAAGGGAACTCCGCACCATGCGCATCGACCGACTCGACCACCTCGTCCTGACCGTGCAGGACATCGACACCACCGTCGCCTTCTACACCGAGGTCCTCGGCATGGAAGTGGTCACTTTCCGCGCCGGGCGCCGGGCCCTGACCTTCGGTCACAGCAAGATCAACCTGCATCGGGCGGGCAAGGAGTTCGAGCCCAAGGCCCACCGGCCGACCCCCGGCAGCGCCGACCTGTGCCTCATCGTCGACCAGACGCTCGACGAGGTCGTCGCCGAACTCGCCGCCCACGGCGTCCCGATCGAGGAGGGCCCCGTCGAACGCACCGGAGCCACCGGGCCGATCGTCAGCGTCTACCTGCGCGACCCCGACCACAACCTCATCGAACTCAGCAACTACCGGTCCTGACCTCCAGCGGACGGGCGGGAGGGGACGGCAGGGCGGGCGCAACCCGTCCGGCCGGAGCGTCGGGGCGGCGCCCGCGGGGCCGCAGCGGCCCCGCGCTCCGGCGCCTCCCGCCCCTTTGTGCGCGCTGACTATCATGGGGAGGCCACATGGCAGCCAAGCGCCCACATCGTGGAGGCATCATGACCGACCCAGACGTATCCGCGCGGGAGGAGACACCCCCCGGCGACCGTCCGCCACCGTCCGCCGGCAGCCGGGGACTCACCGACCGGGCGCTGCCGCCCGGCACCAAACCCGTCCTCGTCCTCAGCAAGATCCGCGAGATCCTCGACGTATTCAGCGCGGACCGCCCCGAGTTGACCCTCAACGGCATCCGCAAGGCCACCGGTCTGCCCGCCACCACCTGCCAGCGGCTGGTCGCCAACCTCGTCGCCGAGGGCTTCCTCGACCGCACCGCTGACCACTACCGGATCGGCCTCAGCGTCCTGTACTGGGCCGCGCCCGCCTCCGTCGGGCTCGACCTGGTCCAGACCCTGGCGCCGGTCATCGCCGACCTGCGCGAGCGGACGGGCGAGACCTCCTGCCTCTACCGGCGGGAGGAGAACTTCCGTATCTGCGTGGGCATGGCGGAGACCCACCACGCCATCCGCCGCGAGATGCACGTCGGCAAGGTCATGCCGCTGCACGCGGGATCGGCCAGCCGTGTCCTGCTGGCCTGGGACGAGCCGACGGCCGATGCCGTGCTGAACGCGCCGCTGCCCCGGTACACCGACCTGACCGTCACCGACCCCGACCTGCTGCGCATCGCCCTGGAGCAGACCAGGCGCCAGGGATACGCCATCACCGCCGACGAACGCGACGCGGGCGCCGCATCGGTGTCCGCACCCGTCTTCGACCACGAGGGACGCCTCGTCGCGGCCATCGGCATCTGCGGACCCACCCAGCGCATGACCCCCCAGCAGTGCCAGTCCTGGGGCCCGACCGTCCTGTCGGCCGCGAAGCGGGCCACCGCCGTACTGGGCGGCTGACGAGCAGGCCGTCGGTCTCCCGGGAGGGCGGGACCGCACAGCACGGGGCGCCGGCCCGGGACGCCATAGGAATTCCCTATAGCGTCCGCTGACATTTCGTCTTTGCCTCCCCTTCTTTCCCGTACGTACCGTGAAACAGCTCGACGAGGTGCTCACCGCGAATTCTCCGAAGATTCGCGCTCTGCGCACATCGATCCTTCTTTTGTCGGGCGGACGAACACGTAATGGAGAGGACCGGTGGCATGACCACGACCGAGAACGGATCGGGAATGCGAGAACTCGCGGGAAAGCGGGCCCTGGTCACGGGCGGTTCTCGCGGAATCGGAGCGGCCGTCGTGCGCCAACTCCTGGACGCGGGCGCCGAGGTGCTCACGACCGCGAGGTCGGCGACGAGCAAGGCGCCGGACGGGGCCGCCTTCGTGGCGGCCGACGTACGGACACGGGCCGGCGCCGAGGCGCTCGCCGCGGCGGCGCAGAAGGCGCTCGGCGGGGTGGACATCCTGATCCACAACGCAGGTGGGGCGGAACCGTACAAGGGCGCTCTGGCCATCCCTGACGAGGTGTGGCAGGACGCGCTGGACCTGAACTTCCTGGCGTCGGTGCGGCTGGACTCGCTGCTGGCGCCGGGGATGCGGGAACGGCGTTCGGGGGCGATCGTGCACGTCTCGTCGGCCGCGGTCCCCACCGTGGCACCACCGTTCCTGCACTACGTGACGGCGAAGGCGGCGCTGGAGACCTACAGCAGAGGACTGGCCGCCGAGTTGGCCCCGTTCGGGATCCGGGTCAACACGGTGTCTCCCGGCAGAACCGCCACCCCCGGCGGCGAAGCGACGCGGGAGCAGTGGGCGCGCCTGAACTCGGGGCCTGGCCAGGACACCACCACCCCGCCGCTGGGGCGCGATGGCCGGCCCGACGACATCGCCGACGCGGTGCTTTTCCTCATGTCCGACCGGGCGAGCTGGCTGACCGGCAGCAATCTCGTCGTGGACGGCGGCGAATTCCCCAGGGGCTGACGCCGACGGAATTCCGGAACGCCGGCTTCGGCGAAAGGAATTCCAAGGAACGCAGCGACGCCCGCTTTCTTCTCTGCCGTCAGGAAACCGGCGAGGAGAAAGCGGGCTCGGACCAGGTCTCCTGACGCAGGAGTTCGAGCAGGGCCGTCTCCGCCGGGCCCGCGCCGTGCCGGAGCACGGCGATGACGGGCTGGGACACGACCGGGAACACCGGGCGCACGAGGTGCTCATGACCGTGGGGTACCGCGGAGGCCGGGACGAGCGTCACCCCAAGACCGTGGGCGGCCCAGCGCACGGCCGTCGCCGTCTGGGACACGCGCGCGGCCGTGGCCGGGGTCAGCGCGTTGTCCCGCAACACGTTCAACAGCACGGCGTCGAGCGCGCTGTCGCGGTCGAACCGCACCCACGGTTCCCCCTCCAGTGCGCGCAGTTCGACCCGGTCCGCGGCGAGCTGCCGGTGCCCGGGGGCAAGAACCACGACGAACTCCTCGTCGCCGAGGTGGTGGGCGTCGTCGGGGCTCTGCTCGCACGCCGCCATCAGGGCGAGGTCCAGCACGCCCCTGCGGCACAGCCGATCCAGCTCGGCGGAGCTCGGCTCCTCGAAGACGGTGACCTCAAGGCGTGGGAAGCGGCGGCGCAGCGCGCCCAGCGCGCCCGGCAACTGCCGCGTGCCGAAGCCCATTTGCGCCGCGACCACCAGCTCGCCCACCAACTCGTCGGCACCGGCCCGCGCCGTCGCCCGCGCCCGCCGCGCCGCGCTCACCGCGGCCTCCGCCTCCCGCAGGAACGCGCGGCCGACCACGGTGGGCACAAGCCCGGTCGGCGTGCGGGCGAACAGCTCCACGCCGAGTTCCCGCTCCAGGCCCCGGATCTGCTGGGACACCGACGGCTGAGCGACGCGCAGCAGCTCCGCCGCCGCCGTCACCGAGCCCTCCTCGGCAACGGCCAGGGCATACTCGAACTGACGAAGGCTCATCGGCTCCCGTCCCCTCCCTGCGGCGGACCGCGGTCCACCCGCCGTCATCGCTGTCGCTGTCGCTGTAAGAGTAAGTGGTCACCAGGCGCCGCTCCTTACCCCACGGAGATCCGTCAGCAGCGTTCCGCCACGGAGATCCGCCAGAAGCGCCCTGAGCCAGTGGCCGGCGGATTCCGGAGCCTGCATACTCGCCGGATATGTCGACGACGATTCCCCCAGGCCCGATGTGCACCCGCGACTCGCTCGCCGCCGCGCTGCGTGAGCTCGGCCTGCGCTCCGGCGAGACCCTTCTCGTGCACTCCTCGCTCCGGTCGCTCGGGTGGGTGAGCGGCGGTCCTGTCACCGTCGTCCTGGCGCTGCTCGACGTGCTCGGAGCCGACGGGACTCTGGTGGTGCCGACGCACTCCGGCGACAACTCGGACCCGGCGGGCTGGGAGAATCCGCCCGTTCCCGAGGCGTGGTGGGCCGCAATCCGTGCGTCGATGCCGGCCTATGACCGGCGGACCACACCCACCCGCGGGGTCGGCGTCATCCCCGAGACCGTCCGCAACTGGCCGGGCGCCGTGCGCAGCGCTCACCCGCAGACGTCCTTCGCGGCGGTCGGCCCCCGCGCCGCCGCGCTCATGGACGACCACGCGCCGGACTGCCGGTTCGGTGAGCGCAGCCCGCTCGCCAGGCTGGAAGAGGCCGGGGCGCGGATCCTCCTCCTGGGAGCGGGATTCGACGCCTGCACGGCGTTCCACCTGGCCGAGTACCGGACACCCGCGCCACGGGGCGACAACTCCTTCGCGGCCATGACGCCCCGGGGCCGCCGCTGGATCACCGTGCGCGACACCCAGGTCGACGAGGACCGCTTCGACGACCTGGGCGCGGCCTTCGAAAAGGAGCGCCCGGTGCGGCGCGGCAGGGTCGGAGCGGCCGACTCCCGGCTGTTCTCCCTGGCCGACGCTGTCGCCTACGCCCAGAAGTGGCTGCCGGAGCACCGGCCGTACCCGGCCGCGATCTGAGACGTTCCGGCGCCCGCAGCGGCGTTCCGTGAGCTGTGGTGCCGCCGTCCGGGACGGCAGGCGAAGCGGCCGGTCGGAGGCGGCTATCGCCAGGGGTGGAGTCGCTCCAGCAGGAGATAGGCACGCTGCTCGGCGCCCGCGAGTTCGGCGGGGTCGATGCCCGCGGGCCACAGCTCGCCCGCAGCGGCGTCGTCGGCGTCGCGCAACTCCACCACCGCCACCACCAGACGCACCTGGACGAGCGGGAGCGGTGGCCCGCAGCGTTCGGTCAGCGCCCGCTCCGCCTGCTCGGCCGCATCCGTGCAGGCGGCCAGCGCCCGCTCCACCCGCAGGGCGGCACGGTCGTGCACCACCAGCAGCGCGCAGACCAGCCCGACGGCGATCCCCAGCACACTGCCAAGCACCCGGGCGCGGACGAGTTCCCCGGCAGGCGCGGGCGAGGCCAGATCGCTCAGCAGCAGCGCCAGCGGCGTGAGGAATACGACGCCGAGACCGTAGTTGCGGGCCACCACGTACTCCAGCAGAAATTCCAGGAGCACGACCACCAGGGTGAGCGCCACCGGAGCCGGGTGTGCGGCCAGCACGCCGAGGGCGAGCAGCAGCCCGGCGATGGTGCCGAGGGTCCGCTGGACGGCACGCTGCGCCGTCGTACGGAGGTTGACCGAGTGCAGCACGGCGGCGGCCGAGATCGACGCCCAGTAGCCGTGCTCCAGACCGAGCAGCACGGCAAGCCCGCCCGCGACCCCGGTGCCCAGGACCATCCGCAGTGCGGGAACGGCCAGGACGGCGAAGTGGCCGGTGCCACCGGGGCGGTGGCCCACCAGCAGTTCGGACGCGCGCCCTGCGACCGGATCGGCCGGCGCCGCAGCCGCCCCGGCCGCGCGGTGCGTCACGCCGTCCTGCGACGCCGGAGCCAGGACGGTCAGTTCGGGCAGCATGGAGGGCAGCCGGCGGCGTCGGCCGGTGAGGAGGCGGGCCTGCCGGCGCAGGTGGTGTGCCGTGGCGGTGGGGTCGTCGGGCAGCCGGTGCGCCGAGCGGACCAGCAGTGACCAGGACAGGTCGGTCAGGCGCACAAAGGCCGCGTCCCGGCCGGTCTGCTGCGCTTGCGTCGGCGGCGCGAGGCCGAGGGAGTGGTAGGCCCGCAGGACCGCGACGGTCGCCCGGTGCCGCGTCTGCCGGGCGCCGCCGCCCGCCTCCAGCAGCTCCGCGAGTTCGCGCAGGGCCGTGGCCACCGCCAGCCGCTGCGGGCGGTCCGGATGCACGAGCCGGCCCGACATACCGAGCAGCCACGCAACCGCCGCCCCCGCCGCGGCCAGTGCGGTCTGCGGGAGGACATCGGCGGGAAGCGGCGAGCCGTTGGCCGCCACCGCGAAGGAGAACAGCAGCAGCACCGCGCCGAGACCGCTCAGCCGCGTCGCATCGCAGACGCCCTTCGCCAGCCCGGCGACCACCGCCGTCGCCGCCACCACGACGGCCGCCCCGGCGCCTCCCGCCCACGGACGGGCCCACGCGGCGAGCGCCGAACCGCAGCCCACGCACGCCACCATGGCCACCGCGACCAGCGCGAGCACGCGAGCGCGGCGCGGGTAGGGCAGGTTGCGGCCGAACGTGGTGGTGAAGGCGCCCAGCATGGCGTAGACGGCGAGATCGGGCCGTCCCGCCTGCGCCACCGGCAGCGCCACCAGCGCCATGGCAAGGGCGGCGCGCACGGCGAAGAGGAGTGCGCCGTCCACCTTGTGCAGCGCGAGTGCGCCGCGCGGGGAGAGCGCACGCGCCGCGCCCGCGACGGAATGCCGCCCGCCCTTTCCGGTCCCGCCCTTCCCGGTCCCGGCCGGGACCGGACGGCGTGAAGAAGGCATATCCGGTATATATCACTCGCGGAGTTCGGTCCCCTTGTGGCGGGGGAACACCGGGAAGGACCCCGCGCCGCGGTCGGGGTGCGGAAATCGCCGCTCCGCGGACGCCGCTCATCCGGCTTTCCCTGATACGGGCTCGCCGGGCCGATCGGCGGTGAGACGGCTAATGTGGTGGCCCGTGAGCACCTGGCTGCCGCTGTCCGCGGTTCCCCGCCTCGGCGGTGCGGTGGTCATCGGAGCGGCGGTCGGCGCAGCCGTCGGATGCACGACCGGCATTCCGCTGGGGATTCTCGCCGGAATCGCCGCGACGGAACTGCTTTTCGTCGTCGCGGGCTGGATGGTGCTGTGGCCGATGAACGCCACGGCCACCCATGACAACGCCAGACGTGAGGACTTCCGGCCCGTCACCGACGAACTCGTGGTCGTCGCCGCCGCCCTGTGCGGGCTGGTGGCCATCGTGCTGCTGCTCCTGCTCGGGAATTCCCGCACCGGCCATTCCGCAGCCGCGGCAGCGCTCGCCGGTGTCTTCATGTCCTGGGCCGCGCTCCATTTGATGTACGCCACCCGTTACGCGTACCTCTACTACACATCGGCGGGCGGAATCGACTTCAACTCCGATCACCCGCCCGCCTACCGGGACTTCCTCTATTTCAGTTACAACCTCGGCATGACCTACCAGGTGTCCGACACCGACGTATCGAGTGCGACGATCCGAGCGGTGGTGCTCCGGCACACCCTGCTCTCCTACGTCTTCGGTACCAGCATCCTGGCCACCACCATCAACCTCGTCACGGGAATCGTCACCGGCTGATCAGGGCCCCGCCCCGTGACGCCCGGCCGGTCGGCCGCGCGAAAGCGACCACTGCGCCGGACCGGCCGGGAGGCACCGCGCTCGATGTCAGGACATCATGAATGCACGCCGAGCGAGCGGGAAAGCGGAGCAGGAAACAGAGGGACCGGTGGATCGGCCGCTTCGGGATGCGGTACCCCGGTCCGGCCCTTTTCCGTCCTGCGTGCGCACCCCTTGAGGAGGACAGCTCCTGTGCCTGAGTTGCAACCCGTGATCTCTCTGCCTGCCAGGGCCGCCGTGTTCCTTGTCGTCACCATGGAGCCGGGCGGTGAGGGCACGGTGCGTGACCTTCTCCAGGAGGTGTCGGCTCTGCGGCGCTCGGTCGCTTTCCGCGCCCCCGACCAAGGGCTCGGCTGTGTCGTGGGCATCGGATCGGCGGCCTGGGACCGGCTTTTCCGCGGACCGCGCCCGCGCGAATTGCATCCGTTCGTGGAGTTGACCGGTCAGCGCCACAGCGCTCCGGCCACGCCCGGCGACATCCTTTTCCACGTACGGGCCCAACGCATGGACCTCTGCTTCGAACTGGCCCGCCTGGTCACCGAGCGACTCGGCGCGGCGGTCACGGTCGTCGACGAGGTGCACGCCTTCAAGTATTTCGACGAGCGTGATCTGCTCGGCTTCGTCGACGGCAGCGAGAACCCCGAAGGGAACGCCGCGGCCGACGCCGTGTACATCGGTGACGAGGACCCCGACTTCGCAGGGGGAAGCTATGTGATCGTCCAGAAGTACGTGCACGATCTGGCGGCCTGGGACGCCCTGCCGTCGGACGAACAGGAAAAGGTCATCGGCAGGACGAAGACCGCCAATATTGAACTGCCTGACGACGTAAAGCCCGCCGACTCCCATGTCGCGCTCAACACCATCACCGACGAGGACGGCACCGAACGAAAGATCGTCCGGGAGAACATGCCGTTCGGCAATGTCGGGCAGGGGGAGTTCGGCACCTATTTCATCGGCTACGCGCGCACCCCCGACGTGACCGAACAGATGCTGAAGAACATGTTCACGAACGCCCGGCCAGGTCTGCACGACCGGATCCTCGACTTCTCGACGGCGGTTACCGGCTGCCTGTTCCACGTGCCGACCGCCGACTTTCTCGATGACCTCCCCGAAGCGCCCGGTATCGCTGTGATGACCGACGGTTCCCTGGGGATCGGCAGCCTGAAGGAGTCCGATCATGACCACGCTCAACGGTATGCATAACCTCCACCGCGAACTCGCCCCGATCACCCCACAGGCATGGGCGGAAATCGAGGACGAGGCACGCCGCACCTTCCGCCGTAACCTCGCGGGCCGGCGGGTCGTGGACGTCTCGGAACCCGAAGGGCCCGGACTCGCGGCGGTGGGGACGGGCCATTTGTCCGCCATCGAGGCACCGGGAGCGGGGGTGACGGCACAACTGCGCGAGGCGCGGCCCCTGGTCGAATTGCGGGTGCCGTTCACGGTGAGCCGCGCCGCGGTCGACGACGTGGACCGGGGTGCGAAGGACTCCGACTGGCAGCCGGTGAAGGACGCGGCGCGCGCCATGGCGTTCGCCGAGGACCGCGCCATTTTCGACGGTTACCGGGCGGCACATATCGACGGGCTGCGCAGCCGTACGTCCAACCCCGTTCTGCGTCTCCCGGCAGAACCCCGCGAATTCCCGGATGCCGTGAGCCACGCCCTGACCACGCTCCGCCTGGCCGGCGTCGGAGGCCCGTATTCGCTGCTGCTCGGCGCCGACGCCTACACCGCCGTGAGCGAGACATCCGACCATGGCTACCCGATCGCCGCGCATCTCGGGCGCATGTTGGACGGCAATCTGATCTGGGCACCGGCGCTCGACGGTGCCTGCCTCCTGTCCACGCGGGGCGGGGATTTCGAGCTGAAACTCGGCGAGGACCTGGCGATCGGTTATACGGCGCACAGCACGACCGATATCGAGCTCTACTTCCGTCAGACGCTGACATTCCTGGTGTACACCGACGAAGCCGTGGTGACGCTCGCTCCGGCGGCAAACGGGAGTGCCGACGCAGGCCAGAAGGGGTGAGGCGCAGGTGCGTTCCCGTGGCGGCCACTCCTGGGGCCTGCGATGCGTTCCGCTTGCAGAGCGGCGGACATCGCGATTGAGTTGCAGAGACACCCTCGGCACCCCTCGGCACCAGGAGCTGCCATGTCGATGCCCTTCGGTTCGGGATTCGGTTCTTCCGACCCCTTCAGCGAGTTGTTGAACCGGTTCTTCGGAATGTCACCGGCATCGTCGCCGCCGGCCGTCCAACGTGTGCCCATCGGAAGGCTCTTGACGGATTCCTCGCAGGAACTCCTCAATCTGGCCGCCCGACGAGCGGTCGAGGACGGCACATCCGATCTCGACACGGAGCACCTGCTCTGGGCGGCCACAAAGGTCGAACCGGCGCGGAAACTGCTCTCTCAAGTAGGTGTGGATCCCGATACGCTCGCTTCGGAAGTCGCCGAGGTCCTGCCGCGGGAATCCGGTGAGCCGTCCGCGGAACCAGGACTCACCCCCGCGGCCAAGCGCACACTCGCCACGGCCTACGCGCACTCACAGGAAACCGGCGCTTCGTACATCGGGCCCGAGCACATTCTCGGCGCGCTGCTGGGCGACGGCGACACCGGCGCCGCCCGGCTGCTGCGCGCGGAGGGCCTGGACCCGCAAAAGGTGGCGGGCCTCGCGGAACAGGCGTCCGGCCCGGACGGGGCTCCGGCAGCAGGGAGGAAACCTGCCACGACCCTGGACGAGTACGGGCGCGATCTGACGGAAGAGGCGAAGTCCGGCAAGCTCGACCCTGTGGTGGGACGGGCCGACGAGATCGAGCAGACCATCGAAATCCTCTCGCGGCGCTCCAAGAACAATCCCGTCCTGATCGGTGAGCCCGGCGTCGGGAAAACCGCCATCGTCGAGGGCCTGGCCCAGCGCATCGTGGCGGGCGAAGTCCCGGAAACCTTGAAGGGCAAGAGAGTTGTCGCCCTCGACCTCTCCGGAATGGTGGCCGGAGCACAGTATCGCGGGCAGTTCGAAGAGCGTCTGAAGAAGGTCATCGAGGACGTCCAGGCGGCCGGCGGCGACATCATTCTGTTCATCGACGAACTGCATACGGTCGTGGGCGCGGGGGCGACCGGCGAGGGGGCGATGGACGCGGGCAACATGCTCAAGCCGGCGCTCGCACGCGGCGAACTCCACGTGGTGGGCGCGACGACCATCGACGAATACCGCAAGCACATCGAGAAGGACGCGGCCCTGGAACGCCGCTTCCAGCCGGTACTGATTCCGGAACCGACCGTCGAGGAAACGGTGCAGATCCTGGAAGGGCTGCGGGACGCATACGAAGCCCATCACCAAGTCCGTTTCGCCGACGGCGCCTTGGCGTCCGCGGCCGAACTGTCCGACCGTTACATCAGCGACCGGTTCCTGCCCGACAAGGCCATCGACGTCATGGACCAGGCAGGCGCCCGCGTACGTCTGCGCAGCGCCGGCCGGTCCACCGAGATCGTCAGCCGTGAGGACCGCATCGCCAAACTCAGGCGCGAGCAGGACCACGCCGTCGCCGGTGAGGACTTCGAAAAGGCATCGCAGGTCAAGCGGCAGATCGCCGAGTTGGAAGGGGAACTCGCCGGGATCGAGGAACGGCGCGAGGGTGTCGTCTCCGTCACCGCCGCGGATATCGCCGACGTCGTCTCCCGCCGCACCGGTATCCCGGTCTCGCAACTCACCGCGAGCGAGAAGGAAAAGCTTCTCCATCTCGAAGAGGAGATGCACACCAGGATCGTCGGCCAGGACGAAGCGGTCACCGCGGTGTCGGCGGCGGTGCGCCGCAATCGCGCGGGCATGGGCGACCCGAACCGCCCGGTGGGATCCTTCCTCTTCCTGGGCCCCACCGGCGTCGGAAAGACCGAACTCGCCAAAACACTCGCCGAGTTGCTGTTCGGCGACGAGGATCACATGATCCGTTTCGACATGAGCGAGTTCCAGGAGAAACACACCGTCGCCCGGCTGGTCGGCGCCCCTCCGGGATATGTCGGCTATGAAGAAGCCGGCCAGCTCACCGAGAAGGTCCGCCGGCAGCCCTACAGCGTGGTGCTCTTCGACGAGGTGGAAAAGGGCCACCCCGACGTTTTCAACACGCTGCTGCAGATCCTCGACGACGGCCGGCTCACGGACGCCCAGGGCCGCACCGTCGACTTCCGGCACTGCGTCGTCATCATGACGTCCAACATCGGCGCCCACCGCATTCTGGCGCACCAAGGCGATGTGTCCGAGATCAAGGGCGCGTTGATGGAAGACCTGCGGGCACGGTTCCTGCCCGAATTCCTCAACCGCATCGACGACACCATCATCTTCCACAGCCTCACCGAGGACGACCTGTCGCGGATCGTCGACCACCTGCTGGACCGGAGCAAACACCGGGTGCACGCACAGGGCATGAAGCTGGAAGTCACGGACGCCGCCAAGCGGTTGCTCGTCGCCCACGGCCACCAGCCGGAATTCGGTGCGCGTCCGCTGCGCCGCACCATTCAGACCGAACTGGACAACCGCATTTCCTCGCTGCTGCTCAGCGGTGAGGCGGAGCCGGGAGAGACCATCGTCGCCGACGTGGTGAACGACTCGCTCCACTGCACCGTACGCAAGGACGAATCCGCCGACGCCGAGCAGGACGCCGGGCCAAGCACTGAACAATAGGCACCCACCCCCGGGCGAGGCGCCGGGCCAGGACACACGTCTACCGGTGCCCGGGTTCCCCGGGAAGGCGTTCCAGAGCCGCGGCGACGTCCGTGTGCCGGGCGGTTTCCGTGAGGGCGCGGGCCATGACCGACCCCGGCTCCCGCGCGGTGGTCACCAGACCCACCGGCACCGTCCGGGCGGGCTCGACCATCGGCACCGCCCGCATGCCGTGCGGGACGCCGAAGACGTGCAGCCAGGCGTGCGGCACGATGCTCGCCCACCGGCCCGTCCGCACATGGGCGAACAGGGCGGCCACCGAATCGGTCTCGACCCGGGGCGAAGGGCTCAGCCCGGCCTCGGCGAACAGCTCGTCCAGCACCCGGCGCCCCTGCATGACCTCGCTCAGCAGGCACAGGGGCAGCCGTGCGGCATCGGCCCAGGTGGCCGTGGTCCGATGGGCCAGGCCGTCGGCGGTGGTGATCAGCAGCACGTACCGCTCCTGATACAGCGGGACCGCCTGGAAATGCTCCGGAAGTCCCTTGTGCAGATAGGTGATTCCGGCGTCGATCTCGAAATTCTGCAGCTGCCGGAGAATGTCCTGTGACTGGAGGTCCGCTATCACCTCCACGGTGACCAGCGGGTGTGCCGCGCAGAACGGGCCGGTCAGCTGCGAGACGGCGCCGGACGCGGTCGGCACCGAGCCGATCCGGATCCTGCCGCTCAGCCCGGTCCGCAGGGCCCCCACCTCGTCCTTGAGCGCGTCACGATCGGCCAGGATCCGCTGCGCCCACACCACGATGCGCTCGCCCTCCGGCGTGAGGCCCTCGTACTTGCGGCCCCGCCGGACCAGCGGCACGTCCAGCTCGTCCTCCAGCTTGCGGATCGCCTCCGAGAGCGCGGGCTGGGAGACGTAGCAGGCTTGGGCGGCGCGGGCGAAGTGACGCTCCCTGGAGAGGGCCACCAGGTATTCGAGTTGGCGAAACAGCACGTCATGGGTCTACCCGACGCTCCGTCGGAACGCCAATCGAGGGCCGCGCGCCGCGCCGGACGCCGCCGTCAGGCCACCGGCTGCTGTTGCAGGCGTTCGGCGCCGGTGTAGACGTTCATCGAGTCGCCGCGCAGGAAGCCGACCAGGGTCAGTCCGCCCTCCGCGGCGAGGTCGGCGGCGAGCGAGGACGGGGCGGAGACCGCCGCCAGCATCGGGATGCCGGCCATCAGCGCCTTCTGCACCAGCTCGAAGGAGGCCCGGCCGCTCACCATCAGCACCGTCCCCCGCAGCGGCAGCAGCCCCGACCGCAGGGCGTGGCCGACGACCTTGTCCACGGCGTTGTGCCGGCCGACGTCCTCCCGCAGGCAGAGCATCTCGCCGTCGGCCGTGAAGAGACCGGCGGCGTGCAGGCCGCCGGTGCTGTCGAACACCCGCTGGGCGGCCCGCAGCCGGTCGGGGAGTGCCGTCAGCGCCTCGGGACCGATGCGCAGCGGGTCATCGGCGACGGACCACGCCGTTGAGGTACGCACCGCGTCCAGGCTCGCCTTGCCGCACAGCCCGCACGAGGACGTGGTGTAGAAGTTGCGCTCCAACGAGGCGTCGGGAGCCGCCACGCCGGGGCCGAGGACGACGTCCACCACGTTGTAGGTATTGCCGCCATCGGCCGTCGCGCCCGCGCAGTAGCGGATCCCGGCCACGTCGTCGGCGGCGTGCACCACACCCTCGCTCACCAGGAATCCGGCCGCGAGGTCGAAGTCGTCGCCCGGGGTGCGCATGGTCACCGTGAGCGGACGCCCGCCGACCCTGATCTCCATCGGCTCCTCGACGGCCAGGGTGTCGGGCCGCTGCGAGGACACTCCGCCCCGCATCCGCAGCACCCGCCGCCGCGCAGTCACGCGTCCCATGATGTTGCTCCTCTTCCCGGAGCTGCGCTCCGACGGTGTGACGGACGTGAACCGGAACCGTGCCTTCTCGCGGTACGTGTCACCGCGGCACCGTCCGGTTCGACGGCCGTCGACGATATGACGTGCGGCGTACCCGGCCGCGCCGCCACGCCCTCACGGCAGGCTCCGACGGCTGTGGCGTGCCGTGACCGCCAGGCACAGCAGGCCGAGGGCCGCGAGTCCCGCCAGCAGGACGGGGTAGGAAGCGGCCCAGGCACCGGTGGTGACGGCGAGCAGGAGCGGGGTGAGAAAGCCGCTGTAGGTGGCGCCTTGGTGCAGAAAGGCCGTGGAGCGCAGGGCTTTCGGAGGCGCCAGCCGTTCGATCTCCCGCAGCCCCGAGGCCAGGGTGAGGCCGTATCCGGCGCCGAGCAGGACGGCCGCGCCCAGCACCAGACCCACGGAGCCGTCGTGCACGGCGCAGGCACCGACCAGGAGCCCCGCGATCACGGTGATCATGCCGACGAGGGTGGCCCGCGCGCTGCGGGCATGGTCGAGCCGGGCGGCGAGGGGCTGGACGGCGATACCCGTCGCGAGCGTCAGTGCCGTCACCAGACCGCTGAACACCGGCTCATATCCGGGAACCCGGTCGGCCACCAACGGCGGCAGCACGACGTACGCCACGGTGGCGGCGCCGAAGACCGCGGGGCTCGCCGGAAGCACCACCCACAGGAAGCGGGGGTTCCTGACGACCGCCCGGTACAGACCCGCGAGGCGCGGTCTCACCGGGGCGGCGGCCGGCACCGGCGCCGTTTCCGGTACGCGGCCGGTCGCGCCGCACACCAGCAGGGCCAGCAGGCAGTGCAGGAGGCAGGGCAGCACCATCGGCTGCGGCAGCCACGCGGTGAGAGCGCCCGCCGTCAGTGCCCCCGCGGCGAAGCCGCCGCCGGTGGCGTAGGTCGCGCGGCGGCCACCCGCGTCCGGCCGCCCGGCCCTCGCGGACAGTTCGAGCAGCCACTTGGTTCCCGCGGTCAGGACGATGCCCGCCGCGATGCCGGTGCCGAGCCTGCTGACGTAGACGAAGGCCCGGGAGACGGGCGCCGCCGCCAGCAGGGCGCTGGCGACGGCAGTCAGGACCAGTGCGGGCCGCACCGCGCGCCGCCTCCCGAACCGGTCGGCGGCCGGGCCGCCGAGCAGCAGCCCCGGGAGCAGTCCCAGCAGGTAGGTGGTGAACATGGCGGCCACCGGGACGGGCGGCCAGTGCGCCTGCGTCCGGTACACCACCGAGAGCGGGGTGAACTGGTTCGCGCCCCACCCGGCGGCGAACACCGCAGCCGCCGCCGGAAGCCAGCCGCGCGCGGCGCGAGATGCGGGCATGCGGGGCAGTACCTTTCTGAATGCGGTGTGTCATGTTCCGTACGCGTGCCTCCTCGAAGGCCGGGGGCTCAGCCGGCGGTACGGGCGGGCTCCAGGCGGACCACAACTCCCTTGGACGTGGGGCAGTTGCTGATGTCGGCGACGCTGTCCAGCGGTACCAGGACGTTGGTCTCCGGGTAATAGGACGCCGCGGAGCCGCGGCTGGCCGGGTAGCCGACGACCCGGAAGTTCTCCGCGCGGCGCTCCGTCCCGTCGCGCCAGATGCTCACCAGGTCCACCTCGTCGCGGTCGGCGATGCCCAGCGCCTCCAGGTCGGCCGGGTTGACGAGCACGACGCGGCGGGCGTTGTGGATGCCGCGATAGCGGTCGTTCGGGGCGTACGGGATGGTGTTCCACTGGTCGTGCGAGCGCAGGGTCTGCAGCAGCAGATGGCCCTTGGGGACGTCCGGCATGGTGAACGCGTTGCAGGTGAAGACGGCCTTGCCGCTCGGGGTGGGGAAGACCCCCGAGTTCACCGGGTTGGGCAGCCGGAAGCCGCCGGGCTCGGCCACCCTGGTGTTGAAGTCGTCGAAGCCCGGCACGACCCGGGAGATACGGTCGCGGATGGTGCCGTAATCGGCCTCGAAGTCCTCCCAGGGGAGGGCTGGTGTCTGCCCCAGGGTCCTGCGCGCCAGCCTGCTGATGATCGCCACCTCGCTGAGCAGGTGCGGGGAGGCCGGCGGCAGCTTCCCCCGGGAGGCGTGCACCTCGCTCATGGAGTCCTCGACGGTGATGAACTGCTCGCCGGTGGCCTGCACGTCCCGGTCGCTGCGGCCGAGGGTGGGAAGGATGAGGGCGGTGTCGCCGCAGACGGTGTGGGAGCGGTTGAGCTTGGTGGAGATGTGCGCGGTCAGCCGGCACTTGCGCATGGCCTCCTCGGTGACCGCGCTGTCGGGCGTGGCCCGCACGAAGTTGCCCGCGACGCCGAGGAAGACCTTGGCGCGGTCCTCGTACATGGCGCGGATGCCGTTCACCGCGTCCAGGCCGTGACGGGTGGGCGGGGTGAAGCCGAACTCCCGCTCCAGGGCGTCCAGGAACCGCTGCGGCATCCGCTCCCACACGCCCATCGTGCGGTCGCCCTGGACGTTGCTGTGGCCGCGCACCGGGCACACACCGGCGCCCGGCCTGCCGATGTTGCCGCGCAGCATGAGGAAGTTGACGACTTCACGGATGGTGGGAACGCCGTGCTTGTGCTGGGTGAGCCCCATCGCCCAGCAGACGATCACCTTCCGGCTCCGCAGGACCCGCTCGTAAACGGCCTGGATCTCCTCGCGGGACAGCCCGGTCGCTTCGTGTATGTCCTCCCAGGAGACCTTCCGCGCGTGCTCGGCGAAGTCGGCGAAGCCGGTGGTGTGGGCCTGGATGAACTCGTGGTCGAGCACGGTGCCGGGCGCGGCGTCCTCGGCCTCCAGCAGCAACCGGTTCAGGGCCTGGAACAGCGCGAGGTCGCCGCCGGCGCGGATGTGCAGGAACTGGTCGGCGATCGTCGTGCCGCGGCCGACCACCCCGCGCGGGCGCTGCGGGTGCTTGAAGCGCATCAGCCCGGCCTCGGGCAGTGTGTTGACCGCGACGACCTGCCCGCCGTTGCGCTTGGTCTCCTCCAGCGCCGACAGCATCCGCGGGTGGTTGGTGCCCGGGTTCTGCCCCACGACGAAGATCAGGTCGGAGGTGTGGATGTCGTCGAGCGAGACGCTGCCCTTGCCGGTGCCCAGGGTCTCCTGCATCGCGGCCCCGCTGGACTCGTGGCACAGGTTGGAACAGTCCGGCAGGTTGTTGGTGCCGTACGCGCGGGCGAAGAGCTGGAGCAGGAAGGCGGCCTCGTTGTTGAGCCGGCCCGACACGTAGAAGAGGGCCTCGTCGGGGGAGGCCAGCGCCTTGAGTTCGCGGGCGAGCAGGCCGAGCGCCTCGTCCCAGTCGATCGGCTCGTAGTGGGTCGCGCCGGGCCGCTTGACCATCGGCTCGGTCAGCCGGCCCTGCTGGTTGAGCCAGTAGTCGGACTTGCCGTCCAGCTCGGCGATGGAGTGCTCGCGGAAGAAGTCGGCGGTGACGCGGCGCGAGGTGGCCTCGTCGTTGATGTGCTTGGCGCCGTTCTCGCAGTACTCGTTCATGTGCCGCTTGCCCGGTGCGGGCTCGGGCCAGGCGCAGCCGGGGCAGTCGATGCCCTTGGCCTGATTGATGTTCAGCAGTGTCAGCGCGGTGCGCCGCACGGATGTCTGGCCCAGCGAGTACTCCAGTGCGTGCGTCACCGCGGGAACACCGGTCGCCCAGGTCTTGGGCGGGGTGACCGTCAGGTTGTCGCTCGGGTCCTCGTTGCTGCTCATGATCTGGTCTGCCTCTTTCTGCCATGCGCCGGTGCGGACAGGTCCGTTCGGCGGCGAGTGTCGGAAGACTCCGTCGCGTGCGGGACACCCCGACCCGGGAAACGGCGGCCCGTTTCCCCTCATTACGAGCCAGAAATCGTGCGCCGAATATTCTCCTGCATGGTCTGCGGATATCCGGATTCTGCTGCCGGAACAGCTTCCGGCAATCCATGGGGAGAAGTCAAAGAGGTCTTTTTGATGAGCTGATAGGTACGGCTTATCGCTGCACCTGCCGCCGTTCTCCGCCGGGCGGTTGGCGCCTGCCACCTGGGCACGCACGGCCGCGGAGCCCGTCCGCACGGCGTCCGCACGGCCGGATAACTCCGGCCGATCACGTCATCGAGACCCCCTCTTTGACTTCTACCGTAAATTCTCCGATGGTGATCGATGGATTGATGGACCGATGGATTGACGGGCCGCTGGTTTGGCGGCCCGGTGGATCGATGAGCGAGAAATTCGATCCCGGCGGTCAAAACCCCCGGGCAGAGGAAGAAGGCAGCACCCCATGCCCCGACCACACCCCGACCACAGCGCCGATCCGGCCAGACCCGGTCCGCCCCGGCACCACGTCGCCGAGCCACGCCCCGGCACCCCGTCCCCGCTGACGGACCGCTTCGGACGGATCCACACGGACCTGCGGGTCTCGCTCACCGACCGGTGCAACCTGCGGTGCACGTACTGCATGCCGGCCGAGGGGCTCGACTGGCTGCCCCGTGCCGAGGTGCTCACCGACGACGAGGTCGTGCGCCTGATCCGCATCGGCACCAGGCGCCTGGGAATCACCGAGGTCAGGCTGACCGGCGGCGAGCCGCTGCTGCGCCGCGGCCTGCCCGGCCTGGTCGCCCGCATCGCCGCCCTGGACCCGGCCCCCGAACTCTCGCTCACCACCAACGGCATCGGCCTCGCGCGCAGCGCCGCCGCCCTGCGCGAGGCCGGGCTGAGCCGGGTCAACGTCAGCCTGGACACGCTGCGCCCCGAGCGGTTCGCCGCGCTCACCCGGCGCGACCGGATCACCGACGTACTGGCGGGCCTGGCCGCCGCGCGGGACGCGGGCCTGGCCCCCGTCAAGGTCAACGCGGTCCCGGTACGGGGCGTCAACGACGACGAGATCGCCGATCTGGCCGCCTTCGCCGCGGAACACGGGTACCAGATGCGGTTCATCGAGTCGATGCCGCTCGACGCCCAAGGCGCCTGGGACCGCGACCGCATGGTCACCGCCGCGGAGATCCTGGAACGGCTCGGTGACCGCTTCGCACTCGTTCCGGTCGAGCGGCGGGACAACGCGCCGGCGGAGGAGTGGCGGATCGTCGGCACGACGGCCGTGGTGGGTGTCATCGCCAGCGTCACCCGCCCGTTCTGCGGCGGTTGCGACCGGGTGCGGCTGACCGCTGACGGGCAGCTGCGCAACTGCCTCTTCGCCACGGAGGAATCCGACCTGCGGACGCTGCTCCGCGACGGTGCCGACGACGCGGCAGTGGAGGCGGCCTGGCGGACCTCGGTCGCGGGCAAGGGCCCTGGCCACACCATCAACACCCCGGAGTTCCGCCGCCCGGACCGCCCGATGTCGGCCATCGGCGGCTGACGGCCCGCCGCCGCCCGCCGCACCCGCCCACACCACCGGGAACCGACGACGAGACCCGACGACGCGAACCGCCCAAGACAACACCCGACGAGACCGGACAAGACGACAAGGTGAGCCAGATGCGCAAATGGATCGAAGCGGCCAAGGCCGAACTGGGCGTCGACCTGGACGTCGACGTCGCGGAGCTGCTCGACATGACCAAGGTCGTCGCCCACGGCGTGGCACGCCCCGCCGCCCCCCTGACCTCCTTCCTGGTCGGCTATGCCGCCGCGCGGGAAGGCGGCGGCCCCGGCGCCGTCGCCGCGGCGAACCGCAAGGTGACGGCGCTCGCCGAACGCTGGACGGCCGAGCACGAGAACGGCTCGGCGACCGCATGACCGGGGCACGCACGAGCACCCTGGACGGCACACACCGGCACAGGTCCCGGGCGGACAGGCACGCGACGGGCCCCGCCCCGACGTGGGAACAGGCCAGGTCCATCGCCAGGGACTGCGCGGGACAACCGCTGCCGGCCGTCGCCCGCCCCCTGCCCGACGCCCTGGGCCGGGCGCTCGCCGCACCGTTGGCCGCCCTCACCGACCTGCCGCCGTTCGACACGTCCGCGATGGACGGCTGGGCCGTGGCGGGCCCGGGACCGTGGCGGGTGCGAGGCGCCGCCGTCCTGGCCGGCGACCGGCCCGAGCCGATCGGCGACGGCAGTGCCGTCCCCATCGCCACCGGCGCCCGGCTGCCGTCCGGCGCGACCGCCGTACTGCGCAGGGAGCACGGCGACACCGGCACCGGCGAGCTGCACGACCGCTCCGCGGAGCCCGGCCCGTTGCCTCCTGGCCGCGACATCCGGCCGCGCGGCCAGGAATGCCACGCGGGCGAACCGCTGCTCCCCTCCGGCACCACCGTGACCCCGGCGGTACTGGGCCTGGCGGCGGCGGCCGGATACGACAGGCTCGTCGTCCACCGCCGCCCGACCGTGGAACTGCTCGTACTCGGCGACGAGTTGCTGCACTCAGGACCGCCACGGGACGGACGGGTCCGCGACGCACTCGGCCCGCTGCTGCCGCCCTGGCTGCGCGGCTTCGGCGCCGATGTGACCGGATGCCGCCCGGTGGCGGACGACGCGGAGCTGCTGCGGGATGCCGTACGCCACTCGGCCGCCGACGTCGTGGTCACCACCGGCAGCACGGCCGCCGGCCCGGTGGACTTCCTGCACGACGTCCTCGGCAAGGCGGGCGCCCGGCTGCTGGTCGACTCCGTAGCCGTACGGCCCGGCCACCCCATGCTGCTGGCCGAGCTGCCGCCGGCCGACAGCGGACGGCCCCGGCTGCTGGTCGGCCTGCCAGGCAACCCGCTGGCCGCCGTGGCGGGCACGGTGACCCTGGCCGCGCCGCTGCTGCGACGCCTCGGCGGCCACCCGGACGCGGAGCCGCGCCGCACGACCGCGGGCGCCGCGCTGCCGGGGCACCCGCGGGACACCCGCCTGCTGCCGGTGCTGCGCGGCGAACACGACGTCGCGCCGCTCCCGTTCGACGGCCCGGCGATGCTGCGCGGCCTCGCGTTCGCCGACGGCCTCGCGGTGGTCCCGCCCGGCGGCGTGGCCCCCGGGGACGCCGTGCAGGTCCTGGACATACCCGGACGCTGACCGAACGAGCGGACGCCGCCCCCCCCGGTACGCGGTCAGGCAGCCGGGACGACGGTGACCTTGACGTGCTTCATGATCGGCTGGTCGCTCTGGGTGCTGTAGTCGCCGAGCGCGCACAGGACGTTCATCTCGGGCATGTAACCGGCCGCGCAGCCGCGGGGGATGTTGTAGGGGATGGCGAGGTAGCCGTCGAGGTGGCGGTGGCTGCCGTCCTTGGCGGTGCTGGTGATGTCGACGGGGTCGAACTCGCCGATACCGCGTTCGCGCATGTCGTCCTTGTTCATGAAGACGAGGGTGCGCAGGTTCTTGACGCCGCGATAGCGGTCGTTGTCGGAGTAGATGGTGGTGTTCCACTGGTCGTGGGAGCGCATGGTGCCCAGCGCCAGGGTGCCGGGCGCGGGGACCACGTCGGGCAGCGGCGCGGCGGAGAACTCGGCGCGTCCGGACGGGGTGAGGAAGACCAGCTCGCGGGCGGGCTGCTTGATGCGGAAGCCGAGCGGCAGGCGCACCCGGCGGTTGAAGTCCTCGAATCCGTCGAGGACTTGGGACATGGTGTCCCGGATGCGGTCGTAGTCCTCGATGTACCACTCCCAGGGAGTGGAGCTGGCGGGCAGCGCCGCGCGGGCCATGCCGGCGACGATGGCGGGCTCCGACAGCAGGTGCGGTGAGGCGGGGCGCTTCATGCCGATGGACAGGTGGACCATGCTCATCGAGTCCTCGACGGACGTGCTCTGCACCCCCTTGCGCTGGTGGTCCTTCTCGGTACGGCCCAGGCACGGCAGGATGAGGGCCTGCCGGCCGTGGACGAGGTGGCTGCGGTTGAGCTTGGTGCTCACCTGGACGGTCAGGTCGCAGTTGCGCAGGGCCCGGTAGGTGTAGGGCGTGTCGGGCGCCGCGAGGGCGAAGTTGCCGCCCATGCCGACGAACACCTTCACATCGCCGCGGTTCATCGCCTGGATGGTGCCGACGGTGTCCAGACCGTGCTCACGCGGCGGCTCGATCGTGCAGGCAGCGGCCAGCCGGTCGAGGAACTCGTCGCCGGGACGGTGATCGATACCGCAGGTGCGGTTCCCCTGGACGTTGCTGTGCCCGCGCACCGGGGAAGGTCCGGCACCCTCACGTCCCAGATTGCCGCGCAGCAGCAGCACGTTGACGATTTCCCGGACGGTGTCCACGCCGTGCTCGTGCTGGGTCAGGCCCAGGCACCAGCTGACGATGCTGCGGTCGGCCTCGCCGTACACGCGCGCCGCCTTGAGGATGTCGTCGCGGCTGACCGCGGACTGCTTCTCGATCTCATCCCACGATGTGGCCTCGCACAGGGCCCGGTACGCGTCGAACCCGGCCGTGTGCCGCTCGATGAACTCCCGGTCCAGCGCCTTGGGGTCGGTGGCGGACTGCTCCAGGATCGCCTTGGCCATGCCGCGCAGCAGCGCCATGTCGCCGCCGATGCGCGGCTGGAGGTTCAGGGTGCTGGTCCTGGTCGTCTTGAAGAGCGCCATGTCCGTGAAGTCGTGCGGGACGATGGTGCGGGTGGCGGCTGCCTCGACCAGCGGGTTGATGTGCACGATCTGAGCGCCGCGGTGGTACGCCTCGGCAAGGGCGGTGAGCATCCGCGGCGCGTTGGACGCGGCGTTGACCCCCAGGATGAACAGCGCGTCCGCGCTCTCCCAGTCCTTGAGGTCGACGGTCCCCTTGCCGGTGCCCAGGGACGCCTGGAGGGCGCGTCCGCTGGCTTCGTGGCACATGTTGGAGCAGTCGGGCAGATTGTTCGTGCCCAGCTCACGGGCCATCAACTGGTAGAGAAAAGTGGCCTCGTTGCCGAGCCGTCCCGACGTGTAGAACGACGCCTGATGCGGGTTGTCCAGTCCGCGCAGAGCACGGCCGACCACCTCGAACGCGTCCTTCCAGCTGATCGGAACGTAGTGGTCGGATGCGGGGTCGTACGCCATCGGCTCGGTCAGCCGGCCCTGGTTTTCCAGGTCGTAATCGCTCCAGCCGGCGAGTTCGGTCACCGAGTGCGCGGCGAAGAATTCCCGCCCGACGCGCTTACGCGTCATCTCCCACGTGACGTGTTTGATGCCGTTTTCGCAGATGTCGAGGTGCAGACCCTTGGTGTCGTCCGGCCATGCACATCCCGGACAGTCGAATCCGGTGTTCTCGTGATTCATCCGCATGATCGCCCGCGGCCCGTCCACCAGCGCGCCCTCACGCAGCAGGAACCGGGTCACGCTCTTCGCGGCGCCCCATCCCGCGGCGGGGTGGTGATAGGGACGGAATTCCGGGGCGTCTGTGGGGGTGGGGCCCACATGGGGCTCCATTCGGTCCTGTTCCTCGGGGGACGCGCTCAAGACTCTCACCCTTCCGCCACGCGGACGTGGGCCGGCGGACGACATGTCCGCTCAGGCTAAATGTGGGGATAAATCCGTGCCACTCGGCCCTCGGAATGCCCGTGCGGGGCATATGGGTGAACCGAGTGAACCTTTCCCGTACGGGATCAGTGGGCCGCCGGGATGTGCTGGACACCGATCCGCTTGCGGAATACCCAGTACGTCCAGCACTGGTAGAGCAGCACGACCGGCAGGAACACCGCCGTCACGACGGTCATCACCGTCAAGGTGTAGCTCGCCGACGAGGCGTTGGCGACCGTCAGCGACCAGTCGGCGTTGAGCGTCGAAGGCATCACGTCAGGAAACAGCGACAGGAACAGCATCGCGAACGACGCCACGACGGTCAGCCCCGACAGGACGAAGGCCCAGCCGTCCCGCCCGACCTCGTTGGCGATCAGCGCTCCGGCCGTCGCCGCCACCGCGACGATCAGTGCGCCCAGGCTCCAGCCGTCGCCCGAGTGCGCCTGCGTCCAGATCAGGAAGACCAGTGCCAGTACGGCGGTCACCCCGCCCAGCGCCCGCGCCCGCGTCCGCGCGCGGGCACGGATGCCACCGACCGTCTTCAGCGACGCGAAGACCGCGCCGTGGAAGGTGAAGAGCACCAGCGTCAGCAGCCCGCCGAGCACCGCGTACAGGCCGAACAGGTCCCCGAAGCCGCCCACGTACGACTGGTGTTGGTCGATGGCGATGCCGCGGACCATGTCGGCGAAGATCACACCCCAGAGGAACGCGGGCAGCAGCGACGTCCAGAAGATGGCCAGTTCCCAGTTGCGCTGCCAGCGTTCGCCCGTCCGCTTGGCCCGGTATTCGAAGGCCACACCCCGGACGATCAGACAGATCAGGATGATCAGCAGCGGCAGGTAGAAGCTGCTGAACAGCGTGGCGTACCAGTCGGGAAAGGCCGCGAAGGTCGCACCCGCGGCCGTGATGAGCCAGACCTCGTTCCCGTCCCACACCGGGCCGATGGTGTTGATCAGAACCCGTCGTTCGGTGGTGTCACGGGCCATGAGCCGGGTGAGGATTCCGATGCCGAAATCGAATCCCTCAAGGAAGAAATAGCCCGTCCACAGCACGGCGATCAGAATGAACCAGAGATCGTGGAGATGCATGGCGATCCGTCCTCAGTACGCGAAGGCGAGGGGCTTGTCGGAGTCTCCGCCGGAAGGGCCGCGCAGGGTCGGGTCCTTGGCCGGGGGACGTTCGTCGGTGTCGGGGCCTGCCGCGGCGTACTTGGCCATGAGCCGTACCTCGATCACCGCGAGTACCGCGTAAAGGCCGGTGAACGTGGCCAGTGCGCCGATCTGTGTGCCCACACCGATATGGGGGGAGACGGCGTCGGCGGTGCGCATCAGCCGGAAGACGACCCAGGGCTGACGGCCCATTTCGGTGAAGATCCAGCCGAAGCTGTTCGCGACCAGCGGGAAGCACATGGTGAGGATGCCGATCCGCCAGCTCCACTTGGTGAAGAAGACGTTCATCTCACGGTTCCTGGTGAGCATCAGCCGTGGTGGTTCGTCCTCGCCGGTGCGGTACCGGGGAGCGAGCCAGAATTTCCTGCGGGTGGTCCACAGACCGATCAGGGCCGCCACGAAACTGGTCATCCCGAAGCCGATCATGAGGCGGAATCCCCAGTACGTCATGAAGATGCTCGGGAGGTAGTCGTGCGGCCTGCCACCGAATTCGGCCGCCTCCTCACGCGCCCTGTCATTGATTCCCGGGACCGGGGAGGAGAAGTCGTCCTTGGCGAGAAAGGACAGTGCGCCGGGGATCTCCAGCTCGACGGCGTTCCGTCCTTTGGAGACGTCGCCGACCGAGAAGACCGAGAAGGGGGCGGGAGCCTGTGTGTCCCAGAGCGCCTCGGCGGCTGCCATCTTCATCGGCTGCTGCTCGAACATGACCTTGCCGAGGCGGTCGCCGCTGATCGCCGTGCCCAGACCCGCCACCACGGCGATGACCAGGCCGAGCCGCAGCGAGGTGCTCATGACGGTGATGGTCCGGCGGTTGGTTTCCGTGCCGCGTTTGGCTCGCCACAGGTGGTACGAGGCGATGCCGATCACCAGGGCCGCGCCGGTGAGGAAGGCCGCCGTCAGCGTGTGGAAGACCTGGACCAGAGTGGTGGTCTGGAAGAGAACCCGGCCGATGTCGGTGAGTTGGGCCTTTCCTGTGACGGGGGCGATCTTGTATCCGACCGGGTGCTGCATAAAGGAGTTGGCCGCCAGAATGAAGTACGCGGAGAGCAGGGTGCCGATGGCGACCAGCCAGATGCACGCACAGTGCAGCTTCTTCGGCAGCCGGTGCCAGCCGAAGATCCACAGCCCGATGAACGTGGACTCGCAGAAGAAGGCGATCAGCGCCTCCATCGCCAGCGGGCCGCCGAAGACGTCACCGATGAAGCGGGAGTAGGCGGACCAGTTCATGCCGAACTGGAACTCCTGAAGAATGCCGGTGACGACCCCCATCGCGAGGTTGATCAGAAAGAGCTTTCCCCAGAATTTCGTGGCGTGGAAGTACGTGTCCTTGCCGGTCCTTACCCAGGCGGTTTCCAGCCCCGCCACGATGGATGCCAGGCTGATGGTGAGCGGGACGAAGAAGAAGTGGTAGACGGTGGTGATGCCGAACTGCCACCGCGCGATGGTCTCGTGACCGATTGCCAACTCCACTGCACCCTGCTCTCACTCGGTTTCGCCGCGTTCCGGGGCATAGGTATCTCTAGTGCATGGCACCCGCGAATCGGGTGAAGCCTGTCTGAGGGCGCGGGTGAACGTTCCTTGCAATCGCCGGATCGGCCCCCTGACGGCTTTACGCGGGGCGGCGGACCATTACCGACTCCGCGATGACGTGAACACCGGCCCCCGGACATCTGCCACGTGTTCGTGTTCGCGGAAATGCCCGCCCCAGCGCGATACTCGCCCTCATGATGCGCCTGAGAGTGGTGTGCGAATCACGCCACAGTGCCGCCGTGACGGATCTCCTGAATACCGAACCGGGGGTCGCTCACCTCACGGTCGCGAAGGGAATCGGCCGGCATCCCTTCGGTGACGTCATTGAAGCCGTGGTCGCGCGTGAGGTCGCCGAGGACATTCTGTTCCGGTTGGCGCAGCGCGGCGTACAGCGTCGCGGTGAGGTCAGTCTCCAGCCGATCCACACGATGCTGTCCGATACCGCCGAGGCCGCCGAACGCGCCGCACCCGGTGACAGTTCCGATGCCATCATCTGGGACGAACTGATTTCCACCACCGGCGAAGAGAGCCAACTGAGCCCCGTTTTCCTCACGTTCCTGACCATCGCCTGCCTCCTCGCCGCGGTGGGCGTGATCACCGACTCCGCGATCACCCTCGTGGGGGCCATGGTGGTGAGCCCCGACTTCGGACCGCTGGCAGCGCTCGCGGTCGCCATCGTCGGCGGGCGACGCGACCTCGCGGCCCGTGCCGGGCTGGCCCTCGGTGTCGGATTCCCGCTGGCGATGCTGGTCACCGCGGCGTTGACGCTCCTCGCCAGGACCGGTGGCCTGTTCGAACCCGGCGAACTGTCCCACCTCCGGCAGGTGTCGTTCATCTACCAGGTGGGACCGTTCTCCGTCATCGTCGCGCTGCTCGCCGGTGCCGCGGGCATGGTCGCGCTCACCTCGGAGAAGCAGGGCGCGCTGATCGGGGTCTTCATCTCCGTCACCACCGTGCCCGCCGCCGGGTTCGCCGTACTCGCCGCGGTCGCGGGCGACTGGCTCCGCTGCGGCGAAGCCGCCCTCCAACTCCTCATCAACCTCGCAGGCGTCACCCTCGCCGGCGCCCTCACCCTGCTCATGCGACGACGGCACCTCATCCCCGGCACCGGCGCCGCCCCCACCGACGCGTCACACGGGTAGCCGCCCGCCCGAGGTCACGCGGGCACCCGACCGTCCGGCCCCATGGCTTGTCCACCGTTCCGGGACCGCACTACCTTGCCGCTGTGGATCTCTTCTCACGCTCTTGGACAGCGCTGCGCACGGCGGTCGCCGCACTCCCGGACGAGGACTTCGCGCGGCCGTCCGGCTGCGCCGGCTGGCTCGTGCGCGACCTCGTGTGCCACCTGATCATCGACGCGCAGGACGTCCTGATCACCCTCGTCACCCCCGCCGCAACGGAACCCACCGTCGACGCGGTGACCTACTGGACCGTCGCGGACCAACCGCCGACCGGCGATGACCCGCTCGACGCGCTGATCGTCCGGCTGGCCGCCGCCTACGAGGACCCGCGCCTGCTCACGTTCCACTTCGACGACGTCGGCGCCGCCGCCGGACGCGCCGCCGAACTCGCCGACCCCGACGCCCGGGTGAGCACCCAGGACATGGTCCTCACCGTGGGCGACTTCCTCACCGCTTACGTCCTGGAATGGACGCTGCACCACCTCGACCTGATCGCGCACCTGCCGGGCGCGGTGGAACCGCCGGCGGACGGCCTGGCCCGCGCCCGCGCGATGCTGGAGGAGATCGCCGGCGCCGCGTTCCCCGCGTCGTTCACCGACAAGGACGCGCTCCGGGTCGGCACCGGCCGCCGCCCGCCGACCGAAGCGGAACGGGCCGAACTCGGCGAACTGGCCGGGAAGCTGCCGTTCGTCGTCGGCTGACGGGCCTACGGGGTCAGGACATGAAGGCGAGGCCGTGGGCGACGCCGTTGCGCCGGATCTCGGAGGTGCCGGTCAGGATGCGGACCATCCGGAACATGCGGAACATGCGGAACATGCGGAACATGCGGATCTTGCGGAACACGAACTCGATCTCGTTGCCCGGGTGAGCCCAGGCCGCAAGGCGCCCGGTTCCCGTCAGGTCACGGGGAGCTTGCCCGGCCGGCGTCGCGTATGCCCCCGGGGGGTAAGGTGGCGATCTCGGTGACACAGCCACAAGGGGAGTCGATGACGAAGCGGAGAGCTGGTGGCCGCGGTTCGGCCGCGCGCTTCGCCTTCGCCGCGCTCCTGGCCGTGTGCGTCGCGGTGGCGGTGCTGATCCACCACGAAATGCCGATGCTCGCCGCCCCGCCTGCGTCGGCATCCGGCCATGCCGCGCATGCCGTCATGGACGAGACCGCGGACGAGAAGGCGCCGAGTGCGGCGGAGCCGACCGTGGCGAACTCCTCGGAACGCAGCGCAGGCGCAGCGGGATGCGCCGCTCCGGGAACGGCGCACTGCAACGCGGCAGGAATCGACAGCGTGCAGCTCGCCGTGCCCGACCAGGGTGTGCTCGACCCGTTCGCCGACCTGCGCAGCGCCGCGGCGGGACGGGTGCCAGGAGGCGTGGCGAGCCGCGCCCCGCCGGATTTGTCCGTCCTCTCCGTACTGCGGATCTAGGACGCTTCTGATGGATCTCCGCGGCGTTCCATCAGAAGCGTCCTAGGCCGTCCCGCACGGCACGCCACGTGCCGTCCGCGCCATGGCCACCTCCGCAGTTTTCACGTCAGAGGACGTCACATCATGAACAGCATCACCCGTCGCTCCCTCGTGCTCGCCGGGCTCGGCACCGCCGGGGCAGGCGCGCTCGCCGCCTGCGGCAGCAACGCAGGATCGGGATCGGGGAGCGGCCAGGCACTGGTCAGCCCCGCCGGCTCGGCGGTCGCCGACACCGAGAAGAAGCGCGCAGGCACCGGGCGGGAGCACAAGCTCACGCTGACCGCCGCGCCCGCCACCGTCGACCTGGGCGCCGGCATCATGCCCAAGACCTGGGCCTTCGACGGCCGTACGCCGGGCAAGGAGGTCCGGGTATCCGCCGGCGACACCCTGGTCGCCACCCTCGCCAACCAGCTTCCGGGGAAGACGCCGACCTCCGTCCACTGGCACGGCCTCGCGCTGCGCAACGACATGGACGGGGTGCCGCCCACCACACAGACCGCCGTACGGGCCGGTTCCACCTTCACGTACCGCTTCATCGCCGAGGCGCCCGGTACGTACTTCTTCCATCCGCACGTGGGCGTCCAGCTCGACCGCGGTCTGTACGCCCCGTTGATCGTCGAGGACCCCAAGGAACCCCTCGGCTACGACGACGAGTGGGTCGTTGTGCTCGACGACTGGCTCGACGGCGTGAGCGGCACCCCCGACGAAGCCTTCGCCGAACTCAAGCACGGCATGGGCGACATGGGCGACATGCACGGCGGCGGGGACTCGGGCTCCGGAGGCATGTCGCACGACGGCATGTCCCACGGAGACACGGGTGGAATGGGCGGGATGGGCGGGGGGAGTTCCGCCTCCGCTTCCCCCGCGTCGTCGGGCGACGGCATGTCCATGAAGTTCATGCTCATGGGCGCCACCAGCAAGCTGCTGGGCGGCGACGCGGGCGACGTGAAGTATCCGCACCACCTCGTCAACGGCCGGGTGGCCGCCGACCCGGACGTCTACACGGGCAAGCCGGGCAAGAAGGTCCGGCTGCGGATCATCAACGCCGGTTCGGACACCGCCTACCGCGTGGCTCTCGGCGGCCACCGGCTGACCGTCACCCACACCGACGGCTTCCCGGTCCGGCACCAGCAGGTGGACGCCCTGCTGATCGGTATGGGCGAACGCTACGACGTCCTGGTCACCCTCGACGACGGGGTCTTCCCGCTGGTGGCAGCCGCGGAGGGCAAGGGCGCGAGCGGCCTGGCCCTGGTGCGGACGGGCTCCGGACGCAAGCCGTCCGCCACCGTCCGTCCGAAGGAACTCGACGGGAAGATCGTCACGGCCTCGCAGCTGCGCGCCGCCGACAGCGTGCGCCTGAAGCAGGCCGGGACCGACGTCACCCACCGGATCCAGCTGACCGGCGGCATGGCGAAGTACGACTGGGCCATCAGCGGCAAGCCGTTCGACATGACCCATCCCCAGGCAAACCCCCTCCGCATCACGGAGGGCCAGCGGGTACGGCTGGACTTCGTCAACGAGACCGACATGTGGCATCCGGTGCACCTGCACGGCCACACCTACCAACTCGGCGCATCAGGACCGCGCAAGGACACCACGATCGTGCTGCCGCAGCAGAAGATCTCGGTGTTCTTCGACGCCGACAACCCCGGCCAGTGGATGCTCCACTGCCACAACGCGTACCACGGCGAGGCCGGGATGATGGCGAACGTGGCGTACCGCGCCTGACCGAGCCGTGGCCGCCGTGACGGCGGAAGGTCCGGGTCCGTCGGGTGACGGGCCCGGACCTTCCGGTCGGCGGATGCTCAGACGCGGTCGGCGGCGATCAGGAGGTACTGGAAGGAGCCGTCCTCGTAGGAGTTGATGAACGCCTCTTCAATGCCGGTGACCAGCGACGACGTGGCCCGCAGCTTCCAGTACGGCAGGGTCGCGGGAGTCAGGTCGACGACGGCCTGCGGTACGAGACGGTTGTCGGCCATGGCGCGCAGGTACTCCCGGCGGGAGTGGATGTTGCACTCGAAGTGCGCGTTGATCTGGGAGACCCACTTCGACGGCTGGCCGTAACGCGGGTTCCAGCAGCCGGTGATGGTCACATAGCGCCCGCCGACCGCGAGGACGCGGGAGTGCTCGGCGAAGAGGTCGTGCAGGTCGACATACATGCTCGACTCGTTGTTCCACGAGGCCGCGGCCTGCCCGGTCCCGAAGGGCGTGTCGAGCATGTTGCACACGCGAGCCTGGACGTGGTCATCGATGCCGAGTTCCTTGGCACGCCGGTTGGCGAAGTCGGCCTGCTTCGCGGAGAGGGTGACGCCCTCGACGTTGCAGCCGAACCGCTGATGGGCCATGACCATCGAACCGCCCCGGCCACAGCCGGCGTCCATCAGCGTGTCGTCACGCTCGACGGATCCGAGGTGGTCCAGGAGTACTTCGGCCTGCGCCGACTCCAGGCGGTGGAGCTCGGCGATCAGCTTCTTCTCGTATGCGCTGTCCTCGGCGTCCCCGAGGGCACCGTGATCGACGGCGCCGATGCCGTAGTGGTGGTGGTAAAGCCCGTCGACGTCGCCGAGACGCAGGTTCACGGGCCTGGCCTCCTGGTCCCAGTAACGGGCGATGTCCCCCTGGTAGGGCGACGCCGGGGTGGGGATGAACAGGGAGGTGCCGGTGGTGAGTTCGGTGCTAGTCACAGAGAAGTCCACTCCTTACCAGAAATCGGGCAGGCTGTATCGGTAGGTATTGGTCTGATGCCAGTAGTGGTTGCCGTCGACCCACACGGCCACTCCCCGCAGGAAGCGCAGCACGCTCGGGACGGGGCAGGCGGCGGCCAAGGCGGCGGCCTCGGCTTCGAAGTCGTGCATGAGGTCGTTGTGGACCTCGACCGCCTTCAGATAGGCATCCCGGTCGGAGACGCCCTCACGTTCGGCGATCACGACGGGCAGGTTCAGATGCCGGCCGGGGCTGTTGAGTTCCTTGGTGTATGAGTACAGGTCGTTGACGATGGTGGTGGCATTGCCGGCGAGCGCGATGACCCGCTGCATGTCGGCCCTGGCGTGCAGGTTGGCCGGCAGCTCGTAGCCGCCGACGGTGTCGGTGATGGTGGGGCAGGGGCGGAAGTTGTTGAACTGGCGCATCGCCAGGTACTCCCACACCTCCGGAACCTGATCCGTCTGGGCCCAGGCGGCCTCGGCGAGGTACCCCAGGTGCAGACGGGCCATGTCGTGCCGGAACCGGTCGGCCTGCGAAGCGGTGGACTGCTGGAGGAAGTACTCCATGGCGGACCGGTAGGCGCGCCGAGGAGCGTCCGACTGGAGCGACTCCACCCACGCCGGCGCGTACTCATCCGTCGTGTGCAACGGGTCGAGTGCCGTGTGCGCCAGCAGGAGGCGGCTGCCGAGACCGATGGGCGAGCCGCCGTGGTCCTCGCAGTAGCAGTCGTCGACCGCGTTCTCGGCGACCATCAGCCGCGTGGCGACCATCAGGTGGTCGACGGTCGGAGCGTCCGGATGGCAGGCGACCATGTAGCGGCCGACGGAGAAACCGTCGAACTGGTCCTCCCACTCCGGCGGGTACGCCTGGACCTCGTGCACCGCCCAGGTTTTGATCCTGCGGCTGATCTCTGCCACCCGCGCCGGGTCGGGCTGCGGCACGGGATGGTGGTAGAGGCCAGGGACCGGGGTGCCGTCCGCCGGCGTCTCGGGCGCCGCAGGGGCCTCATCGCGGCGGCCCGGGTGCAGGCTCGCCGTGCCCAGACCACTGGGGCCGCGCAGGATCCGTTCCAGGGCGGAGCCCGGTCGCGGCACCGTGGCCGCGGCCTCCCGCGCCTGCTGCGCGATCAGGTCACCACCGGGGCCGTCCACGGGAGTGGCCCTGATGGCACGGAGGGAGGGCGGGCCGGGCAGCGCGGGCCGGACGCCGGTTTCGGGACCGGTGACGTGGCCGTGCGCCCCGGAGCGGGACGCCGTGGCGGGCGGGCTCGACTGTAGAGGGGAAGGCCCAGGATCGGGCATCCGTAGCTCCTTGGTGAGATGAGGTGGGCTGCCCCGGATCCCGGGCGTGCTCGCCCGGCCCGGGAAGGTCCGGGCCGTCGTGGCCGTCGAGCGGATCCGCTAGCCGTTGCGGCGGCCGATCTGCACGTTCTCCAGCACGCCGAGCGCATCGGGCACCAGGATGGCGGCGGAGTAATAGGTGGAGACCAGGTACGAGATGATCGCCTGCTCGTTGATGCCCATGAAGCGCACCGACAGGCCCGGCTCGTACTCCTCCGGCAGGCCGGTCTGGCGCAGACCGACGACGCCCTGGTTCTCCTCGCCGGTACGCATGGCGAGGATCGAGCTGGTGTTGCCCTTGCTGATCGGGATCTTGCTGCACGGCAGGATCGGAACCCCGCGCCAGGCCGGGACCTGCTGTCCGCCGAGGTCGACGTGGTCCGGGTAGAGCCCGCGGGCGTTGAACTCGCGCCCGATCGCCGCAATCGCCCTGGGGTGGGCGAGGAAGAGCTTCGTGCCGCGGCGACGGGAGAGCAGGTCGTCGAGGTCGTCCGGGGTCGGCAGGCCGGAGTGGCTCTGAATCCGCTGCTTGAAGGCGGCGTTGTGGAGGAGGCCGAACTCCCGGTTGTTGATCAGCTCGTGCTCCTGGCGCTCGCGCAGCGCCTCGATGGTGAGCCTGAGCTGCTCCTCGGTCTGGTTCATCGGCCCGTTGTAGAGGTCGGCGACCCTCGTGTGGATCCGCAGCACCGTCTGCGCGACGGAGAGTTCGTACTCACGCGGGCGGAGTTCGTAGTCGACGAAGGCGCCGGGCAGTTCAGGTTCGCCGGTGTGTCCGGCCGACATCGCGATCTCGGCCTCGCCGTGCTTGTTCTGCCGCTGTTGGGGAAGCGAGCGGAACTGCTCGATGTGGGCCTGGAGGCTCGGCGCCGTGGACAGTACGGAGGCGAAGTCGGCGCGGGACAGGGTGAGCAGGGTGCCGGCGGTCTCGGCGGTGATGGTGCGGTCCCACGTGGCGTCGGCGTCCAGAAGAGCGTCCTCGCCGAAGCGGTCGCCGTCGGCGAGCACGTCGTCGGAGACCTCGGTGCCGTACTTGCCGGCGGCGGTCTGGCTGACCCGGCCGTGCGCGATCAGGTGGATCTGCTCGGCCTGGGCGCCGCGCTCGGCCAGCACCTCGCCGACGCGGAAGTCGCGCTGGACGCACCGGTTGGCGATCGCGGTCAGCACCTCGATGTCTTCGAAGCCGCGCAGCAGGGCCAGTTCGCCGAGTTCGCGGGGGATCACCCGGACGTTGGCGCCGTCCTGGACGAACTCGATCTGCCCATCGCCGACGGTGTAGGTCAGCCGGCGGTTCACCCGGTAGGCGCCGCCCTTGGTCTCCACCCAGGGGAGCATCCGCAGCAGCCAGCGAGAGGTGATCTCCTGCATCTGCGGGGCGGACTTGGTCGTGCTGGCGAGGTTGCGGGCAGCCGCGGTGCTCAGGCTGGTCTGCCGGGGCGCCGCCGGCTGCGCTTCCGGGCCGGTCTCAACGGTCATCTGGCGAAATCTCCTTCGCGAAGGGGGGATCGGGGTACGCGGGCCAACCGGTGAATAGGAAGGAGGCCGGATCTCAGGAAATCCGTCCGGTTCCCGGGGACCAGTAAAGGGCCGTGACGCCCAGCTCACGCAAAGGAGACCGGCGGTGTTACCTCGATGCAGTGATCTTGGTCGGCATGAGGTTTATACGGATAACCGAAAGTATTCGGCCTACTTGATCGAGAGCGCGTCAGGTGCGTGGCACGGCTGCCGCCCCCGTGCTCCCTTCGGCTTCCTGCGCACGCGAGGTGACGCCTCGTCAGCCAAAGATCAACGACCAGGAGTCCCGTGTACGTGCAGTCGCAGGGGAGGGCTGCCGTCGGCGGCGAAAGGGGCCCCGGGCGGCAGTCGTTCGCCGCCGTCCGCGACGGCCCGAAGGTGCCCTCGGCACCCGGGCGGAGGCGAATCCGGCCAAGTTCCCCGCCGAGTCGGATCCCGGCGGGCGGGAGTCGTGAACCGGCCGGATCATGTCCCGAGCCCCGGGGCGCGACGCCCACGGCACCACACTGCGCGTAAACGCGCGTCACCCCGGTGTTGACGTCCACAACTGCCGTGATGGCGGCTCGCTTTGAGGCGTCAGCTCGGTCGTGGCCGAAGCCCCGGGGGAATGCGGATGCCGGGGAAATGTAGGGAAGACAAAGGGTTTTGGGGGAGTGCGGCGGCAGGGTGACGGCGGTGCCACACCTGCGGCGCTTGAACGGCGCAGGGCTGGTCGCGGAGGTCGAAACGCGGGCGGTTCCGCGCGGCGTGGCATCCGCGCGGAACCGGGACCGGAACCGGGACCGGAACCGGGACCGGAACCGGGACCGGAACCGGAACCGGGACCGTAGAGGGATCAGCTCATGCGCTCGCGTACTTCCGCCCGAGCCGGATCCCTACTTGCTGTGCATGATCTGGATCAGGTTGCCGCAGGTGTCGTCCAGTACCGCGGTGGTGACCGGGCCCATCTCCAGCGGCTCCTGGGTGAAGCGCACCCCCAGCTCGCGCAGCCGGTTGAACTCCGCGGGTACGTCGTCCACGGCGAAGGAGGCGACCGGGATGCCGTCCTGGACGAGCGCCGTCGTGTACGGCTTCACCGCGGGATGGCCGGACGGCTCCAGCAGCAGTTCGGTCCCGTCGGGCTCCTCCGGTGAGACCACCGTCAGCCACCGGTCCTCGCCCAGTGGGACGTCGTGCTTCGTCACGAAGCCCAGCACGTCCCTGTAAAAGCGCAGGGCCTTTTCCTGGTCATCGACGAAGACGCTGGTCAGGTGAATCTTCATGGGTGCTCTCCCGTGCATCGGGCCTGAGCCACCGGCTCACGATGCGCTCAAGGGGTTCGGTGTTCAGATCGTGGAACTTGTAGCGGCCCTGGCGTCGCGAATGGATCAGACCCGCGGATTCCATTACGGCAAGATGCTGGCTGATCGCCTGGCGGGACAGCCCGAGACCGTGCTTGGTCACCAGCCGTGCGCATATCTCGAACAGGGTTTGGCCGTCCCGCTCCACCAGCTCATCAAGGATGCGCCGACGGGTGGGATCGGCCAGAGCCTTGAAAACATCCTCCGTCACAACCCACACCATAGGCAAGTGGTGACTTGCCTATCAAGTTCGCCGCGCCTTCGGGCAGGTGGCACGGCTCAGAGGGCGCCGTCATCGCGCGCTTTCCCGGCCGCCGTTTCCTTGTCGCCCTTTTTGCCGCCCTTGATGAGGTCGGCCGCTTTCTCCGCGGCCATGATGGTGGGGGCGTTGGTGTTTCCGCGGGGCACGGTCGGGAATACCGAGGCGTCGACGACCCGCAGGCCCGCGACGTCGAATACGCGCAGTTCGGGGTCGATCACGGCGCCGATGGCGCAGGTCGATGTCGGGTGGTAGAGCGTATGCCCGGATCGCTGTGCCCAGGCGAGGAGGTCCGCGTCGGAGTCCGAGGCCGGCACGTCGTAGGGCCCGGTGATGAGGTCGGCCACCGCCCGTTGCGCCGCGATGCCGAGGGCGATCCGGATGCCGGCGATGATGCAGTTCCGGTCTTCGGGTGTCGTCAGGTAGTTGTGGACGATCCGGGGTGCGGTGTCGGGGCGGGGGGAGCGCAGTGTGACGGTGCCGCGGCTGGTGGGGGCGAGTACGCAGGGGCCGAAGGCGAAGCCGTGTTCGGTGGCCGGGCCGAGTCCTTCCTGGTGGAAGAGGACGGGGGCGGCGTGGAATTGCAGGTCCGGGGCGTCCAGGCCGTCCCGGCTGCCGAAGAAGCCGCCGGTCTCACCGATGTTGGAGGTCAGCGGGCCGCGCCCTTCGCTCTGCAGCAGCGCGGCGTTCTCCGGGCTCGCGGCGCCGGCCAGCGACTCGGCGTCGGTGCGGAAGTTCAGCAGGGTCATGTAGTGGTCCTGCAGGCCCTGGCCGACGGGCAGGTCGCGGATGACGTCGATGCCGAAGGCGGACAGGGCGGCGGCGGGGCCGATCCCGGAGAGCATCAGCAGCTTCGGGGACTCGTAGGCGCCCGCGGACAGGATCACCTCGCGTTCGGCGCGGACGACCTCGACGGTGCCGGCCCGTTCCACCTCCACACCCGTCGCCCGGCCGTTCTCGATCACGATGCGGTGGGCGTGGGCCGAGGGGAGGACGGTGAGGTTGGGGCGTTCGAGGGCGGGGTGCAGGTAGGCGACGGCGGTGCTGCAGCGCATGCCGCCGCGCTGGGTGAGCTGGTAGCGGCCGATGCCGAACTGCGTCTCGCCGTTGAAGTCGTCGTTCGCCTCGTGTCCGGCCTGCTCGGCGGCGTGCAGGAAGGCGGTGGCGAGGGGGTGCCGGGACCTTCCGTCGCTGACCGTCAGCGGCCCGCCCACGCCGTGGAAGGCGTCCTGGCCGCGCTGGTTGTCCTCGGCGCGCCGGAAGTACGGCAGTACGTCGGTGTAGGACCAGCCGGTGGCGCCTGCCGCGGACCAGCTGTCGTAGTCGGCGCGGTTGCCGCGGATGTAGATCATGGCGTTCATGGAGCTGGTGCCGCCGAACATCTTGCCTCGGGGCAGATAGGTCCGCCGTCCGCCGATCCCGGGTTCAGGGTCGGAGTCGAAGTCCCAGTCGAGGCCGGTCTTGAACAGTTGGGGGAAGGCGGCGGGGATGTGGATTTCCTGGGCGGTGTCGGGGCCGCCCGCCTCGATGACCGCCACCCGGGCATCGGGGTCTTCGGACAGCCGTGCCGCCAGCACGGAGCCCGCCGATCCGGCGCCGACGATGACGTAGTCGTAACTGCTCATTCCGTCTCCTTCATGCTCATTACGTCTTCACGTCTTCTTGGGCTGAGGAGTGCGTGGTACGGGCGAAGAGTGCGCAGATCGTGGATGGAGGGGAGCGCGCCGCATCGGGCAGCGCGACATGGTCGTCGGTGTCGACCTGCACCAGGATCGGGCACGCCAGGCGCCCTGGAAAGGAGGCGTTGCTATCCGCTACGCCCCGGTTCCGCCCGTTCCTTGGTGAAGATTCGGAAATTGCGTGCGGCGGGGGTGGTGCGGCGGGTGCGGTGCCAGGCGATGCCGATGGTGCGGTGGGCGGCGGGGTCGGTCAGGGGTATCAGGGCGAGGCCGGCGGGTTCGGTGGTGTCGGGGTCGCGGGGGAGTACGGCGACCCCCAGGCCGGAGGCGACCAGGCCGCGAATGGTGGCGATTTCGGTGGCCTCCAGGGCGATCGTGGGGGTGATGCCGGCCCGGGAGAAGAGCAGGTCGGTGGTCTGGCGGAGGCCGAATTCCGTTCTGAGGGCGATGAATTGCTCCGATGCCGCATCGGAGACCGCGAGTTCCTTGCGGGCGGCCAGTGGGTGGGCGGCCGGGACCGCCAACCACAGGCGTTCTTCGCGGAGCGGGTGCCAGGAGAGGTCCGGATCGGCCGGCTCGGGGCTGGTGATGATCAGGTCCGACTGGCCGTCGCGCAGGCTCTGCACCACTGCGTCGGCCGCGTCGGAGTGCAGCAGGAACTGCGCCGTCGGCGCCTGCTCGCGGTATGCGCTGATGAGTTCGGGGATCAGCCAGCGGCCGAAGGAGTGTGGGAAGGCCAGGGAGATGGTGCCCTGATGGGGATCGAGCAGGGCCGCGATCCGGTCCTCCGCGGTGGCGATCTCCTGGAGGGCACGCCGCACGTGATGCCGGAAGACCTCGCCGCGCGGGTTGAGGCGGAGCCGGTGGTGGTCGCGGTCGAAGAGCGGTGTGCCCAGTTCCTTTTCCAGACGGTGCAGCGCGCGGGAGAGCGTGGGCTGGGCGATGTGCAGCATCGCGGCGGCATCGGTGACGTGTTCCGTATCGGCCAGGACGAGAAACCAGCGCAGTTCAGCGACGTTCATCGGTTGATTATGCGTCAGGGGAATGAACTCGGTACGTGGCAGTCATTTTTCAAACGGGCCGGTGCGTAAGAGCCTTTATGGCACAGGCCCTTGGGGATCGTCCCGGGGCCGACCGAGGAGGCTGACCACCGTGTCCGACCAGCAGGAACGCGAGCAGGCGCGTGAGCAGAAGCGTGCCCAGGAACGTCCGCAGGAGCGTATGCGGGAACGCGCACAGGGGTGTGGAGTCGGCGAAGGCGCGAGGCCGGAACGGTCCGAGCCGACACTCTCCTGGCAGGGCCGCTATTTCGAGGATTTCACCGTCGGCGACGTCTATCGGCATCCGCTCGGCCGTACGGTCACCACGACCGATAACACCTGGCTGACACTGCTCACCCAGAACACCGCACCCCTGCATTTCGACGCGCATTACGCGGCGCAGACCGAATTCGGGAAGCCGCTCGTCGATTCCACCTTCACTCTCGCGCTGGTGACGGGCCAGAGCGTCACCGACATCTCCCAGCACGTGATGGCGAACCTCGGCTGGGACAAGGTGCGGCTGCCGCACCCGGTCTTCGAGGGCGACACCCTCTACTCGCAGTCCGAGGTGCTCCTGGCGCGTGCTTCGAAGTCCCGGCCGGAGGTGGGCGTCGTGACGGTGCGGACCGTGGGGTTCAACCAGCGCGGCGAGGTCGTGATCGTCTTCGAGCGCACCCTGCTCGTCTACCGGCGCGGGTACGGCCCCGGCTTCGCCGAGGTCCGTCCGGTGTGGGACGAGCGCTCGCGCAAGGCCCTGTCGTGAGCGCCGAATCGCGGGAGCGCTCCTGGCTGTTCGTGCCCGGTGACCGGCCCGAGCGGTTCGGCAAGGCGGCCGGCAGCGGAGCCGACGTGGTGATCTGCGACCTTGAGGACGCGGTGGCCCCGGCGCACAAGGACGCCGCGCGCCGCGAGGTGGCCCGCTGGCTCACGTCGGGACAGCCGGACGGAGAGCGGGGTTCCGCCTTCGTACGGATCAACGGCGCGGACACCGAGCAGTACGCCGAGGATGTCGCGGCGATCGGCGGGGCGCCAGGACTGCGCGGGGTGGTGCTGCCCAAGAGCGAGCAGGTCGACCAACTGCACGCGCTGATCGCTGCGTTGCCGCACGGCGTCCCGGTGGTCGCCCTGGCCGAGACCGCACTCGGGGCGCACCAGGCCACCGCCCTTGCCAGGGTGCCGGGCGTGCACCGACTGGCGTTCGGCTCGGTGGACTTCGCCCTGGACCTCGGCGCGCGGGACGAGCCGGAGGCCCTGCGCTACGCCCGCTCCCGGCTGGTGCTGGCCTCCCGGGTGGCCGGCATCGCGGCGCCCCTGGACGGAGTGACCACGCGGCTGGACGCCCCCGAGGTGCTCGCCGCCGACGCGCAGGCCGCGCGCGGGCTCGGCTTCGGCGGCAAGCTCGCCGCCCACCCGGCACAGATCGACGGCATCAACGCCGCGTTCGGTCCCACACCGCGGGAACGCGCCTGGGCCGAGCGTGTGCTGGCCGCCGTCCGGGAGGCGGGCGAATCCGCGATCCGGGTGGACGGCCAGATGATCGACCGGCCGCGCGTCGAACTCGCCCGGCGGCTGCTCGGGAGCCGGGAGTGAAACCACCGGCAGCCACCAACACCCCTACAGCCGCGGCCGATCCCCCCCCCAGATCCCCCCCAGGGCGGGCACGTTGGAGGCGTATGCCGGTGAACTTCCCCGCTCCGAACGCGCTGTCCGCGCCCGCGAAGATCACCTGGGCGAGTACCCCTTCCCCGTGGACGTGACCGACCACGGCATGCCGTATAGTTGATCTTGAGCGCGGGCCGGGATTCCGGTTACTGCGCCCGGCGTTGGTGGTCCAAGGAAAGGCGCCCCACTTCCTGTGGGGAGATGCAGGTGCAAGGCCTGCCCAGCGCTCGACGAGCCCCGTCCCTCGGTGTGAGGGGCGGGGCTTTTTGCTGCCCGGCACGGGTGAATTGGAACCCCAACTGCGCACCGGCCGCGACCTGGATCGCGCCCGGGAGTATTTCCGCCACGGCGTAGAGGCGGCGTTCCCGGCGAACGGCCGGGCGGGCGTCTGGCCGGTGAGGCTTTCTCAATCAGCCGGCTGCAACGGGCATCCGGCGCCGACGCGCACCTCAAGGTCGGTTCGCAGGGCGGCGAGTTCGGCCATGCGCGCGTCGATGACCTGGATCTTCTCCTTGAGCAATACAGACAGTGCTTCCGCGGCATTCGGCGCGTCGCGAAGTTCCTCGCCGTGCCGTGCGATCTCCGCCAGTGAGAATCCGAGCGACTGCGCGGTGCGGATGTAGTGCAGCCAGATCACTGTCTCGGGCGGAAAGTCGCGATATCCGTTGGACAACCGTCGGCCTGTGACGAGGCCGAGTTTCTCGTAGAACCGAATGGTGTCCTTGGTCATGCCCGCTTGTGCGGCCAGCTCTCCGATGCGCATGCCCCTCCGTCGGATCGTGGCTTGACCTTGGAGCGTACTCCACCGTTTAGCGTGAAGCGCCGCTGTCCGGCACGGCACCACCGTGGTGCGCCCGGTCGTCGCCCGGCGAACTGCATTCCTGGAGAGGGAACATGACGCGAATCCATCACCTGAACTGCGGCACGATGCAGCCGGTCGGCGGCCGGCTCATCAACGGCAACCGGCCGCCGTTCCGGACCGCCCGGATGGTCTGCCACTGCCTGCTGATCGAGACCGACCAAGGGCTGGTGCTGGTGGACACCGGGGTCGGCCTGCACGACATCGCCAACCCCGGGCAATCCCTGGGCCGCGCATTCCTGTTCCTCACCCGGCCGCGTCTGGACCCCGCCGAGACAGCGGTGCGCCAGGTGACCGAGCTGGGATACGCGGCCGACGACGTCAGGCACATCGTCTTGACCCACCTCGACCTCGACCACGCCGGCGGGCTGCCCGACTTCCCCAAGGCAAAGGTCCACCTCCACGCGACCGAGCACCGAGTCGCGATGAAGGCCGCCACACGGGCCGAACGTTCCCGATACCGAACCGGCCAATGGGCTCATCGGCCCGACTGGGTCACCTACAACTCCGACGGCGGAGACCACTGGTTCGGCTTCGAGGCCGTACGGCAACTCCAGGGGATTCCCGCCGACATCGCGCTGATACCGCTACCTGGTCACACCCGCGGACACACCGGTGTGGCAGTGCGCCGCCAAGCGGAGACGGACAGTGCAACCAGCCCTCACTGGCTGCTGCATGCCGGGGACGCCTACTTCTCCCATCGCGAGATCGATCCACTGGCTCCACACTCCACGCCAGGATTGGCCCTTTTCCAGACGCTGGTCCAAGTCGACGGCCCAGCCCGCCACCGCAACCAGGCCCGGCTGCGCGAATTGGCGAAAGAGCATGGCGATCAGATCGAAATCTTCTCCGCCCATGATCCGGTCGAACTCGACCGCTACCGGCAGAACGAGCCGCGGACCGTCGCGCAGGAACGCCAAGCGGGCCAGCCGTCCTGACCACCGCCGACCCCGTTCGGTCAGCCACCGTGCGCGGTGAGCGTGTACCCCTCCGGCCCCTCGAAGGAGAACATCGGCCCGAAGGGGCTGTCCGTCATCGGCGTGAAGATCTTGATGCCGGCGGCGACGAGCTGGTCGTGGAGCTGGTGAGCGTCCGAAGTCCGGAACCAGAGCACCACGCCGAGACCCGGTCGTGCGACGTCGGCAAGGTCGGTGCCCGGGAGGAGTGCGCGGACGGCGAACGGGGTCGGCGCGGTGTCGAACACGACCGCGTGCGGGGGCGAGACCGCGGCTCGGCGCAGCCCCAGGTGCTGCTCGCAGAAGGCCGCCGCGGCTTCCACGTCGTGGACCTGAAGGGCGATGAAGTCGGGACCGTCGATGACAGCAGGCATGAGTTTTCCCTCTCGATGTCAGAACTTTGACATAAGGGAGGCTAGGGCGCCGGGGTAAGCCATGTCAAAATGCTGACATGAGTGAGGCTGACATGAACGAGAGTGTGCCGACGGACCCGCTCCGTCCCGCGGACGACGTCACCCACCACGTGGGATATCTGCTCAAACGCGCCCAGGCGGCCCTGCGCGGCGCCATGGACAAGGCTCTGCGCGAGCACGGGCTGACCGTGCCGCAGTACTCCACTCTCGAACTACTGGCCCTGCACCCCGGCATGTCGAACGCCGACCTCGCCCGCGCGACCTTCGTCACCCGACAGTCCGGGAACGTCGTGCTGCGGGGCCTCCAGGAGGCGGGACTGATCACCCGCCCCGCCACCGCCGATCACGGCCGGGCCCGGCCCGCCAGCCTCACCGAAGAGGGCCGCACACGTCTCGCCGCGGTCCAGACCGCCGTGTACGCCGTCGAACAGCGCATGGTCGAGGCGATCCCGTCCCAGCGCGTCGCGGCGCTCCTGGCCGACCTCGACCGCATCGCGGCGGCTCTGGAGGGCTGACCCGCCGGGCGGGTGCGAAGACGCCCTACGGCGACGGGCAGGTGCGCGCGTGCGCGGCCTCGGGTCAAGGAATTTCCCCTGGCCGTGCGTACGGTCGCGTAGCGCGCAGGGAGACTGCCGGTCAGCGCTGCTCGGTCCGGTGACCGGGCTCCGGGCGGATCACTGCTACGCCGGAGTGCAGGTCCACGGAACTGCGCGGCGGTGCACCGGACTCCGCATCGTCACGGAGGGCGAGCCGGCGTTCCTTCTCCTCCTGGACATGCTGTTGTGAGGGCTGGAAGAGCTCGTCCCACGCGCCGGACGTCGCGCCGCCCCCTCCGAACTTGCGTCGGCGCCGACCCGCCCACACGAAGAGCAGCACCCAAAGGGCAGCGACCACGCCCGCGACCGTCAGCAACATCTGGCCCCGCCTCCGAATGCCGATCTTCTGGGAGCCATCGCACGCCCGGCGCAGCAGCCAGAAAATCGGAATCCGTTCGTGCCGATGGCGGATAGCATGGCGCTCATGCTGGCCCATCTGATGTCCGAGGCGACAGACCGCGCGCAGTCCGCGGTCCGCTTCGGCATGGCCAGGTTCTCCCGGGGCCGCCGGGCCATCGACCGTCGCCCGGCCGGCCTGGTGTGGATCTCCAGGCGTCGGCCCATGATGGTCTCCGGCGCCTGACGCGCGCACCGCTTCCGCAGTTCCCCGCGTCCGGGCCCGCGCTTCCATCACCTCCGCGTCCTCTGCACACCTTGTCTTGGTGGTTCATGCGGGCTGCCATGCCGATGGAACGAAGATCCATGCATTCCCTCACCACAGAGTTCCCCCTGTCCGAACACCATGCGGCCGACCGGCGCCGCCGTTGGCTGGGCGTCATCGTCATCTGCCTGGCACAACTGCTCGTCATCCTGGACGCCTCGATCATGAATATCGCGCTGCCGTCCGTGCAGCGCGCCCTGCACATCTCCGAGTCGACCCGCCAGTGGGGTGTGACCAGCTACATGCTGGCCTTCGGCGCACTGTTGCTGCTGGGCGGCCGGATCGCGGACAACGCCGGACGCAGGCGGGCCTTCGTCCTGGGCCTGGCCGGCTTCGCCGCCTGCTCCACGGTGGGCGGGCTCGCCGTGAACGGCCTGATGTTCTTCGTCATGCGGGCGGGCCAGGGAGCTTTCGCCGCTCTGCTCGTTCCGGCCGCACTGTCCCTGCTGTCCACCACCTTCAGCGACCCGTCCGACCGTGCCAAGGCGTTCGGCATCTATGGAGCGGCCTTCGGAGCGGGCTCCGCGATGGGTCTGATCGCGGGCGGCGCCCTGACCGAATTCGCGTCCTGGCGCTGGTGCATGGCCATCGCTGCGCCGTTCGCTTTGTGCGCTGCGGTGGCCGCCAGGCGCGTACTGGAGGAGAGCCGTACCGACGGCGCGCGCCGTTACGACCTGCCCGGCGCGCTGACCGCCGTGCTCGGCCTGGGCGTCCTGGTGTACGGGGTGACGGCCGCTCAGCAGCACGGCTGGAGCTCGGTGTGGGCGTGGGGCAGCTTCACGGTGGCACCGGTGCTGCTCGTGACGTTCGTACGGCTGCAGCGGCGCGGCAGCCACCCGTTGCTGCCGCTGCGGATCGTCACCGACCGACGGCGTGCCTCCGGGATGCTCGCGGCGGGGCTCGGCGGCCTGGCCGTCACCGGCATCTTCCTGCTGCTGAGCTACTACCTTCAGCGCAATCTGGGCATGTCCGCCCTGGTCACGGGGCTGGCCTTCCTGCCGTACTCGGCCGGGATGGCCGTCTCCGCCGCCCTCGGCGGACGCCTGCTGCCCCGTACCGGGCCGCTGCCCCTGATGACCGGCGGACTGGCGGTCTCCGCCGTGGGCGTGCTGCTGCTGGCGCGGGTGAACGGCGACGGTGACTACCTGACCGCTGTGCTGCCCGGTCTGCTGGTGCTCTGCACGGGCGTCGGGCCGATGTTCGCCGCGGCCTCGAACACCGCGCTGGACCGGGTGCCCGAGCGCGACAGCGGCACGTCAGGAGCGGTGTTCAACTCCGTCAACGAGATCGCCGGCGCCTTGGGGTCCGCGATCCTGGCCACGCTGGTCACCGCCGCCGGAACCGGCCCCTCGGCAGCCGTCCACGGCTACCGCACCGCGTTCGTGTTCAGCGCCGCCGCGCTCTCCGCCGGAGCGGTCGCGGTCGGCCTCCTGCTGCGCGAGCGGCGCACCGCCTAGCCGGACGCTCCCGAGCCGGCGCGCACGTAGCCCCTGCGCCGGCTCGGGGCGGGCCGGTACTCACCACACACGACGTCCCATCACCCCAACCGAAATGGCGAGGTCAGTCCGCGTCGGCGGGCTGCTGGCCTTCGCCGGCCATGAACTTCCAGACCAGCCCGTGGCCCAGGACGACCAGCAGGATCAGCAGAACCGCCTCGGCCTGGATCGGCTTCAGGCCGACGATGTCGGCGAGTTCGGGCCGCGCGCCCACCAAAGCGATCAAGGCGTAAAACAGGGCCGCCACCGTCTGCGTCAGGGGCAGGAACACGGACGAGCCGCTCCGGCCGCTGCGCCCGATCAGGCGCAGCGTCGACACACAGCCGATCACGGCGAACACCACGAAGCTGTACCGCCAGATCTCCGGGGTCTCGACACCGCCGACCTGCGCGAACAGGCCCATGAGCGCGGGGAGCAGGAACGAGATGTAGATACCACCGACGATGCGGCGCAGCGCCGGTTCGCGCAGCCACTCCTGGTGCCCCTGCACCACGTTCCACCAGAGGCCGACCAGCGTGAAGCAGGTGGCCGAGAAGAGTGCGTAGAACGTGCTGACATCCATAGGGCCTCCCACGTCACGAATCGCACGGCGCGTCCCTGGGACCGCCTTGAACGGCCACGGTCCCGGTGACGTGGACCCGTGCGGAGCGGTGCGAGCGTCCCACGACAACGCCGCCGCCCTGATGGACCGACACTCGCCACGCCCCCCAACGGACGCCGGGCCGGCCGCCGCGCCGAGGCGGTTGTGTCACCGGTGTGCGTCGCCCCGAGGGCGTTCCAGGGTGACACCGTCCACCGGGGTCAGCAGGCCGTGGGGGCCGTCGAAGGTGTAGTACGTGACCCGCATCCGGGTCCGGCCCTCGCGTGCGTCTCCGGGGTCGACGTCGAACGCCGCGAAGCCGTGAGTGTGTTCGCGGTCCTGGAACGCGCGCCAGGGCGCGTCCTCGATGAACCACAAGGGCTTGCGGTGGCGGCCCTCCTGCTCCTTCGTCAGGTCCACCACCACCCGGCCCTTCGCCTCCTGGAACAGGTCGTCCTGCGTGGTGGCGAAGTTCCCGCCGCCTCCGATGGTCAGGTGCACCGTGCCCCGGCCCGTGTCGGCCACATCGGTGCGGGTCTGCGTCGGCACGGGCGTACGGGCGTCATTGGGCAAGGTGCCGCGTACGGGCAGGGACCGCTCGTAGTAGTGCTCGTGGCCGCCGAGTACCAGGTCGACACCGTAGGCGTCGAAGAGCGGTCCCCAGGCGCTGCGCACCCCGAGGTCGCTGCCGGAACCGCTCCGGCTGCTGGAGATCATCGGATGGTGCATGCAGACCACGATCCAGTCGATCTCCCGACTGTGCCGGGCCGCCTTCAACTCGCGCTCCAGCCAACGGCGTTGGGTGCCTGCGGAGTAACCGCGTACGTAGGTGTCGCCGGTGTCCTGGATCGCCACGTCGTCGTTGGCGAGCGAGAGGAAGCGGACCGCGCCCACGGTGAAGGCGTACCAGAGCCCGCGGGTCTCCGGATCCGATGCCGCGCTCGATGCGGGCAGCGCGTAGTACGCCTGGTAGGCGGCGGTGCCGATGGGTCCGTTGCCGGCCTCGTTCTCGGCGTTGCCCACGCAGGGCATCCACGGGCGCAACCGGGTCGAACGGCTGTTGCTGATGAACCAGTCGGCCCACGTGGCGACGCGGTTCTCGTGGAACACACCGGCGGCCGACGCGTAGCACAGGTCGCCGTTGACCAGATTGAACAGCGGGCCCACGCGCTCGACCGCGGCCACGATGTCGGCGGAGGCGGCGGTGCCCGCCTGGCTGCTCGTGTACAGGGGGAAGCGGCCCGACGGTGACGGGGTACCGCTGCCCGCGGGCCAGTGCACGTCGCGGCGCAGGTTGGGGGCGCCCTGGTCACCGAAGCTGGTGAAGGTGAAGGCGGTGCGCCCGCGCGGGGCGGTGGTGAAGGACCCGGTGTCGGGGGCGGCCCCGGCGTGCCCGGCCGAGTAGAGGTAGGTGGTGTCCGGACGCAGGCCGGTGAGCCGGGCGTGGTGGACGTATACCTCCTCCTTCGACAGTGCGTCGCGGTAGGTCACGGTCTCCGCGTCGACGGCCGACCCCGCGCCGCCGTCGGGCGAGCCGAACCGGACCTGCGGCCTGCGGACGGACTGCGGGCTGATCCAGGACACCGTCATCTCCGTGGCGGGATCCGTACCGAACTGGAGATGCACCCCGCTCACCGCCGGTGTGCCGAGCCGGTGCGGCTGCCGCTGGAGCAGGGGCGTGGGCGTGCGCTCGCCCGGGACGGTTCCGTCGGCGGCATCCGCCGTCCTGGCGGGATCCGCCGTCGCCGGGGCCGGAGCCGCGGCGCCCGCCACGACGCCGGCGGCCACCGTCGAACTCCGGAGTACGGACCTGCGCGCGAGCGTCATGCGTGCCTCCTGCGTGAAGCCTCTTTCGAGGCGGGGAGCCGGGCGTCGGCAACTGTAGGCGTCCCGGCGCGCGGAATCACGAACTCCGGTCGGTCTGGCGGGAGTTGGTGCGTCGCATCGCGATATCCGACGCACCCCGCTTCGGTGGCGAGGACTTCCTTCTCCCAAGAGTGCGGACCGTCGAACGAGTAGGCTCCTGGTCCGCGCCGACGCCGCCCAACACCCCTTCACCGTATGGGTGATAAGCCACCGCTCCGTCGCGTCGGCCGTCTACTGTACGGACACGCCGCGCTGCTCAGCGCAGCCACCTGAGGAGGAATTCCATGTCATCGCCCTGCGACCCCCAGCACGCTCCCGTCGGTGATGTGGACGCAGCGCTCATGATGATCGACTCCCGGCTCAGAAGCATCCACGAAGGCAAGACCGGGACCGACCCCGAACAACAGGCGATGATCGACCAGTTCGCCGCGTCGCTGGGCCCCAAGGGAGCCAATGACGTGCTGGATGGCGCGTGCACGCTCATCTTCATGTTCATGACGTGGCTGCGGCAGGCCCATGAGGCCCAGGACAAGGACGTCATCGAGTACGTGGTGCCCAGCCTCGTGGCCACGATGCGCATGATGCCCAAGAGCATCCGCCCCGAGGCGGTCCCCACCATGGCCGGACTCGCTATCGCCGCGGGCACCGGCCTGAGCCCCAACCTGTGGCGCAAACAGTACGGAGGCTGGACCAAGGAGGAGATGAATCCCCTGGAAGCCACCGCCTTCCTGCTCGCCGAGCACATCAACCGCATCACCGACGACCCGAACTTCGCCACCCGCCTGATCACCGAAGCTCTGTCCAGCGCGGATGAAGACTGACGTACCGGGCGGCGGCCCCGGCCACTTGGCAGGCGAGGTGACCTCACCGGCGGACCTGGGCCGGCGGGCCGTCAACCAACCTCATCCGCGCCCCTCACGTCAGTGGTGGCCGCAGTCCTGCCCACACCGGCCCCACCACCGCTGCTGGGTGGCCTTCGCCGAAGTGGTGAGGAAGGGTGGCCGACCGTCGGCAGCACCGATAGCGTCAGCGCATGGATCAGGATGAACGGCTGCTGCACGCCTCGTCGTTCGGCGCGGCGGCGGTGGCATACGCCGAGCACCGTCCCGACTACGCGCAGGCCGCGGTGCGCTGGGCGCTCGATGCCGCGCCCGGCCCGCGCGTGCTCGACCTCGGCGCCGGAACCGGCAAACTGACCGCCACGCTGGTCGCGCTGGGTGCCGAAGTCATCGCGGTCGAGCCCGACCCGGCGATGCTGACCGAACTGCGCCGTTCGCTGCCGTCGGTCCGTGCCCTGTCGGGGAGCGCCGAGGCGATCCCGCTGCCGGACGCGTCCGTCGATGCCGTACTGGCCGGCAACGCCATGCACTGGTTCGACATGGCCGTCGCGGGATCCGAGATCGCCAGGGTCCTCGCACCCGGCGGCACCCTGGCCGGTCTGTGGAACGTCATGGACGACGGGGTCGAATGGGTTGCCGGGCTCGCGCGGATCAGCGGAAGCGCGGCCATCGGCCCGCGTGACACGCCGGCCAGTTGGCGCGCCGAGACGGCAGACATGCACCTTCCGAAGACTGGCGTGGCCGCCCGGTTCGGCTCGCCGGAACAGGCCGAATTCCCGCACGGGCAGCGCCGCAGCGCCGACTCCCTCGTCGCGACCATCGCGACGCGCGCGGGGGTGCTGGTCATGCCGGAACAGGAACAACAGGCCACGCTGAGCCGGATCCGCGCGTTCCTCGCAAGTGAACCGGAGACCGCCAATGGCGAGTTCACCCTCCCGATGCTGACCGGCGTGCTGCGCGTCCGAAGGCTGTGACGAAGGGCGCCTGACGATTGCCGGCGGACGGACAAGCGGACGGACAAGCGGACGGACAAGCGGACGGTGTGCCGGTACGGGAGTCTTGTACCGGCACACCGGGTGCGCGTGGGGCGTCCCTCAGCGGCGGGCCCGGGTGAGCGTGCCCTGAGGTGGACGCGGTGGCCGCCGCGTCCACCGCCACCGGGATCCGGGTCGTGCCGGCGTCGGCCGCTCAGTCGCGGACCGTCTCCGCTGAGCGCCGCCCGGCCAGCAGTTCCGCGGCGGCCCGGGTGTTCACCGCGCCCGCACCGTAGGTACGGATGGTGGCGCCGGTCGTCAGGGCGGTGTCATCGGGCATCCCGACCGCGATCAGGACGGCGTCGGGGCGCCCCGCCAGCAACTCGGCGACCAGCGCCGCGGCCTCCTCGGCGCGGTGCGCGTCCCGGACCGCCAGGACCAGCGGCGTGCCATCCGCCGCCGCCAGGATCGCCTTGGGTGATGCCTCGGCCGCGGTGGTACGGATCGTCCGGGCGAGCAGGCCGAGTTCGGCGAGCGGGGCGGCCAGCTCCCAGTGGGCGTCGCCCGCCACGGCGTTGCCCGCGGCGACCAGCTCGACCACGGTGGCCGGTCCTGGCAGTGCGACCGCGCCCTCGGCGCGGACCGCACGCCGTGCCGCCTCCAGGCCGGCCGAACGGTCCGCCGGGGCGGCCCAACGGCGCAGGTCCGCCACCCGCTGGGCCGCCGCCTCCAGGAGTTCGACGTCCAGCTCGCCCGTCCGTACCGCCGCCACCACGGCGTCCCGTACGTCGTGCCAGACGCGCTCGCCCTCGGCCGGCCCGAGCAGCAGCAGATCGGCCCCGGCCCGGAACGAGTCGACGGCTGCGCGGCCCAGTTCGGCCGCGGGCAGCGGACCGGCGATGGCGATGGCCGTGCCGATCACCACGCCCTCGAAGCCGAGTTCCTCCCGCAGGAGGCCGTGCAGCAGGGCGCGGCTCAGGTTGGCCGGGTGCTCCGCGTCCAGGGCGGGGAACAGGACGTTGGCGGCCATCACCGAGCGGACCCCGGCCTCGATGGCGGAGACGAACGGGGGCAGCTCGCGGCTGCGGAAGGTGTCCAGGTCGCAGTCGACGACGGCCAGGGCGTGGTGCGAGTCGACCACCGTCGCGCCGTGCCCGGGGAAGTGCTTGGCGCAGGCCGCCACCCCCGCCGCCTGGACGGCTCCGATGAAGGCCGCGCTGTGGGCGCCCACCAGCCGGGGGTCGGGGCCGAAGGAGCGGACCCCGATGACGGGGTTGTCCGGGTCGCTGTTGACGTCGACGGAGGGCGCGAGGCTGAGGTTGACCCCGGCCGCGCGCAGGTCGGCCGCCAGCGCGGCGGCGACCCGTGCGGTGCTGCCGAGGTCGTCCGCGACACCCAGCGCCAGGTTGCCCGGGTAGGAGCTGCCGTGGTCGGACTCCAGCCGGGTGACGTCGCCGCCCTCCTCGTCGACGCCGATCAGGGCGTCGGGGGCGGTCGCACGCAGGGCGCGGGCGCTGTGCAGGACCGCGTCGGCACTGCCGGCCCCGACGTCGCCGTCCGGCGCGCCGGGGAACAGTACGAAGCCCGGCAGACCTGCGTCCAGACCGGTGTGCGCCCAGTCGGGCGCGGTGCCGGCGGTGACCCCCGGGAGCAGGCAGGTGTTGACCAGACGGTCGAGTTCACTCATGGCTGTCGTGTCCCTTGTCGAAGCGGTCGGTGCGGTGGAGGAGGGTTGGTCAGTCCTGTGGGAAGAGCTCTTCGATGACCGCGGCCACACCGTCCTCGTCGTGACCGCCGATGACGTGGTCGACGTCCGACAGCACCGCGGGGTGGGCGTTGGCCATGCCGTACGAGGTGCCGGCCCAGGCCATCATGGGAAGGTCGTTGGGCATGTCGCCGAAGGCCACCGTCTCCGAGGCCGCCACCCCGTGCCGGGCGGCCAGCTCCGCGAGCGCGAAGGCCTTGCTGACGCCCTGCGCCACCGCCTCCACCAGCCGCTCGCCGTTGGAGTGGTAGACGGTGACCAGATGACCCACCGCGGGGTGCGCGAGCTCCACCAGTTCGTCGGCGGTCAGCTCGGGGTGCCGGCCGACCAGCTTCGGTGCGGGCCGGCCGAACAGGACGGCGTCGTCGGGGCGGATGACCGTGGTGTCGGAGTCCCAGTCGCCCGCCTCGTACCGGGCGTCGCCCGCCAACTCCTTGGCGTACTCCACCGCGAGGCCGATACCGGGGACGGCCGCCCGCAGCAGGGCGGCCACCTCGGTCAACGTCGGGACCGCGATGCCGTGTTCGGCGACGACCTCCTCGGTGTGCATGTCGTAGCTCAGGGCTCCGTTGGAGCAGATCGCCGTGCCGCGGTGGCCGAATGCCTCGGCGATCGGGCCCATCAGCCGCGGTGGCCGCCCCGTGACGAGGACGAACTGCGCGCCGGCCTTCTCGATCCGTTCGAAGGCGGCGACCGTACGGGCCGAGATGGTGCGGTCGCTGCGGACGATGGTGCCGTCGAGGTCGGTGGCGACCAGCAGCGGTGAAGCAGAGCTCATGTGGTGTGTTCTCTCCTGTCAGCGAGGGTCAGGTGATGGTCAGGCGGATGGGGTTGTCGGGGTCCGGGGACGGCGTGGCCGGACGCGGGCGGCGTTCGGGCTCAGCCTGCGCGGAGTTCATCGGACACCTCCCGCAGTTCGCGGGCCGTTCGGGAGAGCGGGAAGCGGGCCGCGTTGCGGTAACCGGCCGCTCGCACCTCGTCGAGGGCTTCGGGCGTACGGGCCAACCGGTCCACACAGGACGCGAAGGCGCGTGCCGAGCCGTCGCCGTCGGCGGCCTGTGCCGACCCCTTCAGCACCTCGGCCAGCCCGGGGACCGGCTGGTAGAGCACCGGGAGGCCGCAGGCCTGCGCCTCGACGGCGACCAGGCCGAATGCCTCCAGCCGGCTGGAGGGGACGACCAGCAGATCGTGCTCGGCGAAGCTCTGCCACAGATGGGGCCGGTCGAGCCAGCCGAGGTAGCGGACCGCGGACAGGTCGGCGGTCTGCGCCAGCGCGTGGAACTCGGCCGGTGGCGCGGCCACGCTGAGGCTCGCGCCCTCGATCGCGGCCAGCCGCGCCAGCAGCTCAGCGGCGGCCTTCTCACTGGTGAGGCGCCCCGCGTAGAGCACCCGGAGCTGTCCGGTCGTCCGTGGTACGCGCTTCGGCGGCGCGGTCAGGAGGTGATCGGGGATGCCCCAGGGGATCCGGGTGATGCGGTCCGGCTTGACGGGGGTCAGGGTACGCAGCCGGTCGGCCATCGCCCCGGTCGGGACGACGATCCGGCCGGCGGTCGCCGCCGCGTCCCGCAGCACCGCCCGCTGGGTGGGATGGTCGGCGGCGAACAGCAGGTCGGTGCCGTGCACCAGGGCGAGCTGCGGCAGCTCGGGGAAGGCGCGCAGCAGGGCGGGGGTGGCGCCGAACGCGAGGTGCTGGAGGTGCACCACCTCGTGGTCGCCGCCGCCGAACCGCTCGCGGATGGCCGCGGTCAGATCGTCCACGTACGTCCAGAACGCCGGCCCGCTCAGCTGCTTGCCCGGCACGTCGAGCAGCTGCGGTCCGTGTCCGGGGTCGCGGGGCACGACCGGGCCCGGTTTCCGGGGGTCCGCGGTGAGCATGAAGGTGTCGGCGGGGACGAGGGGTTCGGGCCCGAGGTAGAGGTCCCAGAGCAGCTCGACGCTGCCGCCGGGGCTGCCGATGGGGAGGTCGAGTCCGGTGAGCGTCGTCATGAGAGTTCCTGGTACAGCCGGGAGATGTCGATCCCCTGGGTCCGGGTGTATTTACGCCCCTGGCGCTGGTAACTCAGGCTCGATCCGAGTGCGCTCAGGAAGACGATCTTTCCGAAGGTCATGCCGGGGTAGACCCGGACCGGCCGGACGACCTGGATCTCCAGCGTCCAGGCGATCGCGTGTCCCTGATGGCCCAGCGGCGCGGAGACATGCACCCAGATACCGAGCGCACCGACGGTGTGATCGCCGTTGATGAACTGGGCATAACGTTCGGATCCGGTCCGTTCCCGGGTGACCCCCAGGTACAGCTCGCCCGGTTCCAGCACCATCCCCGACGCGGGGATGGTCAGCTCCTCGTACGCGGTGGGCCGGGCGGCGTCCAGTTCCCCCACGCACCGGCGGATCCGGTCGCCGAGGCACCAGTCGTAGGCGTTGGGGGAGACCCGCTCCGGGTCGAAGGGCTCGATCACGATGTCCCCGCAGGCGACGGCGGCGGTGATGGCCTCGCGGGTCAGGATCACGGCGCCCCCACCCGGTCGCGCCAGTACCGGGACTCCTGCGGACCCGCCGCCTTCTGGTACTTGCCCTCGTAGAGCTCGACCTCGCCCAGAGAGGCGAAGAACATGATCTGGCCGATCTTCATCTCGGCGTAGACCCGCAGTGGCCGGACCGGCGACAGCATCAGTGTCCACTGCCCGTGGAAGCCGATGTCGCCGATCGGTGCGGTGATCTCCACGAAGAGGCCGAGCCGGCCGACCGAGGAGCGGCCGAAGAGGAGCGGTACGTAGCTGTCCGAGCCGACCTGCTCCACGGTGTGGCCCAGGTAGAGCTGGCCGGGCTGGAGGACGAAGCCCTCCGGTGGAATCAGGAGGGAACGGGTCGGGTTGGCCTGGTAGGTGTCGATGGTCTGGTCGGTGTAGCAGAGCAGCGTCTCGCCCAAGCGGACGTTGTAGCTGTTCGGGTTCACCTGGTCGGCACTGAACGGCGAGATGCCGATCCGGCCGTCGGCCACCGCCTCGGTGATCTCCGGTCCTGTCAGAATCATGGGTGCGTATCCCGTGTTCGTCGGTGCGGTCGCAGGTCAGCCCTGCGCCCGGACCGCGTCGAAGTCGTAGTCGACCCGGTGCTCGATCCCCAACTCCCGCACCATCCGGTGCACGGTGGAGAAGTCGTTCATCATCAGCTCGTTGCCGGGGAGTTTGCGGGTGTCCTCGATGATCTCCTCGGCGTGCCGGATCCCGCTGAACTCCAGGAGCCTCGGCCACAGTTCCCAGTCCTCCGCGCCGAACGCGGTGATCGCGTCGGGCATCATCCGGACCAGGAAGTCGCGCTGTTCCGCGGTGAACTTCGGGAAGATCTCGCGCATCAGCTCCGCCAGCACCGGCCCGTGCGCGGCCTCGTCGCGCGCGTGGAGCCGGGCGATCAGGTTGTGCATGGGCTGGATCCCCTTGCCGCGGGCGAGCAGGTCGAGGAAGCCGTTGATGCTGATCTCGCCGACCGCCGTCCACAGCAGGTAGAGCAGGTCCTTCTGCCACGGCTCGCTGTGCTTGTCCGTCAGCGCGTACAGGCGCCGGTTGGTGACCGGCTGGCCGTAGTCGGGCTCGGCGCCGAGCTGGCGGGCCTCCCGGGTGCGCTGCATGGCGGCCATGTGCATATAGGTGTGCCAGACCTCGTCCACATGGGACTGCTGCACGACCTCCTTGACCTCGTAGCGGTCGACTCCGGGGAACACCCCGTGGGCGAGCTTCGTGAAGGTCGGGTTGGCGACGAACTCCTCGGCGGCGATGACCCGTTCGTTGTACGAGATCCACGCCATCGTGTTCACCTGCCGGCGCTGTTCATCGGACGCGGCCAGAAAATGCGGGTGTTCGGCGAACGGGAGCAGTTCGAGGGGGTAGTCGAGCAGTTCGGGGTCGTAGCCGCCCGGGTCGGTGACCGCCGCCATGTCGGTACGGATCGTCGCCCGGCGCGGCCAGGCGTCGGCCAGCCGGCGCAGGGTGCTGCGGCCGACGCTCGGCTGGGCCAACAGCTCGGAGTCGAGGGTCTCGGGGGTGGGGTCCGGGGAGTCGGTAAACGGGGCGTGCGTGGTCATCGGTTGCCTCTCGTTCGGACGCGGACGTATCGGTCTGTCAGCGGATGGGCCGCCTGGGGTTGACGGGCTGGAGGCGACGGGCAGGCGGGGGCGCGAGGGTCGCGCGAAGGGCGATCGGCCCCAGCAGGACGACGGTGAGGGCCATCGCCATCGGCAGCAGCATCGCGGAGCCGAGCGAAGTGGCCCCGGCGATCAGGCCGATGACGGCGGGTCCGGCGAGGTTGCCGCCGTAGGCGAGGGTCGAGACCCAGGCCAGACCGCGGCCGACCGAGCCCTCGTTGGCGGCGAGGCTGCTGAAGACCGCGGGTACCACGGTGGCCAGGCCCGCGCCCGCGACCGCCCAGCCGACGAACGCGAAGCCCAGCCGGCCGGTGGACAGGTGGGGCGCCAGCAGTACCAGCGCGTAGCCGAGTACGGAGATGGCTCCCGCCCACGCGATGCCGCGCACGGGACCGAGGCGCCGGCGGAGCCCGTCGCTGGTCAGCCGGGTGACGGTGAGCGCGGCGGCGAAGGCCGTGTACGCCAGCGGGGCGGTGGCCGAGTCGGCCCCCAGCTCCTGACGGGCGTGCAGGGCCGCCCAGTCGTAGCCGGCGCCCTCGCTGAGGAAGGCGGCCATGGCGGTGAGCCCGAGCAGCAGGATCAGACCGGCGCGCAGCGGCACGGGCTCGGTCGCCTCGGCCGTCCGCTCGGCCTCGGCAGCCGGCGATGGGCCCCCGGCCGGCGTCTCGGCGGCCGTACGCTCCGGTCGCAGCAGCGCCCGGCCTGGCAGCAGGGACAGTGCCGCGACCACCAGCGCGCCGCAGGCCACCAGGGCCTGACCGCTGCCGTGCAGATGCAGGCCGAGGGCGATCACGCCACTGCCGGCCACGCCACCCAGGCTCCACAATCCGTGGAAGGAGGACAGAATCGGCCGGCCGAAGCGCTGTTCGACCTCGATGGCCTGTGCGTTCATGGCCACGTCCAGGACGCCGAGACCGGCGCCGAGCAGGAACGCGGTCACCAGCAGCAGCCCGAATCCGGGGGCGAGCGCCGGACCGACGACGGTCAGGGCCGCGAGCGGTCCGCTGATGCGCAGCAGGCGCCGGCTGGTCCAGCGGTCGGACAGGCGCCCGGCCGCGGGCATCGCGACGATCGAGCCGATGCCGACCACCAGCAGCGCCAGGCCCAGTTGGTGGGCGCTGAGCTGGAGACGTTCGTCGACACCCGGCAGGGAGGCGCTCCAGAGCGAACGTGCGACCCCGCAGAGCGCGAAGACGCCGAGAGTGGCGATCCGAGCCCGCTTCGCCTCCCGGTGCCGTTGCTCCGGGTGAAGGCCATCCGTCGTGCGTAAGGAAGGTCCACTGGGCATCTGCTGCACCCCCGCCAGTTAGTAAACGTTACTAACTGACGGTAGGTTCCGTGATGCCGCGCCGTTGTGTCAAGGGACTCCCGTGGGGTGGGAGTTGACCCGTATGACGCGAGGGACAGTCGGTCTCGTAAAAACCGTGTGTGCACCACAGGTAATTTGACTCTGCGTCACCTCACCGGAGCGACAAGCCCGTTGGGCCGCCCGTGCCCTCGCCATCCGAAGGAGCCCCGATGACCGGATCCGCCGCCGACGGCCACCGCCCGGCCGGCGACCCCCGGACCGCAGACACCGCCGCGGCTTGCGTGTTCTGCGACATCCTCGCCGGCCGGCTCGCGGCGGCGGTCGTCTACGAGGACGCCAGGACCATGGCGTTTCTCGACATCACCGCGGTCACCGATGGCCACACGCTGGTGATCCCCAGACGGCATGCCGCGGACCTGTGGGAGATCGACGAGGAGGACGCCGTGGCCGTGATGCGTACCGTCCACATGATGGCGGCGCGTATCCGTGAGGTGATCGATCCGGCCGGGCTCACACTGTTTCAGGCCAATCGGCCGTCCGGTTGGCAGGACGTGTTCCACCTGCACGTTCACCTGGTGCCCCGCGCGGAGGGGGACCGGCTCCACCGGCCGTGGGTGGCGCAGCCGGTCGAATTGTCCTTGCTGGAACCCACGCGGCGCCGGCTGGCCTGCTGACCGCGCCGCCGATCCCGCCCGGCGCCCCCGAGGCCGACGAGCCGCCAATCTCCTTTGAACAACGGTTGGTTGACAGTCGGGACACCGGCGGGTTTCTATCAGGAAACCTTCCTGACTGGAGGGGGCACGTCAGACCGCACCCGACGGGGAAGGACTGTATGCGCTACTCCGGAATCTCCTGGACCGCCACCGGCTTCGATGTCTCGGTCCTCGACCAGGACGGCGTCCCGGTCGAGCCGGCCGTTCACTTCCCCGCAGGCCAGGTGGCAGAGGTCACCGCGTACCTGCTGGACCGTCAGCGCGCCTACGAGGCGGCGGGCGAGCACCTCGTGAACGTCATCGAGAGCACCAACGGGATGCTCGACGGCGGGCTGATGAGCGCGGGCCTGCGGATGTACCGGGCCGATCCCTGGGTCCTGCCGGACCGGCCCGCGTTCGGCTCGGTACCGGCCGGCCAACTGGCCCTGGCCGCGGTCCGCGACCTGACCGCCCTGGACCACCTGCACATCGAGACCGGCACCCTGACGGGGCGTACCGAGCAACTCAACGCAGGCATCACCGAGAGCGCCGACGCCACCGAGGCCCTGAGCCGGGCCGGCCGCTGCCTGAGCCACGGCTCACGCCAGCGACCGGTGGTCGCGCTGACCTTCGACGACGGCCCCAACCCCCCGTACACCGGCCGGATCCTGGATGTCCTGGACCGCTACGGCGTGCCCGCGACCTTCTTCTGCGTCGGCCTGCACGCCCTCGCCCACCACGAGGAACTGTCCCGGATGGCCGACGCGGGCCACCAGGTCGCCAACCACACCTGGTCCCACCCCTTCCTTCCCGACCTCACCCGGGGCGAGCTGCGCGCACAGCTCGAACGCACCGACGAGGCCATCGGGACGGCTCTGGGCACCGACGGCCCCCGGATGTTCCGGCCGCCGTACGGCTCCCGCACACCCGAGGTCCTGTCCTGGCTCGCCGAGGGCGACAACCCGGTGGCGCTCTGGGACGTCGACACGATGGACTGGGCGCTGCCAGGCGCCCCGACCATCACCCACCTCGTCCTGGAACGGGCCGCGCCGGGCTCTGTGATCCTGCTGCACGACGGCGGCGGGGACCGTTCACAGACCACGGAGGCGCTGCCCGCGATGATCGAGGGCCTGCTCGAACGCGGCTACGGCTTCGTCCGAGCGGAGGAGCTCATGACCGCCGCGACCCCCTGACCGGCCGCCTCACCCCGTCGACCGCGGCGCGGACGGGCCCACCGGTCCGCGCCTGCCGGACCACGTGCCCGTCGACGCCGCCACCCGTACGTGATCACCTTCCGCCGGCTCCTCGGCCACCTTCGCGACGTCGGAGGCCGATTCACGGCTTGCCGCAATGCCGCGGCACAGCCACCCACGCCTCGAAAACCTGCGCGCGGAGATCGCGGCCTGACGCGACGCCAACGCCCGAGAACGATCGACGGGTGATGGCGATCCCGCGCAACGGGCCACGCCGGGTTTCCGGGCGCGCTCGTGCAGCCATGGAATCTCCCTGACGTCGGCGCGATATTCGGGTCGGTGCTCTCCGAATGAGGTGGGGACGAGATTGGCGAAAAGACCTGCGTCAGTGAAGGCTGCATTGGGGATGCATTCGCCCGCGCAGATGCGCACACGTGGTATGAGCTGGAGGATGCTGTGCCGAATGCAGACGCCGTTGAAGAACGGCCGTCCGTCTCCCGGGCGCTGGAGGGCCGACACGTCTTGGTGACGGGAGGTTCCCGCGGCGTGGGTGAGCAAATTGTGCGGTCACTCCTGTCACAGGGCGCGCTGGTCTCGACGTGCGGCCGTCAGGAGGCCGACCTGGACAGGCTGAACGCTTCGGTCCAGGAGGACGGGCACCCAGCTCTGTTCACCCGGCCCTTGGACGTGGTGGACGGGGAGGCCCTGGGCAGCTTTGTCGATGCCGCGGTCGCCGCTCGGGGGGCACTCCACGGCGTGGTTGCCTGCGCCGGCGGCGGCGTCGGGCGGGGCCTGCTGGAGGCGTCGGCGCAGGACTGGACGTCCACATGGGAGCTGAATGCGGGACATGCCGCACGCCTCACGGCCGCTGCCGTGCCCCACTTCCGCGCGGCGGGAGGCGGATCGGTGGTGGTGATCGCCTCGATCTCCGGGTGGAAGCCCGGACCTCAAGCTCAGTACGGCGCAGCAAAGGCGGCACAAATCCACATGGTCGGTTCACTGGCCCGTGAGTTGGGGCCGGACGGCATCCGTGTGAATGCGGTTTCCCCGGGGTCGATGCTGATCGCCGGCAAGATGTGGGACCGGATGCGCACCGAGGATCCCGCCGCTTACGAGCGCTTTCTCGATGAGCTTCCTGCGCGGACCTTGGTCTCACCGGTCGAGGTGGCCGAGGCGGTCGCCTTCCTCCTGTCCGACCACGCAAGCGGAATCTCCGGAGCCAACGTGCCGGTCGACCGGGCCCAGAATGCCCCTACCCCTTACGGGTATTGAGCGGATCCAAGGCAGCCACACCCAGCAGCGGCTCTGCGACTTGGCCACCGACAGCGCGACGTACCGCCTCGGCTCCGGCCGCCGGCCTGCTTCCTGACGCTTTCCAACTGGGCGCTCGGCAACGCGTTTCACGCTGCGCCCCACTACATATCCGACGATCCCCGGTCAGCAAAACCGGGGATTCTCCGGACCGTTGAATTCGTTCGCACTGACTGCTTGGCGGCGCATTGGAGGGTGTCCCACGTGGCAAGTTTCGCGAGCTTCTTGTAGCAGGTCAGGGCGGCGGCCACGGCCCGGCCTCGGCTCTGCCGGTCGTTGCGGACCACGTACGGGATCTTGAGGCCACAAGCAGCCCATGGCAGGCTCATGCCGCATGATCGATGAATTCGCGAAGGACAACCTGCACGGGAGACTGCGGCGGGACCGCGAGGCGCTGCTCTGGAAACTCGACGGCTTGTCCGAATACGACGCCCGCCGGCCTTTGACGGCGACCGGGACCAACCTCCTCGGCCTGGTCAAACACGTGGCCACCGTCGAGGCCAGATACTTCGGCGAGGTCTTCGACCGCCCTTCCCCGGAACCGCTGCCCCGGTGGCAGGACTCCGACGGCAGCGATCAGTGGGCGACCGAGGACGAGACCCGCGATCAGATCGTCGGGTTCTACCGGCGCACGTGGGAACACTCGGACGCGACGATCAACGAGCTTCCCCTCGACGCCCCCGGCCACGTGCCGTGGTGGCCGGAGCCTTGTCCCAACACGAACCTGTTCGCCGTCATGGTCCATGTCCTCGGCGAGTCCATCCGGCATACCGGGCACGCCGACATCCTGCGCGAGGGCCTCGACGGCCGGACCGGGGTGCGCGCCGAACATGAGAAGCAGATCGACGAGGAAGCCCGTGCAGCCCACCGCGCGAAGATCGAGCAGGCCGCCAGGTCGGCCGCACCCATCAAGGCTTAGAGGCTGTCTCACGTGACGTGACGCCCGTGCGGCACGCTGCCGGTCGTCGGCGCTGATCCGTCGAAGCATTTGGTTCCTGATGGACTCCGGGAGTCGCCCGCCACCGCGCATCGCCGCTTCACGGTATGGACCGAGGCCGGCCTGTGGCGTCGGCCGCACCGGGCGGTGCTGGACGAACCCGGGGCCCGCGGCGAGGTGGACCGAACCTCGGCGATCGTCGACGCGGCCTCCGTTCGCGCCAAAGGGGGGATCGCTGACCGGGCCGAACCCGGTCGATCGCGGCAAGAAGGGCAAGTCCGCATCAGAGATGTGTCGCCAGCGGGATGGTGACCTGCTTCAGCCAGGCTCCCTCGGCGAAGTCGCGGGCCTTCACCAGGACGCGGTCGCGGAACACCTCCACCTGGAGCCCCTGGTTGAACGCGCCGGGAACGCTCACCTCGCCGCCCTTGCCGTCGTCCGTGTAACCCGTCGATATCGCGCCCGTGTTGATCACGGAGAAGCCGTCGATGTTGGCGGTGCCGGGCACGACACGACGCACGTGCCAGTCGGAAAGGCCGAGGTCCCAGTGGGTGTGGCCGCAGAAGAGGAAGACGTCGCGGTAGCGGCCGAGGATCGCGAGGAGCCGGTCCGCCTGCAGGTAGTCACGGGAGTACAGCTTGTTGTGGCTGCCGGAGACGGTGTTGGGCAGCGGATGATGGGTGATCACCATGACCGGCTTGCGGTGGCGCGCCCAGTGGCGCAGCCGGTCTTCCAGCCAGCTGAACTGAGCGTCGCTCAGCCACACTTCGTCCCAGAGCTTCGGGTCGTGGTAATGCATGTACTTTTCGGTGCCCAGGCTCAGTACGGGGATACCGCCGAAGGAATGCTCGGCATAAACGGTATTGCGGCCGGCAAAGTGGTAGAAGCTGCGGAACAGGGAATCCTCGGTGGTGCCGTTGGGCCAGGTTTCCTGCGCAAGTGTCTGCGGGTCGAGCCACTTGGGCACGTAGAACTCGTGATTGCCGATCGCCCAGGCCACCGTTTTCGGCAGGGTGTGTTTGGCGAACTCGGCCCTTACGGCTGCGTATTCGGCGTCGTATCCGCGCGGCGTGATGTCACCCGCGATCGCCAAGCCCGCGCTGTCCGGGTTGGTCTCGCGCGTGTCCTTCAGCGCCACGTTCAAGTCCTGGAGGTCACCCTGGATGTCGCTGATGACATTGAACCGGGCGACCGGCCTACCTCTGCGGCCGGGCACCGGCTGGGCGGCATACGCCGACGGGTGTGAGACGGCGCCGAGCGCCACCGCGCCCGCGGCGGTGCCCAGGAGAGATCTGCGATCCATGAGTGGTTCCTTCGCTGCGGCATTGCCCGAGTGAGAGCGACTGGTAGAGGGGCACGTCCTTGGACCTGCCCCGCAATGAGTAACCGACTGACCTGGATCGCACTGTGGCCGGAAATGGCAAACGGATGAACAGAGTCCGACGGTCCTGCTCGGACGATCAGCCCTAGGTCCTGCGACTTCATTGGGCTCATGTCTTCTGAAGGTTGTTCAGCGGGAACCGAAGGCTGTTACCCGGTTTGGCTCGTGGTGTGGCCTTGGGTTCCCGCTGATGCTCGGACGTGCGTGTCGGAGGTCCAGGGGTGCGACGCGCTCAGAAGCGAGGCTGAGTACCGAGGTCTTCCAGGAGGCCGCGGATACGCCGTTGGATCTCGTCGCGAATGGGGCGTACGGCGTCGACACCCTGGCCTGCTGGGTCATCGAGCTTCCAGTCCAGGTACGTCTTCCCCGGGAAGACGGGGCAGGTGTCGCCGCAGCCCATGGTGATCACCACGTCGGACGCTCGTACCGCTTCCACGGTCAGAACCTTCGGTGTCTCGGCGGATACGTCGATGCCGATCTCCGCCATCGCCTCAACGGCGGCCGGGTTCACGGTGTCGGCGGGTACGGAACCGGCGGAGCGGACCTCGACCCGGCCCTCGGAGAGGTGGGTGAGGAAGGCGGCGGCCATCTGCGAGCGGCCGGCGTTGTGGACGCACACGAACAGCACGGACGGCTTGGACTCAGACACGGGCGGAGCCTTCCGGGGAGACGGTCGGTCCGGCCGTCGGTGCGGGCTGGGGGAAGAACCGGCGGGCGGCCAGGGCGACGTAGACCAGGCCGATGAGGACCGGGACCTCGATGAGGGGGCCGACGACTCCGGCGAGGGCTTGGCCGGAGGTGGCGCCGAAGGTGGCGATGGCGACGGCGATGGCGAGTTCAAAGTTGTTGCCCGCTGCGGTGAACGCCAGCGTCGTCGCCTTCGGGTAGTCCAGTCCGACCGCGCGGCCGACGGCCATGGACCCGGCCCACATCAGGGCGAAGTACACCAGCAGGGGCAGCGCGATCCGGGCGACGTCGAGAGGCTTGGAGGTGATGGCGTCGCCCTGGAGGGCGAAGAGCACGACGATGGTGAACAGCAGGCCCCACAGGGCGAACGGTCCGATCCGCGGGATCAGCTTCGTCTCGTACCAGGTGCGGCCCCTGGTCTTCTCGCCCAGCCGGCGGGTGAGGAACCCGGCCAGCAGCGGGATGCCGAGGAAGATCAGTACGGAGCGGGCGATCTCCCACACCGATACGTCCAGCGTGGTCTGCTCCAGGCCGAGCCAGCCGGGCAGCACGGACAGGTAGAACCAGCCCAGTGCGGCGAAGGCGATCACCTGGAACACGGAGTTGAGGGCGACGAGGACGGCGGCGGCTTCGCGGTCGCCGCAGGCGAGGTCGTTCCAGATGATGACCATGGCGATGCAGCGGGCGAGGCCGACGATGATCAGGCCGGTGCGGTACTCGGGCAGGTCCGGCAGGAAGACCCAGGCGAGGGCGAACATCAGGGCCGGGCCGATGATCCAGTTGAGGACCAGGGACGGGATGAGCAGGCGGCGGTCGCGGGTGACGGTGTCGAGGCGGTCGTAGCGGACCTTGGCCAGGACCGGGTACATCATCACGAGCAGGCCGAGCGCGATCGGCAGCGAGACGCCGGTGACGGTCACCTTCGCCAGCGCGTCACCGAGCCCCGGCACGAGGCGGCCCAGCCCGAGGCCGGCGGCCATCGCGATCAGAATCCACACGGCGAGGAAGCGGTCCAGGAACGACAGTTGCCCGGCCACCGGCCGCGCAGCCGAGGCGGCGGCTTCCGGGTTCACGAGGCGGCTCCGGCGGGCGTGGTCTCGGCCGGCGGTTGTCCGGCGGGGCGGGTGAGAATCGCGGCGAGTCGGTCGGTCATCTGCGGAAGCAAGCGGTAGTACACCCACGTTCCGCGCCGCTCGGAGTCGATGAGTCCGGCCTGCTTCAGCAGCTTCAGGTGGTGGGAGATCGTCGGCTGCGACAGTTCGAAGGCCGGGGTGAGGTCGCAGACGCAGACTTCCCCGCCCGCCCGGGAAGCGATCATCGACAGCAGTCGCAGCCGCACCGGGTCGCCCAGCGCCTTGAACACCTTCGCCAGATCGGCGCACTGGTCCTCGTCCAGCGGGGCGGTCAGCAGCGCGGGACGGCACCCCCCGACACCGTCCTGGCCGAGCACCACAAGCTCTTGTTTCGACATCCTTCTATGTTGACGTTCTTCAATCCAAGACGCAAGCTTGCATCGACAGACATCAATGCAACGCGATCGGGGAGAACCGTCATGTCCCGTGTCCAGCTCGCCCTCAATGTCGCCGACCTCGAAGCCTCGGTGACCTTCTACTCCAAGCTGTTCGGCGTCGAGCCCGCCAAGCGCCGGCCGGGCTACGCCAACTTCGCGGTCACCGAACCGCCGCTCAAGCTCGTCCTCATCGAGGGCGAGCCCGGTCAGGACACCCGTCTGGATCACCTCGGCGTCGAAGTCGACTCCACGGAGACGGTCACCGCCGCCACCGACCGGCTCACGGAGGCAGGACTCGCCACGTTCGAGGAGAACGACACCTCCTGCTGCTACGCCCTCCAGGACAAGGTCTGGGTCCACGGCCCCGGCCGCGAACCCTGGGAGGTCTACGTCGTCAAGGCCGACGCCGACCAGATGGGCAAGAGCCCTGCGCTCGACGGCGGTGACGCCTGCTGCACCAGCGCTCCGGCGGAGACGGGCGAGCCTGCCCCGGCGGCAGCGGCCTGCGGTTGCGGAAGCTGACCGGTTTCGTCCACGTCCCTCGCCCAGGACGCGGTCAACGCGGCTGCGGTCCAGGCTCACGCCATGCATGGTGAGCTGCCGCTTGAGGAAGTAGGCGCTCACCTGGCCGGTGCCGTTCGCGGTCTGACGGGAAACCATGACGTGCCGGTTGAGGGTGTGCGGCCAGCGCGTTCGCCGTTCGGTGAGCCAGGCCCGCAGGGCGGCCCGGGTCAGGGCCCCATCGGCTGGACGTTGCCGTCGATGGTGATGCGGCCCTGACGGAAGTCCAGTTCGTCGAGCTGGAGCGCCCGGATTGTCTCGCTCCGGGCGGCATGGACGGCGGCCAGGCTCCCCACTTCAACGTAGCCGGGCAGGCCGGCCTCGCTGACTCCCTCGGCATGGACGGCTTCGAGGGACTGCTCGACGGGCGGGCCGGCGAGCTGGTTCGGGGCGTAGGCAGCGGCAGCGAGTAACAGGCTCGACGGGCAGGGGGAGTTGGCCTCGCTGAGGCCGAGCGCGCCACCGCGGACGACGACCTGTCGAGCAGGCTCAACCAGGGCATACGGATTTGGCGGAATACGCGTGGGAGGCGTCTCGCGGTCGGCAGGATGGGCGTATGGACCTTGAGGACATGAGGCCGGGCGGGGCGCGACCGGTGGCAGTGCGGCTTCCGGTGGAGCCGGTCGAGGCCGCCGTTGAAGCCGACGCGGTCGACGCCGCGAAGCAGGCCGGCGATGTGGCGATCCGCGGCCCGCTGTTCGGTGTGGCCGCGCAGGACGCGGCCGACAGGCAGCGCTGGCGGGTGGTGATCGAGGTGTCGAACGGCTGCCCGCAGTTGGCCCGCGACAGCCTGAATTCGCTGCTGTGGTTCCGTGCGAAGGACGAGGCCCAGGACAGGGCGGAGCGTCGTGCGCTGCTGGCGGCGGTTGCCCGGCTGGAGAGCGAGCGCGTTGACGAACTCACCGTGCTCGGAAGCCGCTACCGAATCGTGCGCGCCGAGGAGTACGTAGGCATGGGCCCGGACGGCATCGAGCAGCCGCGCCCGACCGATCCGGAGCCTGTCACCCCCGACTGGGGCTGCGACTCCAGGGGTGCGGAGATCGATGACGGTCTGGTCCTGGATCCGGACGTGCCGGTCACTCCCGCCCAGGCGGCGGAACGGCTGACCCTGCGCGACATGGCCTATACCGGTTCCTGGTATCCCGAGGACGTGCGGCTCGACTCGCGCCGGGCCCTGGACACCCACCCCGACATCCTGCTGCTCCCTACGACGTTCAAGATCGTGGAGCGGACTGACACCGGATGGAAGTCGGGCAGCGGCTTGCACGTCAGTGCGCATGAGGCCCGTAAGACGCTGGACTTCTCTCTGACGTTTTGGGAGCCGCGCAGGCGTGGTCTCATCCCTATGGACGCCGATCGGCATGTCGATGCCCGTACGCAGGCTGCCGAGGAGGCTGACTCCGCGGCCGGAGAGCTGACCGCGTACGCCGAGGCCGCTGACCGGCTGCGCACCGGCCGGGTCAACCAACTGGAGGTCCTGGGCACCGTCTACCGGATCGGCCGCGCCCGCCGCCTGCTGCGCTGGGGACCTGACGGGCCCGAAGGGCCGCGCCCATCCGATGTCAGCCAACATGCCCCCAGCCGCATCCACCCCTCACTCGATGAGGACGGCAACATCCACTACGAGGACGAGGACCACGGGGACGACGACGGCTGAGCTTTCCTGACCTGGCGCAGGTGGCGGTGAGCCGAACACGCTGATCTTGCGCAGGGCTTTCGGAAGGCCGTAGCCCGCTCTCCGGTACATGGCGATATCTGATGCACCGGAGAGAGCGAGCGGCTGTCATGTCAGAGAGCGAGCGGCTGTCATGCCAACGGCGCTGCGCCGGTAGGTCGCACTCCGAGGCGCTTCACGACTTCCTCGACCGGTTCATTCATCCTTATTGCAGAGCTTGGTCAGGTCGTCCCATGCATGAGTGCCGGCCCCGTTGACGATGATCAGTTGCTCGATGCGGGGGCCTTTGCCGTCTTTCCTCTGCTTGCATAGATTTTCTCGGACTTTGGCGAACTTCCTGGTCTCAAAAAGGAGATTCTCCAGGTCGGCCGTGGACTTCTGAAACAGATCCGTGAAACTTGGCTCCACATTGATCTGGAGGACACGCTTGAATCCGGGGGGTGCGCTCTCCGGTCCGCTATCGTCTTTGCTGCTCGCCCCGCCTTCGCCGTTGAGCTGTTCTCCGCCCTTGTTCACGTTCTCCGGCAGGTTTCTCTTGGACCTGACGGTCTTGACCTGGAAAGCCTTCTTCACCTCCTCCCCTCCGGTGCGGGATATGACCATGTAGTCAGTTTTGTACCTGACGCCATTGATCTCGTAGGGACCGTCGTAAATCACCTTGGCGTTCGGATCGGTCTTCATCAGGTGGGCAATCTGTTCCAGCACGCGCATGTCGCCTGGATTGTCAGCCTTGTAGGCTTTGATGACGTTGCCGGCCAGGTCTTTGGTATTCGACAAACGGCCTGACTCGGCGATCGCCGCCAACAAGGGGAGCTGACCGCGATGGTTGGCGCTGCTTATGGCCTCCACTGCGTTCTCGTTGGCCTTCGTGTCATCGACGGCAGTCCCCTGCGTCATCAGGTCCAGCAACTTCGCGATCTTGGGTTTCAGTGCGGCGGCGTAGGACATGTTCGCCGGGTCCAGCTCCCGGGCCTGCAGCCGTTTCGCCAGCTCTTGGTCGTGCCCGTACACGGCGGCCGTGTACACCCACACGTAGTCCGTGTGCCTGACGGTCTCTCCGGGCCGCGCGATGTTGGGACGCGTGCCGCCGACCTCCTTGGTCTCGTGGGGCTGCATCATGCCGAGCGGGTGGGTCCGGTCGGGTGTGCCGGGGAACCGCACGTGCAAGGTGGCCTCGGCCGCCTCGTCGCCCTTGTTCGTGACGCTGAAGGAGTACGAGCACGGCTTGGTCGTGCACAGGGAGGGGTCGTTACTGGTGACCGTGAAGTCGGGGCCCTTGTCGGCGACCGCCTCCTCGGTTGATGCGGGCGGGACGGCCGCGTCCGCTGCCTGGGCGGCTGCCGTGTGCGCGGCAGCCGTCTGCTTGTCCGTGGCCGGTTTCGGCACTGTGAAGAGGTATGGGTTGTAGATGTCGCTGTCGTCCCCCGAGGCGGCCGGCACGATCCGTTGGCCGGCGCTCTGCATCCGCGAGCTGACGGAAGAATGCCAGGCAGCTGTCTCGATCGGGCTGGTGTCGGCGGGGTTGATCCCGACAGCAACGACCGTGTACGGGGCGTCAGAAGTCAGGACGACCATGCGGTTCTGGGCGGTATAGGACGTGACGCGACGCCCGCCCCGTGTCCCGGCATCCTCCTGCACCACGGACGGGTCAGAGGTGACCTGCCGCACCACGGCGGCCATCGACTTCGGCGTCAGAGAGCCCGCGTTCACCCCGAAGCTGTCGAGCATGTAGTAGCCGTCACGCTTCTCCGGCTTGACCCAGTGCCCGCTGCTCGTCAGGTCGTTCCCGTAATGCGGGCTCTGCTGGGCCCAGAAGTCGTCGTCGCCCTTGAGATAGAGCTGGTCACCGGACCAGGCCATGGCAGCCTTACCGGTAACGGGCGCTCGGAGGGTTCCCGTTGCCTCCCCCTGGGCGGTGACAGTCATTTCGGCCCGCGTCACGGGCTCCCCGCCGCTGGGCGCGTAGACCGCAGAGAAGCGCAGGCCGGGCAGCTTACCCAGCACTTGGGCGGCGGACTCGCCGCGGGCCCGCGCATCGGCTGGGGACGCGCCGCCCGCACCGTCCGGACCGCCGGAGGAACCGCGGGGCCAGAACGTGACGGTCAGCGCCACCGCCAGCACGACGACGAAGGCGGCGACAGAGAGAAGCAGGCCCTTGCGTTGCGGGCCCGGCCTTGACTGCCCGGTGGTTCCCTGTGGAGGGATCACGGGGGGACAGGGCGGTGGCGGGGGCGCTGCCGGAGGAGCGGGCCATGGCGGGGGCGTTCCAGCTGCATCCCCGGGCCTGCTCGGCGCAGCGGACTTCCCGGCTCTACTCGTCGCGTTGGGTGTGGGGGATTCCCCGGAGTCGGTCGGCTCCGGGGGACGGGCGGGCTGTGGAGGAATCCCCCGTGGGGTTTGCGGCCCGCTTTGTCGATCCGGACTTTCGGACCCATTTCCCGCCTGCTGATCGCCCACGGCGCCCCCTCGACCTTACGGCAGATAGTCGGTTCCCGACGGACGCTACTGCATCAGCACGCACAGTCACAGAGCCGAAGTCGCATTGATCAAGCGGTAGTTGATGTCATCGTCCGGCCCAGGGCCGGGCAACGGGCCGGTGGGCAATTCCACCCCCATGCCGACCCGGAGCCTCGGCCGAAATTTGAGAGGCGTCCTCAAACCTTCCTGAGACCTTCCTGAAAACCGCGAATAGGCTTTCTCCCGAGCCCAGCTGGAGGGAAAGTCGCCATGACGTCGGTGAACGCGGCCCGCCAACTGGCCGAAGCCGATCACGCCCCGAGGACCGGCCAGCTCGAACCCGCCCCGAAGACCTTCGAAGGCTGGTACTACGGGCAGCACCAGCCGTAGCGGGACGCACGACGGCTCCTCGTCCACCTCTTCTGCCACAGCATCGTGCAGCTGTGGGGGGAGGCTCCGGACGGATCCGCACCCCGATAGACCCGATAGAGGAGCCGATGCGGCGGTGGGAGGAGCCGATGGGCGATGTGTGGGGCGCGTTAGCAGGGCCTTGGCCCGGAAGTGCCCCGGAACAGCTGGTCAGGAGTGGGATACCGATGGGAGATATCGGGGGTGTACTCGCATTTCGCCCCACGGCTCAGATCTGCTCCCCGAAGGGCGCCTGACGGGTGATTTACCTGGTCAGGCGCCCTTTTCCTGCGTCTAGAAGAACCCGAGCTTCTTCGCCGAGTACGACACAAGAAGGTTCTTCGTCTGCTGGTAATGGTCCAGCATCATCTTGTGGTTCTCCCTGCCGATTCCGGACTGCTTGTAGCCGCCGAACGCGGCGTGGGCGGGGTAGGCGTGGTAGCAGTTGGTCCATACCCGGCCGGCCTGGATGGCGCGGCCCGCTCGGTAGGCGGTGGAGCCGTTCCTGGTCCATACGCCTGCGCCGAGTCCGTAGAGGGTGTCGTTGGCGATGGTGATCGCGTCGTCGAAGTCGCCGAAGGGGGCCACGGCGACGACCGGGCCGAAGATCTCCTCCTGGAAGATCCGCATGTCGTTGGTGCCCTCGAAGATCGTCGGGCGGACGTAGTAGCCGCCCTCCAACTCGCCGCCCAGTTCGGCCCGTTCGCCGCCGGTGAGTACGCGGGCCCCTTCCTTGCGGCCGATGTCCAGGTAGGAAAGGATCTTCTCCAGCTGGTCGTTGGACGCCTGCGCGCCGATCATGGTGTCGGTGTCCAGCGGGTGGCCCTGGACGATCTTCTCCGTACGGGCCGTGCCCGCCGCGAGGAAGTCCGCGTAGTGGCCGCGCTGGATCAGGGCGCGGGACGGACAGGTGCACACCTCGCCCTGGTTGAGGGCGAACATGGTGAAGCCTTCGAGTGCCTTGTCGAGGAAGTCGTCCGCGGTCGAAGAGACGTCGTCGAAGAAGATGTTGGGGCTCTTGCCGCCCAGTTCGAGGGTCACCGGACGCAGGTTCTCCGACGCGTACTGCATGATCAGCCGCCCGGTCGTGGTCTCACCGGTGAAGGCGACCTTGGCCACGCGGGGGCTGGAGGCCAGCGGCTTGCCCGCCTCGGCGCCGAAGCCGTTGACGATGTTGACGACGCCTGGCGGCAGCAGGTCCGCGATCAGACTCATGAGGAAGTGCACGGATGCGGGGGTCTGTTCGGCGGGCTTGAGCACCACGGCGTTGCCTGCGGCCAGCGCAGGGGCGAGCTTCCAGGTCGCCATCAGGATGGGGAAGTTCCACGGGATGATCTGCGCGACGACGCCGAGCGGCTCGTGGAAGTGGTACGCGACGGTGTCCTCGTCGATCTCCGAGAGGGTGCCTTCCTGGGCGCGGACCGCTCCGGCGAAGTAGCGGAAGTGGTCGATGGCCAACGGGATGTCGGCGGCCAGCGCCTCGCGCACCGGCTTGCCGTTCTCCCAGCTCTCCGCGACCGCCAGCGCCTCCAGGTGCTGCTCCATCCGGTCGGCGATCTTGTTGAGGACGGCGGCGCGCTCGGCAGGTGCGGTGCGGGCCCAGCCGGGGGCCGCCGCGTGCGCCGCGTCCAGGGCGCGCTCCACGTCCTCGGCGGTGCCGCGGGCGATCTCGGTGAACGTACGGCCGTTGACCGGCGTCGGGTTCTCGAAGTACCGGCCCTGTGCGGGCGCCACGAATTCGCCGCCGATCCAGTGGTCGTAGCGGGGCTCGTAGGACATCACGGCATCGGCGGAACCGGGGCTGGCGTAACGGGCCATGGGGCGGTCTCCCAATCGCTTGGCGCTTGCCCTCCGCTCCCGTGCGGAGAGTGTGGCGCGCACGCTAGGGGCGGGGAGGTTGCCGGAACGTTGCGGGGAGGAGAGGAGGGGAGGCGAGGGGAGACGAGGAGGAGCGGGTCGTGGGCGCCCGTCAGCCCGTCAGCCCGCCAGCCCGCCAGCCCTTTAGCCCGTCAGCCCGTAAGCCGTCCGCAGCCGCGTCGCCGTGGTGTTCGCGTCCGCGCGGGCGTGCGAGTGTGGGGGGAGTGCCTCGACCAGCGCTTCCCAGACCTCCAAGTCGTCCTCGCCCCAGGGGGTTTGTGCCCACTGTCGCAGCGCGGCGGCGTCCCGGCAGGTCAGCAGGGTCCGTCGCAGCCGGTCCTCCAGGGTGGTGCGCAGGCGGCGTACGCCGGGTGCTTCGGACAGCGGCAGCAGCGGGCCGCGGTAGTCGCCCAGCGCGACGGTCAGGTCGCCGGCCGCCAGATCCGCCCCGACCGCAGCGGAATCCGCCTCGACGGGTCTGCGCAGCCGGTAGGGGCGGGAGGCGAGCAGCGGTCCCACCAGCTGCCGCAGGCGCGACATCTCGGCCCGCAGGGTCACCGGACGCATCTCGCGCTCGCCGTACAGCAGTACCGAGAGCTGATCACCCGTCAGGCCGTCGGGGTGGTGGGCGAGCAGCACCATGATCTCGCTGTGCCGCCGGCCGAGCCGCAGTCGCCTGCCGTCCAGGACCAGCAGGGCCTCGTCACGCCCCAGCGCGGTGAGGCAGACCCCCGGCTGCGGGGACTGCGCGGCGAGATGGGATTCGGCGGCGCGGGCGGTGGCCTGGACGAGGGCGAGGCTGTGCGGGCTGGCCAGGTGGTCGCCGCCGGTGATGTCGACGGCGCCCAGCAGCCGTCCGGTGCGCTGGTCGTGGAGCGGGGCTGCGGCACAGGTCCAGGGCTGCACCCGCCGGTTGTAGTGCTCGGCCGCGAAGATCTGCACCGCGTGGTCGGCGGCGAGCGCGGTGCCCGGCGCGTTGGTGCCCGCGTGCCGCTCGTCCCAGCGCGACCCGGCCACGAAGTTCATCCGCTCCGCGCGCCGCACCACTCCGGGATGCCCCTCGACCCAGAGCATCCGCCCCTGCGGATCGCAGACGGCCAGGAGGTGCGCACCGTCCTGGGCGATGGCGCCGAGCAGTTCACGGAAGACGGGCATCGCGCGGGCGAGCGGGTGCGCTTCGCGGTGGGCACGGAGTGCGTCCTCGTCCAGCTCGACGGGTGCCATGCCGTCCGACGCGGCCCGCGCGGCGGCCGAGCGGCGCCAGGAGTCGGCGACGACCGGGCGGACCGGCGGCGCGACCTGCCCGCCTGCCAGGAACGCCTCGTGCGCGCGCCGCATGGAGGCGATCCGTTCCGCGGGATCCGTACCCGTCTCCATCGCCAGCCAAGGGTTGACCACGTATCACCTCTCCGGTGCGGCTCGGCCCCGTATGCCGATCGTGCTCGTACCGGGCCGAGCCGTAAACCCCGGCGCACGCCGGATCGTGAAGCACAGGACCGGCGTGGGGGAGGGGTGCGGGCGCGGGGGTCAGGCGGGCCGTGCCTGCAGCCGCAGTCCGTCGGCGACGATCAGGTCGGAGGTGACCAGCGCCTGTTCCGCCGACACCCGCGTCATGTAGACGAAGGGCGGGACGACCGGCGGGACGGGCAGCGTGTCGGGGGTGAAGGTCAGGCAGACCACGCCCTGGAGACAGCCGCTGAACTTCGTCAGGTAGAGCGTGACGTCGCCGGTCAGCTCCAACGCGTCGGAAGCCAGCCGGAGTTCGGGGCCGCCGTCGCGGGTGGTGAGCCGGTAGTCGCTGAGCGAGGCGGCCTTCATGTGCAGCACCATGGCCTTCAGCGGCCCGTCGGCGGTCGGTACGTCGGTGACGCCCGCCAGGGTGAAGCCCTGTGGCGCGAACTTGGTCGTGGTCACCGTCGGCGGGTGCGCCGGTGCCGGGACGCCGGCGGTGCGGACCGGGTCCGCCGCACCGGCCCGTTCCGCTGGCCCGCCGAGCGCCGTGAGCAGTGCGAGGGGCAGTGCCACGGCCAGTGCCTTGCCCGCCGCCCCGCGGGCGCCCGCCCGGCCGGGGCGCCGCTCGCCGTCCGTCCCGTCGTCCGCCGCGTCCGGTGGTGCCGGGCGCCATCCGAAGCCCATCGCCCCGCCCGCGATGCCCAGCCCCATCCCCACCAGGAAGCCGCCGAGGTTCGTCGCGGCGAACGAGAGGACGGACAGGATCAGCGCGTTGACGCTCACGTAGTGGTGCGCGGCCGGTGTGCACCACAGGAACAGCCCGGCGGCCATCAGGGCGATGCCGATGCCGATCGCCGCCAGACCGCCGAGCCCCAGACTCACCAGCACCGTCAGCGGGGACAGCGGCACCAGCAGCAGTTCGGCCCCGCCGAGCAGGAGCAGCACTCCGGCCCAGAACGGCCGGGTGCGCCGCCAGTGGCGCAGGGCCGCCCGGCGTTCGGGCCAGGGCAGGCGCCGGTCGAGGTGCGCCGCCCAGCGGGCCCGGCGCGCCCTCAGAAGCACTTCGCACCGCCGAGGCGGACGCTGAGCCGGAGCCCGTTGAGGTGGAAGTTGCCTCCGGTGGCCGACCAGGCGTGCGAGCGGACACCCGCGACCGAGATGTCGCCTGCCTGGAGGCCGAACTTGCCCTTCGGGCCCGTGACATCGGGCACCGCGTCCAGCGACGAGGCGTCCCGGCCGATCTGGGCGGTGCCGAACCTGGCGTCGCCCACCAGGTCCTCGCCGTCGATGACGAGGCTGTCGGCGCGCACCGGACCCGCGTCGCCGCCCGCGGTCAGCTTGAACACCACAGGCCCCAACGGCGTTTTGACCTCGGCGGACTGGCAGATGTCGGACAGTTCGGCCTTGCCGATGCCGAGCAGCGCGACGGGATGCCCGCCGCCGTCGGTATCGCGGTCCGTGTGGACGTAGGAGGCGAGACCGGAGCTGGTCAGCCTGCCCGACGACACCTGGAAGTCGGTGCCGGACACCGCGAACGAGGCGGCCAGCGCGCCGTCGGCCATCACCACCGCGAGCGCGCCCACCGCGAGAAGCGCGGGCAGCGCGGCCACCGCGGTCTTCTTCCATGAGGTCCGCCCTTCGGGCGGTGTACGGGTCGTGGTGCTCACTGCGTCCTCCCCGGGGTGGCGGTCAGCCGGCAGTCGCGGGACAGGTACGGATGCGCGAGGGAAGTGCTTCACCGAGCCGTTACGCAACGAAGTCGCAAGTGATGACGCTCTGTCATACTGCGGAAAACTCGTGGCAGTTGGAGACTAGGGCGGATTTTGAATATGAGTCAACAGCGCGGACGGGCCGCCCGCGCCACCGAACGATCCCCATCCCGTCGCGCCGAACTCATAGCCACCGGGCGGAAGTTGTTCGCCGACACCTCCTACGACGCACTGTCCATGGACGACATCGCACGGCACGCCGGTGTCGCCAAGGGCCTGATCTACTACTACTTCAAGAACAAGCGCGGCTACTACCTCGCGATCATCGAGGACGCCGTGGCCGGCCTCGCCGAACTGGCCGGCAGCACCCACGACCTGGCGCCGTACGCCAGGGTCCGGCACACCGTCGACGGCTATCTGCGCTACGCCCAGCACCACCAGGCCGCCTACCGTGCCATCGTCACCGGAGGTGTCGGCTTCGACGCCGAGGTCCTGGCCATCCGTGACGCGGTACGCGACCGGATGCTCACCACCATCGCCCTGGGCGCCTGGGGCCGCGCGGACCTGCCGCCGCTGGCCAGGACGGCTTTGACCGGCTGGCTGTGCAGCGTCGAGGGCGTCACTCTCGAATGGATCAGGGAACAGCTGCTGCCCCGCGAGACGGTGGGAGAACTGCTGGTGCGCGGCCTGGGGGACACCCTGCGGCTGATCGAGGAGTATGAGCCGGACTGTCCCGCGCCGCCCCGTCCGCAGACCGGCTGAACCGCGGCCGGCGCACGCGAAGGGCGGGAGGCCGCAGCCTCCCGCCCTCACCTACGTACCGACGGCGGTTACTTGATCGCCTTGATCAGCTCGCCGTTGGTGGTGTCACCGCTCAGCTCCCAGAAGAACGTGCCGCCCATGCCCTGCTCGTTCTTGTAGGCCATCTTCGAGGCGATGGTCTCCGGGGTGTCGTAACTCCACCACTGGTCACCGCACTTGGCGTAGGCGGTGCCCGCCACCTTGCCGGTGGCCGGGCAGCGCTCCTTGAGCACCTTGTAGTCGTCGATGCCGGCCTCGTACTTGCCCGGGGCCGCTCCGGTGGCGGTGCCGCCCGGCTTGTCCTCGGTGACGCCCTTCCAGCCGCGGCCGTAGAAGCCGATGCCCAGCAGCAGCTTGTCCGCCGGGACGCCGAGCTTCTTCAGCTTCGCGGTGGTGTCGGTGGTGTTGAACCCGGCCTTGGGGATGCCGTCGTACGACGTGAGCGGCGAGTGCGGGGCGGTCGGGCCCTTGTCGTCCCACGCGCCGAAGTAGTCGTACGTCATCGGGTTGTACCAGTCGACGTACTGGGCGGCGGTGCCGTAGTCGGTCTTGTCGAGCTTGCCGCCGTCCGAGGCGTCCGCGCTGATCGCCGCGGTCACCAACTGGTCCTTGCCGAACTCCTCGCGCATCGCCTTCATGACGTTGGTGAAGGCGTCCTTGCCGCTGGTGTCACAGGTCAGACCGCAGTCGTTGGGGTACTCCCAGTCGATGTCGATGCCGTCGAAGACATCGGCCCACCGGGAGTCCTCGACCATGTCGTGGCAGGACTTGGCGAACGCGGCGGGGTTCTTGGCCGCCTCGCCGAAGCCGCCGGACCAGGTCCAACCGCCGAACGACCAGAGGACCTTGAGGTTCGGGTGCAGCTTCTTGAGCTTGCGCAGCTGGTTGAAGTTGCCGCGCAGCGCACCGTCGTCCCAGGTGTCGGCCTTGCCGTCGACACTCTGGTCGGCGGTGTACGCCTTGTCGTAGTCGGCGTACGAGTCGCCGATCGCGCACTTTCCGCCGGTGACGTTGCCGAACGCGTAGTTGATGTGCGTCAGCTTGTCGGCCGACCCCGACGTCTCGATGTTCTTGACGTGGTAATTGCGGTCGTAGACACCCCAGTTGGTGAAGTATCCGACGACCTTGTCGCCTGCCGCGGCCGGCGTGGACCCGGTCGTTTGGGCGGCGGTTGCGGAGGCGGCAGTGGTGCTCGGGCTCGTGGCGGTGGGGGCGCCGGCCGGAGAGGCGACGGCCTGTCCGGTGAGCAGCGAGCCGGCAAGCGCCGCCGTACCAAGCGCGGTTGCGGCGGCGATCAGCGTGCGCGGTGATCGCTTCCGTGGCGATCTGTGCATGTCGTCTCCTCGGAGGGGGGTCGAGGGGTGGAGCCCGACCTGCGTTCCGAACGGTCCTGAACGCGTTGGGCGTTGGGGAGAAGCTAGATGGACTAGACCAGTGCGTCAATGGTTCGGACCAATTTCATCGGGTGGCCCGCACCGGCCTGATGCGCACGTCCATCATTGATCAACCCGTGACGTGAGGCCGCCGATCGGGCATACTCCTAGCGCCACAGTCGCAGGTCACCGCCTTCCGCGACCCGGGAAGCGATCATCGGCTTGGTACACGGAATCCGGCGCCGCCGCCACACCCCATGCGTGCGGAGTCGCAGCGCCCGACAGGGAGGAGAGCGCCGCCATGACCCAGTACGGCCCCCGGCCGGTGGACCGCAGGCTGCCCACGGAGGAAGCCCGCGACCTGTTGACGCTCGTGCGGGAACTCATCGAGCGTGAAATCAAGCCGACGGCCGCCGACGAGGAGGACGCCGGGCACTTCCCGCGCGACACCTTCACGCTGCTGTCCGCATCCGGACTGCTCTCCCTCCCTTACCCGGAGGAATTCGGCGGCGGACAACAGCCCTACGAGGTGTACCTCCAGATCCTCGAAGAACTCGCGGGCGCCAGGCTCAGCGTCGGCCTCGGCGTCAGCGTGCACACCCTGGCCTGTCACGCGCTCGCCGAGTTCGGCACGAAGGAACAGCGCGCCGAACACCTTCCCGCCATGCTCGGCGGCGGACTGCTCGGCGCCTACTGCCTCTCCGAGCCCGCATCCGGCTCCGACGCGGCGTCCCTGACGACCCGCGCCACCCGCGAGGGCGACGGCTGGAAGATCAACGGCACCAAGGCGTGGATCACCCACGGCGGGGTGGCCGACTTCTACACCGTCCTGGCACGCACCGGCGGCAGCGGCGCACACGGCATCACCGCCTTCCTCGTCCCCGGCGACGCCGAGGGCCTGAGCGCCGCCGCACCCGAGCGCAAGATGGGCATGAAGGGCTCGCCGACCGCCCAGGTGCACTTCGACGACGTCCGCGTCCCCGACTCCCGCCGCGTCGGCGACGAGGGCCAGGGCTTCACCGTCGCGCTCTCGGCGCTGGAGTCCGGCCGCCTCGGCATCGCCGCCTGCGCCATCGGCGTCGCCCAGGCCGCCATCGACGAAGCACTCGCCTACACCGCGTCGCGCCGCCAATTCGGCCGCCCCATCGCCGACTTCCAGGGTCTGCGCTTCATGCTGGCCGACATGGCGACCCAGGTGGAGGCAGGACGCGCGCTGTACCTCACCGCCGCCCGCCTGCGCGACGCGGGACTGCCGTTCTCCAAGGAAGCGGCGATGGCCAAGCTCTTCTGCACCGACACCGCGATGCGGGTGACCACCGACGCCGTCCAACTCCTCGGCGGCTACGGCTACACCCTGGACTTCCCCGTGGAGCGCTTCCTGCGCGAGGCGAAGGTCCTCCAGATCGTCGAGGGCACCAACCAGATCCAGCGCATGGTGATCGCCCGCCACCTCGCAGGCCCCGAATCACACTGAGCGTCCGCCGTCGCGTGCCTCGGGGGAGAGATCGCCCGGGGCGCGCCGACGGGGTGCCGCGAAATGGCTGACTGAGCGTCAAATCCCTTATCCCACCCGGCACTTCGGGTGACTGACGCACCGGTGCGTGCCCCGCGTCCAGGCATGCGAAAGCGCATCGAAGCGGGGTGGAGGTGGGGCGGAGGCCGCCGCGGATGACGGGCGGGCGGCCTTCGGCGAATCGTCTGCGGCGGTCAGGCCCTGCGGCGCATCCGCGGCACCCTGACCGGCCGCTCGCCGGGCTCACCGATGTGCGAGAACGGCTGACGGCGCCAGTCCAGGCTCTCCGGGAGCGTCAACAGCACGGCCGCGTCCTGCTCTTGAGCGTCCATCGAGTCCGGAGTCGCCGGGGCCTCGGCCACCGGCCGCCCGGATCCCTGGCAGACCATCAGGCCGAACGGGTTCCACGGCGAGGGGCACAGCGCGTGCTCCGGGAGGCTGTCCTCCTCGGCGAGCAGGCCGATCGGCTGCCCGCAGTCCGGGCAGGTGACCCGGAAGATCTCAAAGGTTTCGTACGTACCGTCGTCGTCGGAGAAGTCGAAATCATCGCCCTCCGTAGCGCCGACATCGGCCTGCACGGATTCCTGCTTAAGACGTCGCATGATGTCCATCCCCCTCGGGTGGGCTGATCGGGCCGCCGACTTCCTGTGACGGGCGGTCCCGGCCACCACCAGCAATTCCCCTCATGCCGCGCGCATAATCACCGGCACCCGGCGGACGCCGATGCATGCATGTGGCATTCATCACATGAGCGGCGCAGGAGTGTCCACGATCCGGCGCGCGGTGCGCACACGCGCCCGAGCACAGTAAGTTGAGCGGGTGGAGGAGTTGGACCGACAAATCGTGGATCTGCTCGTCAAGGACGGGCGGATGAGCTACACCGACCTGGGCAAGGCCACCGGCCTGTCCACCTCGGCGGTGCACCAGCGGGTGCGCCGCCTGGAGCAGCGCGGTGTCGTACGCGGCTATGCCGCGATCGTGGACCCGGAGGCGGTGGGCCTGCCGCTGACCGCGTTCATCTCGGTCAAACCCTTCGACCCCAGCGCCCCGGACGACATCGCCGAGCGCCTCGCCGAGGTCCCCGAACTGGAGGCGTGTCACAGCGTCGCCGGCGACGAGAACTACATCCTCAAGGTCAGGGTCGCCACCCCGCTGGAGCTGGAGCACCTGCTCACCCGCATCCGCACCCTGGCCGGCGTCTCCACCCGCACCACCGTCGTCCTGTCCACCCCGTACGAGGCCAGGCCGCCGCGCATCTGAGCGGAATCCAGCCGTCCGGGGCGCACCCGGGCGGCATTTTCGGGTACGCACCCGACCCCGCGCGCCGTCCGTGCGCCCGCAGGGGCGAAACTGTCCGGTATGAGCGAGCGCACTCCCGATCCGTCCCGTCCCCGTACCGTCCTGCTCCGTGGCGGGGAGGTGCACAGCCCCGCCGATCCCTTCGCCACCGCCATGGTGGTGGAGGGCGACAGCGTCGCGTGGGTGGGGGAGGAGGGCGCGGCCGATTCCTTCGCCGACGGAGTCGACGAGGTCGTCCACCTCGACGGCGCGCTCGTCACCCCGGCGTTCACGGACGCACATGTGCACACCACGGCCACCGGCCTGGCACTCACCGGCCTCGACCTCTCGTCCGCCGCCGGCCTCTCCGACGCGCTGGCCCGCATCCGCGCCTACGCGCAGGCCCGTCCCCACGACAAGGTCCTGCTCGGCCACGGCTGGGACGCCAGTGCCTGGCCCGAAGGCCGTGCGCCGTCCCGGCCGGAACTGGACGCGGCGACCGACGGCAGGCCCCTCTATCTCACCCGCGTCGACGTGCACTCGGCGGTCGTCACCACCGCCCTGCTCGACCGCGTCCCCGGCGTCCGTGACCTGGCCGGATTCCACCCCGACGGGCCGCTGACCGGCGCCGCGCACCACGCCGTGCGGCAGGCCGGGTACGCCACCGTGACACCCGCCCAGCGCGCGGACGCCCAGGCCGCGGCGCTCGCCCGCGCCGCGTCCCTCGGCATCGGCAGCCTCCACGAGTGCGCGGGCCCCGACATTTCGAGCGAGGCCGACTTCACCGCTCTGCTGGCCCTGGCCGCCGAAGGCCACGGCCCGCGCGTCGTCGGCTACTGGGCCGAGCCCATCGCATCCGCAAAGGAAGCAGCCCGGGTCAGGGAACTCGGCGCACTCGGCGCGGCCGGCGACCTCTTCGTCGACGGCTCGCTCGGCTCGCACACCGCGCACCTCCACACCCCGTACGCCGACGCCGCCCACACCGGCACCGCCCACCTCGACGCCGCGGCCGTCGCCGACCACGTCGCCCTGTGCACCGAGGCCGGACTCCAGGCCGGTTTCCACGCCATCGGCGACGCCGCGCTCACCGCGGTCACCGACGGCGTACGCGCCGCGGCCGACCGCGTCGGACTCGACCGCGTACGGGCCGCCAGGCACCGCGTCGAACACGCCGAGATGCTCACCGAGCGCACCATCGCCGCCTTCGCCGACCTGGCCCTGACCGCCTCCGTCCAGCCCGCCTTCGACGCGGCCTGGGGCGGCGATGACGGCATGTACGCCACCCGGCTCGGCGCCGACCGCGCCCGCACCCTCAACCCGTACGCGGCGCTTCTCAAGGCCGGTGTGCCGCTCGCCCTGGGCTCCGACAGCCCGGTCACCCCGCTCGACCCGTGGGGCACCCTGCGGGCCGCCGTCTTCCACCGCACCCCCGGCCACGGCATCTCCGCCCGCGCCGCCTTCACCGCGCACACCCGCGGCGGCTGGCGCGCCATCGGCCGCGACGACGCCGGCATCCTGGTGCCCGGAGCCCCCGCCGACTATGCCGTCTGGCGCACCGGCGACCTGATCGTCCAGGCCCCCGACGAACGCGTCGAACGCTGGTCGACCGACCCCCGCTCCGGCACCCCCGGCCTGCCCGATCTCCGCCCGGGAAACGCGCTCCCCACCTGCCTGACCACGGTCGTCGGCGGCCGGACGGTCTTCCGGCGGCCGAACGAGTGACATCGGCCGGCCGCCGCCCGCGCGGCGGTCGGCAGGTACGGACTTGCCCCACCTGCGAAGCCGCCGCACCGACCCGGCAGGACGCGAAATCGGTGCAGACGGGACACCTGTTGACAGCAGCCGGTCGGCGGCCGGTAGGTTCGGCCGAGTCCACCACAGGACGTCCGATCGGGAGACATCCGCGCTGTCGTCGAACGCAGCTGGGCCATGGGGCGGTGCACCACACCGGAGCACCGCCACTGGGAGCCAGGTCCAGCACAAGCGGCACGGAGCGCAGGAAAGATTCGGCCGGTCGGCAGGTGCGACCCGGGTGGGGCCCGGACGCTCAGTAGACAACGGCTTTCGGTCGACCCGCATCCAGCGGGCCCCAGGTCGGCCCGAAGGGCGCCGGGCCCCTATCCGCACCTCATCGCGGCTGTCCGCACCGCAGCGGCCCGCACCCCGCCGCCCGAGTCGTCCCGCCCTTCACGCACCCCGCAGACGGCCCCGCGGCCCACCGATGTACGGTCAGCTGACCAACGCACGACCTGCAGGAAGGCCGCGACCGTGCCATCGGGTTCCGACACCACCGAAGCTGCCGCGGGCGACAACGCGGCCGACGGTCCTGTGCCGCCCGCCGCGCCGGGCTCGTCCCCGGACGCGCCGCGCCGCCCCGGCCGACTGCGCCGCCTCGCCGCACTGGCCAGGCGCGAGGCGCCGCGCACCCTGCTCGCCGTCGTCTCCGGCGTCGCACTCGGCCTGTCCTTCCCGCCCTACGACCTGTGGCCGCTCTCGCTCGTCGCGGTCGCCGCGCTCGCGCTGCTGGTGCGCGGCAGGACGGCCCGGCAGGGCGCGTGGAGCGGCTTCGCCTTCGCCGTGCCGTTCTTCCTGATCCTGCTGAAGTGGCTGCACGTCGTCGGCTGGGACGCCGTGGTGGGTCTTTCCATCGCCGAGGCGCTGTTCGTGGTGCTGATGGGCGCGGGCCTGGCGCTCACGTCACGGCTGCCCGCCTGGCCCCTCTGGGGCGCCTGCCTGTGGGTCGCCCAGGAGTGGGCCCGCGACCGCCTCCCGTTCGGCGGCTTCCCCTGGGGCCGGCTGGCGTTCGCCAACACCGGATCGCCGTTCACACCGCTCGCCGCACTCGGCGGCGCCCCGCTGGTGACCTTCGCCGTCGCGCTGACCGGCGGGCTGCTGGCCGCCTGCGCGGCCGGGCTGTGGGGGCTGCGCAGGCCGGGATCCCCGAACCGCGCGCTGCCGGCCATCGAGGCGTTCGGCCTCGCCGCCGTGATCACCGCGGCCGGCGTACTGGTGCCCGTCCCCACCAAGGCCGACGACACCGTCGACATCGCCGTCGTCCAGGGCAACGTCCAGCAGGCCGGCATGGACTTCCTCGGGCGCCCCATGAAGATCCTCGACAACCACGCCACGGCCACCGAGAAGCTCGCCGCCGACGTCAGAGCGGGCCGGGCGAAGAAGCCGGACCTGGTGATCTGGCCAGAGAACTCGTCGGACCTCGACCCGTTCCAGTACCCGCAGGCGTACGACCGCATCGACGAAGCCGTGAAGGACATCGGCGTACCGGTGCTGGTCGGGGCCCTCATCGACCATCCCTCCAAGAAGGGCTACGTCTTCAACGAGGGCATCGTCTGGGATCCGAAGAAGGGCCCCGGCGCCTCGTACACCAAGCAGCACCCGGTGCCGTTCGGCGAGTACGTGCCGTTCCGCGCACAGCTCAGCAAGATCATCACGCGCTTCCAGCGGGTGCCGAGGGACTTCTACCCCGGCGACCACACGGGCGTCCTGAACATCGGCCCCGCCAAGCTCGGCGACGTCATCTGCTTCGAGGTGGCCTACGACGAGATCGTGCACGACACCGTCGACGCCGGCGCCCGCGCCCTAGTCGTGCAGACCAACAACGCCACCTACGGCCGCACCGGCCAGCCCGAGCAGCAGCTGGCCATGTCCAAGCTCCGGGCCGTCGAGCACGGCCGGGCGGTGGTGACGGCCGCCACCAGCGGAATCAGCGCCGTGGTCGCGCCGAACGGGGCAGTCACCCACCAAATCCCCGAATTCACCCAGGGGGTCGTCTCCGCGAGCATCCCGCTGCGTGACGAAACGACGCTCGCCGACCGCGTCGGTGCAGCACCTGAGTGGACGCTCGCTATCGTGGGCCTTCTGTCCTGCGCCGCGGCCACAGTCATCGGCCGGCGCGGGCGTTCGAAGAGCGAGAAGGGGCACTTGTGACAGACGGCGGTCAGCGGCAGTACGGTCCGCTCGGCACCACGTTGGTGATCATTCCGACGTACAACGAGGCGGAGAACATCAAGCCGATCGTCTCGCGGGTGCGGTCCGCCGTCCCCGAGGCGCATGTCCTCGTGGCGGACGACAACAGCCCCGACGGCACGGGCAAGCTGGTCGACGAGCTGGTGGCCGAGGACGAGCAGGTCCACGTTCTGCACCGCAAGGGCAAGGAAGGGCTCGGCGCCGCCTACCTGGCGGGCTTCCGCTGGGGCATCGACCACGACTTCGACGTGCTGGTCGAGATGGACGCCGACGGATCCCACCAGCCGGAGGAGCTGCCCCGGCTGCTCACCGCGCTCAAGGGCGCCGATCTCGTGCTGGGCTCGCGCTGGGTGCCCGGCGGCCGGGTGGTGAACTGGCCCAAGTACCGCGAGTTCATCTCCCGCGGCGGCAGCACGTACTCCCGGATGATGCTGGACGTCCCGATGCGCGACGTGACCGGCGGCTACCGCGCCTTTCGCGCGGGCACGCTCAAGCGGCTCGGCCTCGACGAGGTGGCCTCCCAGGGCTATTGCTTCCAGGTCGACCTCGCCCGCCGCGCCGTACAGGCCGGGCTGCACGTCGTGGAGGTCCCGATCACCTTCGTCGAACGGGAACGCGGCGACAGCAAGATGAGCCGCGACATCGTCGTCGAGGCGCTGTGGCGGATCACGGCCTGGGGTGTCAGCTCGCGGGTGTCCAAGCTCCGCGGCAAGTAGCCCGCAGGCGGGCCTCGCGCTTGATCGTCAGGGCGACCCTCGAAGGCTGTCTGTCAGTGCGACCAGGCACACTTGAGGCATGACGTTCGGAGCAACGCCCACGCCGAGTCCCCGCCCGCCCCGGCGCTCCCGCGCCCGCCGGTTCATCCCGCTGTGCGTGGCCGCCTGGCTGGTGCTGGAAATCTGGCTGCTGACCCTGGTGGCCGACGCGGCGGGCGGCTGGACGGTGTTCCTGCTGCTGGTGGCCGGCGTGATCGTCGGCGGGTACGTGATCAAGCGCGCCGGACGCCGTGCCTGGAAGAACCTCACGGAAACGCTTCAGGCGGGCCAGCAGGAGGCGGCGAAGGACCCCGCGGCCTCCGGGAGCGGCGGCAACACGATGCCGATGCTCGGCGGCCTGCTGCTGATGCTGCCCGGGATGATCTCCGACGTCCTGGGCCTGCTCTGCCTCTTCCCGCCGACCGGGAAGCTGATCCAGCGCCGCGCGGAGAAGCTGCTGACCCGTCAGGCGCGCTACACACCGGGCTCGCTCGGCGACGCCTTCCAGCAGGCCCGTATGCACCAGCCCGACGGCAAGGTTGTCCAGGGCGAGGTCATCCACGACGACGAGCCGCAGCAGCCGCCCCGGCAGGACCCGCCGCTGACCCGTTGAGCCGCCGCGGGCCCCTGTACGCCGGGGCCCGCCGCGCACGGCGTGACGAAAAGACCCGCCCGCAGGGCGCGGCAGCCGCCGGAAACACGCAAGGGCCGGGGCCACCGTGAAACGCGGTGGCCCCGGCCCTTTTGCTGCGGTGCTGCGTAGTGAAGCCCGGTTGTCAGGCGGACTTGCGGTTGGTGTCGCGCGGATGCACGGCAATGTTCATGGTGCCGGAGCGCAGGACGGCCAGCCTTTCGGCCAGCACCTCCTCCAACTCCTCGCGGGTGCGCCGCTCCATGAGCATGTCCCAGTGCGTACGCGCGGGCTTCCCCTTCTTTTCCTCAGGGCCGTCGCCATCCACCAGAAGCGAGGGTGCACCGCAAACCTTGCACTCCCACTCCGGCGGAATCTCGGCCTCAACCGAGAACGGCATCTCAAAGCGATGTCCGTTCTCGCATGCGTACTCCACCGCCTGGCGCGGGGCCAGGTCGATGCCGCGGTCGGTCTCGTAGCTGGTCACCACGAGTCGCGTGCCGCGAAGAGCTCGCTCACTCATGAATCGTGCCTCCCGGGCTTGTCGCCCACAGGACAGGTGTCGCTGTCGTCGTCATCCGGTCAACGTCCGGTCGGCGGTGAAGATTCCCGAAATCGGGACATGCGCCCACCCGTCGCCCACCACCGCCCTTGACGGAGGCGCTGTGCGCCGCTGCCTACCTTCGTGCCGCCCCTTGTTGTACCCACCAGCGCCCGGTTTGTCACATCTGGCAGCAGATGTCACCCAGCGCTTCCCAACGTTAAGCGCGCAGTAACGGTCCGCCTGGTGAGCCAAAGGCGTACACTACCGGCCCGCGCGCTCCGGACCTAAATCCGGTCCGGCACGGCATTGCCCGCGGCAGCGATCGCGCGCCGCACCGGCACCCGCGCCAGCAGCACGAAACCGACCACGAAGAACGCCACCAGCGACAGAATCGCGTCCCGGTAGCTGCCCGTCACCTGGTAGGTCACGCCGAAAACCAAAGGCCCCAGCCAGCTCACGCCGCGGTCGCTGATCTCGTACGCGGAAAAATACTCCGCTTCCTTGCCGCGCGGCACCAAATGTGAAAACAGGGAACGGGACAGCGCCTGGCTGCCGCCCAGGACCAGGCCGATCGCGGCGGCGATCGCGAAGAATCCCGCGGGCACGCCGGCCGGCAGGAAGAACGCCGCGGCGATCGTCACCGTCCACGCCACCAGCGAGCCGAGGATCGTCCGCTGCGCGCCGTAGCGCCGCGCCAGCCGCCCCATGAGCAGTGCGCCGGCCGCGGCCAGCACCTGCACCAGCAGGACCGCGACGATCAGCGTCGTCTGGTCCAGCTTCAGCTCCTCCGAGCCGAAGACCGACGCCTGGGTGATCACCGTCTGCACGCCGTCGTTGTAGACGAGATACGCCAGGAGGAAGGCGAGGGTCAGGGGGCGGCTGCGCATGTCGCGCAGCGTGCCGCGCAGTTGACGCCAGCCCTGGCCGAGCGTGGCGGCACCCGCGGCAGGTGCGTCCGCGCCGCGCGCCGCCCACCGGTCCCGCAGCCGGCGCAGCGGTATCAGCGAGAACAGCCCCCACCACAGCCCCGCGGACGCCAGGCAGATCCGCACCGCCGTGCTCTCGCTGACCCCGAACGCGTCGTGCCCGGCGTACAGCACCAGATTGGCGATCAGGGCCAGCGCAGCCGCCGCGTAGCCGAACGCCCAGCCCCGCGTGGACACCGCGTCCCGCTCGTCCGGCTCGGCTATCTGGGGCAGGTAGGAGTTGTAGAGCATCATCGACACGACGAACGAGACATTCGCGACGATCAGCAGGGCGCCGCCGAGCAGATAACGCTGGCCGCCGAGGAAGAACATGCCGGTCGTGGCCGCGGCACCGGCGTACGCGCAGCATCCCAGGAGCGGTTTCTTGCGGCCGGTGCGGTCGACGACGGCACCGGCGACCGGCATCGCCAGCACCGAGAGCAGCAGCGAGGCGGAGACCGTGTACGCGAAGAACGAACCGGCCCTGACCGGTATCCCCAGCGGATGCACGAAGCCGTCCGCGCCGGCCGCCGCCTTCGCCACGGACGTCAGATACGGGCCTAGGAAGACCGTCAGCACCGTCGTGGAGTAGACGCTGTTGGCCCAGTCGTACCAGTACCAGCCGCGCTGTTCCCTGCGTCGTGCCGCGTTCCCCGCCGTATCCCCGGCCACGGCCTGTGCGTTCACCGCACCCACCCCCGTCTTCCCGTCCCCGCCCACCGCGGCGGACGGGGCAGGGGCTCAGACCCAGGCGCCCCGCCCGGTCAGCACCGCGCGCAGTGTGTCGATGTGATCGGTCATGATGCCATCCACCCCAAGATCCAACAGAGTCGCCATCCGCCCGGCGTCGTTGACCGTCCACACGTGGACCTGCATGCCGAGCGCGTGGGCCGCGCGGACGAACAGCCGGTCGACGACCGGGATTCCGGACTGCCGCTCGGGGACCTGCACGCACACCGCGCTGCGTCGTACCGCGGCGCCCAGCAGCCGGTCCACCGGCAGTGATCCGCGGCCGAGCGAACGCAGCCGCAGTCCCGCGACGCCCCGGGTGCCCAGTGACGTCGCCATCCGCCGGCCCGCCATCCGCTGCGCCCGCGCGACCCTGGCCTCCGAGAACGAGCCGATGCACACCCGGTCCCAGGCGTCCGTACGGCGCAGCAGTTCCAGCAGCGGTGTCAGCGCGGCCTCCGCCTTGACGTCGACGTTCCAGTGGGCGTCCGGGAACTCCTCCAGCAGGTCAGCGAAGAGCGGCAGCGGCTCACGCCCGGCGACCCTGGCCCGGCGCACCGCACGCCACGGCAGCGCGCCGATCTCGCCGCGGGTGTCGGTGACCCGGTCCAGCGTCGCGTCGTGGAAGGCGACCAGCTGCCCGTCGGACGTGGCGTGGACGTCGGTCTCCAGATAGCGGTACCCCCTCTCCACCGCGCGCCGGAACGCGGCGGCGGTGTTCTCCAGGCCGTCGGCCGCCCCGCCGCGGTGTGCGAACGGGAGCGGGGCGGGGTGGTCGAGGTAGGGGTGGCGTACGGGTATCGCTGGCATCACTCAGGAAGTATCGCGCGCTCCTGCGGGGCGTCGCTGCGGGCCACCACCAGAGGCTGCTGCTCGGGCAGGCCCTTGATCGCGAACCGGCGGATGAAGAACTGCGCCAGCGGACCGATGGCCAGCGCGTAGAGCACCGTGCCCACCCCCGCCGAGCCGCCGAGCAGGAAGCCGACGGTGAGCACGGTCACCTCGATGCAGGTCCGCACCAGGCGCAGCGGGCGGCCCGTACGCCGGTGCAGCCCGGTCATCAGGCCGTCGCGCGGCCCGGGGCCGTAGCGCGCCGAGATGTACAGGCCGGTGGCCGTGCCGTTGAGGAGCACGGCGAAGACCAGCAGCGGGATCCGGATACCGAGCGCGCGGGGGTCGGGGACCAGCGCCAGCGTCGCGTCCATGACCAGACCGAGCACCACCACGTTCGAGATCGTGCCGAGTCCGGGGCGCTGCCGCAGCGGAATCCACAGGAGCAGGACCAGGGCGCCGGTGGCGATGGTGACGGTGCCCATGGAAAGGCCGGTATGTACAGAAATCCCCTGGTTCAGCACGCTCCATGGGTCCAGGCCGAGCCCGGCGCGCAGTTGGAAGCCCATGCTCACGCCGTAGAGCACGAGCCCGACATAGAGCTGTATGAGCCGTCGCGGCACAAAGGAACGCGCCGATTTGTGCCTGTCGTCGATGGACAAAACTCTTCCCCCTCCTGGCAGGATTGGATTGACACATGACACGATGTGGCATGGCACGGCTCAAGATCGAGAGCCAATTCGCAGAAGGTGGACTGAATCTCATGGCGCAGTGGACTTCAGCGGTGGGTGCGACCCAGCTCGCCCGGCTGCTCCGGTCACAGGACCCGCGGGATGCCGAACTCGCCGTGGGCGGCCGGAAGTTGCCCGCCTACCGCAGCCTCGCCGACGGCGTACGCCTCCTCGTCCTGGAAGGCCGCGTCCCGGTCGCCGCCCGGCTCCCCGCCGAACGCGAACTGGCCGCCGCGCTCGGAGTCAGCCGCACCACCGTCGCCGCCGCCTACGAAGCCCTGCGCGCCGAAGGCTTCCTGGAGTCCCGCCGCGGATCGGGCAGTTGGACCGCGGCACCGGCCGGCAGCCCGCTGCCCACCCGCGGCCTGGAACCGCTGCCCCCGGAGGCCGGCGGCTCCATGATCGACCTCGGCTGCGCCGCCCTGCCCGCCCCCGAGCCCTGGCTGACCCGCGCCATCCAGGGCGGCATGGCCGACCTCCCGCTCTACGCCCACACCCACGGCGACTACCCCGCCGGCCTCCCCGTCCTGCGCCAGGCACTCGCCGACCGCTACACCGCCCGCGGCATCCCCACCATGCCCGAACAGATCATGGTCACCACCGGCGCGATGGGCGCCGTCGCCGCGATCTGCCGGCTCTGTACGAGCCCCGGCGAGCGGGTGGCCGTCGACTCCCCGTCGTACGCCAACATCCTCCAGCTGATGCGCGACGCCGGCGCCCGGCTCGTCCCGGTGGCGCTCGCCGAACGGCTGGCCGGCTGGGACATCCCCGCCTGGCGCCAGGTGATGCGGGACGCCGCGCCCCGGATGGCCTACGTCGTCGCCGACTTCCACAACCCGACCGGCACCCTCGCGACCGACGACCAGCGGCGCCGCATGGTCGACGCCGCCAAGGCGGCCGGCACGCTGCTCGTCGTCGACGAGACCATGACGGAGCTCCAGCTCGACGACAATCCCGAACCGCCGCGCCCGGTCTGCGCGTTCGACCCCGGGGGCAGCGCCGTGATCACCGTCGGCTCGGCCAGCAAGGCGTTCTGGGCCGGGATGCGGATCGGCTGGGTGCGTGCGGCGCCTGACATCATCCGCAGCCTCGTCGCCGCCCGCGCCTACTCCGACCTCGGCTCGCCCGTGCTGGAACAGCTCGCCATCGCCTCGCTGCTGGACACCGGCGGCTGGGAGCAGGCCGTCGAGATACGCCGCGACCAGGCCCGCGAGAACCGTGACGCGATCGTCGGCGCACTCCGACGCGAGCTGCCCGACTGGGAGTTCACCGTCCCCCGCGGCGGCCTCACCCTCTGGGTCCGCACCGGCGGCCTCTCCGGATCCCGCATCGCCGAGGTGGGCGAGCGGCTGGGGGTACGGGTGCCGTCAGGGCCCAGGTTCGGTGTGGACGGCACCTTCGAAGGGTTCGTACGGGTGCCGTTCACGGTCGGCGGGGCGGTCGCCGACGAGGCCGCGTCCCGGCTGGCGGGTGCGGCCCGGATGGTGGCGAGCGGCGCCACCGTCGACGCGGACACGCTCAGGGCGTTCGTCGCCTGAGGCGCCACCGGCCCGCGGCGGGGGCGCAACCGGCGCCCACGCGCCCCGCCCTCAGCCCTCCGCGCCCGCGGCCCGCACCGGGCCGTTGACCTTCACCGCACCGTTCACCGGCCCCGCCGCCGCGGCCGGAACCGTCCCGGGAGCCGCCGCGCCACCCGGCGCCGGACCGTCCGCAGGATCCGCCGCCTCCCCGGTCACCGCCTTCGCCAGCTGCGCAGGCCCGCCGCCCGTCGGCAGTCCCGCCTCCCGCTCGCCCGCCGCCGGGCCTGGCACCTGCTCGCCCGCCGGGACCGTGCGGTCGGGAAGCAGCGCGAGTACCGCCTGCCGGTGCGTCTCGCTCGTCGCGTCGTCGAACGGGTCCGGGGTCGCGGGCACCTGGAGCCGCAGTACAGGACCCGCGCCCAGCCGCGCGTAGCCGCGCCCGGCCGGCACCTCGGCCGTCGGCGTGGTGTGCGGCGGCGCCCCGAGCACCGCGCTCACCTCGTCCGCCGTCGCGGGGCCGAGCAGCACCCGGGCGCGGGTGAGTGTCCGTACCGGTTCGCTCAGCAGGCCGGCGCTGTCGCACTGGTCCGCGACCACCACTGTGACCTGCGCCGCCCGGCCGTGCCGCAGCGGCACCTGGAGCAGCCGCTGCGGGTCGTCCCGGCCCTCGGCGACCGCCAGGTGGGCCAGCGCGGTGGGCCGGTCGGCGATGATCCACAACGGCCGCCGGATGTCGTCGGGCGCCGGGCCTCCGGACTGCCGCGCCCGGTTCGCCACGACGAGCCGCCGCTCGGTCTCGTGCGCCGCCCACTCCAGCGTCGCCAGCGCGCCCGACAGGCCGCTCTCCACCCCGAGCACGCCACCGCACCCGGCCAGGCACCCGTACTCACCCGTTCCGCTGCCGTCGATGATCAGGACGTCGCCGTGCTGGAGCGCCTGGAGCGCGAGCGACCGCAGCAGCGTGGTGGTCCCCGACCCCGGCTGCCCCAGCACGAGCAGGTGCGGCTCGGTGGACCGCGGGCCGGTGCGCCAGACGACCGGCGGCTCGTCCCGGGTGCCGTCGGGCCCGTCGACCGGCAGCGTCCGGTGCACCGACACGTGATCGGTGAAGCCGAGCACCGCCTCGCCGGGCGAGGTCACGAACCGCTGCGCGGCGAGGTCGGTGGGCAGCGGACCGAGGACGGTCAGCAGCAGCCGGTTGGTCTCCTCGTCCCACTCGAAGCGGTACTCGCGCCCGCGCCCGCACTTGGCGTGCAGCACCTGCTCGATACGGGCCCGGGACGGGGCCTCGCCGTCGGTGAAGTACGCCGGATACCTCAGCCGGAGCCGCGCGATCCGGCCGTCGTCGTCGAAGGTGTACTCCTCGAACACCTCCTCGCAGTCGCCGCCGTGCGCGTAGAGGGGGCAGGGATCGCCGTCGCTGGAGAAGTACGGGACCAGCGCCTCGTACAGCGCCTGGAGCCGCGCCGACGCCGCCTCGCCGGGTCCGTTCTGCACGGGCGTGTGGTCCCGCCCCGCCCAGGCCGCCGCGCCCATCGCGCCGACCAGCCCCAGCAGCGGCCCGTACGGCACGAACGTCACCACCAGCAGGCAGGCGGCGACGAGGAAGAACAGCGGGCCCCGGCGGTCCTTGGGGGTGGCGGCCCAGCGCTGCCCGCCGGAGACGGCAAGCCTGCGCGCGCCGCGGCCGATGGTGATCAGCGGATGGAACACATCGGTCGCGCTGTCGGCTGCGGTGCGCGCGAACTCGCGGCTGCGGGCGAGGGATGCGCTGTCGGTCAGGATGCGGGGCAGGGGGCGCCGGGCCACATCTGTCTCCTGGGGTCGGTACGCGGCTGTGACGGGCTCTGCGCCCCGTCGCCCCGGCAACGTCCTGCGGAACGGGCTATTCCGTGGACGTCGCCGGTGGCCACGGGGTCGGGGCGGCGGTGAAGGCGCCTCTCGGGGGTGGGCGGCGGGTGCACCGGAGGGGCGAGTCCGGCGCCGCGCTGCGGGCGCGACGGCGGACCCGCTCGCCTAGATCTTGAGCCCTCCCAGGAGGCCGGCCAGGCTCGCGCTGCCGGCCTTGATGCTCGGCGCGATGGCGGACCCCGCCAGATAGAACCCGAAGAGCGCGCACACCAGGGCGTGCGAGGCTTTGAGGCCGTCTTTACGGAAGAAGAGGAAGACGATGACACCGAAGAGTACGACGCCGGAAATGGTCAGAATCATGGGATGCGCTCCTGGGTGGTGGGGACGGTCACCGTGAGTTCTTCCAGCCTCACAGGGCGCATCAAGCCCCCAAAAGCTGCGAATGGGTGATTTATCGTTGAAACCCCCCAAATAGGCCCACCCGTGCAGCGGCCTCCCGCGCCATGTGCTGGGCGGGGCACCGGCCGTCAGCGCCTACCGGCACAATCGGGGGGTGCCGAAGAACAAGCCCCGCCGCGCCGCCGCGGTCACCTCCGAAAGCCCCTGCCCCTGCGGTCGCGACGCGTCCTACCGCGACTGCTGCGCGCCCTTCCACCAGGGCCGCGCCACCGCCCCCACCGCCGAGCGGCTGATGCGCTCGCGCTACGCCGCCTTCGCCGTCGGCGACCCGGCCTACCTGCTGCGCACCTGGCACCCCTCGACCCGGCCTGCCGGTCTGGAACTCGACCACGGCAGGCGCTGGACCGGCCTGGAAATCCTCGGGACGACGGGCGGCAGCGCGTTCCACACCGAAGGCACGGTGGAATTCCGCGCGCACTCCACCCTGCGCGGGCACGCCGACACCCAGTACGAGAACAGCCGCTTCGTCCGCGAGGACGGCGCGTGGGTCTATCTGGACGCGGACGCGGGGGAGTAGGCGCGGGGGAGTAGCGCCTCGGCGCGTCCGCTCAGTGGCCGCGCAGCTGCTCGATCTCGCGGCGGTCCCGCTTGGTCGGCCGCCCCGTGCCCCGGTCGCGGATGCCCGTGAGGGGGATCTCCTCGCGCGGCGGTTCCGGCGGGGTGTTGTCGACGAAACATTCGGCGGCGACGGCCGCGCCCACCCGCTTGCGCACCAGCCGCGAGACCACCACGACGCGCTCCCGGCCCGCGTGCCGCAGCCGCACCTCGTCCCCCGTACGCACCGTGTAGGCGGGCTTCACCCGTTCCCCGTTGACCCGGACGTGCCCCGCGCGGCAGGCGGTCGCGGCCAGCGAGCGCGTCTTGGTCAGCCGCACGGACCAGATCCAGCTGTCGATGCGGGTGTTGCCCTCGTCTGAAGCCATGCCACGACTCTAGGACACGCGCCGGAGCCCGGGGAGTGCCACCGGAAGCGCCGAGGGCCGGGCCCACCCGCGGCCGGGTGCGCCCCGGACACCCGCCCGCCGAGGCGCTCAGGCCGACGCCCGCTTCCCGCCCTTCTTCGCCGCCGCCTTCTTCGTGGCGCTCTTCTTGGCCGACGTGCCGCCGGACGTGCCGGACCTGCCCGACCCGCCCGATCTGCCCGACGACGAGGCGCCGCCCGAGCCGGAGGCCCCGGCCTTCGCCCGCCCGCCCGAGGTCTTCGCCGCCGCCTTCTTCGCACCGGACGACGCGGTCTTCTTCGCCGCCGCCTTCTTGGCCGGGGCCTTCGCCGCCGAGGTCTTCTTCGTGCCGCCCTTGTCCGCACCGGGCTCCGCACCGGACTCCGTGCCGCTCCCGGTGCCCTTCCGGCCCCGGATCGGGGTGACCGACGCCGACTCCTCGCCCTCGTCCGCCGCACCTTCCCCGCGCCCCTCCCGGGCCGCCTTCACGCTGCTCTCCAGCGCGGCCATCAGGTCGATCACCTGGCCGCCCGACGTGCCGGACGAGGCGGGTGCGACCGGTTCGCCGCCCTCCAGTTTCGCCGTGACCAGCGCCTCGACGGCCTCGCGGTAGTCGTCGTGCAGTTCGCCGGGATCCAGCTCGCCCAGGGAATCCATCAGGGTCTCGGCCAGCGTCAGCTCGTTCTCGCGGATCTCGACGCCGTCCGGGACCACACCGGCCGTCGAACGGATCTGGTCGGGCCACAGCAGCGCGTGCATCACGATCGCCCCGTCGTGGGACCGCAGCATCGCCAGGGTCTCCCGTCCGTGCATCGCCACCTTGCCGATCGCGACCTTCCCGTGGTGCTCCAGCGCCTCCCGCAGCAGGGTGTACGGCTTGGCGGCGGCCGGCCCGTTGGGCCCCAGGTAGTAGGACTTGTCCATCTGGAGCGGGTCGATCTCACCGGCGTCGAGGAACGACAGGATCGTCAGCGTCTTCGTGGTCGGCAGCGGCAGCCGGGACAGGTCGTCGTCGGTGATCGGCACGATCGAGTCGCCCGCCTGGTACCCCTTGCCGATCTCCTCGTTCGACACCTCCTCGCCGTCCAGTTCACAGAACTTGCGGTACTGGATCCGTCCGCCGTCCTTGTCGTGGATCCGGACGAAGGACACCGAGGAGCTGCGGTTCGTGGCGCTGTAGGTCTTCACGGGGATGCTGACCAGGCCAAAGGAAATAACGCCGTTCCATACAGATCGCATCATTCATCCCTTATGTGGGATTCTCATCGTATGTCGCCTATTACGGCCGTGGAGGGGCGGCGCCTTTCGCTGACCCGCCTGGAGAAGGTCCTCTATCCCGAGACCGGCACCACCAAGGGCGAGGTGCTGCACTACGTCACGACCACGGCGGGCGCGATTCTGGCGCACCTCCACGACCGGCCGGTGTCCTTCCTGCGCTTCCCCGACGGGCCGGACGGCCAGTGCTTCTTCACCAAGAACGTGCCGCCCGGCACCCCCGCCTGGGTGAAGACCTCCGAAGTGCCCCGCAAATCGGCCGACCACGGCCGCCAGGTGGTGCTCCAGGACCTCTCGTCCCTGGTGTGGGCCGCCAACCTCGTCGTCGAACTGCACGTACCGCAGTGGACCGTGGAGCGCCCCGGAATCGCCGACCGGCTCGTCCTGGATCTCGACCCGGGCGAACCGGCCACCATCGTCGAATGCTGCGCCGCCGCCCGGTGGCTGCGCGACCGGCTGGCCGCCGACGGCCTGCACACCTACGCCAAGACCAGCGGCTCCAAGGGCCTGCACCTCATCGTGCCCGTCGAGCCCACTCCATCGGACGACACCACCGCCTACGCGAAGACCCTCGCCGTCGAAGCCGCGGCGGCGCTGCCCGGACTGGTCGTCCACAAGATGAAGAAGGAGCTGCGCCCCGGCAAGGTGTTCATCGACTTCTCGCAGAACTCCGCGGCCAAGACCACCGCGGCGGCCTACACCCTGCGCGCCCGCCGCACCCCCACCGTCTCCACCCCCGTCACCTGGGACGAGGTCGCCGACTGCACGGAACCCGGCCAACTCTCCTTCCTCTTCGGCGAGATCGCAGGACGGCTGGCGCGCCACGGAGATCTGCTCGGCCCGCTCCTCAACCTCAACCGCGCACGTCCGCTCCCGAGGGCCGTCCGGTGACCACGCTGCCCCGGATCGCCCCCATGCTCGCCACACCGGGCATCCTCCCGGCCGCGCGCGACGACTGGCGGTGGGCGTACGAGAGCAAGCACGACGGGCAGCGCGCCGTCATCGAGCTGCCCGGGGACGGCGCGGTGCTGCTGCGGTCCCGTTCGGGTGCGGACATCACCGCCGTCTACCCCGAGTTGCTGCCCCTGGGCGCCGCCGCCGACGAAGCGGCACCGGCCGTCCTGGACGGGGAGGTGGTCGCGCTCGACGAGGAGGGCAGGCCCGATTTCGAGCGGTTGCAGTCCCGGATGGGGCTGTCGGGATCGCCGGTGAAGGCCGCCCGGCTGGTGCCTGGCAACCCCGTCCATCTCCTGCTGTTCGACGTGATGTTCCTCCGGGGCCGCAGCCTGCTGCGACTGCCGTACGCCGAACGCCGCGCGGCACTGGAGGGCCTCGGGCTCCGGGGGCCGCACTGGTCGACGCCGGCCGCGCTGCACGGGCACGGCGCGCAGGCGCTCGCGGCGACGAAGGAACGCGGCCTTGAAGGCGTGGTCTGCAAGCGGCTCGACTCCGTCTACACGCCGGGCATCAGATCCCGCTCCTGGATCAAGATCCGCAACATCCGGACCGTGGACGCGATCGTCGGCGGCTGGGTGCCGGGCCGGGGACATCTCGCGGGGCTGCCGGGCGCGTTGCTGCTGGGCAGGTACGAGGCGGGCGAGCTGCGCTACATCGGCAACGTCGGCACGGGATGGAACGCCCGCGAACGGGCCCTGCTCGCCGAGCTGTTGCGGATCGCGGCCGTGGACACCTGCCCGTTCGCCACGGTGCCGCCGGTCGCGGACGCCCGGTGGGTCCTGCCACGCCTGGTGGGCGAGGTCCGCTACGCCACCGAGACGAAGGCAGGGCTGCTGCGGCAACCGTCATGGCACCGGCTGCGCCCGGACCTGGCGCCCGGGGACGCCGGGTGAACGGGACCGCCGGACGCCCCGGGTGCGCCAACCGCGTCCGTGGAAAGGGAGATGTCAGTGCCCCGGCATAGATTGGGGGCATGACGGAGGGCACACACGACACCGACACGATGCGGCTGCGGGCGCAGGCAGGTACCGCAGCCGCGGCACAGGCGGCGCCCGGTGCGGCGGCGGACGCAGCCGAGCGGCCGGGGGAGCCACGCGCCGGGCGGCGACGCCACGCGGCGGCCAAGGCCAACGGAGCGATGCGCTCCTCGGTGCTGATGGCGGCGGGGACCATGGTCTCGCGCGCGACGGGCCTGATCCGGCAGGTGCTCCAGGCCGGAGCGCTGGGCACCGGCCTGCTGGCGACGACCTACAACACCGCCAACGTCGTCCCGATGAGCATCTACACCCTGCTCATCGGCGGGGCGCTGAACTCCGTACTGGTACCGCAACTGGTCCGCGCCCGCACCGAGCACCAGGACGGCGGCCGTGCCTACGAGCAACGCCTGGTCACCCTCGTGTTGTGCGTCCTCGGCGCGGGCACTCTCCTCGCCCTGTGGGCCGCCCCGCAGATCGTCGCCGTCTACGCACCCGACGGTGCCGACACACACGCCGCGTTCGACCTCACCGTCGTCTTCGCCCGCTTCCTCCTGCCACAGATCTTCTTCTACGGCCTGTACTTCATCCTGGGCCAAGTGCTCAATGCCCGGCAGAAGTTCGGCGCGATGATGTGGACGCCGGTCCTCAACAACATCATCCTGATCGCGATGCTCGGCCTCTACATCGGGCTGCTGGCGGGCCCGGACCGCATCGAGGACATCACCCAGGGTCAGATCGACCTCCTGGGCATCGGCACCACCCTCGGCATCGCCGTCCAGGGCATCGCACTGATCCCGTTCGTACGGGCCTCCGGCTTCCGCTTCCGCCCGCGCTTCGACTGGCGCGGCGCCGGCCTGCGCAAGAGCATCTCCGCCGCCCGGTGGACGCTGCTCTTCGTGCTGGCCAACCTCGCCGCGATGACCGTCGTCACCCACTTCGCCAACGCCGCCGACCGGCAACTCCCCACCTCAGGCGTCGGCTTCACCGCGTACTCCTACGCGCAGACGATCTGGATGCTGCCGCAGTCGATCGTCACCGTGTCCCTGGTCACCGCGCTGCTGCCCCGGATGAGCCGCGCGGTCGCCGAGCACCGCCTCGACGACCTGCGCGGCGACCTCTCCCGGGCCCTGCGCGTCAGCGGCGTCGTCATCGTGCCGGCCGCCTTCTTCTTCCTCGTCTTCGGGCCGCAGACCGCCCAACTCCTGTTCGCCCACGGCGCGGTGGACGCCGCGTCGGCCGCACCTGCCGGGCACATGCTCCAGGCCCTGGGGCTCGGTCTGATCCCGTTCTCCGCCCAGTACCTGCTGCTGCGCGGGTTCTACGCCTTCGAGGACACCCGTACGCCGTTCTGGATGGGCGCCTGGATAGCGGCCGTGAACATCGTCCTGGCCACCGCCTGTCATCTGCTGCTGCCCGCCCGCTGGTCGGTCACCGGCATGGCCGCCGCCTACGCCGTCGCCTACGGCATCGGGCTGCTGATCACCGCACTGCGGCTGCGCAAGCGGCTGTACGGCAGGCTCGACGGGCGACGCCTGTGCCGGACCTACGGAAAGCTGGCGGCGGCTGCGGCCGTGGCCGGAGTGCTCGGCCGGCTCGCCGCCATGGCCTGCGAGGCCGTCCCGGCGTCGAGCGACTGGGCGCCGGTGCTCGCCCTGATAGCGGGCGGCGCCACCATGGCCCTCGTCTTCCTGGCGCTGGCCCGTGCCCTGCGGATCGGCGAACTGCGGAGCCTGCCGCTGCCGGGGCTGCGGTGAGGTGACGGGCGGCGCCCGCCGAGGCGCGCCGCCCGGCCGGCCGGCCGCCCGCCGCTTACGACGCGGTGCGGGCCGCGGTGCCGATCCAGTTGATGACGGCCGTGGTCGTGGCGTCGTCCAGATCCGCGAGGACGCGCAGCGCCGCCGCGTCCTCCGGTGCCGGGGCGACCCCGGCGGCGGTGAGCGCCACCTGGAGGTCGAGTCGACGGCGGTCGGATGTGGACACCGGTGTGTGCATCCGGCTCTCCGCCTGCGGGGCCGCGTCCTGGGACGGTGCCTCCGGAAGCCGCGGGACGATCGGCAGCAGGTCCTCGGGGCGCGGCGGCGGCAGGAACTCGTCCACCCTGGTGTGCGGGCGGGCCAGCGCCATGGGCACCGTCACGGACGGGAGGCGCAGCGGCAGCGGCTGGGGCCGCCGGGTGGCCGTCTGATGGGTCACCACCGTGGGCCACTGCTCGTGGGCGGCGGGCGCAGGGGTGGGACCGGCCCGGTTGCCGCTTTCGGTGCCGATCGGGGACTGCTCGCAGTACGGCAACATCGGGGGGCCTCCACAGCTCACGATCCGTAAGACGTCTTGACCTCCAGAACCTTCTCAGCGGTACGGGAGTTGCGGAGTCCGCCACGGTTCACCCGATGGGAGCAACACGGCAATTCAGGACAGGGGAGACAAGCCGCCGAGCGGGACGACGAGCCCTCCGCCCTTTACTGGAATGATCGGTTGGAAACTTGTAAGGTCCTCCCCATGGGCAGGAGCAAGGAATTCGACCCGGACGCGGCGCTGCAGGCGGCCCTGGAACTGTTCTGGCGCAAGGGGTACGAGGCCACGTCGATGCAGGATCTGGTCGACCACCTCGGCATCAACAGGGGCAGCATCTACGCGACGTACGGCAGCAAGCACGAGCTGTACCTCAAGGCGCTGGACCGCTACTGCGAGGGGGAGGGCAGCGTGGCGCTCGAACTGCTCAGCCGCCCCGGCTCGGCGCTCTCCGCGGTACGGGACTTCCTGCTCGCGCACGCCGCGCAGTGCCACCAGGACGAGGAGCGCAAGGGCTGCCTGGTGACCAACTCGGCCACCGAACTCCTCCCCGGTGACACCGGTGCCGGGCGCCGGATCGAGACCGCGCTGCGCGATGTGGAGAACGCCCTCACGGGCGCCCTGATCCGGGCCAAGGGGCAGGGCGAGCTGGACGAGAACGCTCAACCCCGTTCCCTGGCCCGCTTTTTGGTCACCTTCATCCAGGGCCTGCGGGTCATCGCGAAGACGCAGGACGAGCGGCGCCTGGACGACGCGGTCGACCAGGCGCTGACGCTGCTGCGCTGAGGCGACCGGCGACTGGCGGCCGACGACCGGTGACCGGTGGCCGACGGTCGGTGACCGGTGGCCGACGGTCGGCCGCTACCCCGGTCGGCACCCCGCCCTCCGTTCCCCCCTCCATGCCTTCCCCCTGCCCTTTTATTGGAACGATCGGTTAGAAAATAATGAAGGAGAGTTGACCGTGCCCCGTGCCGTATATGTGTTGTCGATGGGCATTTTCGCCATGGTGACCAGTGAATTCGTGGTCGCCGGTCTGATGCCGCAGATGGCCGACGGGTTGGGGGTGAGCGTCGCGCAGATCGGCTACCTCATCACCGCATTCGCCGTGGCCATGGCGGCCGGTGGTCCCTTCCTGACCGTCGCAGTGCTGAAACTGCGTCAGAAAAGCGCGCTGTATGTGCTGTTCGCCCTCTTTCTGGCCGGGAATGTACTGGCCGCCGTGGCGCCCGGCTACGGCGTACTCCTCGCGGCCCGGATCATCACCGGCGTCGCCTCGCAGGCGTTCTTCGGCGTCGCCATCTCCCTCTGCGTCCAGCTGACCCGTCCCGAAGTCCGGGGCCGCGCCATCGCGCTGGCCCTGAACGGGCTGATGCTCGGCACGCTGCTGGGCCTGCCGCTCTCCACCCTCATCGGCGAACACCTGGGATGGCGTGCGGCGTTCTGGGTGATCTCGGGAATCGCCGTCCTCGCGGCGCTCGCCACGCTCGTGGGGGTGCCCGCCCTGGGGCGGGCCCCCGGAAGCGGCGGCATACGGGCCGAGTTGACCGCCTTCCGTAACCCCGGGCTGTGGCTCGCGCTCTCCACCAGCACGCTGATCATCGGCGCGACGTTCTCCGCGTTCAGCTACCTCCACCCCATCCTCACCGAGGTCACCGGCTTCGCGTCCGGCACCGTCCCGCTGCTGCTCATCGCGTACGGCGCCGCCACCGTCGTCGGCAACACCGTCGTCGGACGGCTGGCCGACCGGCACACCCTGGGCGTCCAACTGGCAGGTCTGGCGATGAACGCGCTCTTCCTCGCCGGGTTCGCCCTGCTCGCGGGGCGCGCCGTGCCCGCCGTGGCGCTGATGGTGGGAGTCGGTCTGGTCGGCGTCACGATGAACCCGGCGATGGTCACCCGCGTCCAACGGGCCGGAAATGCACGTCCGTTGATGAACACCATCCACTCCTCCTTCATCACCCTCGGCGTCATCATCGGCTCTTCGGCGGGCGGCCTGGCGATCACCGCCTACGGCCTCCGCGCACCGCTCTGGCTCGGCGCGGCGCTCGCCCTCATCGGCATCGGCACGCTGGTGCCCGACCTCATCCGTGCCCGCCGCACCTCCCGGACACCCCTCCGGCCGGCAACTCCGGCCACGGGCACCCTTCCCGCGCCCGCCGCGGCCGTCGCCGCCACCGTCGCCGCCGAGCCGAGTGAGGTCTGCATGGCCGGTTCCTGACGACTCGGATCCGACGAGCCGTGGGCGGAGCGGGGGGCCGGGAAGGCCGGATCAAGGGGGTCGTCTGGGACGAAAAGCGTGGCCGTCACCAGCTGACCACACAACTCTCTCCTCGCGTTCACACTGTGGTGATTACCGCGATGGAAAGCTTCCTGCGGCCGTATACCCAACGGCCGGTATCGGCCGTGCCCCCACATCACGCGGCCCGATGCCACATTTCGGGGAGAGGACACCATTCGTGGACAACACCCGCGTGACCCGCAGAGGTCGCCGCACCGCGCTCGCCGTGGCCGCAGGGACCGTAATGGTCGCGGTGGCCGCACAGGTTCCGGCCACCGCGACGGCCACTCCGGCCGCAGGACCGGCTGCCCGCCACTCCATATCCGCCGCACCCGCGATATCCGCCGGCGCCTACGACGACACGTACTACAAGGACGCCATCGGCAAGACCGGCCAGGAGCTCAAGGATTCGCAGCACCGGATCATCAGCAGTACCCAGACCGGAAAGCTGTCGTACGACCAGGTCTGGGACGCGCTCAAGGACACCGACGAGGACCCGGCCAACAGCGCGAACGTCATCCTGCTGTACTCCGGCCGCTCGCAGAGCAAGGACGCCCACGGCGGGAACCCGGACGACTGGAACCGCGAGCACGTCTGGGCGAAATCGCACGGCGACTTCGGCACCGCCACCGGGCCCGGAACGGACATCCACCACCTGCGGCCCGCCGACGTGTCCGTCAACAGCATCCGCGGCAACAAGGACTTCGACAAGGGCGGTTCGGAGGTCGAGGAGGCGCCGGGCAACCGCACCGACGACGACTCCTTCGAGCCCCGCGACGCGGTCAAGGGCGACGTGGCCCGCATGATCCTCTACATGGCCGTCCGCTACGACGGCGAGGACGGGTTCCCCGACCTCGAACCCAACGACAAGGTCGACAACGGCTCGCAGCCCAACATCGGCCGCCTCTCGGTCTTCCAGCAGTGGAACCAGGCGGACCCGCCCGACACCTTCGAGCAGCACCGCAACCAGGTGATCTTCGACAAGTACCAGCACAACCGCAACCCGTTCATCGACCACCCCGAGTGGGTCAACGAGATCTGGTGACCCGCAGGCCCTGAAACGGGGCGACACGTGCCGGCCTCCCGCAGGACCGGCGCGTGTCGCCCCGGCGCGTCGCGGGGCGCCGTCCGCAAGCCGTCCGCCCCCGGCCCGCGCCGGAGCGGATGACGCCTTCTCAGGCCGTCGGGGGAGCCGGTGAACCGTATGGAGCACTCCAACCGGCGACCGGCGGACGTCGTTCCTAGCGTGGCCTCATGTCGTCAGCGAGTTGGCCTTCCGTCAAAGCCGGTACCGCAGCGGTCGTTTGTGCCGCGTGCCTGGTGGTCACCTGCCCGCCGGCCACCGCCGGGTCGTCCGGCACCGATGATGAGCCGGGCAGCGGAGCGTCCGGCTCCGGTACCCGGCTCGACCGCAGCGGTGTGCAGTTCCGTTCGGGCGTCTCCGATCCCCCATCCGTCTCCGCCCTGTCGTGGATGGTCACCGACGCGGACGACGGGAGGATCCTGGCCGCCAAGAACGCGCACCGGGAGCTGCCGCCCGCCAGCACGCTCAAGACGCTCTTCGCGGTGACCGTGCTCCCGAAGTTCGGGCAGGGGAGCGTGCACACCGTCTCCGAGGACGACCTGTCCGGCATCAACGCGGGCAGCTCCCTCGTCGGCGTCAAGGAAGACATGAGCTACTCCGTCGCCGACCTCTGGCGCGGGGTCTTCCTCAGCTCGGGCAGCGACGCGGTGCACACCCTGGCCTCGATGAACGGCGGTTGGCAGGAGACCGTCTCGGACATGCAGGAGATGGCCCACCGCCTCGGCGCCCGCGACACCACGGTGGAGTCGGCGGACGGCTTCGACACGCCGGGCCAGGTCTCCTCCGCCTACGACCTCACGCTGTTCGCCAAGGCAGGGCTGACCAACCGGGACTTCGCGCGCTTCGCCGCCACCAAAGAGGCGCAGTTCCCCGAAACGGGCGGCCCGGACTCGTTCGGCATCCAGAACACCAACCGGCTGCTGGTGGGCTCGCACGGCGTGACCCCGTACCCCGGCCTGGTCGGCGTGAAGAACGGCTACACCAGCAAGGCGGGCAACACCCTGGTGGCCGCGGCGCAGCAGGACGGCAGGACGCTGCTGGTCACGGTCATGAACCCGCAGTCCGGCCAGTACAACGCCGTCTACGAGGAGGCGCGTGCCCTCCTGGACTGGGGCTTCTCCGCGGAACCCGACGCCTCCCCGGTCGCCATGCTGCCGGACAAGGTGGGATCGGCAATGGCCTCGGTGTCCCGCACCGATGGCGACGACCGTGATCAGGACCAGGACAAGGACCAGGGGCACGAGCAGAACCGGAACCAGGACCAGGACCGCGACCGTGCCCGGAGCGACGACCGCGCCCGTGGTCATGATCACAAGCAGCCCGCGGGGGAGCGCTCCGGTGTGGTCCACGTGTCCACGGTGGGCCGGGGCGACAAGGGCGGCACGGCGCCCTGGGGATGGTGGTTCGCCGTCATCGGCGCGGCACTGCTGACGGGCCTCGGCGCCGAGCTGTGGCGCAGCCGGCGGCGCGGCTGACCGGCCGGGGCCCGGGACGGCGGCTTCCTGCCTCGTACTGGCGTGTCACCGGTCAGGGATTCGGCGGATCCCGATGGCCTCGGCCGGTGAACGATGACGCGACTGCCACGGTGGTGATGACTGGCGGGCGATGCTCGGTGTAGCGTCCTGATCAGCTGTCGTGGTTCCGAAGTGCCGGGCGCCCGTGTCGCATTCACGGGCGTTCTTTCTGTGCGATGCCTCTCCGGACCAGGGCGATCACCTCCGGATCCCGTGCCATGCGGGAGCCGATACGAGCCCATTGAACGAAGGAGACAGGTATGGCCAGCGGCACGGTGAAGTGGTTCAACTCGGAAAAGGGCTTCGGCTTCATCGCGCAGGACGGCGGCGGCGCCGACGTCTTCGCGCACTACTCGAACATCGACGCCCAGGGCTTCCGTGAGCTCCAGGAGGGCCAGAAGGTGACCTTCGAGGTCACGCAGGGCCAGAAGGGCCCGCAGGCGGAGAAGATCCGCGTGGCCTGAGCCCGGCTCACTCCGGCGCCCGCCCCCCCCTTGCCATCCGGGGCGGGCGCCGTCGTCGTCTGCGGACCTTCCCGGCGTCACGGCCTGCGGTCGTTGAGGATCTTCTGGAAGAGCCGGTGATCGCGCCAGGCACCGTCGATGTGCAGATAGCGCTCGGCGACTCCGTACGCCGCGAAGCCGTTCTTGGTCAGCACGCGCTGTGAGGCGACGTTGTCGAGCAGGGTGCCTGCCTGGATCCGGTGCAGGGCCAGCACGGAGTCGGCGGTCTCGCAGACCTGCCGCACGGCGGCGTCGGCCAGACCGCGGCCCGTGTGCCCCACGTCGACCCAGTAGCCCAAGTCGGCGCTGCGGAACTGGCCCCGCACGATGCCACTGAGGACGATCCCGCCGACGATGTCGTCCTCGTCCCCGTCGCCGTCCCGCACCAGCACCCAGGACAGCAGCCGCTCCGCCTCCTCCTCGGCTCGGTGGGCGGCCAGGTGCGCCCGCTGCCCTTCGGTGGTGTAGAACGCGTCGTTCCTGGCCGGATCCCAGTGCTTGAGGTGGTCGCGGCTGCGCCGCTGTGCGCGGGCGAGCCCCGCGGCGTCGTCCGGTGTCACCGGGCGCATCAGGACATCGGGGGCGAGCCGGGCCGAGATAGTGATCATCGGCCCAGCGTAGAGCCGCCGTCGGGCCCTGCGGGAGCCCGCGGGCCCCGCCGTCCGGGCCCGTACACACCTGTGCCCCGCCCGGACGCGCCGGGTGGCGCGCCCGTCACGGGGGCACGGGGGTGGGTGAGCCGGTGCGCGGGCGCCGGTTCACGTCGTCAGGTCTGCGGCGGCTGACCCTGGTCCCCGCGGCCGAACTGGTCCTTGAGCTTTTCCTGGGCCTTGTCCACCTGGCTCTTGTACTTGCCTTGCGTCTTGCTGTCGACGTAGTCGCCGGCCTTGTCCACGCCCTTGCTCGTCTGGCTTTCGTGGCCCTTCAGCAGGCTCTTGAGCTTGTCCATCATGGACATGGGTCATCCTCCTCGCGACGATCCCCCTCGGCTCCAGCATCACCCCCGGCCGCGCGTTCTGCATCCGCGCGCCAGGAGGGCCACCCGGCCGCGGCCCCGCCCGGATGGCCCCCGTCCGGCGGGCGGGACCGCGGGGCCCGGCCGAGAATGCAGCGGTGAGCGATGAACACCGCAGTGCCGACGACGCCGCGCCGCGGCCCGCGCCGGATGACGAGGAACGGCGGCGCGCCAGGATGACGCTGGCCGACCGGGCGCGGGACGCGGACGACCTGTCCCTGCTGATGGACATGCTGGGCCTGTATCCGGGCCGGGACACCCGCCCCACGGCGGGCGGCGGCCGGCCGGACGGGCGCGGGACCGAGGACGAGTGACCCGGGTCCTGGCCCGTCCGGTACCGGGGGTCAGCCGTCGCTGCCCGCCCTGGTCAGGCGCAGCGTGACGATCTGGAACGGCCGCAGCGCCATCCGCACCGTACGGTCATCCCGGTGCAGCTCGGGGCCGTCGTCGACCGGGCGCTCCAGCAGGTCCGTGGCGTGGGCGCCGGCCAGGCCGAAGGCGGTGGTGACGGCGGTGGCGGCCCGCCCGCCGTGTGCCTCGTGCAGCCGGACGACCACGTCGCCGCTGCCGTCGTCGGCGAGCTTCACCGCGGTCACCACGACCGCGTCGTTGTCCACCGTGACCAGCGGCGCGACCGGACCCGCGCCCGGGACGCGGCGTTCGGGGAGGTTGATGCGGTGGCCTTCGCGCACCGCGTCGCCGATGGCGGCTCCGGGCGCGAGGGCGTAGCGGAAGCGGTGCAGCCCCTGGTCGGTCTCCGGGTCGGGGAACCGCGGCGCGCGCAGCAGCGAGAGCCGCACGGTCGTCGTCGTGCCGCGGTCCGGTGCGTCGCGGACGGTACGGGTGACGTCGTGGCCGTACGTCGCGTCGTTGACCAGCGCGACGCCCCAGCCCGGCTCCTCGATGTGCACGAAGCGGTGCGCGCAGGTCTCGAACTTGGCCGCCTCCCAGCTGGTGTTGGTGTGCGTGGGCCGGTACAGGTGCCCGAACTGGGTCTCCGCGGCGTAGCGTTCGGCGTGCAGGTCGAGCGGGAAGGCGGCCTTGAGGAACTTCTCGGTCTCGTGCCAGTCGACCTCGGTGTCGATGTCGACGCGCCGCTGCCCGCGGGCCAGCGTCAGTGTCTGCACGACGCGCGAGGCGCCGAAGCTCCGCACCACCCGCACCGTCGCCGCGTCCCCGGACGCCGCGTCGAGTGTCACCTCGTCCGCCGCGGTCAGATCCGTGACGGTGTTCCGGTAGAACGCGTCCACGTCCCAGGCGTCCCACATGTTGGGGAAGTCCGGGTGGATCTGGAGCAGGTTGGCGGCGCCGCCCGGTGCGACGGCCTCCCGCCCGGCCGTCAGGTCGTACGCGGAGACGATCAGGCCCCGCGCGTCGACCTCGGTCCGCAGCAGGCCGTTGGCCAGCACGAACCCGCCGCCCGCGCGCGGCTCGGCCAGCACGTCGGCGCCGTCGGGCACCGCGGGGGCCAGGGCCCCGGCCGCGACACCTGACCTGGGGTGCGGCGCCGCGTTCGCCACCAGCTCCGCCCCGCCGTCACCGGCCAGCGCGGCCAGCGCGCCGGCGATCAGGCCCTCCAGCTCGGCGGCCACCTCGGCGTAGGTACGTTCCGCCTCGCGGTGCACCCACGCGATCGACGAGCCGGGCAGGATGTCGTGGAACTGGTGCAGCAGCACCGTCTTCCAGATCCGGTCCAACTCCGCGTACGGGTAGGGGTGTCCGGCGGTGACGGCGGCCGTCGCCGACCACAGTTCGGCCTCCCGCAGGAGGTGTTCGCTGCGCCGGTTGCCGCGCTTCGTCTTCGCCTGGCTGGTCAGCGTCGCGCGGTGCAGCTCCAGGTACAGCTCGCCCACCCACACCGGCGCCTGCGGGTACTCCGCCTCCGCCTTCGCGAAGAAGTCCGCCGGCTTCTCCCACACCACGGTGGGCGAGCCGTCCAGATCCCGCAGCCGGCGGGCCTTGGCGATCATCTCGCGGGTGGTGCCGCCGCCGCCGTCGCCCCACCCGGTCGGCGCCAGCGAGTGCCGTGCCACGCCCTTGTCCTTGAAGTTCCGCGCCGCATGGGCGATTTCGCTGCCCGCCATCTGGCAGTTGTAGGTGTCGACCGGCGGGAAGTGCGTGAAGATCCGGGTGCCGTCGATGCCCTCCCAGCGGAACGTGTGATGCGGGAACGCGTTGATCTGGCTCCAGGAGATCTTCTGCGTCAGCAGCCACTTCGCGCCCGCCGCCTTGATGATCTGCGGAAGCCCGGCCGCGAACCCGAAGGTGTCGGGCAGCCACGCCTCGTCGTTCTCGACGCCGAACTCCTCCAGGAAGAACCGCTTGCCGTGCACGAACTGCCGCGCCATCGCCTCCGACCCTGGCATGTTGGTGTCGGACTCCACCCACATGCCGCCAGCGGGCACGAACCGGCCGTCCGCGACCGCCCGCTTCACCTTGGCGTAGACCTCGGGGCGGTGCTCCTTGATCCACGCGTACTGCTGGGCCTGGGACATCGCGAAGACAAAGTCCGGCTCGTCCTCCAGCAGCGCCGTCATGTTCGACGTGGTCCTGGCGACCTTCCGCACCGTCTCGCGCAGCGGCCACAGCCACGCCGAGTCGATGTGCGCGTGCCCCACCGCGCTGATCCGGTGCGCCGACGCGCCCGCGGGCGCCGCCAGCACCTCGCGCAGCTCCGAACGGGCCGCCTGTGCACTCCCGTTGACGTCCTGGAGGTCCACCGCGTCCAGCGCCCGCCCGATGGCCCGCAGCAGCTCCCAGCGCCGGGGCGAATCCACGGGCAGCTCGGCCATCAGCTCCCCGAGCACCTCCAGATCCTGGATCAGCTCCCACACGGTGGTGTCGAACACCGCGAGATCCAGCCGCGCCAGGCGGTACTGCGGCTCGTCGCCCGCGGTCTCCCGGTCGCCCAACGCGGTGGGCTGGAACGGGTGGACGTCCAGGATCACCGGGTTGGACGCGGCTTCGAGGTGCCATTCGACGCGTTCGCCGCCCTGCACCGGCGCGCCGGCCCGCACCCACTGGTTACGGGGGTTGATGGCCTTCACCGGGCTGCCGTCCGGCGTGTACACCAGCGCCTCGCACTGGAACCCGGGCATCCGCTCGTCGAACCCCAGGTCAAGGACGGCCTCCACGGTCCGGCCCGCCCACTCGGCCGGCACCTCGCCGGTCACCTTGAACCAGGTCGTCGCCCAGGGCGCACCCCACGCGTCGCCGACGGCCACCGGCGTGTGCTCCGCCGCAAGACCCTCGGCCACCGGGACCGGCTCACCCGGCGCGACCCAGGCCGCGACCTCAAGCGGCACCGCGTCCGGGTACAGGGCGGGCCGGATCCGTTCGTCCAGCACCCGCTTGAGGCGGGCTTCGATCAGTGCGCGATCGTCATGCATGCAGGTGGCTCCGTAGTGTCGTGATGAGGGTGTGTGCGGTGGTACGGGAGGGGCGGTCGGCTACCAGGAGTGCCGGATCACGGCGGGCTCCGACGCGGTGAACAGTTCGCCGACCGCCCGGATGCGGAGCACGGCGGCCGGTTCTGTTCCGGCGCGGCGCAGCCCCGGCAGGTGGAACGCGGTGCCGCAGGTGCCGCCGATGAACCGGACGCCGCCGCCCGGCAGTTGGCGGGACAGCTCGTAGTGGCGCACCGGGCCGGGAGCGCGCCGCCAGGACAGCCGCAGAGCGGTCGCGCCGCCGGCGGTCGCCGCGTCGGTGACGACCGCGCCGGTGGGCGCCGCCGGTATCGCCGCGGCGCCGTCCCGTACGGCCAGCAGGCCGAGCCGCCACCCGACCGGGGTGCCGCTGCGGCCGGTCAGCCGCACACCCAGCGCGTGCAGGGTGCCGGGCGCGAGGGTGCCGAGCGGTACGGACGTACGCCGCCAGCCGTCGCCCGGTACGACGGTCCCGGCCGGCAGATAGGCGAAGGGGGCCGGCTCCCCGGGGGCCGACGGCTCGCGCAGCGCGACGGCCACCTCCACGGTGACGGGCCCGGAATCCGCGTCGGCCCGGTACACCAGATCGACCGTCGTGGCGCCGCCGACCGGCAGCCGGGTGCCGTACAGCTCCACCGTCGCCGGCGCGACGAGGTCACCGCGCACCCGCAGGCTGCTGCCGCCGCGCCAGGCGTCCTGGAAGTCCAGCGCCACATCGGGGCGTTCGCCATCGGTACGGACCACCCAGCGCCGGGCGGGCAGCCGGTCCTGGAGCCCGAGGTGATGCCACGGCGCGTCGGACACCGCGGCGCCGCCCTCGTACCAGCGCAGCCCGTGGCCGGTGTTGAACGACGTCCCGAACGGCAGCGCGTCGAGCGTGGAACGGTCCGCCACGGCGGTGGCCGGCGCCCGCCAGCCGCTGTCGGTGCCGCCGGGGCGGGCCGGATCGAGGCCCGCACCGGACCAGAAGCGGTCGTCCGCCGCGTGGAACTGCTCGGGCGTGCGCCCGTCGGGCAGGTGGTTCAGCGTCCAGTCCGGCCGGTAGAAGCCGTACGAGACCACGTGGTCGCGCCCGGCCGGGATGATCGCGTCCCAGTCGGTTGCGGTGTCCCAGCCCGCGGACTCGACGTCGACGCCGGCCCACAACGCGTACCGGCTGCGGCCCAGTTGCTCCGCCAGCCGCCCTGATGCGGCGAGCTGCTGCGCACTCCAGCGGAAGTCCACGAACATCGAGTCGGCGACCGGCCCGTGCGCGTCCTGGAAGAACGCCTGGTTACGGGAGTTGAGGGCGCCCTGCCAGCCCACCCGGCCGTCGGCGTCCATCGCGTCGTACCAGGTGATGCGCAGCCCGCGGCCGGTGCCCGCCGTGCGCAGCGCCCGCAGGAACGCCTGCATGTCCGCGGCCAGCGCGGCGTCCCCGCCATCGGTCTCGGCGTTGATGAACCACCCGTCGAAGCCGTACGCGTGGGCCACTTCCACCAGCTTCGCGGCCAGCGGGAAGCGGCCCGCCGCGTCCTTCTGCACCAGATCGCGGGTCCAGCGCAGCTGCCCGCCGTACGCGACGGGCGGCAGGAACACGGTGCCGAGTACCGGCACGCCGTTGCGGTGCGCGGCGTCCACCACCGGAGCGTTGGGCGCCAGAATCAGCCCTTCGCCGGACGAGCCGCCCCAGAAGACCAGTTCGTCGAGGTAGGCCCAGTGGGTCGGCGTGTAGCGGTCGGCGGTGGCGGAGCCCTGCGAGGGGTTGCCCGCGGTGTGGTCGAACGCCGCCAGGGCACTGATCCTGGCCTGGCCCTCGCGGGCCGTGGTGTTCGCGGGGACCGGCGTGAACCGCCGGGCGAGCGGCACCGTCGCGGTGTTGAACGCCAGGTCGCGGTCGGCCTGCGGGGTCCACGCCAGCAGGCTGCGCCAGGTCACGCCGTCGCCCGGCGTGCCGGACGGCAGCGAGTCGGGGAACCAGTACGACGCGTACGGCTGGAGAGGCGCGGCCTCACCGGCCGCCGCCCGGGGCCGTGCGGCGGCCGGGACCGTGCCCAGCGACGGGCCGAACAGCGCGGCGGCGGCACCGGCACCGGCCAGCACCACACGGCGGCGGGACATCGGGAACGGTTCCTGGGGCATGGGCTCCTCCGAAAGCGCGGACGGTGAACGGGCGGGACGGCCGTGGCTCTGGCACCGCCCGGATACCGGCGGCCGGGACCGCCGGGACCGGGTCAGGCCAGTACCTCCTGCGGCGTACGGACCTCGGTGATGCCACGTGCCGCCAAATGCTCTACGTCATCGGCGCGTTCGGCCAGTACGAGAGCGGGCCGCAGACCTTGACCGGCCAACCGCGCCCAGGCTTCGAAGACGTCGCCGCCGGGCGCGCACACCGAGCGGCGGGGGGCCGCGTCCGCGTCGCCCGCGTCCACGGCGAGGGCGGTGGTGCGCGCCGCCGGCCGGTGCACCCGCCCGCCCCACTCGCCGGCCAGCGCGGCGAGTGCCTTGCCCGCCGGCTTGACCGTTCCGTCGTTGCCGAGCAGGCCGAGGCCGTACTCAAGAGCGGGAAAGTCCGCCAGCGACCGGGACACGTCGTGCGAGCACCACCACGTCACGCCCCACACGTCCGGGCAGTCCAGGGCGTTGCGGACGGTGGCATCCGTGAACCGGGCCGCCTGGTCCTCGGGGATGTGCGGGGCGGGGGCGCCGACTTCCTGGAGCCACACCGGGCGGTGCGGATCGCTCGCCCACGCCTTCGACAGCTCGATCAGATAGGCCGCGTGCTGCTCCGTCGCGGTGCCCGTCGGACCGTGCCGCTGCGCGGTGCCGTTGAACACCCAGGAGTGCACGGCCGTCACGGCACCGCGCCGGGCGGCGTGCGCCGGGGTGAAGGGGTGCCCGTCGCGGTACCAGGCGGCGTCGTAGGCGGCGTGCAGATGCATCCGGCCGGGGGCGCCCCGCTCGCAGGCCGCCAGCATCCGGTCGAGCCACGCCCCGGCCTGCGCCTCGGTGATCCGGTCCGGGTCGGGATGCGGGCCGTCCGAGAACTGGTTGATCTCATTGCCCAGCGTCATGCCGAGGAAGTTGGGCCGGCCGGCGAGCGCCGCGGCCAGCGTGCGCAGGTATTCCTCCTGGCCCGACAGGACGTCCGGGTCGGTGAAGAGGTTGCGGCGGTGCCAGGTCTGCGTCCAGGCGGGCAGGAAGTCGAAGCTCGACAGATGGCCCTGGAGGCCGTCGACGTTGACGTCGAGGCCGCGTTCGGCCGCGGCGTCCGCCAGCCGTACCAACTGCTCGACGGCGGCCGGCCGGATCAGGGTGCGGTTGGGCTGGAACACCGGCCAGAGCGGGAAGACCCGGACGTGGTCGAGGCCGAGGGCGGCGACGGCGTCGAGGTCGGCGCGTACCGCGTCCAGGTCGAAGTCCAGCCAGTGGTGGAACCACCCTTGGGCGGGTGTGTAGTTGACGCCGAAGCGGAGCGGGCGGCGGGCGGAGTCCTGCTCGGGCATAGCGGTCCCTGTGGGTGAGAGGCGGCGGACGGCACAGGCGGGGGAGCGGTCGGTGGTTCTGCGGGCCTCAGCCCTTGACCGCACCCTCGCCGACACCGCGGAAGAAGAAACGCTGGAGACAGGCGAACAACACGATCAGGGGGAGCACGGCGATGACGGTGCCGGCCGCGACCAGGCGCTGATTGTTCGCGAAGGTGCCGTGCAGGAAGTTCAGGCCGATCGTCAGGGTGAACTTCGACTGGTCGCTGAGCACGATCAGCGGCCACAGGAAGTCGTCCCACGCCCCCATGAAGGCGAAGATCGCCACCACCGCCAGGGTGCCCTTGACCGAAGGCAGCGCGATCCGCAGGAACCGCTGCCAGGCGTTGGCACCGTCGACGAACGCCGCCTCCTCCACCTCGTAGGGCAGCGCGGCGAAGGCGTTCCGCATCAGCAGCACGTTCATGGCGCCGATGCAGGCGGGCAGCAGCACCCCGATGAGGGTGTTGTTGAGCTGGAGTTCCCGCATCGTCACGAACTGGGCGATCATGATGCTCTCCACCGGCACCAGCATCGCCATGAGGAAGACGACGAGTGCGGCCTTCCGGCCGCGGAACCTCATCCGGGCCAGCGCGTAGCCCGCCAGCGCCGCGCCCAGACAGTTCGTCAGGACGTTGGCGACCGCGACCTTCAGGGAGTTCAGCGCGAAGTCCCAGACCGGGATGATCTTTGCGACACCGGCGTAGTTGTCCAGCGTCGCCGCGTGCGGCACCAGGCTCGGCGGATAGCGGTAGATGTCCTCGCCCGCCCCCTTGAGCGAGGTGGACAGCTGCCACAGGAACGGCCCCACGGTCAGCGCCAGCACGGCGAGCAGCAGCAGGTACCGCAGTACCCATTGCCACACCGGTGTCCGCCGGCCGCTCCTGCCGCGCCGTATCCGGCCGTCGCCGTCCGGCGCGGCCCGCCGCTGCTGTTCTGCCGTGGCACTCATGCGTCCTCCTTGCGGTTGGCGCGCAGCACCAGCAGCATCAGCCCCAGCGTGATCACGAACACCACGACGGACAGCGCCGACGCATAGCCGACCCGGCCGTTGAGACCCGTGCCGACCTGCTGGACCAGCATCACCAGCGTGGTGTCCTCGCCACCGGGGCCGCCGGTCGGCCCGGCCATCAGATAGACCTCGGAGAACACCTTGAAGGCGCCGACCGAGGCGAGCGCGGCCACCAGCACCATCGTGGAGCGCACCGCGGGGACGGTGACCGTCCAGAAGCGGCGCACCGCCCCCGCGCCGTCGACGGCGCACGCCTCGTGCAGTTCGCGCGGGACGTTGGCCAGCGCCGCCAGATAAACGATCATGTAGTAGCCGAGGCCCTTCCAGACCGTGACCGCCATCGCGCTGAGCAGCAGCAGCCACGGGTCGCTGAGGAAGCCGACCTTGCCGAAGCCGACCGCCTCCAGCACGGCGTTGATCAGCCCGCGGTCGTCCAGCAGCCACACCCAGATCAGCCCGACCACCACGACGGACGCGACCACCGGCGTGTAGAACGCGGCACGGAAGAACGTGATCCCGGGGAAGCGCCCCTGGACGAGCAGGGCCAGCAGCAGCGGCAGGATCACCAGCAGCGGCACGACCCCCAGGACGTACAGCAGGCTGTTGCGCAGGCCGGTCCAGAACATCGCGTCATGGATCAGCTCCTGGTAGTTGGCGCCGCCCACGTACTGCCCCGCGACGAGCGTGCGGGAGTCGGTGAAGGAGTTCACCACCGTGCTCAGGAACGGATACAGGCTGAACCCGGCGACGATCAGCAGCCCGGGGGCGAGGAACAGCCAGGGGCTGGTGGGCAGATGCCTGCGGACGGCCCCCGGTGCCTTCGCCGCTCGGGCCGTGCCGGTCGTCACCGTGCGCCCGCGCCGGTCGTGAGCAGCCGGTTGCACTCATCGACCGCACCGTCGAGCGCGGCCTTGGGCGACTCCTTGCCCTGCACCGCCTTCGCGACGGCGTTGCGCAGCACGGTCTTCATCTGGTCGCTGATCAGCACCGGCGTGTAATTCACCGCGCTGCCGAGGGACTTGGCGGACGCGATGCGCACCCGGGTCGCGTCCGTGCCGTCCTCCTTGGTGAAGTACGGATCGTCGAGCGAACCCTTGGTGCTGGGGAAGATCGCCACCCGCTTCGCGAAGTCCATCTGGTGCTTGCGGTCCGTGACGAAGTGGGCGAACGCCACCGCGGCCGGTTTGACCTTGCTCTGCGCATTCACCATCAGGCCCTGGACGTACATATTGGCCTTGCCGGTGTTGTTGACCGTGTCCGTGATCCCGATGTTCTTGTAGAGGCTCGGCGCCTCCCTCTTGAAGTTCCCCAGATCCAGCGCACTGCCCGGGTTCATCGCCACGGACTGCTGCTGGAACTTGCGCCCCGCGGACTCGGCCACGGCGGTCAGTGCCTGCGAATCCAGCGCGCCCGCCTTGTACAACTCCCGGTAATGCCCGAGCAGTTCGACACCCTTCGGCTCATTGAAGGTGAAGGCGGTGCCCTGCGCGTTCATGAGCCGTACGCCGTAGCGCCCGAAGTCCTCGATCGACGGGGTGCTCGCCAGCATCGCGATCTTCCCGTCGCTCTTCTTCGCCATCGTCAGGGCGTCCGCGAAGAGCTTTCCGTACGTCGTCGGCGGCTTCTCGGGATCGAGCCCCGCCTTCTTGAAGAGCGCCTTGTTGTAGAACATCGGTCCTGTGTTCAAATACCAGGGGAATGCGTAGACACCCGCCATGCCCGGCATCTCGTAGCTCTTCCAGGCACCCGCCAGATACTCGTCCTCGTACTTTCCCGCCGCCTTGTGCAGGTCGAGCGCGATACCGGCCTTGGCCAGCGGATAGGCGAGGTCCGGTGACGCATTGACGACATCGGGGAGTGTGCCGCCCGCCGCGTCCGCGCTGAGCTTGTCCGGATAGCCTTCGGCCGGCTGATCCACCCAACTGACCTCGGCATCCGGATACTTCTTCTCGAAGTCCGCGATGAGCCCTTCGAAGTAGTCCTTGAAATTGGCCTTGAGATTCCAGGTCTGGAAGGTCACCCGACCTTCGACCTTTCCCGTCGCGCTGTCCGAAGCGCCGGAATCTCCCGAGGCCCCGCACGCGGTCAGGGCGAGCGCCGATGTGACCAGTACCGCGGCGGACGCGGCTGCTCGGCGGGATATACGCATGGCTGGCTGGCTCCTCTTCTCGGACCAGAAACAGGGCGAATCATTGCGGCAGCCGGATGCGACAGGGCGTGTTTCCGGAGCGGACTCTCTCGGCGTCCACGCGCTGCCGCTGGATGCCGCTTCCTGCCCCGGACACGCGAAAATCAACAACTGTGCCGTGCCCCTTCAACGCACCGGCCGACCGTTAACGCGAGCCTCGGTGCGATGATGCGGCAGACGGTACTAATGCGATTTAGTGAGTGTCAATACCCACACCGGAATCGGCCTCGCGGAGGGCCGCAGAATGCCGTATTCACCCGCCCTGACCTGCGGAAACGCCAGTCGGACGGCGGCATGTGGAGCGCCACGGAAAGCCCTGGAGCCGCCGATTGACACACTCCGCCCCAGTGATCAGACTGACGGTACTAATGCGGTTTAGGAAGCAGCGCGCAAGAGGCACCCGCACCGCCCCTGGCTCGCCGCTGCGGCCACCGCGACGAGGCGAGCGAGACCACCGCACGAGGAGAGCCCGTCATGACAGCGTCCGGCGAGGCCGCCCGCCGCAAACCCGCCAGGCGGCCGACGATCAAGGACATCGCGCGCCGCGCCGGGGTCTCGGAGAGCGCCGTCTCGTTCGCGCTCAACGACCGCCCCGGCGTCTCCCGGGACACCCGCGCCCGGATCCGCCGCGTCGCCGAAGAGCTGGGCTGGCAGGCCAACAGCGCGGCCCGCGCGCTCTCCGGCGAACGCGCGGGCAGCGCGGGCCTGGTACTCGCCCGCCCGGCCAGCACGCTCGGGGTCGAATCCTTCTTCCTCCAACTGGTCTCCGGCATCCAGGAAGTCCTCTCGGCACGCCGGACCGCGCTGCTCTTCCAGGTGGTCGAGGACCTGGACGAGGAATGCGCCCTCTACCGCCGCTGGTGGGCCGAACGCCGGGTGGACGGCGTCCTCGTCGTCGACCCCCGCACCGAGGACCCGCGCCCCGGCCTGCTCGCCTCCCTCGGCCTGCCTGCCGTCGTCGTCGGCGGCCTCCCCGCCCAGGCGTCACCCGGCGCGGCCACCGCCGCGGAACCCCCGCAGGTCTCCACGGTCTGGGCCGACGACTCCAAGGCCATGGCCAGGGTCATCGACCACCTCCACGGCCTCGGCCACCGCCGGATCGTGCACGTCGCCGGCCTGCCGGGACTGGCCCACACCGCGCGCCGTATCCACTCCCTGCGCACCGAGGCGGACCGCCACGGCCTCGGCGCGCACCAGGTCCGCTCGGTGACCACCGACTACTCCGACGCGGAGGGCGCCGAAGCCACCCGCCGCATCCTGGACACCGCCGAGCCGCCCACGGCGATCATCTACGACAACGACGTGATGGCCGTGGCCGGCGCCTCGGTGGCGGCGGGCCGCGGCATCTCCGTCCCCGGCGGCCTGTCGATCGTGGCCTGGGACGACTCGGCCCTGTGCCGCGTCACCCACCCCCAGCTCACCGCCCTGGTCCGCGACACCCCCGGCTTCGGCCGGCTCGCCGCCCAGGAACTCCTCACCGTCATCGACGGCGGCCCGCCACGCACCGTGCACGGCGAACTCCCGCACCTGGAAGCCCGCGAGAGCACCGGCACACCGGACGCGCCGTAGCCCTGGAGCCGCCGCCCGCAGCACGCTCCGCCCCTGGCCGGACGGAGCTGTCGACGACACCAAGGAGGCGTATCGTCCCCATATGCACCCTATGGACGGCCGCCCAGCGCACGGCCGCCATGCCCCACGGAGGAGACCGCCCGCATGGCCCAGACCGAGCCGTCACCCGCGGCCCGCCCCCTCGCCCTGGTCACCGGCGCGACCGGCTACATCGGCGGCCGGCTCGCCCCCGAACTCCTGGACGCCGGATACGCCGTACGCACGCTCGCCAGAAGCCCGGAGAAGCTGCGCGACCACCCCTGGGCCGGCCGGACCGAGGCGTGCCGCGGGGACGTCACCGACGCCGCATCGGTCCGCGCCGCCCTGGACGGCGTCGACACCGCCTACTACCTGGTGCACGCCATCGGCACCGGCCACGACTTCGAGGAGACCGACCGCAGGGCCGCCCGGATCTTCGCCGAACAGGCCCGCGCCGCCGGCGTCCGCCGCCTCGTCTACCTCGGCGGCCTGACCCCCGACGGCGTACCGCAGCAGTCCCTCTCGCCCCACCTCCGCTCCCGCGCCGAGGTCGCCGACATCCTCCTGGCGTCCGGCGTCCCCACCGCCGTGCTGCGCGCCGCCGTCATCATCGGCTCCGGCTCCGCCTCGTTCGAGATGCTGCGCTACCTCGCCGAACGCCTCCCCGTGATGGTGACACCCAGCTGGGTACGCACCCGCATCCAGCCCATCGCCATCCGCGACGTGCTGCGCTACCTGGTGGGCTGCGCCGGCCTGCCGGACGACGTCTCACGGGCCTTCGACATCGGCGGCCCCGACGTGCTCACCTACCGCGACATGATGCAGCGCTACGCCCGCGTCGCCGGCCTCCCGGAGCGGCTCATCCTCCCCGTGCCGATGCTCACACCGGGCCTGTCCAGCCGCTGGGTCGGGCTGGTCACACCGGTCCCCGGCGCCCTGGCCAGGCCGCTCGCCGAGTCGCTGCGGCACGAAGTCGTCTGCCAGGAGCACGACATCGCCCGCTACGTACCCGACCTGCCGGGCCGCCCCATCCCCTTCGACGACGCGCTGGACCTGGCACTGCGGCGGATCCGCGAGGCCGAGGTCGCCACCCGCTGGTCCAGCGCCGCGGTGCCTGGCGCACCGAGTGATCCGCTGCCCACCGACCCCGACTGGGCGGGCGGCTCCCTCTACACCGACCGCCGCGCACGCCGGGTGGACGCCGCGCCCGAAGCACTGTGGCGGGTGGTGGAAGGCATCGGCGGTGAACACGGCTGGTACTCGTCGGGCCTGGCCTGGGCGGCGCGCGGCTGGCTCGACCGGCTCGTCGGCGGGGTGGGGCTGCGGCGCGGCAGACGCGACGCGGGCCGGCTGCGGGTCGGCGACGCCCTGGACTTCTGGCGCGTCGAGGAGATCCTGCCCGGCCGGCTGCTCCGGCTCCGCGCCGAAATGCGGCTACCTGGCCTGGCCTGGCTGGAGTTGGCCGTCGGCCACGACACCCGCGGCCGTACGGTCTACTGTCAGCGGGCCCTGTTCCACCCGCACGGCCTGGCCGGGCACGCCTACTGGTGGGCGGTGTCCCCGTTCCACGCCGCGGTGTTCGGCGGCATGGCCCGCAACATCGCCAGGACCGCGGAGACGGCGCCGGAACCGCCCGCCCCCTGAGGCGACCGGCCACGTCGCAGCTCGCCATACACACGTCGCCATGCAAAAACGGCGGACCCCGGGCACCCGGCCCGGAATCCGCCGTGTGCGCTGCTCAGTGGTGGGTCACCGTACCGGCCGCCAGCCGGCCGCAGTTCGAGCCGTTGACGCTGACACTGACGTTTTCGATCGTGCCGCCCCAGTCCACACAGCGGCCCTTCGCGAGCAAATACACCGGGCCCGCGTAACTGGTGTAAAGCCCGCTGTCGAAGACCGTGTCGGAACTCCCGTCGGTCGGCCCGAGATAGGTGTAGATGGAGACCGGCTTTCCGGTGGTGTTCCGCACCGTCACGACACAGTTCTTACCCGTCTTGCCGCTGTAGGTCAGAAACACCTTTCCCTTTCCGGAGATCTCCGCGGAATTCACTACGCTGTAGCCGCTTCCACAGGCTCCGTTGTACGCCGCCGACGCGGCACGTGCGGGTGTGGCCGACGCACTGGTGGCGCCGGCCATCGTGGCCAAACCCGCCACTGCCAGCACGGCCGAACCTGCGATGGCACGAGAACGCTTCATGGGAATACCCCCGTCAGAGGTGGTGTCCTTCGCGTGGTCATTGCACAGTGTTGGACGACGCTCGTACGGAGATGGTTGTACCGACCGTGGGTGAACTTCCCGCACCCCGTTCGAACAAGCCACTCGCGCGGCATCAAACCACCCCGGAAAAAGGCTCGTTGCCGCACTTCACCGCCAATTCCCCGCCCCTCGAACGCGGTTGCCGAAATTTTTTTCTCCGGACGGCTCCAAGGCACGGCAACGGCCGGTCCCCGGCGCCTGGTGCGGCGCCGGGGACCGGCCGTCGGCAGCTGCTCCCGCGGGCGGGTCAGCCGTTGGCGAGCGCCTTGAGGCGGGTGAACGATCCGTTGAAGCGGTTGTGGTCGCCGACCGTCGGTCCGGTGGAGGTGTACTGCCAGATCGTCTGGAACGGCCACCCTGCCGGGAGCGTCCCGACGGACGAGCCGTAGCGCGGTACCCACAGCGGATTCGTCTTGCCGAACTTGCTGGAGTTCCCGGTGCACTTCGTCCACCAGTTGGTGGAGGTGTAGATGACCGCGTCCCGCCCGGTCTTCGCCCGGTACGTGGTCACGAAGTCGGCGATCCACTGGATCATCGCCGACGTGCTCTTGCCGTAGCAGGTCGCCCCGTAGGGGTTGTACTCCATGTCGAGCGCCCCGGGCAGCGTCTTGCCGTCCTTCGACCACGCCCCGCCGTGCCCGGCGAAGTACGTCGCCTGCGACGCACCGCTGGAGTGGTCGGGCAGCGCGAAGTGGTACGCGCCGTGGATGATGTCGGCGTCGTACGAGCCCCGGTACTGCTGGGTGAAGTACGGGTTCTTGTAGGTGGTCCCCTCGGTGGCCTTGACGTACGCGAAGCGCACGCCGCTGGTGCGCAGTGTGGACCAGCTGACGTTGCCGTTGTGGCTGGAGACGTCGACACCTTCGACCGACGATGCCGAGGGGGACGCCTGCGTATCGGAGCCACCGGCGCGGTCGACGCCCTCGTGGGCGGCGATCGTGGAGCCCATCCAGTCCTGGTCGGGGTGGGCGGGTTCCTTGCCGCCCCCGGCCGCCGCGGCGGTGCCGGGCAGGGCGAGTGGCAGGACGAGCGCGGAGAGGGAGAGGAGCGTTCCGGCCGCGGCGGGGAAGGTGCGACGGGCCGGACCGGATCTGCGCAGGGGCATCGGGTACCTCCGAAGGCCATCGGTTGGCGGTGCGGCAGATTTTGAGCAGATTCCTGCCGATAAGGAGACATATACGCTGCACCGCTCGCTCCTATGACCCGACAGACCTTGAGGCCCCCGTCCGGCCGGACGGTGTCACCCGTCCGGCGCCACAACGGCCCGGTGACGCGCTCGCCGCAGCGCGCCCGGGAACGCGAAAGCGGGCCCCGTGGTGCCGGGGCCCGCTTGTCTGCGCAGCGGCGCACGCGCCAGTCGCCGCATCCGTCAGTTCGGTGGTGGCGGCGTCACCTCGCCGTGCGCCGCCTCACCGGTGCTTCGCACCCGTACCGCATCGCCGCGGTGCCGGGGTACCGCGTCAGCTCAGTAGGCGGAGTTGACGTTGTCGATGGAGCCGTAGCGGTGTGCTGCGTAGTTGGCTGCGGCGGTGATGTTGGCGATGGGGTCGGTGAGCTTATGGGGGGTGCCCTTGACGTGGTAGGTGTCGAAGGTGGGCTGGATGACCTGGAGGAGGCCCTTGGAGGGGATGCCGTTGATGGCGTTGATGTCCCAGTTGTTGACGGCGTTGGGGTTGCCGGAGGACTCGCGCATGATGTTGCGGTGCAGTCCGTTGTAGGAGCCGGGTATGCCCTTGTCCTTCATGATGTCGAGGGACTGGCGGATCCAGCCGTCCAGGTTGTTCTTGTACTGCTTCGGCGCGGCCTTCGGGGCAGCCTTGGGTGCCGCCTTCGGCGCGGCGAGCGCCTTGCGCTCCAGGGAGCGGTCGGCGGCCTGCTGGGCGGTGTGGCCCTGCTCGGCGATGGCGGTCACCTTGAGCCGGTCGGCCACCGAAGCGGTGGTCTCGCCCGCGGCCTTCGCGTTCTTCGCGGCCGTGTCCTTGCCGGTCTGGGGCTTGGCGGGGAGGCCGTTGGCGTTGACGGGCTTCACTGCGGTGGGGGCGTGTGCGGCGGTGGTGGCCTGGGCGTTGCCGGGGGATGTGGTGACGGTGAGGGCGGTGGTGGCGCCGGCGGTGGCGAGGACGGCGACGGCGACCTTGTGGGTGCGGGTGATGCGGGCGTTGCGGAGCAGGGTGAAGCTGGGCATGCGGGGTGACCTCTTCCGGGTGGTGTGCGGGGGAGCGGCCTTCGGCGGCGCGTGTGACCGAGGTCTGGCCGCGCTCGCTCGCCACGGGGAGGAGCCTTTTCGGCACGTTCTCGGTGCTACCCGAGTAATGGTTAACGCGGCCCTGGAGCGGTGGCAATGATGGGTTGTACTACCCCTCATCGTGAGATCCACCGAAATGCCCGATGTTGTGACCGTTTTCCCCAAGGGGGGAGCGGAATGGCGTCGACTAGGTGTGCTCGTACGTGACGCACGTCCTGTGCCGGGCATCACCCCGGGCCCCCGGTCCGCGACCCCTTGGAGTTGTGTGGCTCACAGGGGTGGCGGGGTGCGCGGGAGGAGTTTCGGAGGCGACCGGAAGCGCCGCCCCGTGGTCATGGCCGTGCGCGGCGTCCGTTGTGGCGGAGTCGGTGGGCCGTTCGCAGCAGCGCGCGGGCTGTCGGGTGGCCGCGGCGGCGGGAGTTCCCCGAGGGTGAGAGCCCCACTGGGAGTCACTCACCGTAAGGAACCGCATATGTACCGTCGCCTCGCCGTCGTCGTCGCGGGTGTGCTGGCCGCTGGAGTGCTCGCCTCCGGTACGGCGTCCGCCGACGACCACGAGCTCACGCCCAAGGAGAAGGCCGGTCTGGAGTTCGCGGGGGGCGTCGTCGGCGCCCTCCTCGGAGGGCCGTTGCTGGGAGGCGCCCTGCGCTGACGTCCGGGCGCCCGGCCCGCCGGCCGGGCGCAGACATGACGAGGGCCCTGTCCGCGGGAAGCGGACAGGGCCCTCGTCGGGTCGACGGTGCCGTACCGGCACGTCCGACCGGCCTTCGCCAAGTGCCGGCGCCGTGCGCGCCGGCCGTCATGTTCCGGCTCAGTAGGCGGAGTTGACGTTGTCGATGGAGCCGTAGCGGTGTGCTGCGTAGTTGGCTGCGGCGGTGATGTTGGCGATGGGGTCGGTGAGCTTATGGGGGGTGCCCTTGACGTGGTAGGTGTCGAAGGTGGGCTGGATGACCTGGAGGAGGCCCTTGGAGGGGATGCCGTTGATGGCGTTGATGTCCCAGTTGTTGACGGCGTTGGGGTTGCCGGAGGACTCGCGCATGATGTTGCGGTGGAGCCCGTTGTAGGAGCCGGGTATGCCCTTGTCCTTCATGATGTCGAGGGACTGGCGGATCCAGCCGTCCAGGTTGTTCTTGTACTGCTTCGGCGCGGCCTTCGGGGCAGCCTTGGGTGCCGCCTTCGGCGCGGCGAGCGCCTTGCGCTCCAGGGAGCGGTCGGCGGCCTGCTGGGCGGTGTGGCCCTGCTCGGCGATGGCGGTCACCTTGAGCCGGTCGGCCACCGAAGCGGTGGTCTCGCCCGCGGCCTTCGCGTTCTTCGCGGCCGTGTCCTTGCCGGTCTGGGGCTTGGCGGGGAGGCCGTTGGCGTTGACGGGCTTCACTGCGGTGGGGGCGTGTGCGGCGGTGGTGGCCTGGGCGTTGCCGGGGGATGTGGTGACGGTGAGGGCGGTGGTGGCGCCGGCGGTGGCGAGGACGGCGACGGCGACCTTGTGGGTGCGGGTGATGCGGGCGTTGCGGAGCAGGGTGAAGCTGGGCATGCGGGGTGACCTCTTCCGGGTGGTGTGCGGGGGAGCGGCCTTCGGCGGCGCGTGTGACCGAGGTCTGGCCGCGCTCGCTCACGACGGGGAGGAGCCTTTTCGGCACGTTCTCGGTGCTACCCGAGTAATGGTTAACGCGGCCCTGGAGCGGTGGCAATGATGGGTTGTACTACCCCTCATCGTGAGATCCGCCGAAATGCCCGATGTTGTGACCGCTTTTCGGCACGGTTGAGCGGGCGTACCTCGACTACGACGGCTCGTACGTGACGTGCACCCTGTGCCCGGCATCACCCAACGGCGCCCGGAACACCGGAGTTGCGGGCCAACGGGAGGGCGTCGAAGTTGCCCGGGTCACACGGAAGATGGCGCGTGGGGACGCACCGCGGCCATGGTCAGGCCGCGGCCGGCCCCACCAGGCGCAGGACCGCGTCCAGGCCGCGCCGGCAACCAGGTGTCGCGCCGCTCGGCAGGACGTAGGACCGCAGGCCCGCGCCCGCGCCGCCGCCGTCCTTGGCCGGATGATCACCGACCATCAAGGTCTGCGTGGGCTCGACGTCCAGCAGTCGGCAGGCGTGCCGGAACAGCAGTGGATCCGGCTTCTCCGTGCGGTGCTCGAAGGAGTGGACCCAGGCGCCGACGTACCCGTCGAGCCGGTGCCGCGCGAAGGTGGGCCGCAGATCCCACCCCACATCGCTCACCACTCCGACCGCGATGCCGCGGTCCGCCAGCCCGGCGAGTGCTTCCCCGGCGTCGGCGTACGGCAGCCAGTGCTCGGGCGTCCGCAGCTGTTCGTACAGCGCTCCGGCATACGGCGCGAGGGCGGGAACGGACCCGTACCAGGTGGTGAAGGCGCGCCGGTGGGCAGCCGCCGACACGAAAGCCCCGCCTCCAGCCCGGTGAGCAGGGCGTCCATGGCGTGGTCGCCGACGGGGTGGGGCAGGGCCGCGCGGATACGGTCGGCTTCCGGCCATCAGGAATGGCGCGGACGCCGACCGGCCGGCCCGCCGTGCACACGGCAGCAGCGCCCGCTTCACGCACGGGTAAGGGCTGTCACGGGTACGACGGGTACGCGCCCCTCACGCGTACGCGGTCCCGTCGGTCGGCTCTGCCTCGCGGGTGGCCGGGGCCAGGCCGGGGGCCGAGGACAGGGGACCGTCCGTGAAGAAACGGGCCGTCAAGTCCGCTACGGCCTGCGGGCGTTCGAGGACGACCCAGTGGTCGGTGTCCGGGATGGTGAGGAACCGGCCTTCGGAGAGGGTGCCGGCGAAGCGGCGCTGACGGGCCGGGGAGGTGACCGTGTCGTGCGCGCCGCTGAAGACCAGGGTGGGCACCCCGGCCAGGCCGCCGGAGAAGTCCGGGCGGTTGGCCGGAGCGCGGAGCAGCGAGTCGACGGCGTGCGGTGCGTGCCGGGCCGCGTGCAGCACGGCCCGTTGCACATAGCGGTGGGCGAGCCGTCTGCGGGTGATGAACCGCTGCTCGTCCCGGCACAGCAGACCGTCGGCGATCAGCGAGGCGCAACGGTCGACCGCACCGCGCGCCAGCTCTTCGCGCGCCCGCCGCCAGCGCTCGGTCTGCGCCGCACCGATGTGGACCGGCGTGCCGCCGAGCGCCAGCCGCGCGATCCGCCGGGGGAAGCGCCGGGCGCAGCCGAAGGCGATCCCCGCGCCGTAGGAGAAACCGAACAGATTGATCCGCGGGACGTCGAGGTCGTCGATGATCCGCTCGACCGCCGCGCACAGCAGGTCCACGCCAGGACCCGGCGGGAGCGCGGCGGCGCTGCCCATGCCCGGCAGATCCGCGGTGATCACGCTCGCCACCGGGCGCAGCCGCATTTCCATCTGCTGCCAGTCGAACATCCCCTGGAGCGCGCCGCCGAGCACCAGCACGGGTTGGGTGATCCCGTCCGGCTGCCGCAGCACGCGGTACGCATAGGGCACCCCGTTCACCGACAGGGAGCGGATCGTTTCCTCGGACATGGCTTTTCCTTCTGGGGAGGTCCGTGGTGAGCCGACGGCGGCCGGGCGGGGATGCGGTCAGCCGCGGGTCAGGACCAGCGCGGCGTTGTGCCCGCCGAAGCCGAGCGACGTCTTGACCGCGCAGTCGAACCGGGCGGAGCGGGCTTCCCGGCGCACGATCTCCATCGGGATCCGCGGATCCGGTGTGTCGAGATTGACGGTCGGCGGCACCAGCTGCGCTTCCAGCGCGAGCGCCGTCAGCGCCGTCTCGATACCGCCGGCGGCGCCCAGCGTGTGCCCGGTCATCGCCTTGGTGGAGGTGACCAGCGGGTGCGTGCCGATCACCCGCCGCAGCATCGTCGCCTCGATCCGGTCGTTGACGACCGTCGAGGTGCCGTGCGCGTTGACGTGCCCGATGTCGGCCCCCGTCACCTCCGCGTCCGCCATCGCGGTGCGCAGCGCGCGCTCGATGCCCCGGCCTTCGGGGTCGGGCGCCACCGCGGCGTACGCGTCGCTGGACGCGCCGTATCCGGCGAGGTTGGCGCGGATCGTGGCGCCGCGTGCCCTGGCGTGCTCGGGGCGTTCCAGGACCAGGAGTCCGGCGCCTTCGCCGACGACGAAGCCGTCCCGGTCGGCGTCGAAGGGGCGGCAGGCGGCTGCGGGGTCGTCCCGCCGGGTGGAGACGGCCTTCATCTGGCAGGCGCTGGCGATCAGCAGCCGCGAGCACACCGACTCGGCGCCGCCGGCGATGGCGATGTCGCAGGCCCCGGAGCGCAGCAGTTGGTGCGCGGTGCCCAGGGCGACGGTCCCCGATGAGCACGCGGTCGCCACACCGAGGCTGGGGCCCTGCGCGCCCAGGTCCATGGCGACGTTGCTGGCCGCGCTGTTGATGACGGTCAGCGGGGCGAGTTTGGGGGAGACCCGGCGGGCGCCGCGTTCGAGCAGGGCGGTGTGCTGCTCGTCGTAGAAGGGCAGTCCGCCGTGGGCCGAGCCGATGACGACGGCGACCCGGGTGCTGTCCCAGGTGGTGGCGTCGAGGCCGGCGTCGGCCATCGCCTCGCGGGCCGCGATCACCGCAAGCTGCGCGAAGCGGTCCAGCAGGCGGATGGCCGCGACGCCCAGCACCGCGGTGGTGTCCAGGTCGTCGGCGCCGTACATGAAGTCGCAGGGCAGATCGGTCAGTTCGGGTCTGTGCCGGACTCCGGAAGGGGAAGGATCCTCGGTGACGGCGTGCCAGGTGGCCTTGGTGCCGACACCCGCGGCCGTCACCAGACCGATGCCTGTCACCGCCGCGGAGAACGGCTTACGGGCGGCCGTCACGCGGCGACTTCGCCGTCGACGGGCGCCGTCGGCCGGGGGTGGCGCAGCGGGGGCTCGGTGGTGACGCCGGCCGGATCGGTCCCGGATCGTTGGGTCAGCAAGGTGCTGACGACTTCTGCCGCGTTCACGTGGCACTCCTCCGCTGTTCGTGGGCGATCTGCCAACCGCGGCCCGGCGGGTGCGCGCCGGCGGCTCCGGCTGCGCTGCACAGGGGCGCGTAAAGGGCGCGCGCCCCCTGTGCGCGTACCGCGGAAGGCACTTGCCAGGTCTAACGGCGCGGGGCGACGGGAGGGTACGGGGCGTGGCTGGATCGGGACGGTCCAGGGCCCGGCGCCGCGGGGCTCACGCCTGGTCGAGTGCGCCGGTCACCCGCCCCAACAGGCCGCGCAGGGTGCGGAGTTCCTCGACGGTGAGTCCGGTCGCCGCGAGCATCCGGCGGGGTACGGGCAGGGCGCGCTCGCGCAGTTCCTCGCCGTCCGGGGTGAGGCGTACGGTCACCGACCGCTCGTCGTCGGCGCTGCGTTCGCGGCGTACCAGGCCGGCCGTCTCCAGGCGCTTGAGAAGCGGGGAGAGGGTGCCGGAGTCGAGGCGGAGGCGCTCGCCGATGGCCTTGACGGGCCGCGGGCCGTCCTCCCAGAGCACGAGCATGACCAGGTACTGGGGGTAGGTCAGCCCGAGGTCCTTGAGCGCGTCCCGGTAGACGCCGCCGAACGCGCGCGAGGCGGCGTGCAGCGAGAAGCAGACCTGATGGTCGAGCCGGAGCAGTTCGGTGTCGGGTACCGGGGGCGTGGTCATGGCTCCAGATTAGCCCTCCGCGGCATTGAGTCGCGGGAAGCTTAATTGCGCACAACTGAGTTGTGTGCAATCTTTATGGGTGTCGGACGGTCGGGATTCGGCCGTCGCGCTATCGAAGGAGTTCCGTGATGGACGCGCTCTACACCGCTGTCGCCACCGCCAACGGCCGAGAGGGACGGGCGGTCAGCTCCGACGGCCGCATCGATCTGGCCCTGGCCATGCCGCCCGCACTCGGCGGCGACGGCGCGGGCACCAACCCGGAGCAGCTCTTCGCCGCCGGATACGCCGCGTGCTTCGCCAGCGCGATGGGGAACGTCGGCAGGCAGCTGAAGGTCGACACCAAGGACGTCTCGGTCACCGCCGAGGTCTCCATCGGCAAGGACGACACCGGCTTCGGCCTGGCCGTCGTCATGCGGGTGGAGCTGCCGGACAGCCTCGCGGGCGAGCAGGGCAGGCAGCTCGTCGAGGCCACCCACCAGTACTGCCCCTACTCGAAGGCGACCCGCGGCAACATCGACGTCGAGCTGGTCATCGAGTAGCCCGCCGCTGCCCGGTGTCCGCCGTGCCGCTGCCTGTACGCGCCTTTCCCGTACGGCTGTTGAACCCCACGGCCGCGATCACCACCGCGCACCCGGCGAGCTGGGTGGCCGTCGGACGCTCGCCGATGGCCAGGCCAAGCAGCAGGGCCAGCACGGGCTGGAGCAGCAGCAGCGCGGCCCCGGTGTGCGGCGCCAGCCTCGGCAGCGCGGTGGTGATCAGCAGCCAGGCCAGGACCTGCCCGAACAGCGCCAGCGCCGCCAGCCAGCCCCAGGCCGGCCAGCCGGGGGCCAGGTCGATGCCCGTCCACAGGCCGCCAAGCACCGCCGCTGCCACGGCCGCCGCCCCGGTGGACACGCACACCGGGGCGACGGTCTGCGCCCGCCCGCCGCCGAGCCGCAGCAGGAACAGGTACCCGGCGTACGCCACCCCGGCGGCGATCCCGTACGCCACCCCGGCCACCGGATCGCTGCCCGGCTGCGGCTGCCCGACGGCGCCGCTCGCGAGCGCGACCCCGCCCAGCATCAGCGGCGCCGTGCACAGGAACCGCCGGGGCAGCGCCGTCTTCGAGACCAGCCTGGCGAGCAGCGGGAAGACCACGACCTGGACGTTGAGCAGCAGCGTGGCGACGGCGGCGCCGACGTGCAGGACGCTCGCCGCCCAGAAGACCAGGTCGACGCCGAGCAGCAGCCCGGCCGCGAGATCCGCCAGCAGGTGGGACACCGCCCGGCGCCCGGTCCGCCGCCGCTCCCGCAGCGCGAGCGGCACCAGCACCGGCAGCGCGAGCGCGCACCGCAGGAACGCCGCCGTCCCCGCGTTCGTGCCGGACAGCTTCATGAACACCGCCGACGCCGAGATGCACGCGGACCCGGCGACGACCCCCGCCACCGGCCCGCTCCAGCGCCCCGCGCGGCGCGGCACCGCGCCATCCGGCGCCCGCCCGGCTCCGGCCCGCGGTGCCGTCGCCGGGGGCGCCGCCGCCTCGATCTGCGTCTCGTCGGATCCCATGCGTCCACTCTGACCGCCGCAATCCAGAAGAAAAAGCGAAGATTTGGCGGCAATACCCGGTAGAATTTCTGATGTGTTCAGCATCGACCGGCTCCGCGCCCTCGCCGCGGTGGCCGCCCACGGCTCCATCGCCCAGGCCGCCAAGACACTCCGGCTGACCCCGTCGGGCGTCTCCCAGCAGCTCGCCAAACTGGAACGCGAAGCCGGGCGCCCGCTGCTCGAACCCCAGGGCCGCAGCGTCCGCCTCACCCACGCCGGACGCGTCCTCGCCGGCCACGCCGACCGGCTGCTCGCCCAACTCGCCGCCGCCGAGCGGGATCTCGCCGACCTCGGCGACGACGTCATCGGCCCGCTGCGGATCGGCGGCGTGGGCAGTGCGGTACGCACCCTGCTGCCCCGGACGCTGGCCGCACTGACCGCCGCCCACCCCCGGCTGACCCCCACGGTGCACGACGGCGAGGCCGTCGACCTGCTGCCGCTGCTGCTCGCCGGCACCCTCGATCTGCTGCTCGTCGAAAGCTGGGCCAACCGCCCCCTCTTCGTCCCCGAAGGCGTGAGCGTACAGACGCTGACCAGTGAGGACGCCTACGTGGCGGTGTCCGCCGACCACCCGCTCGGCGACCGGGAAACGGTCGGCCTCGCCGAACTGGCGGGCACCGTGTGGACCGCCTGCCCGCCGGGCACCGAGCCGTACGAAGCGCTCCTCCAGGCGCTGCGCGCCGAAGACGTCGAACCCGAGGTGCGCTACACCCTCGCCGAACACCTCACCCAGCTCGCCCTGGTCGAACAGGGCGTCGCCGCCGCCCTCATCCCCGCCGTGTCCCGCGGCCTCGCCCCACCCGCCGTGCGGTTCCTGCGTACCCGGCCCGCCCTGCGCCGCGACATCAAGGCCGCCTGGCTCACCCGCACCGCGAGCCCGCCGGTCCGCGCCTGCGTCAACATGCTGTCGGGGCAACCCACCCGGATGTCCTGACCCGGACGGCGGCGGCCGGCCCGCCCGGTTCCGGGAGCCGCCGCTCGCCCGAACGGCCTACGTGGCGCGGGGCGTTGCGCGGCAGCCCGTGGGCCGCGGCGGCAGGGGAGGCGCGGCACGGGCACCACCCGGTCGGCGAGCGTCGGCGCGACGGCTCCCACCCGCGCTCCTAGGGTCGGCCGTGTGACCGCACCACCCGCCTCCCACACCGCGCCCCGACCGGGACACCCGGCACACGGGCTGCGCCGTCCCCCCACAGGGCCCCGGCCGTGACCGCCCCCGCAGACGGTCCGCCCCACGACTTCGCGCTGCGCATCGACAAGGGCGTGGCCGAGCCCGAGGAACTCGCGGCGATCACGGTGATCCTCTGGGCCCGGCTGGCCCAGGGCATCGCCGGCGCCCAGGACGCGCGGCCGGCGGGGCTCCACGCCGACCGCGCCCACCGGCACCATCTCCCGCCCTTGGCCTGCTGGGCCGGCTGCTGGACGTGCGGCTGAGTACCACGCGGCGGCGGACCGGTGCCTGACGCCGGGCGGGGTACACCATCCGTCCCAAGGAGCGAACACGGACATCTCGGCAGGTAAGACCGCACGGCGGGCGGTGGAGACCGGGCCGCTTGGGGGATCCGGGGTGCTGACCGGCAGAATCCGCGTCAGGTCCCGCGCACGCAGGGCCGTCCAGCCGGGAAGTGAAGCAGGAGGCCGAAGCTGTGTCGGAGCGTCAGGTGACAGGTGGGGGCGGGGGCGCCGACGCGCCGGGGGTGCAGATACAGGAGGGCAGGCTCCGCAGAGAACTGGGCTTCTGGGGGCTGACCGCGATCGGCTTCTCCAACATCGTCGGCTCCGGATGGCTGTTCGCGGCCATGTACGCGGCGCAGACCGCGGGGCCCGCGTCGCTGCTGTCCTGGATCGGGGCGGGGCTGCTGTGCGCCCTGGTCGCCCTCGTCATGATCGAACTCGGCGCCTCGCGTCCCGAGGGCGGCGGCACGGTCCGCTGGCCGCTGTTCGCCAGCGGGCGCCTGGTCGGCACCGTCGTCGGCTGGTCGGTGCTGCTGTCGGTGGGCGGCACCGCCGCCGAGATCAGCGCGATCATGCAGTACGCCGCGCACTACCTGCCGGGCATCTACAACGGCCACACCCTCACCGCATCCGGGCTCGCGCTCGCCGCCGGACTCAGCGTGCTGCTGACCGCGCTGAACTGGTTCGCGGTACGGATGTTCGCCCAACTCAACAATCTCGTCTCGGTGTTCAAAATCGTCGTCCCGGTGATCACCGTGATCGCGCTCATCGCCTCCGGCTGGCACTCCGGCCGCCTCACCGACCACGGCGGCTTCGCCCCGTACGGCTACGCGGCCTGCCTGACCGCGCTGGCCGGCGGCGGCATCGTCTACTCCGTCAACGGATTCCAGGCCCCGCTGGACTTCTCCGGCGAGACCCGCAACCCGCGCCGCACCATCCCCGCCGCCGTCCTCACCGGCATCGGCCTGGCCGTCCTGATGTACCTGGCCCTCCAGGTGGCCTTCCTGTTCACCGTCCCCGACAAGGTGCTCGGCGGCGGCTGGAGCGGCGTCTCCTTCGAATCACCCTTCGGCCAGCTCGCCCTGATCCTCAATCTGCACTGGCTCTCCAGCCTGCTCTACGCCGACGCGGTCATCTCGCCCGGCGGCTCCGCCTACGTCGGCGTGGCGATCGACGCGCGGCACACCTACGCGCTCGCCAAGAACGGCACCATCCCGCGCTTCTTCATGAAGGTGCACGAGCGCTCCGGCATGCCGCGCCGCGCCCTGGTCATCAACCTCGCGGTGATCATCGTCTTCCTGCTCCCGGTCGGCGGCTGGCAGGACATCGTCAGCGTGATGGGCGACATGTACCTGCTGATCTACGCGGCGTCGGCGGTGGCCGTCGCCGTCTTCAGGGCCGAGCCCGGCGGCGGCACCGCGGGGTGGGTGCCGGGGCTGCGCTGGATCGCCCCGCTCAGCTTCGTCGTGGCCACCGAGTTCGTCTACTGGTCGGGCTGGCACGATCTGCGGCTCGCGCTGCCCCTCGTGCTCGGCGGGATCCTGATCTTCCTGGCCATGCGGCGCCCCGGCGCGCAGCGCGGCACGGAACCCGGCGGGCGCCGCGGGTCGCTCACCGCCGAACTGCGCACCGGCGCCTGGCTGGTGTGCTACCTCGCCGCCCTGACCCTGCTGTCCTGGCTCGGCACCTTCGAGGGCTCCGCCCACCTCCCCGCCCCTTACGACTCGCTCACCGTCGCCGTCATCGCCCTGGCCGTCTTCTTCTGGGCGGTGCGCTCCGGAGTCCGGCACCGGGCCACGACCCTCGCACCCGCCTCCTGACCACCGCCCGCAGCGCCGCACGGGAGCCGCGCACCCGCCCGGCCTTGTGCCTGCCACCGCCGGGCGCAAGGTGCCCGGCGCGCCTATCCTGAGCGTGGAGCTTCCGGGTGGGGCCGTCCGGCGCCACCCGAGGGAAAGGCCCGGCAGGGGTGTCCCGGCCGGGCCGGTTCAGGAGGCCGGAAGGGATATGCCGCGCGAGGCCGTGTCGTCGACGTCGCGTCGTTGCCCGGAGGGGACTTCGACGACACGACCCAGGGGCGCCCCGCAGCGGCCCGCGACCTGATGTACATCGGAGCCGTCCATGTTCCGGCGTCGTCCTCCGCGGTCGGTGAGCGCCGACGACCTGCTGACCACGCTCGGGCGGCTCACCGCCCAGGCGCGGGCGGGAGCGGAGCTTCAGCGGGCCAGGGTGGAGCTGGCCCAGGCCCTCCAGCGGGAGATGCTGCCGGCCGCGCTGCCGCAGCTCCCCGGCCTGCGGGCGGCGGCCGGATACGCCCCCGCCCGGCACGGCCTGGACATCGGCGGCGACTGGTACGACGGCTTCACGCTGCCCGACGGGTCGGTCGCCTTCTCGCTCGGTGACGTACAGGGCCACGACGTCGAAGCCGCCGCCTTCATGGGACAGATCCGGATCGGGCTGCGCGCCGTGGCCACCGTCGCCGCCGACCCGGGAGAGGTGCTGAGCCGCGCCAACGACCTGCTGCTGTCCGTGGATTGCGGGCTCTTCGCCACCTGCACTTTCCTCCGCTTCGACCCCGTCACCTGGGAGTTGTCCAGCGCCCGCGCGGGACACATCCCCGGTGTCTGGGCCACGTCCGACGGCCGCTGCGGCCTCGCCGAGGACGCCGGCGGGGTGCCGCTCGGCGTGCTGCCCGGCGAGACCTACCCGGTGACCCGCCGCCCGCTGACCAGGGCCGGGGCGTTCGTCCTGCTCACCGACGGTGTGGTCGAAGGGCCTTCGTTCCCGATCGAGGCGGGCCTCGCGGAGGCGATCCGGCGGGTCAGCATCCGGGCACCGCACGGCGACCCGGCCGCGGTCGCCGAGGCCGTCATGGGCGTGGCCGAATTCACCGGCCACGCCGACGACGCCGCGGTGATCGCCCTCTGCTTCGACAGGGCGGCCCGCGGCCCGGAGTGACGCACGGCCGGGTGTGCGTGTCGGTGGCCGCAGGGCGTCGCCGGCGTTGTCTGATGACTGCTGTGGTGCGCACCGAGGATGTCCGGCGTCCGGCGATCGCGGCCCTGAGGATCCTCGCCCTCGCCGCCGCCTACTACGCGGCTGCCCGTATCGGCCTGCTGGAACAGGTGGTGATCGCGGGAGCGGTGGTCACCCCGCTCTGGCCGCCCACCGGCATCGCCCTCAGCTGCTTCCTGCTCTTCGGCCTGCGCACCTGGCCCGGCGTCGTTCTCGGCACCTTCCTCGTCATCGCCACCCTCGGCCCGCTCGACGTCGGCATCATCGGCAACCTCCTGGGCAACACGCTCGGCCCGGTGGCCGCCTTCCTGATGCTGCGCAGGGCCGGTTTCCGCGTCGAACTCGACCGGCTGCGGGACGGGGTGGCGCTGGTCGTGCTCGGCGCCTTCGCCGGCATGCTGATCAGCGCGACGCTGGGCACCGGCACGCTGCTCCTCAGCGGGAAACTGCCGGCCGGCGGGTTCTGGCCCACCTGGTCGGCGTGGTGGGCGGGCGACGCGATGGGCGTCCTGATCATCACGCCGCTGCTGCTGTCGCTGCGGGCGATCCGGCTGCCGCTGTCTCTCCCGTCGCGCTGGGCCGAGGCGTCCGCCCTGCTGCTCACCGCGGTCGTCATCTCCCTGCTCGGCACCCGCAGTTCGCTCGCCCTGCTCTTCCTCGTCTTCCCGCTGATCGTCTGGGCGGCGCTCCGCTTCCAGCTCGCCGGGGCCGCCCCGTGCGCCCTGATCATCTCCGTCCTGGCGATCACCGCGGCCACCGACCGGGTCGGCCCGTTCGCGGGGCACAGCCTCTTCTCCGTGATGGTCAACCTCCAGGCGCTGAACGCCTCGGCCGCGCTCACCGCGCTGCTGCTCGCGGCGACCGTCACGGAGCAGAACGGCATCCGCCGCAAGATCGAGGACGCCTGCCGGGAACTGGCCGAAGTGGTGGACCGCCTGGCACCCGGCGAAACCGCGCACCGCTGGCCGGCGGACGGACGGCCGAAGCGGCGGAAGGACGAGCAGCCCTGACGACGGGACCGCCGTCCGGGACGCCCCGGCACCCCGGCATGCAGCGGGGCGGGCGGCACCGGGCCACCCGCCCCGCATCCCCGCTCGCCGTCAACCACCCGGCAGCCGCGGCTCCTTACGGACGGCAGAAATCGGCGGAGGTGATCCAGCCGCCGCCGTTCTCGTCGTCGGTGCCGAGCACCCCGGTGGCCGAGCCCGGCACGCAGGCGAGTGCCTCGATCTTGTGGCCGGAGAAGGTGGCGATCCGCTCCGGCGTCGCGGGCACGTCGAGTGCGGCGTCGTGGCCGCCGGTGAACGAGACCTTTCCGGCGCGGTAGAGGGCCGAGTCGAACGGGCCGTCGTCACCCGGGTCGGACGCGGAGGAGACCGTCAGGGTGCCGTCCGCGGCGATCTTCAGGTCCGAGACGTGCCGCACGTTCTCGGTCGGGAAGGGGACGCGCAGGTCGGCGGAGTCGCGCTTGCCGAAGTCGTGGGTGTCCGGATTCCACTCGGCCGCGGTCAGCACGCCGGGGTCGTCGTCCTCGCCGCGGTCCGCCCAGACCGCGAGCAGGCGGCCGTCCACGGCGGACAGCGCGAAGCTCTCGTAGTTGCCCTTGGACGAAGTACCGGGCAGCGCGAAGGAGTCGACGACGGTGGCCGTGTCGCCGTCCCTGCGGATGCGGTACGCCGTTCCGTCGCTGGCCAGCGCCACGTACTCGTGGGTGTGACCGGGGACCGCGTCGAGCGCCTCCAGGTCGACCGGCTGCTCGCCGCTCCATGTCACCGGCCGCGCCTGCGGGGCGGCGCCGGGGCGGTAGCGCACCGCCACCAGACGGTTCTCGCCGTCCTCCTTGTTGTCGCGGACCGCGAGGGTGTCCACCGTGTCGCCCGACACGCCGTCGACGACGATGCCGCTGATGCCCGCGGTGATGCCGTCGCCGACCTGCTGCCAGCCGTCGTCCGCCGCGCGGGACACGGCGCCGGTGGACTGCGCGGGGCGCGGCGTGCCGGTCGGCGGGGTGTGGGCCTGGGCGCTGCCGGCCGCCGCCAGCAGGGCCGCACCGGCGACGGCCGTGGTGAATGCTTTCCTGATCATGGCCGGAGTGTACGGCTGGGGGCGAAGCGCGGGGAGGGGCGCGGCAGTTGAGTCCGCGGGCATTCGGGTGGACCGCCGCGCAGCGGTGCGGGAGAGGGGCGCTGTGTCAGCCGGTGTAGAGGGGCAGGTGCAGCAGCGAGGCGACGTCCGGGCGGCGTTCGCCTTCGGTGGCGACGGTCAGCACCTGCCGCACCGTGCCGCCGGCCGCCGCCACCAGATTGTGCAGCGCGGTGAGGACGCCGCCGCTGCTGATCACCTCGTCGATGAGGGCGATCCGGCGGCCCTCGACGAGCGCGGCGTCGTCCTCGCCGAGGAACAGCTCCTGCTTCTCCGGTGTGCCGGTGTTCCGGACCGGCACCCGGACCGGCCGCGTCATGTTGGGGTGCCGCCTCTTGCGGGCGATGACGTACGGGCGGCCGGTGTACCGCGAGAGTTCATGGGCGAGGAGGATGCCACCGGCCTCCGGGCCCAGGATCACCTCGGCGTCCGACGGCATCCGCCCGGCGAGCGCCTTGGCGCAGGCGACGGTCAGTTCCACATCGCCGTAGAGCTTGAGGAAGGCGATGCGGGTGTTCTCCGCGACCCGTACGACCGGCAGGTCCCGGCGGATGTCGCCGACGGAGATGGTGTGGGTGAGCGTCATGAACAGGCGTCCTTGTCCAAGGTGGCGAGCGGGAGGGCAGGGAGTGCGGCCGTACGGGAGGGGAGCCGGGCGCCGGCCGGGGTCGGGCGAGGGGGGGTGCTGCGGGGCGCGCCGGGAGAAGTCGGCGTGCGGGGGCGTGAGTTGGCGGCTACCGAAGAGGCCGACGGGGTGGCGGCGGTGCGGGCCCGGCAGGCCGTTCGCCGCCGTCCGGGCCGTGCCTCGGTGCGCGGAGCGGCCGTCCCGGACTGCCGGGCCCGGCGCTCCGCACCGTCAGCATGGTCGAGCGTGGTGATGCGGTCCCGAGAGGCCGGCGGGTGCTTCTCTGCCGGCCGGATCCATGTCTGCCGCGGTGAGCTGACCGCGCAGTGCGCCGGCGGCACGGGTGTACGCGGGGCTTTGGGCCGGGGCCACTCCGCGGAACACCGTGACGGCCGTTGCCATGGATGGCCTCCTTGCGTCAAAAGTTGCCAAATTCAGCACCCAATGTTGCGCCGAGTGATGCCGGGGTGACTGATTGAATCACAAGATCATACGTATGATGTCCGCGCAAGGGTGATGGATGTCGAATGCCTTGGTTCACCGGGTAGTTGACGCGCTGTCGGGCGGGGGACATTTCCCCCGCTCACGGCCCGCGCGGCAGGCTCGCGCCCGTTCAGTCGGCCTGCGCCGCCGCGGCCTGCGGCGCGGCCGACGACCGCTCGGCCAGCCGCGCGAGGAACGGCGTGACGAGCCCCGTGAGCGCGAGCAGGGCGGCCAGTCCCAGCCATCCGGAAGGGCCCACGTCCACGACGGCCATCACCAGCAGCGCGGGGCCCGCGACCGTGACGCCGGTGGCCCCCAGCTGGTAGATGCTCAGCTGGTAGGTGCGCTGCGCCTCGGGGGCCAGGCTGTAGGAGATACCCCAGCCGCCCGCCGACTGCCACAGCTCGCCCAGCGTGAGGGCGACGGCGGCCAGCAACAGCAGGAGTGCGGCGGCGAGTTCGTCCATGGTGCCGGTCATCGCGACCAGCAGACAGAACGCCGCGAGCGCGAGGCCCGCCGTCCGTTGCTTGCGGGCCGCGCACCCGATGGCGTCGCCGCCTCTGCTGAGCCGTACCTGGAGGAAGACCGCCATCAGTGTGTTGACGGTCAGCGCGACGCCGACCAGGGAATGCGGCGCTTGGGTGCGGGTGACGATCCACAGCGGGAACGCCACCGACAGGATCGGCATATGGGCGTAGAGGATGCCGTTCGTCAGGGACAGCAGCAGGAACGGCACGTTCTTGAACGGCAGCAGCTTGGAGCCTGGCGCCGGTTTCTCCGCCTGGTCCGCCGACCTGTGCGGCAGGCGCAGCCGTAGCAACAACAGCCCCGATACGAGGAATCCGAGCGCGTTGAAGAGGACGAAGGCGACGTAGGCGCGCGGCGAAGCCCAGGTGATCACCGCGGTCGCGGCCAGCGCGGACAGCGCGTACGCGGAGTTGCGGGCGACGGCCACCACCGCCATCGCGCCCACCATCGAATGCTCCTCGCTGGTGGTGCCGGCGACCGACTGGATGATCGGCACCGCGGCCCATTCGACGGCCCCGACCAGGCAGGCCACCACCAGGAACGTGCCGAAGCCGTGGACCAGCGGATAGACCAGGAAGGCGGCTGCCCGCCACAGTTGCAGCGCCACCAGGGTCGGGCCGTCGCCGAACCGGTCGGCGAGCCAGCCGATGGGGATCGCGCACACCAGGCCGACGAGACCCGCGACCGAGAGTCCCAGCCCCACCTGGGCGTTGGTCAGCCCGATGACCTGGGTGTAGAAGAGCGCCGAACCGGCGAGGAAGAGCCCGCGGCCCGCGGCGTCGACGAAGGCGACGAGGAGGAAGGTGCGGGCCGCCCGCCCCTGGGGGATGTTCCGGGCGGCCCCTCGTGCCCACGCGAGCGGCCCGCGCCCCGGCGGGAGCGGCCGGCCGGCCGGCGGTGATTCCTCGTCGTGCAGGTCCACTGTGCGGTTTCTGCCTTTCCTGGCGGCGGAAGAGGGGATGCGGGGAAGGTACCTGTGTGGCGGGTGTTCACGCCCGCGCGTCGTGTTTCGCGGCGGCGAGGCGTGCGAAGTAGGCGGTGGTGACGGCCATGACCGCGTGTCCCGTCATCCCGCCGACGTCGTGGGCCGGCGCGAACTCCACGATGTCGTAGCCGATCACCGGCTCGGGCAACTCCTCCAGCAGACCGAGCAGTTCACCGGTGCCGAAGCCGCCGGCCACCGGTGTGCCGGTGCCGGGCACGCAGGACGCGTCGAGCACGTCGATGTCGAGCGTCGCGTAGAAGTGGCCGACCCGCGCCGCGATCTCGGCCAGGTGGCGGCGGTAGGCGTCCCGTGCCCGCTGCGGGTCAGCGGCGAAGTGCGCGGCCCGTACCTCCCGGATGCCCTTCTTCTCGATGTAGCCGGCCTCGCCATCGTCGTACGCGCGGGTGCCGACGAGCAGCACGTTCTCCGGGGCGACCACGCCGTCCTCGATGATCCGGCGCAGCGGGGAGCCGTGCGAGACGGTGGAGCCCTGGTAGCCGTCCAGCACGTCCGGATGCGCGTCGAACCAGACGAGTCCGAGCTGCCGCCCGGCCCCGGCGGCCGAGACGATGGGGTAGGTGACCGAATGGTCGCCGCCGTAGGTCAGGACCGGCACGGTGGTGTCGCGGAACACCTCGCCGTAGACCTCCCGGATGTGGGCGACGGACCGGGGCAGGTCGAACCGCCAGGTGGGGACGTCGCCCAGGTCACGCAGCCGGACTCCGGACGCGTCCCGCCCGTGCCGGTCGGTGGTCTTGACGCGGCGGGACAGCTCCCGGACGCGGGCGGGCCCCAGCGAGGCGCCGCCCGCCCCGCCCGCGCCGCCTTCGAAGGGCACCCCGATGACGACGGCGTCGGGCGACGCGGTCGCGTCGGGGGGCAGGGCGAGCCCGTTCCAGAGGCCCGCGTCCGCCGCCACTGTCAGATCCATCGATGGCCTCCTGGTGAACCGAAGGGGTGGGAAGGAATGCGAGGGAATCGGGGAACGGGAGGGATTGCGGCGATATCCCCTAAGGGAGCGCCTGGACGGTGAAGTCGAAGCGTTCGTTCTCCTTGATGCGGCGCACGATGTCGGCCATGGGCGTCACCACGGCACAGTAGGAAGCCAGCCATTCCAGCGCGCGGTCGCGGTCCGCGTCGCGTGTGGAGACGACACCGTCGGTGGGCACCACGACGTTGTAGCCGCGGAAATGCGCGTCGGCCGCCGTTGTCTGGATGCACACCTGCGCCTGCATGCCCGTGATGATCACGGTGTCGATGTCGTGTTCCTGGAGAAAATCATGGAGACCGGTCTCGAAGAAGCCGCTGTCCTTCTTCTTCTCCATGACGATGTCGGACGGCTCGACGAACTCCGGAAGCAATGCGGCGCCCGGCGTGCCGCGCAGCACCGGAATCCGGCCGTCGTGGAGTTCGATCTTCTTGTCGCCCTCGTCGTAGATCAATTGAAGATGGATCACCGTGACACCCTGGTCCCGCATCTGTGCGAGGAATTCCCGGAACGCCGGTGTCATCAGCTCCACATTGGCCTTGCGCTGCTCGTTCTTGTCGACCAGATCGCGCTGGAGATCGTTGGTCAGAATCGCGTATCGAGGCATGCGTCGTCCCTGGATCGGGAGTTGGGGTGTGCCGAGACGTGGCCTCGGACGGCACGAGCGTAGTCATACGCATGATGCGCGGCAATGGTGGATCAATGGCTGGTTCAGGACAGTCTTGATACGGCCAGGAGTTGACATCTGACGCTCCTCTTGTCGGTGCGTCATGCGTATGACTAATCTGCCACGCGGTGGCCGGACTGCCGGGGCGGAAAGCCCCGTTGACAGCCGCCCCTTCGACACCGTACGAGAAAAGAGGCACGCCATGACCGAGCGCCTTTCCGTGCAGATCGACGAGAGGAACGACGCCTTCACCAATGCGGTGAAGGAGCAGCTGCTGAAGGATCTTCCGCAGGTCGGCACGGAGTCACTGGAGTGGCTGGTGCGGGAGCACTATCAGTTCTCCTTCGCGAACAAGACCCTCCTCCAGAAGGCCGTCGACTGCACCAAGAAGCTGGCCGACAAAGGGGTTTCGACGGAACTCCAGCGCAATGTCGACGAGGAGGACGGCCACGCCCCGATGTACAAGAAGGGCATGCTGGAAGCCGGTACCGACATGGACGAGCGGGTGGAGTTCGCGCCCACCACCCGCTTCCTCGCCGACGTCGACGCGCTGTGCGCCCCCGACCCCTCGCGCGCCCTCGGTTCGCTGTACGCGACCGAGACCGCGGCCATCTTCGAGCACGAGGTCTTCTACGAGATCTGCAAGGAGATCTGCGACCGCCGCGGCTTCACCTACGACGGCAGCCTGATCAAGCGCTTCCACGACATCCACCTGGAGGACGGCATCGAACAGGGCCACAAGGACGGCCTCGCCGCCTTCGTCGACCTCGGCCCCGACGCCGCCGACGGGGACGGCGACCCGATCGACATGGCCGAGGTCCGCAAGGGCGCCATGGACGCCATCGAGATCATGCGGGTGTGGTGGGACGCCCTCCTGGAGAAGACGCTCCGCGGCCCCGGTGTCACGGCTGCCTGACCGGTCCCGGCGGCTTCCCGCGGACTTCCGTGGCCACCCACGGACTTCCGCCCTCTCTTGAGTCTTCGCGTTCCCCCACGAAAGGCTGGCGCGTGACGAAGACAGTTGTCCTGGACCACGGAGCCGGTGGCGGGATGAGCCAGGAGCTCATCTCGGGCACCATCGCCTCGATCCTCGGCGATACCTACATCGGTGAGATGGAGGACAGCGCGCTGCTGGAACTGCCCGGCCGCCGGATCGCCATGACCACCGACTCGTTCGTGGTCGATCCGGTGTTCTTCGGCAACGGCGACATCGGAAAGATCGCCGTCGCCGGCACCGTCAACGACCTCGCCGTCAGCGGCGCCAGGCCGCTCTACCTCACCCTCGCCGTCGTCCTGGAGGAAGGCTTCGCGCTGGCGGACTTCCGGCGGATCCTGCACTCCGTCAGGGACACCGCGGAGGCGGCCGGCGTACGGATCGTCGCGGGCGACACCAAGGTCGTACGGCGCGGCGAGGCCGACGGGATCTTTCTCAACACCACCGGCATCGGCGTGCTGGAGCGCGCCACGGGGCTCTCCAGCCGCGCGCTGCGCACCGGCGACCAGGTCATCGTGACGGGCTACCTGGGCGATCACAGCATCCACATCCTCTCGCTGCGCGAGGGCCTGGGCTTCGAGCAGCGGGTGTTCAGCGACTGCGCGGTGCTCAACCACGTCATCGCCGACGTCCTGGACGCCTGCGGCGACGGCGTCCGGTGCATCAGGGACGTGACCCGCGGCGGCCTGGGCACCGTCGTCAACGAGTTCGCCCAGGCGTCAGGCGTGGCGATCGGCCTCACCCAGCAGGCGCTGCCGGTGCGTCCTGAGACCGCGATGGCCGCCGACATGCTGGGTGTCGACGTCATGTACCTCGCCAACGAGGGCAACCTCTGCCTGGTCGTCGCGCCCGACCGGACCGACGCCGCACTCAACGCCCTGCACGCGCACGGCACCTGTGCCGCCGCAGCCGTCGTCGGGAGCGTCGTCGAAGGACCGCCGGGAGAGGTGCGGATGACCGGAGCCGACGGCCGCGAGGCCACCGTGGAACTGCTCTACGGCGCCCAGCTGCCGAGGCTCTGCTGATGGATGCGGTCCGCCGCACCCTGCGCGTCACCGGCTTCGTCCAGGGCGTCGGCTTCCGGCCGTTCGTCCACCGCCTGGCCACCCAGCACCTGCTGGGCGGCTGGGTGCTCAACGACGCCCGGGGCGTCACCCTCTGCGTCGAGGGCCCGCGCGCCGCAGCCGACGCCTTCGGCCGCGACCTGCGCGAGCGGCTGCCCGGACTCGCCCGCATCGACACCTGCGAGGTCGTCGCCGAGGAAGCGGTGCGGGACTGGACGACCACCTTCGCCATCCGCCGCAGCCGCTCCGACGGCGGGGCCGGCGTCCTGATCACCCCCGACAGCTACGTCTGCACCGACTGCGTCGCCGAACTCTTCGACCCCGGCGACCGCCGCCACCGCTACCCGCTCATCAACTGCACCAACTGCGGCCCCCGTTACAGCATCATCACCGCGGTGCCCTACGACCGCCCGCAGACCACCATGGCCGACTTCGTCATGTGCCCCGCCTGCCGCAAGGAGTACGAATCGGCCGCCGACCGCCGCTTCCACGCCCAGCCCAACGCCTGCTGGGACTGCGGCCCGCGGGTGCGGCTGCTCGCGCCCGACGGCGCCGAACACCCCGCGCCCGACCCCGTCGACGCCGCCGCCGCACTGCTGCGCGGCGGCCACATCCTCGCGGTCAAGGCGCTCGGCGGCTACCAGCTGATGGCCGACCCGCACCACGCCGACGCCGTCGCCGCACTCCGCGCCCGCAAGGAACGCAGCGCCAAACCCTTCGCCCTGCTGGCCGCCGACAGCGAGACCGTCGCCCGCTACGCACACCTCGACACCCACGAGACCCGGCTGCTGGAATCCCCGGGACGCCCCATCGTCCTGCTCCGCGCCCGAGCCGGCAGCGGCCTGTCCCCGCAGATCGCCCCCGGCTCCCCGACCCTGGGCTTCATGCTGCCGACCACCCCGCTCCAGCACCTCCTGCTGGCCGGCACGTCCGGCGTCCTCATCGCCACCAGCGGCAACGCCCCCGACGAGCCGATGGCACGCACCGAGGACGAGGCCCTGGACACCCTCCAGGGCCTTGCCGACCACTTCCTGGTGCACAACCGCGCGATCCACCTGCGGATCGACGACTCCATCGCCCGCATCGTGCACAGCGCAGGCGAGCCCAAGGTGACCTTTCTGCGCCGCGCCCGCGGCTACGTCCCCGACCCGGTGCCCGCCCCGTTCGAGATCCCGCCGGTCCTCGCCGTCGGCGGCGAGCTGAAGAACACCGTCTGCGTCGGCTCCGGCACCTCCCTCTACGTCGGCCAGCACATCGGCGACCTCAAGACCACCGGCAACCAGCGGTTCTTCGCGGAGACCATCGACCATCTCCGCGGCGTGTTCGGGGTGACCCCGCGCTACGTCGCCCACGACCTGCACCCCGACTTCCACTCCACCCGCTACGCCCGCGCCTGCCGGGACATGGAACCGGTCGCCGTCCAGCACCACCACGCCCACATGGCCTCCTGCATGGCCGACAACGGCCTCGACCGCCCGGTCATCGGCGTGATCTTCGACGGCACCGGCTACGGCACGGACGGCACCATCTGGGGCGGCGAATTCCTCGTCGGCGACTACCGCGGCTTCGAGCGCGCCGGACACCTGGCCCGCTTCCGCCTGCCCGGCGGCGACAAGGCCGTCCGCGAACCGGCCCGCGTGGCGATTGCGCTGCTCACCCAGCACTTCGGCCCGGACGCCGCCTCCCTCCCGCTCGACCTGCTGCGGCACCGAGACCCCTTCGAGGTCGGCGTCCTGATGAAGATGACCACCCGCGGCATCAACGCCCCGCAGACCTCCAGCATGGGCCGCCTCTTCGACGCGTACTCCGCGCTGCTCGGCGTCTGCGAGGAGTCCGGCTACGAGGGCCAGGCCGCCGTCGAACTGGAGGCGCAGATCGCCTGGGACCACACCCCGGCCGCACCCTGGCCGCTGCGGCTGACCGAGGACGAGGGGCGTCTGGTGGTCGACCACCGGCCGTGGCTGGCCGCGCTGCTCGACGGAATCCTGGAACACCGCGCCACCACGGCCGAGTTGAGCCGGGCCTTCCATGAGAGTGTGGTGCACGCCGTGGTCGAGGTCTGTCTGCGGCTGTCGCGCACCCACGGGCTGCGCGATGTCGCTCTCAGCGGCGGGGTGTTCCTCAACCAGCATCTGCTGGTGCGTACGGAAGCGGAGCTGACCACCGCCGGTCTGCGGGTGCACACCCACCGGCGGATCCCCACCAACGACGGCGGCCTGTCGGTGGGACAGGCGATGGTCGCCGCGGCGCTGGCCACGGCGCAGGAGACGGCGAGCTGACGAGGCGGTCATGGACGCACCACGGGTACGGGAGTTGCTGGACTCCGTCGTCGGGCAGATCCGGAAGTACGTGCCCGACATGGCGCCCTACTTCGAGGACGGCAGGCCGCTGGGGGAGTACGCAGGCACCCTGCACCCCACCGCCCCGGCCGCCCCGGAGCACACCGCGCGCCAGGAACTGGTCGCCCGCGCCACCCGGCGGGTCCTGGCACGCGCCTTCGGCCCCCGGGGCCCCGGATCCACCGTCACCGCACAGCAGTTGCGCGCGGTGAACATCGTCGACCACCACCAGCTCCTCAACCACCCGCTGCTGCTGGGCACCAACATCATCGCCAACGCCTCCCGCCTCCTGGACGGCCGTCAGGGCGCGCCGATCGTCACCCTCTCGTGCAGCAACGTCGGCCCCGGCAACCACTACATGCGCGGCGGCTTCCGGTTCCGCGGCCGGGACGTCCCGTACTTCGCGGCGAAGGAACACCGGGACGTCATGTACCACGTACCCGCCCGCCCCTTCGACTTCGTGGAACGGCAGCGCGCCCTCAAGCGCTGGTCCGCCCACACCCCGGCCGACCAGGACTTCCTCCAGGAGTACCAGGACCTCCTGAACGGACTCGACCACTCCCGCACCCGCGCCCACCGCGACCAGCTCGCGGTCGCCGTGCACGGCACCTGGCCGCGGCTCTTCGCCCCGCCGCTGCGCGAGGGCGTCCCGCACCTGCTGTACGCCAACGCCGAGGACGTGGCACGGGAATCCCTCATCGAGCTGCTGGCGGGCGAGAGCGCCCTGGCCGACGCGCTGTTCGAGCCCACGCTGCGCGGCCACGTCCTGGACACCTTCCGGGGCGTCGTCGTCGCCTGGGACGAGGCGGCGGGCAAGGGCACCCACTTCTTCTGGCGCACCCACCCGCACCGCCCGGGGCTGCTGCGCCTGTACGTCCGGGGGAGGTCCCTGGTCCCCGCCGACCCCCGCTTCGCGCACCTGGGCATCGAGCTGACCCGGGACGCCGTCCGCGAGGCCCTGGCCCGCGAGGAGATCATCCCGTCCGTCGCGCTGTGGGTGAGCCTGCTGCTCTTCGCCGGCATCAAGCCCCTGGTCGGTCCCGGATCGCTCGTCTACACCAGCCGCCTCCGGCAGGGCTGGTCGGCGCTCTTCGAGGACCACGGGTTCCCGGACGAGGCCCGCCTGATGGCAGGCGCCGACATCAGCGGCATGATCGCCGGCACCCCGGTCTTCTTCGCACGCGCCGGATCCGCACTCACCACGCTCTACGCCGCCGACGTCATCCGCGGCGGCGGGGTCGACGAGAGCTACCTGGCCGCGGTGTTGCGCACGCCGCTCCACGACGTCCTGGCGGTGGGGGCGAGCGGCGTCCACGACCTGTTCTCCCACTCGTACATCCCCAAGGACCGGCAGCTCACCGAGCGCGTCGGCTTCGACGAGGCCGCGAGCGTCATCCACGGCTGGGTCTGAGGGGAGGCCCTCCGGAAGCGGCCCGCCCCGGTGCGGTCAGCCGCGCGGCGCCGGGCCGATGGAATCCCGCTGCCGGAACGTGACCGGCAGTGAGACACCCTCCGGCATCCGGCCGCCGCGCAGTTCCACCAGGGCGCGCATGCCCTGCCCGCCCAGCTCCTCCAGGGGAAGGCGCACGCTGGTCAGGGGTGGCGTGGTCGGCGGGGTGGACGGCGTGTCGTTGAAGCCGATCACCGACAGGTCGGCGCCGACGGTCAGGCCGAGGCTCGCCGCCGCGGCGTAGACACCCGTCGCCATGTTGTCGTCGTCGCAGATCATCGCGGTGGGACGGTCCGCCGCGGCGAGCACCGGGAGCACCCGCTCGCGCACCTCGGCGGGCGGCAGCGCACTGGGCACCCGCAGCGCCGCGGCCTGCGGGGCGGCCCGCATGCTCCGGTCGAAGACCTCGGCGCGCCTGCGGAAGGTCCACGCGCGCCGGTCGGCCCGTATGTGGGCGATCCGCCGGTGGCCGAGCGCCAGCAGCCGGGACACCGCCGTGGCCATGCCGGTGCCGACGTCCATGGTGACGGTGGGGGTGCCGGTCACCGGTGCGTCGTCCAGGACGACGAGCGGCACACCCGCGCTGAGGTCGCCGACGTTGTCGGCGGACAGCGAGCAGGCGATGACGCCGTCGAGTGCCTGCTGCGGGGCGGAGAACGGGCTGGCGCCGTCCTCGGCGCCGAGCGGGAAGACCACCACGCCGAGGCCGTGTCCCGCGCCCACCCGGGCCGCGCCCGCGTGGACGGCGGCGAAGGCGCTGTTGGTCAGCGTGGGCACCACGAGCAGAACCGTTCCGCTGGTGCCGAGACGCAGGTGGCGGGCGGACTGGTTGATGCGGTAGCCGAGCCGGCGCGCGGTTTCGGTGACCCTGCGGGCGGTCCGCTCGCTGATGCGGCCCGCCGACTTGCCGTTCAGAACGAGGGAGACCGTCGACTGGGATACACCGGCGACACGTGCGACGTCGGTCGCCGTGGTGGCGCGAAAGGGGTCAACTGTAGTCATTCCGGGATCTTTTTGGTGGGTGGTGCCGCGTTCAACGATCTCTTCTATCGCACAATCGCGGGGCGTGGGAGGGGAGTGTGCAAAGTGAGACCAAGCGGTTGGTGGCACCGGCCCCCGAACGGGAGGGCGCTGGCGCGAGGCGCCGACGGTGATGCCGGATGCGGGCCGCGCGCAATATGCGGCGAGAGGCCATGAGCTGCGCCGCATTCCGACCGGCGTGCCGGGCCGTGCCGTCCAGGCGTCGAGTGGTGAGTCAAGTGCCCCTGCCTGTAGTCGAGTTGAGGGTGTTCGCACTGGCCAGGGTGGCGGCCGGGCGCGGGCTCGGCGATTATCCGCCGTGCCGTCCAGGGCGGCGGCCGGTCGCACATCTGCGTAACAGGATGATCGCTTTCCGTATTTTTCTTTCGGGCTGCGTTGCACGTTCGCCCACCTCCTTCCGAAATCCTGCCCGTTGAGGACAGCACGTCCTCCGGCGCCCGCCGCGGACGCGGCAGCGCCGCCCACCGGAAGGAGGACAGAAACGTGACTCTCCACGACGCTCTCGCCTCACTGGCACCGATCACGACGAATTCGGCCGCGTCCCGCACCCCGACCCCTGCCTGGCCGACCGGATCGGAGAGCTGGCCGACGCGCTGTGACCCGGGGCGGGGAACCGCCCGCCCCCTCTCCGACAGCTCCCCACCAGCGGAAATCTCCGCGCCGCTGCGGCCGGGCCGATGGCATGCTGGGCCCGTGAAAGGACCCGACATCCCCTTCAGCTTCGCCCCCGCACTGCACCTCTTCCTCGCGGCGGGCCGCAGCGCCGACCGCACCCTCGTGACGACCGACGGAACGTCCACGCTCGGCCACGTCGTCGAGTCGCTCGGCGTACCCCTCACGGAAGTCGGACGGCTGCTCGTGGACGGCACGGAGGTACCCGTCTCGCACGTGCCGCAGGACGGCGAGAGCGTCACGGTGCAGGCCGTCGCCAGGCCCCAGCAGGTCCCCGGCGCCCCGCTGCGCTTCCTGCTCGACGTCCATCTCGGCACCCTCGCCCGGCGGTTGCGGCTGCTCGGCGTGGATGCCGCTTACACCAACGAGGACCCGGGCGACGCCGCACTCGCGAAGCAGTCGGCGCGGCAGCGCCGGGTCCTGCTCTCCCGGGACCGCGGGCTGCTCCAGCGGCGGGAGCTGTGGGCCGGCGCGTACGTCTACAGCGACCGCCCCGAGGAGCAACTCCGGGACGTCATCGGCCGGTTCGCGCCCGTACTCGCCCCCTGGACCCGCTGCACCGCCTGCAACGGCCCGCTCGCGGACGCCGACAAGGACACGGTCGTAGAGCAGCTCCAGGGCGGCACCCAGCGCACATACGACGTCTTCGCCCGGTGCACGGCCTGCGGACGCGTCTACTGGCGGGGCGCCCACCACAGCCGGCTGGAGGCGATCGTCGAGGAAGCGCTGCGGTACGGAGACAGCTGAGGCCGGTACCTCAGGGCGCTTCTGACGGATCTCCGCGGTGTCACGAAGCGCTCTGGCACGGGGTCAGGTGCCGGTCGAAGAACGTCCGTACGTGCCGCCGGACCGTGGGCACCGATTCCCGCGGCGGGAGCGCGCCGACCAGCGCGGTCCGCCGGGCCGTGGACATCAGCCCGGCGGCGTGGAGTTGCGGCGCGAGGGCGGCGTAGTCGGTGAAGACCCAGTGCGCGGCATTGCCGATCAGCCCTCGTTCGGTGCGGCCTCCCGGCCGGGAGAGCATCGCCGACCAGGAACGTGCCAGCTCCGCCCGCCCGGCGAAACCCTCGGACCCGAGCAGCAGCAACGGGCGGTCCACTCCGTGGCGGGCGACGGGGAACAACTCGCCTTCCTCGCCCGGCGCCTGCGGCGGATGGTCGAGGAAGCCCTCCAGGTTGACCGCGGCGCCGATCCTGCGGTCCTCGTACAGCGCCTCGGCGACCGCGGTGCCACCGGCCGAATGCCCGTACCCGCCCACCCGCCGCAGGTCCAGCGCACGCCCCAGACCCGCGGGCAGTGTGCGGCCGTCCGCGTCCGGATTCCGTCCGGCCGCCAGGAGTCCGAGCTGGTCGATGACGAACCGGAGGTCCGCGATCCGGGTGCCGACCAGGATGCGGAACTGCCCCGGATCCGACCGGGGATCGCCCCGCAACACGGTCGGGCGGACCTTGCCCCGCTCCGCCGTCCCGGAGGGGAAGTCGACCTCACTGGCGTCCCCGGGATGGTCGACGGTGACCACCACGTACCCGTGGCTCGCCAGCTCCTCGGCGACCCCGGTGCCGACCGTGCGCGGATCCCCGCCCCCGGGGCTGTACAGCAGGACCGGCCGCCGCACCGGCTGCGCGGGCGCGCCCGGGTGCGCGTGCGTCAGCGTCGCCGCCCAGTCCACCCCGCTCTTGGGCAGCTCCGGGTGCACAGCGGTGTCGATCCGTGCGAACCACGGGGCGGCGTCCGCGGTCAACTGCGGTGCGCGCGGGCGGCCGTGGACGGTACGGGCCGGGTAGCAGACCGTCACCATCACCTCGCGGACGCTGATGCCGTCCTCCCACGGGTCGCGCCGGGAGCGGTCGACGAGGTGCAGCGCGACGGACCCGACCGGGTGCGGACCGGTGGGCGCGGGCAGCCGCAGGATCAGGCCGCCGACTGCCGCCGCCCGCCGGGCGCGACGGCCCGCGGCATCCGCCCGCGCACCGTCCGCACCACCCGTGACCAGCAACGCCGCGGCTGTGACCGCCGACGCGGCGACCGTACGGCGGCCCACCCCACCGCCCCGCGCCCCTCGCTCAGGCGCCGCCTCCCGGCCCTGCCGTCCCCTGTTGTCGCGCGCTGTGTTCCGCATGGTTCTCCTCCGATGCGTGAGCGGTGTGCTGCTTCCGGCGGCCCCTCATGGGGGTGCAGGGGCCCGACCTGCATGCTGGTGCCGGACCGGTGGCCCGAGCGAGGATTCAGGGCCTGGCCGAAACGATGGCGCAGCGTCACCAGGGGGAGTAGTGATCCGGATCCACGTCACGGCGGCCGATGTCGCGCGGGTCAGGTTCGCGCCCCGCCCGGCCCCGTTGCAGGAGTTGAACGTCGCCCTCGCGATGATGGTCCGCCGCGACGACGAACTGCTCTTCGGGCGCTGGCGCCGGCGGCTGCTCAGATCCCTGCCGGCCGCCGTCCTGCCGCTGCGGGACCTGGTACCCGGGCAGGAGGCGCCCGCCTTCATCGACATCTTCGACGACCGTCTCGGCGACGGCCTCGACTCCGTCAGGGCCGCCGACCCGGCCTGGGTACGCGCCGAGATCGAACGGGTCCACGCCGCGCACCCGGCCCCGCCGCCGCTCTGGATCCGCGACCTGCACCGGGGCGACCGCGGCGCCTTCCAGCTGCTCCGCCGCGCCCAGCACGCGGCTTTCGAGACGGCGGTGCGGCCCGTCTGGCCGCAGGTCCAGGACCTGCACCACGCGGAGTTCACCCGCCACGCCCTGGCAGTCGCCGAGCACGGCATCGAGGCCGCCGTCGCCGCACTGCTGCCCGGTGCCCGGCTGCACGCCGACGTGTGGGAGTGCGACGGGCCCGACCGCGACGTCAGGCCGGCGGGCCGCGGCCTGGTGCTGATGCCCACCTTCCACTGGCGGGGCCACCCCCTCGTCTCCGACCTGCCGGGCAGCCCGCCGGTCGTCACGTACCCGGCAGGTCCGGGACTGCCGCTGCCGCTCACGGGGGCGGGCGGCGCGGACGAGGCGCTGGCCGGGGTGCTCGGGCGGACCCGCGCCGACATCCTGCTGCTGCTCGCGGACGAGCACAGCACCGGCGGCCTCGCCCGGCGGCTGCGCGTCAGCAACGCCACCGCGTCGGCCCACACCGCCGCCCTGCGCGGCGCCGGCCTGATCAGCACGGTCCGCGCCGGGCGCTCGGTGCTGCACCGGCGCACCGCGCTCGGCAGCCTGCTGGTCAGGGACGGCACGGCGCGGGGCACCGGCCGGTAGCCGCCCCGTGTGCCGGCCGGTCGCTACGGCGTCACGCCGTGATGCACCGCGCACTGCTCGATCAGCTTGGCGCGGGTCGCCTCCAGACGGTGCGCGAGGATTTCGGTGATCAGACGGACCAGCGCGAAGCCGAGGGCCGGCTCCTCCTCGCACAGCGCCCGCACCGCGTCCGCGTCGAATTCGTAGGCGCGGACCGGGCTGAACGCCTCGGCGCCGAAGTCCCATTCGTGCGGCGGGAACAGCCAGGACCAGCCGAGCAGATCGCCGGGCCCCAGCGTGGCCACGGTGACGCGACGGCGGCCAGGCACCTTCAGGTCCAACGAGACCGACCCCGAGCGCAGCACCCAGAACCGGTCGGCGATGCCCCGCTCCTCGAAGATCCGGGTGTCCTGCTCGAACAGGGCCTCGCGGGCCAGCGTCATCAGGCGGTCACGGTGGTCCTGCGGCAACGCGGTCAGCAGGCGGGTCGCGAGGGTCATGGCCGGTGACCTCCTCCCCGGGGCGATCGCCCACGCCGGGCCGCGCGGGCGTGCGGACGTCCTCCTCCCATTGAAACCGCGCCGGGCCCGAGGGGCACCCCGAGGAGGCGGAGTGCCCGGTCAGAACAGCGGAGCGGCGAAGAGATCACGCAGCCAGCGGGCGCTCTCCGCGTCGCCGGGACGGCTCGTGCCGGACGCCCCGGGGAAGAGCCGGCCCCAGGATCGGGCCCGGCCGATCGCGCCGACCCGGCACGCCACCCGCGCCGCCCGCCGCAGCTCCGCCGCCGTGAGCCCGGCCCCCGTCCACGGCTCCAGATACGCGTCCCGCAGCCGCGGCAGCGCCTCGGGCCCGTAGCGCTCGCGGGCCGTGAGGACAGGAACCAGCAGGCTGCAGAAGGGGTGGGACACCGCCGCGTCGCCCCAGTCGAAGAAGGTGAAACGGCCGGGGCGCGAAGCGAAGAGCTGGCCGTCGTGCAGATCGGCGTGGTCGAGCGCGTCGGGGATCCCGGCGCCCGCCAGCTCCGTGCACCAGCCGACGAGCCGGGGCCGCCGCGCACGCAGTGCCGCGCGGCCGGCCGGATCCAGTGCGGTGTTCGCCGCGACGAGCCGGTCGAAGTCGTCGGGCAGCGCCACCGTCGGGGCATCGGGCACGCCGAGCGCCCGGATCTCCTCGGTGTACGGGACCAGCGTGCGCTGCATCTCGGCGTATTGCGCGAGCGGCGCCTCCCAGGCGCGCGGGCCGGATCCGTCGCGCCGGAGCACCTCGCGGAAGAGCGTGCCGCCGTCGGGGAGCAGCGACCAGCCGCGCCCGGCGTCGACGGCGAGCGGCTCCAGGACATGGCCGGGAACCCAGCGGGCCAGTGCGGCGGTCAGGCCCGCCTCGAAGGCGCCGGCCGGCGGACCGGCCTTGAACCACACGGCGCGGTCCACCGCGACGGACATCCGCACCAGCACGGACCACGGCCGCACCCGCACCGTCCGCGGCCCCCGCTCGCGCAGCCCGTGCGCGGCGAGCGCGCGCCGTGCCCAGCCGAGTGCGTCCGCCCGCCAGTCGGCCCGCTCCCACGGCGTCACCGCGTCCCGGTACCGTCCCCGGTCCACCGTCTCGGGAACCTCATGTCGCATGCGGCCATCCCTACCACCGTGCCCCCGGAGCCGTCCGCCGCTTTTCCCGGGCCGGAGTGCCACGTGGTGCCCCGCCGGGACCGGTATGGATCCGGGCGGGGAGCGGGTGGGCCCGGTGCCCTGACGCGTGCAGGCCGGAGTCGGTTCCGTGAGGACCGTCACGCCGGTTTCTCGCGTCCGGTGTCGACCGGATGCCCCGTGCCGGGCGTAAGAGGAGTGAAGCGAGAGATCCGGGAGTGGCTGTTGACCGTCGAGGAGTTCGAAGAGTTCTACGCCCAGGCGGTCGCGCGGCTCACGGGGCAGTTGTACGTGATGCTCGGCGACCTGCACGAGGCGCAGGACGTCGTGCAGGAGGCGTTCGTGAAGGGGTGGAGCCGGCGCAGGCAGCTGGACCGGGACGGCCGGCCCGAAGCGTGGGTCCGCACGGTCGCCTGGCGGCTGGCGGTGAGCCGTTGGCGGCTGCGGCGCCGTACGGCCGACGCCTGGCAGCGCAGTGGCGCCCCGCCCCATACCGAGGGGCCGGGGCCCGAACAGGTGGCGCTGGTCGCCGCGCTGCGCGAACTGCCGGCCAAGCAGCGCCGCACGATGACCCTGCACTACGTCTGCGACCTCACCGTCGAGCAGATCGCCGGGGAGACCGGACTCTCCGCCAGCACCGTCAAGACACATCTGGTCCGGGGGCGGACCGCGCTCTCCCACCGCCTCCAGGATCCGCGTACGGAGGAGGAGCACGGTGCCTGAGTCCCACGACCCGCTGAGGTCCCTGTTCCGGGACGCCGCCGCCGTCGGGCAGTCCCACGCCCGCCCGGCAGCCGTCTCGGTCATCGGCGAACGCGGCAGGCGCGCGCGCCGGCACCGGCTGGCCGTGCTCGCGGCCGTGGCCTGCCTGGTCCTCGCGGGCGGCGGCGCAGCCGCGGCCACGCTGCTGCCGGGCAACCCGCCGCCGGTCCTGCCCGCCACCACTCCCGCTCCCTCCAGGCCCCCGGCACCCGTACCGACCGACAGCGCCCCGCCGTCCGGTGCCCCGCTCCCGGGCACGAGCTGGAGCCCGAGCACGGCAGGAGCCCCCACCGGGACACCCACCGCTTCCGACCCCCCGTACGCCACCGGAGAGGCTTCCCGGGACACGACACCGCCCACCCTTCCCGCGCGCACCACCGCGCCGCCGACCTGACCCCCCACCGTTCCGCGACCCGCCCGCCGCCGGGCGATCCGGTACGCCCAGGAGAATGTGAAATGCCCGCTATATCCCACCGGTTGCGCGAGAAAGCACCGGTGCCCGCGCCACGGACCGCCGCACCGGAACACCCCCCGGCATCGCCAGGGGAGAGCACCGCAACCGGCCCCCGCCCCACCAGGACCGCGTCCCCCGGCCACCTCGTGTCCCGCCTCGCCGCCCGCCTCACCCCCGCCGACCGTGAGGTGCTGTGGCTCTACCTCCTGAGCCGCATCGGCGTGGCCGTCACCGCCTACTGCGCCAGGTGGCTCTTCCCCGGCGACCGCGCCACCCGCACCGCCGCCTCCGTCCTCTCGCCCTTCGAACGGTGGGACTGGGGCCACTTCCTGCACATCGCGCGCGACGGCTACTTCCCCGGGCACGCGGGGCCCTGGCAGGCAGGATGGGACAACCGGGAGGCGTTCTTCCCCGGCTTCCCGATGCTGCTCCGCGCCGTCCACGTCGTCGTCCCGTCCTGGGCCGCGGCCGGCCTGCTGATCTCCTTCGCCGCCGGTGCGGTGGCCGTCGTGGCGCTGGCCAGGATCGCCCGGCTGTACCTGCCCGAAGCGGGCGCGGGACGCCGCACCGTGCTGTTCTTCCTGCTCTCGCCCTGCGCGATCTTCCTCGCCGCCGGATACACCGAAGCCCTCTTCCTCGCCTTCGCCCTGCCCGCCTGGCTCACCGCCCAGCGCGGCAACTGGCGCCTGGCGGCCACCCTGACCGCCCTGGCCACCACCGTCCGGATCAGCGGAGGCTTCCTCGCCGCCGCCCTCGTCCTGCAGTACGTACTCACCTTCCGCGGCCACCGCGACCTCCGCGCGCTGCCCTGGCTGGCGCTGCCCGCCCTGCCCGCCTTCCTCTACAGCTGGTACCTCCAGGCGCACACCGGCGACTGGATGGCCTGGAAGAGCGCGCAGGAACGCGGCTGGTTCCGGGACTTCCACACCCCCTGGGAGGCATGGCAGCACACCTGGCAGGCGGCCTTCGACCACACCCAGAGCACCGGGTACGCCGCGATGTTCCAGGCCGAACTCCTGGCCATGGTCGCCGGACTGCTGCTGACCGGCCTGCTGATCAGGCGCCGCCGGTGGCCCGAAGCCCTCTACACCGGCCTCAGCCTGTGGGCGCTCGGTACCTCCTACTGGTACACGTCCATCCCCCGCGCCACCCTCCTGTGGTGGCCCCTGTGGATCGGCCTGGCCGCCTGGAGCCTGCGCAACCCGCGGATCAAGACCGTCTACCTGAGCCTGGCAGGACCCCTGACGACCGCCGTCGCCCTGACCTTCCTGACCGGACGCTGGGCCGGGTGACGACGGTCTGGCCGATGGCCTGCCGGACGGTGTCCGCTACGCGGCGACCGCGTCCGGCAGGCCATCGGGGCCGGACTCCCCGTCCTGCCCCAGCACCTGTTCCGCCCAGATGATCTTGCCGTCGGTGGTGTAACGGGTGCCCCAGCGGTGGGTGAACTGCGAGATCAGGAACAGTCCACGGCCGCCCTCGTCGGTCGTACGGGGATGCCGCAGATAGGGCGAGGTGCTGTTGCCGTCCCAGACCTCGCAGATCAGGGTGTGCTCCAGGATCAGCCGCAGCTGGATCGGCGCCGACCCGTACCGGATCGCGTTGGTGACCAGTTCGCTGACCACCAGCTCGGTGGTGAAGACCAGGTGCTCCAGGCCCCAGGCCGTCAGCTGCCGGGCGGCGGCCCCGCGCGCACGGGCGACGACCGAAGGATCGGCGGGCAGATCGAACGAGGCCCAGCGGTCCGCGGCCAGCCCCCGGGTGCCGGCCAGCAGCAGCGTGACGTCGTCGAAGGGCCGGGCGGACACCACACTGCCGATGACGCTCTCGCACAGCGCGGAGAGCGAGAGGCCCGGCGCTTCGAGCGCCCTGCGCAGCTGCCGCGCGCCGACGTCGCCGCTCCCGCCGGGCGCGCTCCCGGCGAGCAGCCCGTCCGTGTAGAGCGCGAGGACGCTGCCCTCGTCCACCGGCAACTCGACGGTCTCGAAAGGGAGTCCGCCGATGCCGAGGCGCGGTCCGACGGGCAGATCGGCGAAGGCGGCGGTGCCGTCGGGGGTGACCACGGCGGGCGGCGGGTGCCCCGCGCTGGCCATGGTGCAGCAGCGGCCGACCGGATCATAGATCGTGTACAGACAGCTGGAGCCCAGCGCATCGGATTCGTTGCCCGGCCGGTGCGTCACCATCTCGCCCTCGGACACCCTGCCCACCAAGTCGTCCAGATGGGCGAGGAGTTCGTCGGGCCGCAGGTCCAGGGCGGCGAGGGTCCGCACGGCGGTGCGCAGCCGGCCCATGGTGACGACGGCGTCGAGGCCGTGGCCCGATACGTCGCCGACCACCAGCGCTACCCGGGCGCCGGACAGCGCGATGACGTCGAACCAGTCACCGCCCGCGTCGGCCAGTTCGTCGGCGGGCCGGTAGGAGGTGGCGACGTCGACGGCCTCCTGCGGGGGGAGCCCGCTCGGCAGCAGGCTCTGCTGGAGGGCCAGGGCCGCCCCGCGCTCCCGGGTGTAGCGGCGGGCGTTGTCCATGCAGACGGCTGCGCGGGCGACGAATTCCTCCGCGAGCCGGAGATCGTCCGCACCGAACGGCGCGTCCTGCCGGCCGCGGAAGAAGGTGGCCACCCCCATCGTCACGTGTCCGACGCGGATCGGCACCACCATCGCGGTGTGCAGCCCGAGTTCACGGAATCCGGCGGGCCGGCTCGCGAGGCCGCCGGCGGCCCAGTCGGGGCCCTGCGGATCCAGCCGCTCGGTCCGCCAGGACCGGCCGTCCGCCAGCGCGCGGACCGGCGGCGACCCGGCGCGGTAGGTGACCGGATCCCCGGTCCCCGCCACCGCCTCCGGAACACCCTCCCGCAGCGACCGCTGCCCGGCGCGCCGCAGCACCACCGTGTCCTCGTCGCCGAGCGGCCCGCCGGGTGGTTCCCCGCCGCTGGTCACCGCGTCCAGCAGGTCGACGGCGACGAAGTCGGCGAGGTGCGGGACCGCCACGTCCGCCAGGTCCTGTGCGGTCCGCAGGACGTCCAGGGTGCGGCCGATGTACTGCCCGGCCCGGTCCAGCAGCGTCAGCCGCCGCCGGGACCGGTAGCGCTCGGTGATGTCGATGACCGTGTAACAGACGCCGATGGCCCGCCCGTCGGCGTCGTCGAGGCGGACGAACGACATCGAGTACGCGCGCTCCTCGTGCGGGTCCGAACGGGGCCGCCCGACGTGCTCGTGGTCGAGCTGCGGCACCCCGCTCTCCAGGACCTGCCGCATCCGCGCCTCCAGGGCCTCGGCGTCGAAACCGGGCTGGATCTCGCCCAGCCGGCGCCCGATCCGCCCCTGCGCACTCCCGCCGCCGAAGCGCTCCAGCGCGGAGTTGGACCATACGCACCGCAGGTCGGTGTCGACGACGGCCATGCCCACGGGCGACCTGTCCACGATCCGCTCCAGGACGGCACGGGTCATCGTCCACGCCGCTGCGGGCGGCGCCTCGCCCGCCAGGACCAGCCAGTGGGCCCGCCCGCCGCCGTCGGTGACCGGCGCCAGCTGCACATCGACGCGGAGCGGGCTGCCGTCAGGACGCAGCGCCGACACCAGCCCCCGCCAGCCGCCGTGCGCCCGGCACTCCGCCGCCAGCGCCGGTACCCGGGCCGCGTCGTCCGGGGCGAGCAGCTCGCTGATGTCCGTACCCAGGACACCGGCGGCCTCGCGGCCGAGCAGCCGTACGGCGCCGGGGGACCAGCTCTCGATCAGCCCGCGCGCGTCGAGCAGCAGGACGGCGGCGTCGGCCAGGGCGAGTGGCCTCTCCTGTCCGGCGTCGCCGTTCGCCTGGAGCTTCACCATCACAGCTGCCCGTCTCTGCGGAATGCGCGCCTTTCAGTCTAGTTTTCCCAGTTTGCTGGCGTTCTCGCGGTTCGGCACCTTACGCGCGTACCGGACCCCAGGACCGGGAGCGCCGGACGGCACGGGGCCAGGGCCCCGGCTCTCAGCTCACCGCCGGTGGCCGCCGCAGCACGTACAGGCCGACGCACACCGCCACGGCGATGACGCAGCCCGCGAAGGCCAGGCCCGCGCCGCGCAGCCCCAGGCTCAGGGAGAGCGCCCCGACCCCGACGACCGGCAGCGAGATGCCCAGGTAGGCGGCCAGGAAGAACGCCGAGATGGTGCCGCCCCGGTGCTCGGGCGGCGCGGCGTCGCTCACCGAGGTCAGCCCGGCGCGGAAGGCCAGGCCCTGGCCGATGCCGCCGCACACCGCCCCGGCGACCAGCACCGGAAGCGACTGCACCACGAGCGACGTGGCCACCAGCACCAGCCCCGCCACCAGCACCAGGCACCCGCCGGGCAGCGCCCTGCGGACCCCCAGCCGCCCGGTCAGCGCCTGCCCCGCCGTCGACCCGAGGAACACCGTGAAGACGACCGCACCGGAGACGGCCAGGTTGTGCACGCCCAGCGTCTCGCCGACGAAGCTCGGGGCCACCGCGGTGAACAGCCCCAGCAGCGCGAATCCGGCGAACGCGGCGACCGCCGACGGCGCGAACACCCCCCGCACCTCCGGCGGCAGCCGCAGCCCCTCGGGCCGCAGCCGACGCGGTCGCCGGGGCGCCGCCACGGTCTCCGCCAGCCGCCAGGTCAGCACCGCCGCCACCCCCAGCAGCACCAGATGCACCAGGAACGGCAGCGTCAGCGGCCACGGCGCGTACTGGGCCAGCAGCCCCGAGAGCAACGGACCGCAGCCGAGCCCGCCCATGTTCGCCGCCGTCGCGGCGAAACCGGCCCGCGCTCGGTGGCCGGGCCCGGCCAGCTCCAGCACGGCGGCGGTGGCCGCACCGCTGAACAGGCCCGCGGCGAACCCGGACAGCACCCGGCCGAGCAGCAGCAGCGGCAGCCCGCCCTCGCACACGAAACACAGCGCACTGGCCGCGGAAAGCCCCAGCGCGCACAGCAGCACCGGCCGCCGCCCCACCTCGTCCGACACATTGCCGGCGAGCAGCAGCACGGTGATGACACCGACGGCGTACGCGGCGAAGACCACGGTCACCATCAGTTCAGAGAACGCCAGCTCGGCGCGGTAGAGCCCGTACAGGGGGGTGGGCAGCGTCGTGCCCGCCATGCCGATGGCGAACACGGCGGCGGCTGCCGCACAGCCCGGATGCCGGCCCTGATCCCTGCGACTGATCATGGTCGCAACAGTAGGATCGATCCGCGCTCCGCGCCGTCGAGCGCTTGCCCGCGGACCCGGTGGCTCCGGGCCCGCGGACGGATCAGGCGGTCAGCAGCTCGTGCAGCGCCAGCGGCGTCACATAGCCGGGCCAGCGGCCGTCGTCGAAGAGATGCATCCCGGCGTCCTGGTAGCACTGGTCGACGAGTTGGGAGCAGATCATGTGCCCGGTGGCGGCGACGTAGCGGCGCAGCCCCGGGACGTTGAGGTGGATGCGGTGGGTGGCGATCGCCAGGTAGTCGAGGAAGCTGTACGGCACGCCCACGTACTTCAGGGCCGCGGCACAGACGTCCGCGCGGTGCTGCGGCGAGTATTCCGGCGGACTGACATACAGCACGTCGGCGTCCGCGTACGAGTCGAGCCGGGCGATGCGCGCCCCGCCCGGTTCCGCTTCCAGGAGCTGTCCGTCGGGCAGCACCAGGAAGGCGTGCTGGTAGTCGGCGAAGCCGTTGCCGTTCAGCCACTGGCCGATGCGGATCAACCGGCCGGCCGTGCCGGGTATCTGGGTGAGCCCTATGTCGCCGGGCTGGGGTTCGGAATGAATCATGTGCGGCTCCGGGAGACCCGAAAAAGTTGGATTCCTGGAGGTCATACCCATATCCGCAGGTGATGGACCGTCATGGGAAGGATGGGGGCGTTGAGTTGGGCGGGCGCGACGGTCCGCGGGTGCCCGGCGTGACCGGTGGGGCCCGCCGCGCCCTCGTGACCTGCGGATGCGGGCCCGGTGCCGCCGACCTAGGCTCTCGTTATGGTCATCGACCGGCGCATGCTGCTGCGCGGCATGGGCAAGGCGGTGGTGGTGGGCGCATCGGGCGCCGCTCTCGCCGTCGGTGCCTCGGCCGGGCCGTCCGGCGGCCGGGGCACGGACCGCCCCGGGGGCCTGCCCGACTCGCCGCTCGCCACGGCCCGCCCCGCCATCACGCCGCGCACGGCCTGGCAGGCAGCCGAACCGGTACGACGGGAGCATGCCGCGCTGCACGCCGACGCGGTGAAAGCCGTCTTCCTCCACCACACGGGCAACGCGAACGACTACGCGCGGCGGGACGTCCCCGGCCTCATCCGGGCCGTCTACGAGGACCACGTCGGCAGCCGCCACTGGGACGACATCGGCTACAACTTCCTCGTCGACCGCACCGGAACCATCTACGAGGGACGGGCCGGCAGCATCGAAGGGCCCGAAGTCGGCGCGCACACCGAGGGTTTCAACATCGGCACCGTCGGCATCGCGGCCATCGGCGACTACGCGGGCGACGCCGAGGTGCCGGGGGCGCTGCTGAACGCCGTGGCCCGGATCGCCGCGTGGAAACTCGGCATGTACGGGGTCGACGCCCGCGGCACGGCGGTGCTGTTCTCGTCGAACGACCGCAGCAGGTTCCCCAAGGGCAGCCGCTGCGTCTTCCGCGCCATATCGGGACACCGCGACGGCTTCGTGACGACCTGTCCGGGCGCGGCCCTCTACGCGCACCTGCCGCAGATCCGCGACCGCGCCGCCCGCCTCCAGCGGCGGAGCGGGCCGTCCGCCCGCCGCCCCGCCTGAGCACCGGCGCAGAGCCGGCGCCGGGAGATCAAGACCCGGCGGTCACCGGCGAGTTGCCCCGGTCGCCCACCGAGTCCTTGCCCGCCGACTTCGGAATCGGCCGGTCCGCCCGCAGCGCCTTCCAGACCTGCTGCGACGCCTTGTCCAGCGGCAGCACCCGGTCCGGGTTCTGCGGGTCGTAGGTGACCGGCATCGTGACCATGTTCATGTTCTCGGGGCCGATGCCCTTGAGGTCCTTCGCCAGGCCCAGCAGCTTGCCGGTGGAGGCCAGTCCCGAGTCGGCCCTGACGGTCCGGGTCGCCGTGTCCGCGAGGCCGTAGAGCTGGGCCGGGTTGCTGAACAGGCCGATGCTGTCGATCCGTTGGGTCAGCGCCTTGACGAACGCCTGCTGGAGCTGGATGCGGGCGAGGTCGCTGCCGTCGCCGACGCCGTGCCGGGTGCGGACCAGGCTCAGCGCCTGCTCGCCCTTGAGGTGGTGGGTGCCGGCGCTCAGGTCGAGCTTGCTGTCGGCGTCCTTGACGGCCTTCTGCGTGGTGACGTCCACGCCGCCCAGCTCGTCGATGATCTTCTTGAAGCCGGTGAAGTCGACTTCCAGGTAGTGGTCCATGCGGACGCCGGACATCTTCTCGACCGTCTTCACGGTGCAGCCGGGGCCGCCCACCTGGTACGACTCGTTGAACATCGCCTGCCGGGCGGCCGGTGCGGTGCCGCCCTGCGAGGTCGGGCACTGCGGACGGTCCACCATGGTGTCCCGCGGAATGCTGACGACGCTCGCCTTGTCGTGGGACTTGTCGACGTGCAGCACCATCGTCGTGTCGGACCTGGCGCCGCTGACGCCGCTCCCGTACTCGCCGTGCGTGCCCGCCCGCGAGTCGGAGCCCAGCAGGAGGATGTTCATGGCGCCGTTGTGCGCCCCGCCTGGCCGGTCCTTGCCGAGGGCCGCGTCGATGTCGACGCCCTGGAGGTTGCCGTCGAGGTGCGCCCAGAGATAGGCGGCACCCGACCCTCCGATGACCAGGACGCCCAAGGCGGTCCAGGCGGTGACCCGCAGTGCCTTGCGCCGCGGGCGCCGCTTCGTGTGCGGTCCGTCGCCGGCCGGCACGTGGCCGGCAGGCTCCGGGGTGTCGCTCCCGCTCTCGTGCGGCATCTGCAGTCCGTTTCTACGTACGCGTCACTGGGTGCGCGAGGGCTCAGTACGCCGAGTCGACGTTGTCGATGGAGCCGTACTTGTCGGCGGCGTACTGGGCAGCCGCGGTGATGTTGGCGACCGGGTCGGTCAGGTCGTTGGCGGTGCCGGAGACGTGGTACGCGTCGAAGGTCGGCTGGATGACCTGGAGCAGGCCCTTGGAGGGCGTGCCGTTCTGGGCGTTGACGTCCCAGTCGTTGGCCGCCTCCGGGTTGCCACCGGACTCGCGCATGATGTTGCGGTGCAGGCCCTCGTAGCTGCCCGGGATGCCCTTGGACTTCATGATGTCGAGGGACTGCTGGATCCAGCCGTCCAGGTTGCCGGACGAGGAGCCCTGACCGGCCTTGGCGGCGGAGTTCGCCTGCGCGGTGACACCGGCGGCGGAGACGGTGGCGGCGGCGACGCCGTGCGAGGCCGGCTCGGCGGCGTGCGCGGGGGAGGGCGCGACGGTGAGCGCGGCGGCTGCGGCACCCAGTGCGGCGACGCCGGTGACGGCGAGCTTACGGAAGCGCGTGCTGGTGGCGGTGCGGGTGGTGGCGGTCATGCAGCAGTACCTCTTCGTTCGGTGATGGGACGTGCCCCGGGTTCCTTGCGCCGGCGTCTTGCGCTGTACGCGGTGGGCCCGATCGGCAGCGGCGGGCGATTCCCGCCGGGTCCGGCGATCGGCTTCCCGGGACGTCAGCCATGGTTAGCGAACCGGACGGATCAGGGCAATGCCCGCCCGTACTACCCCATGACGTAGCGGAGGCCGCATGACGGACACCCACCCGTCGTGGGCCCCGGCGCCGCCCGCGCCCCGTCTACTACCGCGCCCCGTACGTGACGGACGACCTATGGGCGGGCTCACAGCCGACGGCCCCCACGGGCGTCTCCAGAGCCCCGGAATGTGGCCGTGCGTCGCCCCCTCGTCGCCCTCCGCATCCCGCGAAAGGGCCCCCGGCAGCCGCCCCCGGGCCACCGCACGCCGAACGAGGCGCGGGCCGGCCCCCGGGATGCCCCGGTGACCGGCCCGCACCCGGCGGGTCAGGCGGTGGGAGCGCCGGAAACCCTGCGCTCGCCGCCGTTGCGCCGGTGCCACGCCCGGTACACGTCGGTGGCCGCGGTACGGGGCTCGTGCCGCATCGGCAGCCGCCGCTCGGTGTGGTCCTTGGCGAACTCGCCGTAGAAGGTGTCCAGTTCGAAGTACTTGCGGTCGTCGACGTAGTACGGCTCGTAGGCGTCGCGGGTGGTGAGGAAGACGACCTCGTCGGGGCTGCAGTAGTACAGCGAGCCCAGGCACATCGGGCACGGGTGGGCGAGGACGTAGATCGTGCTGCCGGTCAGGTGCTCGGTGCCCAGGCTCCGGCACGCCTCGCGGATGGCGAGGATCTCCGCGTGCGCGGTGGGGTCATGGGTCTGGGCGACGAGGTTGGGGCTCTCGGCCAGGATCCTGCCGTCCTTGACGATGACGGTGGCGAAGGGGCGGCCACCTTCCTCGACGTTGCGGCGGGCGAGGTCGATGGTGCGCTGGGCGAAGTCCATGGGAAGTCTCCGGGATCGGGTCGTGGGGCCGGCCGGCGTCGGCCGGCGACGGGGGAGCGGGCCGGGAGGACGCCCGGCCCGCCCCGCCGCGATCAGAACGGCTTGGTCGGCAGGTACTTGCCGTCGAGGGTGATCACCGCGCGCTCGCCGCCCTCGGGGTCGGCGACCTTCTTGACGTCGAGCTTGAAGTTGATCGCGCTGATGATGCCGTCGCCGAACTGCTCGTGGATCAGGGCCTTGAGGGTGGTGCCGTAGACCTGGAGCATCTCGTGGAAGCGGTAGATGGTCGGGTCGGTCGGCACGCCCGAGGGCTGCGAGCCGCGGGTGGGGATGGTCGCGAGCAGCATCGCCGCGTCCTCATCGAGGCCGAGCAGCTCGGCGACGGCGGTGGCGGCGGGCGCGGGCAGGGCGTGCTGGCCCAGCACCGCGGCGGTGACGAACGCGACCGACAGGCCCGCGGCGTCGGCGAGTTGCTGCCAGGAGAGGTCCTTGCGGGTCTTGGCCTCCACGGCGGCGATGGCCAGGTTCTGCCGTGCGGTCGGGTCGAACTGTGCGTGGATCATGCGGGTTTCCTTTCGGGGTGTCCGGCCCGGCGGATCAGGGTGCCGGGCCGGGGGTTCGGGGGGTGGCGGAGCCGCGTCGTGGTCAGGGTGCGACGGGCTCAGGCCGGCCGCTCGCCGGGTCGAGTTCTTCGACGGTGCCGGTGGCGATGTCGTAGACCCAGCCGTGCAGGGAGACCGCGCGCCGCCGCAGGGCACGGGCCACCGAGGGGTGGGTGGCCAGGTTCGCGAGCTGGGCGATGACGTTCCGGCGTACCCACGCGGCCACTTGGTCCGCGTCGCCGTCCGGTTCCGCGCCCTCGGGTGCGGTGTCAGGCCGGGCGGCCTCCGCGTGCCGCAGCCAGCCGGCGGTCATCGGCAGCGCCGTCATCTCGTGGCCGTCGGCGAGCGCGGTCATCGCGCCGCAGCCGGAGTGCCCGCACACCACGATGCCGGTCACTCCCAGCACCTCCACGGCGTACTCGATGCCGGAGGCCACACTGTCCCCGCCCGGCGCATGGGCCGGTACGAGGTTGCCCACGGTCCTGATGACGAACAGCTCTCCCGGCTCGCTGTGCGTGATCAGCTCCGGTACGACACGGGCGTCGGAACAGCTGATGAACAAGGTGGTGGGCCGGTGCCTGCCGGCGAGCCCGGCGAACAGGGGGGCCTTGGCCGGGAAGACCTCCTGCTGGAAGGTCTTCACGCCCGCTGCGAGGTCGTGCACGGTGACTCCCTTCGGTGCGCACCGGTGGTGTCCGGTGGTTGTCGGCCGGAGAGGCTGACGAAATCCACCCTGCACGACCTGCACCTATAGCGTCCAAGACGTAATAGCCATCGCATCTATTGCTCGCGTCTATGGCTGGGTCCGGCGTGGTCGGCTCCGGCCTGCCGGGCGCCGGAAGTCGTGCGTCCGGTTCCTGGTTCGCCGCCCGCTATCGAGGCTTTTTCCCGTCTGATCCCCACCCGTCGAGGGCGGTGCGAAGGTGCCTGTGCGCGGATGATCAAGGACCTTTTGCAGGTTTAAAACGATCACTGTCACTCGTCCGTGTTCATTGTCGCGGTGATACCCGGATCCGTTTCCCGGTGGCCGGTTCCGGACCCTAGTGTGATCAACAGTTCAACGGGGTCCGCCCTGCCCGGCTCGCCCGCAGGCCCGCGCCCCCCATACCCCCCTACCTGCACATACTCAACTCCCGCCCGGCGTACGGGACTTGCCGCGTCCGCGGCGCGGAGTGAGTGGTGCGCAATCGTCTTGAAGAGGAGCGTCGGATGTCGATCGATGCCGGCACCGAGGAACAGCACGGCCCGCAGCAGAGCCTGGGAACCGCGGCGGCGCGGAACCTCGCGACCACCACCAAGTCCGCGCCGCAGATGCAGGGCATCACCTCGCGCTGGCTGCTGCGGATGCTGCCCTGGGTGCAGACGGCGGGCGGCGCCTACCGGGTCAACCGGCGGCTGACCTACACGGTCGGCGACGGCCGCATCGACTTCAACCAGACCGGCTCCCGAGTCGCCGTCATCCCCCGCGAGTTGGGGGAGCTCGCCGCCCTGCGCGGCTACGACGAGGACGACGTGCTCGCCACGCTCGCCGGCCGGTTCGTCCAGCGCGAGGTCGAGCCGGGCGAGGTCCTGGCCGAGCAGGGCAGCCCCGCCGACCAGGTCTTCCTGCTCGCCCACGGACGCGTCAACAAGCTGACCGACGGCCGCTACGGAGACCAGGCCGCCCTCGGAGTGCTCGCCGACGGCGACCACTTCGGCGCCGACGGCCTGCTCGACTCCGACGCGGTCTGGGAGTACACCGCCAAGGCGGCCACCGCGGGCACCGTCCTGACGCTGTCCCGCCGCGAGTTCGACGCCGTCCTGGACGGATCCCCGTCCCTCCAGGCCCACATCCGCGAGTTCCGCGCGCTGCCGCAGCAGCGGCAGAACAAGCACGGCGAGGCCGAGATCGCCCTGTCGTCGGGCCACGTCGGTGAACCGATTCTGCCCAGCACCTTCGCCGACTACGAACTCTCGCCCCGCGAGTACGAGTTGAGCGTCGCGCAGACCGTGCTGCGGGTGCACACCCGGGTCGCCGACCTCTACAACGAGCCGATGGACCAGACCGAGCACCAGCTGCGGCTGACCATCGAGGCGCTGCGCGAGCGCCAGGAGCACGAGCTGATCAACAACCGGGAGTTCGGCCTCCTCCACAACGCCGACTACCGCCAGCGCATCCAGACCCACTCCGGCCCGCCGACCCCGGACGACCTCGACGAGCTGCTCAGCCGCCGCCGCGGTTCGAAGTTCTTCCTCGCCCACCCGCGCACCATCGCCGCCATCGGCCGCGAGATGAACTCCCGCGGCCTCTACCCCGACCACGTCGACCTGAACGGCAACCAGGTCCCCGCCTGGCGCGGCGTCCCCCTGCTGCCCTGCAACAAGATCCCGATCACCAAGGAGCGCACCAGCTCCGTGCTCGTCCTGCGTACCGGCGAGGACGACCAGGGCGTCATCGGCCTGCACCAGACCGGCCTGCCGGACGAGTACGAGCCCGGCCTGTCCGTCCGGTTCATGGGCATCAACGAGAAGGCGATCATCTCCTACCTCGTCAGCACCTACTACTCGGCCGCGGTCCTGGTCCCGGACGCGCTCGGCGTGCTGGAGAACGTCGAGATCGGCCGCGGCCGGGAGTAACCGGAAACCGCGGACGAGACGAACAGAGGTGAGGCGCAGATGACACAGCCCTTCAGGCTTCCGGAGTTCTACGAGCCGTATCCGGCACGGCTCAACCCGCATCTGGAAGCGGTACGCAGCCATTCCAAGGCGTGGGCCCGTGAGATGGAGATGATCGAAGGGTCGGGTATCTGGGACGAGCGTGACTTCGACGCCCATGACTACGCCCTGCTCTGCGCCTACACCCACCCGGACGCGCCGGCCGCGGAGTTGGCGACGGTGACCGACTGGTACGTGTGGGTCTTCTTCTTCGACGACCACTTCCTGGAGAGCTTCAAGCGGAGCCAGGACATGGCAGGGGCGAAGGCGTACCTGGACCGGCTGCCCGCCTTCATGCCGGTCGACCCCGTCGCCGCCGGACCCGAACCGGTCAACGCGGTCGAGCGCGGCCTGGCCGACCTGTGGCAGCGCACCGTGCCCGCCATGTCGCAGGACTGGCGGCGCCGCTTCGCCGAGAGCACCCAGCACCTGCTCGAAGAGTCGCTGTGGGAACTGGCGAACATCCAGGTCGGCCGGGTCGCCAACCCCGTCGAGTACATCGAGATGCGCCGCAAGGTCGGCGGCGCCCCCTGGTCCGCAGGGCTCGTCGAATACGCGGCGGGAGCCGAGGTCCCGGCCGCGGTGGCCGCCAGCCGGCCCCTGCGGGTGCTGAAGGACACCTTCTCCGACGCGGTGCACCTGCGGAACGACCTCTTCTCCTACCAGCGGGAGATCGAGGAGGAGGGCGAACTCTCCAACGGCGTCCTGGTCTTCGAGAAGTTCCTCGGCTGCACCACCCAGCAGGCGGCCGACGCGGTCAACGACCTGCTGACCTCCCGGCTCCACCAGTTCGAGCACACCGCGGTCACCGAACTGCCGCCGCTGTGCGCGGAGTACGCCCTGGACCCGGCCGCCTGTGCCGACATCGCCGCGTACGTCAAGGGGCTCCAGGACTGGCAGTCCGGCGGCCACGAGTGGCACCTGCGCTCCAGCCGCTACATGAACGACGCCGCGTCCTCGGGTGCGGCAGCGGGCCCCGGCGGGCTGTCCGCTGCGGGCGCCCGCGTGCTGGGCGGCCCGACGGGTCTGGGAACGTCGGCGGCCCGGATAGCCGCCTCGCTGGCGGCCACGATGCCGGCCAGGGTCAGGCGCCACACCCACGTGCCGTTCCAGGTCGTCGGCCAGGTCGCCATCCCCGAACTGCACATGCCCTACACCACCCGGCTCAGCCCGCACCTGGCCGCCGCGCGCGAGAACGTGGTGGGCTGGGCGCACCGGATGGGCATGCTGGACGGCCTGCCCGGCACCACCGCGTCCGCCTCCGCCTTCCCCGAACCCGGCATCTGGGACGAACACAAGCTCCGCGCCTTCGATTTCGCGCTGTGCTCGGCGGGCATCCACCCCGACGCGTCCCTGGAAGAACTCGACCTCACCACGGGCTGGCTCACCTGGGGCACCTACGGGGACGACTACTATCCCGCGGTCTTCGGACGTACCCACGACCTGGCGAGCGCCCAGCTCTGCACCGAACGGCTGTCGGCCTTCATGCCGGTGGAGTCCGCCGGCGACGTGCCGCCACCGGCGAACGCCCTGGAGCGCACACTGGCCGACCTGTGGGCCCGCACGGCAGGACCCATGACCGTCGCGGCCAGGCGCACCTTCCGCCGCACCATCGAGGACATGACGGGCAGTTGGCTGTGGGAGCTGGCCAACCACCGGGAGAACCGCATCCCCGACCCCGTCGACTACGTCGAGATGCGCCGCAAGACCTTCGGCGCCGACCTCACCATGAGCCTGTCGCGCCTCGGGCACGGCAGGACGGTCCCGCCGGAGATCTACCGCTCCCGCCCGATCCAGGCCATGGAGAACGCGGCGGCGGACTACGCGGGGCTGCTCAACGACCTGTTCTCGTACCAGAAGGAGATCCAGTTCGAGGGCGAGGTGCACAACGCGGTCCTCGTCGTCCAGAACTTCTTCGACTGCGGCCTCCAGGAAGCCCTCGGCGTCGTCAACGACCTGATGACCTCCCGGATGCGCCAGTTCGAGCACATCGTCGGCGTCGAACTCCCCGCCCTGTTCGACGAGTTCCGCCTCGGCACCGCGGCCCGCGCCACGCTGACCGGGTACGCGGAGGAACTCAAGAACTGGCTCGCCGGGATCCTCACCTGGCACGAGGACTGCCACCGCTACGAGGAGGCGGAACTCCGCCGCCCCGTCGGCAGCCCGGTGCGCCGCCTCGCGGGACCGCGGGGCCTCGGCACCTCCGCCGCCCGCATCGGCCGGAGCACACGGGTGCCGGTGCGGTGAAACCGGTGCGGGTCCGCGGGCCCGGCAGGGCCTTGCGGACCCGCACTCGCGGCCGGTCCTGGCAGCCGTCGCGGCACGGGGCGGGACGGCTACTGGCCGGCCGAGGCCAGCGGCGGGGGACCGGGCCTGGGCACGGGCGGCGGCTGCTGAACGGCCGCCGCCCACGCCGCGAGCAGTTGCTCGTACTCGGCCTGTTCCTCGGGCCCCAGGGGCCGGCCTGCCCGGTCGGACATGAACGCCCTGATTTCGGCGTTCACGTCGGCCAAGGACCGGGAAGGAACCGGTCGCGATGCAGGAGTCGGGCACATGGTGTGCATAGTATGTGGAGATTCGGTAAGTAGCCCAGTGGATATCGCGCCGTTGTGCAAAGACCAAGACCGGCCGCACTCGCGGGCCGCACCCACGGCCCGCATCGCCGCTCATCAGCCGTACCGGGCCGCAGCGTTGACCCTCGCCTCGTACGGAGCCCGCGGCCGGGATCCGCGACCGTCCCCCGTGGAACGAGCGACACCCTAGAATGAGCGCTCCGGACGGACGGAGAGCGGCAGTGGTGATGGGCATCGAAGGCGAAGGCGGCGCGGCGGACCCGTCCGCCGAGGTGCTGACCGAGGCAGCCGCGATGTTCGGGCTGCTGGCATCGCCCCCGCGGCTGCACATCGTGTGGGCGCTCGCACAGGGGGAGAGCGACGTCAGCGGGCTCGCCGAGCGGATCGGCGGGGCGCTGCCCGCGGTGAGCCAGCATCTGACGAAGCTGAAACTCGCCGGACTCGTACGGTCCCGCCGCGAAGGCCGCCGGGTCGTCTACCTGGTCGACGACCCCGATGTCGTGGCGGTGGTGCGACTCCTCGTCGTGCAGCTGGCCGCCCGCGCCGGGCAGGCACTTCCGGCACCGCTCCGTGACGTCGGTGCCTGAGACATCCGAGGCGACCGGAACCGGCCCACCGTCCCGCGATCAGGCGCGGACGCGGCCGGTCACGAACCTGCCGGCCGGCTCCGGAGCGAGCGGACCGGCCGCGCTCACCACCCACCACCTGATGCGTCTGCTGGACAGCGGGCCGCGCGGCCTGACCGAGCAGCAGGCCGACGAACGGCTGGCACGCGACGGTGAGAATACCGTCCCCGCCTGGCGGCCGATCTCCTGGCCGCGGCGCTTCCTCCGCAGCGTGCGCGACCCGTTCACCACGGTCCTGCTCTGCCTCGGCCTGGTGTCGGCGGCCGTCGCCTCCTGGGGCACCGCCTGCGTGATCCTGGTCCTCGTCGTGGTCAGCTGCGTCCTGCGCTCCGGCGGCGAGCACCACGCCAGCCGGTCGATGGCCGCGCTGCGCGAGATGGTCGCCACCACGGCGTCCGTCCAGCGGCGCACGGACGACGCGTCGCCGCCCATGGCGCGCGAGATCCCGGTGGAACAACTCGTCGTCGGCGACGTGATCAGACTGGGCGCGGGCGACCTCGTCCCGGCCGATGTACGGCTGCTGCGGGCGAGCGGGCTGACCGTGCACCAGGCGGCGCTGACCGGCGAGTCCGTACCGGTGCCGAAGTACGCCGTCGACGATCCGGGGGGCGGCGACGCGGAGCCGGAGCCGGGGCACATGTGCTTTCAGGGCAGCAGCGTCGCGTCCGGGAGCGGGACGGCGCTGGTGGTGGCCACCGGCGCGGCCACCCGGTTCGCCGCCGCCTACCGCGGCGCCGCGCGGCGCCGCGGCGAGACGGCGTTCGACCGCTCGGTCCACGGCATCGCCTGGACCCTGATCCGCTTCATGCTGCTGACCCCGCCGCTGGTCCTGATGGCCGACGCCGCGGTGCGCGGGCGGGGGCTTGAGACCCTGCCGTTCGCGGTCGCGGTGGCGGTCGGGCTGACCCCCGAGATGCTGCCGGTCATCGTGACCGCCGCGCTGGCCAGGGGCGCGTCCGCGCTCGCCCGCACCAGCGCGGTGATCGTCAAACGGCTGCCCGCGCTGCACGACCTCGGGGCGATGGACGTCCTGTGCCTCGACAAGACCGGCACCCTGACGCAGGACCGGCCGGTGGTGGAACGGACCGCCGACGCACGCGGGCGCCCCGACCCCGGCGTGCTGAGCTGGGCGGCCGTCAACAGCTTCTGGACCCTCGAACTGGCCGAACTGCCCGCCCCCGACTCGCTGGACGAGGCGATCCTGGACGCCGCGGAAGAACACGGCGCCGACCCCATGGCCTACGAGGGTGTGGCGGCCCTCCCGTTCGACCCGGCCAGGCGGCTCGCCACCGCCGTCGTCCGCCGCCCCGGGCGGCACGGAACCCGCACGCTCGTCGTCAAGGGCGCGGCCGAGGACGTCATCGACCGCTGCGGGCGGACCGCCGTCGACGGCGTGGAAGCCCCGCTCGACGAAGCCGGGCGGGCGCGGCTGCTCCGTTTCGCCGCCGACGAGGCGGCCGGCGGCCTGCGCCTGCTCGCCGTCGCGCTCGCCGAACGGCCCGCCCGCAACGGCCCCTACCGGGACGCCGACCTGCGCGGCCTGGTCTTCATCGGCTTCGTCGCCTTCCGCGACGCCCTCGCGCCGTCCGCCGCCGACGCGCTGGGGGTCATCGCCCGGCGCGGCGTGACGGTGAAGGTGCTCACCGGCGATCACCCCGGCACCGCGGCACGGGCCTGCCGGGATCTCGGCCTGGAGCCGGGCGAGGTCCTCACCGCCGACCGGCTCGGCCATCTGTCGGGAAAGCCGCTCGCCGAGGCCGTCGAAGGCGCCACGGTCGTGGCCCGCTGCACGCCCCGGGACAAGGCCCGCATCGTGGCCGCACTCCGGGAGAGCGGCCGGACCCCCGGCTTCCTCGGCGACGGCGTCAACGACCTGCCCGCGCTGCACGCGGCCGATGTCGGGATCTGCCCCCGGGGAGCGGTGACCGTCGCCCGCGAAGGCGCCGACGTCGTGCTCGCGGAGAAGGACCTCACCGCCATCGACCGCGCGATCACCGCCGGACGCCGCAGCAGCGGCAACATCGCCGCCTACCTGCGCATCACCCTCTCGTCCAACCTCGGCAACGTCATCGCCATGCTCTCCGCCGGCCTGCTGCTGCCGTTCCTGCCGATGCTGCCGGCCCAGGTCCTGGTGCAGAACCTCTGCTTCGACGCGGCCCAGCTCGCCTTCGCCTTCGACCGCCCGGCGCCCGCCGCGGTACGCAGGCCGTCCGCGCTGCGCCCGCGCCCCTTCCTCCGCTTCATCACCGCCTTCGGCCTGCTCAACGCCACCGCCGACCTGGCCACCTTCGCGGTACTCGCCTTCACCCTGCACACCACGGCGGGTTCCGGCGCCCCGGAGGTGTTCCACGCCGCGTGGTTCACCGAGAACCTCCTGACCCAGGCGATGGTGATGCTGCTGCTGCGCGGCGGGCGCCGCGCGGCGGAGGGCCGTACGGCGGGCCCGATCCAGATCGCCGTCACCGCCCTCGCGGTGATCGGCGTCCTGCTCCCGCTCTCGCCGCTGGGCCCGCTGCTGGAGATGGCGCCGCCGCCCGCGCTGTACTACCTGCTGCTGGCGGCGGTCCTCACGCTGTACGGCGCGGCGCTGGCGGCGGTCAGGGCCCGGTACGCGCGCCGCGAGGGCTGAAGCGCGGCCTGAAAATGAGCGACCGTCACACGGGAGAGGCCGGAGCGGCCAGGACCCCAGGGCGAACCGGCGCTCCCCAGGAGGATTTCGCGTTGTGGCGGACGGAGATCACGCAGCGCTTCGGTCACCACATGGGAGGTCAGCAGGCGGTCGATTCCGTCGGACACCGGTAGGTGGGTGAGCTCCGGGTCGTCGGTCTCCGAGGGCCGGGCCTGACGGGCCCGGTGCCCGTCTGTGACGAGGTTGCGCAGCACGGCAGACCCACCCCGGAGTAACCTGTCAATCGACTTGATGGAGTTAGCCGGGAAGGTGGGTCCGTGCTGGACGACCAAGCGCTGATGCAGGCGCTGAACAGTGCCCCTGTCGTGGATGGCCGATGCCAGGACCTGTGGCGTGACGACCATGAGGTGGACAGGTGGGCGCGGGAGCACGGCGGTCGCGGCGGCGAGGAGGAGCGCCGGTGGCTGCGCACCGCACGGGACGCGCTCCAGGCGGTGGAGTCGGGCACGTCGGCCGAGCCCCGTCTGCGCGGAGTCCTCGCGGGCGTCCGCAAAGTCCCGCAGCCCGGCGCGTCGGGCATCGAGTGGCGCCTGGAGGTGCCGCCGGAGCGCAGGCTCGCCGTGGAACTCGTGCTCGCGTGGGCGGACGTCAAAGAGCGCATGCCCGGCCGTCTGCGGCCGTGCGGGAACCCAGAATGCCGCCTCTTCCTACTGGACCGCAGCCGTGCCAACACCGCACGATGGTGCTCCATGAAGACCTGCGGGAACCGGCTCAAAGCCCGCCGGCATCAGGCTCGGGCGCGGGAGACCCCGCAAGCCGAGTAGCGCGCCGGCGCCTTCGGCGAAGAGTGCCGGAGTGCCACCCTTCGCCCGGCACGTCGAGCCCGAGCTCAATCGGACGGCGTGACCGGGGACCTCATGCCGAGCCACTGCTCGGCGTCGTAGGCATGGAACCGCTCCACCTCGACGAACCCCAGCTTCGCCGCGAGGCGCATCGAGCGGATGTTGGCGGTCTGGGTGGCGAGCACCACTGGTTCGCCGGGAAGCGCGCCGGCGAACCAGTCGAGTGCCGCGGCGCACGCCTCGGCGGCGTATCCGTGTCCCCACGCCTGCGGCAGGAACAGGTAGCCGAACTCGGCCTTCCCGGCGGCCTTACGAAGGCGCCCCGCTTCTCTGGTGAGCATGATCTGGCCGATCATCGCTCCGTCGAGATCGACGGTGAAAAGGCCGGGACGTCGGCCGGGCGCCCCGGGCATCTCGCGCTCGATGTCGTCACGCGGACGAGGGCCACCGAGGTAGGTGTTCACCTCTGGCGAGGCCAGCAGCTCGATGACCGCCGCACGGTCCCGGGCCTCGGGCTCACGGAGCACGAGCCGCTCGGTCCTGATCGGGGCAGGTGGCCAGGCGACGGGTCCGAGTGCAGTCATGCCGACCAGCTAATCAGCGGGCCCGTCAATGATCAAGACGCACGGGCCGGTCAACTCGCGTGCCCTGGCCCCGCCTTCACCAACGGACGTGCCTGGTCCGGCCCGTGCGCCGACCCCCAACAGGCTCTGCCCCTCACCAGTCGTCACCCCCGAAGCCGCCGCCGCTGTCACCGAAGCCGCCTCCGAAGTCGGCGGGATCGAAGCTCGCCCCGGAGAAGTCCCCGCCCTCGGTGCCGCTCTCCCCGTAGGGGGAGTCGGCGAAGGCGGACGGGGCGCTGAGGAACGAGCCGAGCACGGTGCCGGCGACAAGACCGGTCAGCATGCCGCCGCCGAAATAGCCGCCTGCCCACGGCGTGTAGGCGGGCCCCGCGTTCCAGTAGGGCTGTGGCCCGTCCGGCGTCTGCACCGTGCGGGCCTGCGGCTCCTCGCCTGCGGACAGGCGGGTGGCGTCCGCGGTGCAGGCGGGCACGGTGCGCGGTGCGCCGCCGGTGGGCGCCCACTGCACGTCGACGGTGGACGGGCCGTGCCGCGGGTCGAAGAAGCAGGGGGCACGGCGGACGGGCAGCGGTTCGCCGATGCGGCGCGAGGCGAGGGTCGCCAGCGCGAACCGCCCCTCGTCCAGCGCCTCGGTCACCGCCCGTACGTCCTCGGGGCGGCGCGCGGCGTCCATCGCGGACTTGGCGGTGTCGTACGCGTCCAGCGCGCGGGTGTAGTCCTGCCGCATGGCGTCGTCGGCCCCGGGCTCGGACGGGTGGAAGTCGAGTCGTTCGAGCGCCTCGCCGAAGGCGGTGATGTCCTCGTCGACCACCAGCCGCAGGGCCTTGAGTTCGGCCTGCTCCCGCTCCTCACGCTTCTTCCTGGTCCTGCGGTACAGCGCGTAACTGCCCGCGCCTGCGGCCACGATGATGGCGCCGCCGATGAGCAGCCCGCCCACGGAGCTCCCGTCGGTGCCGTCGTCGGCTTCCTCGCTCCAGGAGGCGGGCGCGTGGCCGTGTGCCTGGGCGGCGGCCTGCCCGGCGAATTCGTCCACCGTGGCCCGGGTGTCGCCTGCGTGGGACCGCCGCGCCGCGCCCTTGAGGTTGGTCACCGCGTTGCGGGGCAGCACCCGAGGGTCGGCCCCGGCGTTGAAGCCGTCGTCGCCGAGGTGCACGGCGTACACACCGGCGATGCCGACCTTGGTGCGCAGGTCCTGGAGCAGGGTGCGGCGGGGGAACTCGGGCGCGTCCGGCAGCACCGCGACGAACACCGGCCGGTCCGCCTCCCTGACCTTCTTCGCCAGGGCGTCGGCGGCGGCCTCGGGGAACTGCCCGCCGACCCGCGGGTCGACGTACACCGGGCCCTTCTTGAGGGCGGCAGCCACCGCGTCGAGACCGTCCGCGGCGTGGGCGGGCCGCGGTACCACGGCGGCTGCGGCCACCAGTGTGAGGACGGCCAGGAAGACGGCCGGCAGGAGCCTGGGCAGCAGCGCCCGGCTGAGGGCAGACATGGACGGATCTCCTTCAGGAATGCGGGAGTTTGACGGCAGGGCCTAGCCGTACGACAGGTCCGAGCACGGGTTGTCGTCGGCGGAACGGGCCTTCTTGGCCAGGTCGGGCGGCACTTCGGTGGTGGCGGGTGACGGGCCCGCTGCCGGGGCCTGTGCGTAGGAGGTGCCGACGGTGACGTCGATGCCGGGGGTGGTGGCCTGCCGGGTCGTCGAGTCGGGGAAGAGGCGCGCGACGGTGTGGGCCTGGTCCTCCTGTCCCGGACCGTAGGCGATGACCGTGGTGGCGAGGTGCTGGGTCGAGGCGGTGGTGGTGCGGTCGACGGTGAAGCCGGAGCCCTTCAGTTCGTCGGCCGCGCGGGCCGCGAGCCCCGTGACGGTGGTGCCGTTGTAGACGCTGACGCTGATGCCCGCGCCGGACACCGAGGCGCTGGGGCTCGGGTCGGCCTTGCCGCCGTCGTCCGCGTCCCCGCTCTTGTCCCCACGGGCGTCCTTGCCGTCGATGGTGCGGTCCGCGCGCAGCGCCGCCCACAGCTGGTCGGCCTCCGGGTGCACGATGGCGACCCGCGCGCCCTGGTAACGCCAGGGCAGCGTCACGAACTTGGTGTTGTGCAGGTCGATGTCCTTCAGCTCCATCGCGAAGGAGATCAGCTTGTTCGCCGAGCCCAGACCGGGGTCGACGGTCAGCGACTCGGTGGCGGCGGTGGCCAGCGGCAGCAGCGCTGCCGGGTTCATCCCCTGCGACTTGACCTTCTTGATCAGGCTGGAGACGAACGCCTGCTGGCGCTTGATGCGGCCGATGTCGGAGCCGTCGCCGATGCCGTGCCGCAGGCGTACGTAGTCCAGGGCCTTCTGGCCCGAGACGGTCTGCGGTCCCTTCTTGAAGATGACCTTGCCGAGCGAGCCGCGGTTGGGGTTGAGATGGCCCTGGCGGACCTCGTTGGGCAGGCACACCGGGACGCCGCCGACGGCCGACGTCATCTTGGAGAACCCCTCGAAGTCGACCACCATGGTGTGGTCCACCCGCAGCCCGGTCAGCTTCTCGACCGTGTTCTGGGCGCAGGCGGGGTTGCCCTTCGGTGTCTCGCCGATGGTGAACGCGACGTTGAACATGGTGTTGGGCTTCGGCCGGCTCCACTGCCCGTCGGGGAGTTTGCACGCCGGTATGGTCACCAGCGTGTCCCGCGGTATGGAGACCGCCACGGCGTGCTTGCGGTCGCCGTAGACGTGCAGCAGGAACGCGGTGTCCGAGCGTCCCACCGCCCCCTCGCCGCCGCCCAGTTTGCTGTTGCCGCCCGAGCGTGAGTCCGAGCCGATGACCAGCACGTTGCTGCCGCCGGTCCCGGCGGCGGGCCGGTCGCGGCTCACCCCGTCGGCGCCGAACGTGGTGATCTTCCCGTCGAGGTGGACGTAGAACCACCCGGCGCCGGCGGCGAGCAGTACGAGGAACGAGACCACGGTGATCGCGGCTATCCGGACCTTGCTGCGCTTGCGCCGCCGCCGTCGGGCAGGCCCCTCGCCGCTGCGGCGTCCCACTCGTGCCGTATGGCTGCCTGTCACGTGTACACCCTCATCCGTGCGGGGTTTCTTGCAGGGGAAGGCGGCTGGCACCGCCTTGGTTATACAGTTGCGCAATGTAGCAAGTGAAATCCGGGGCCGGGTCCTGCGGGACGCCGGTCCACAACGAACTGGGAGGCGGGCACACGATGCTGCGCAACGGACTTGAGCCCTGGCACCTGCTGATCGTGGCGCTTGTGGTGATCCTGCTCTTCGGGTCGAAGAAGCTCCCGGACACCGCTCGCGCCCTGGGCAAATCGCTGCGGATCCTCAAGAGCGAGACCAAGGCCATGAAGAGCGACGGCACGGAACCCGCGGCCACGTACGAGTCCGGCGAGCCGGCGCGTCCGGAGCCGCACACGATCCACGCCATGCCGGGCGGCCCGGTCACGGGGCGCCCCGAGGGAGTGGCCGATCCGGGGGCGTTCGGTTCCGGTGCGACGCGCGCGGGCGCCGGGCACCCGGCACCGGAAAATCCGGAACGTCATGAACGTCAGGAAACCGTGAACCGCCCTGCGGGGCCCGCTTCCTGACGTTCCGTCATGAATGGCTTGATGCGGACCGCTCCCCGTCGGGCGCCGACCTGCTTCCGCCCATGGGTAATACTTTAGATATTGCGCAAGCAGGGAACCATCATGGAGGGCACCTTGACGGTTCCGTACGACGCCGGAGGGCTTGCCGTCCGGTCACCCATCGCAGGCAAGAGGAGAAGCAGCACCATGGGCGTCAGCCTCACCAAGGGCCAGAACGTCGTCCTCAACCAGGACGGCACCCCGCTCGCGGATGTCACGGTCGGCCTCGGCTGGGACGCCCGGCCCGTCGGGGGCCGGGACGTCGACCTGGACGCCTCGGCCATAATCTGCGGCCCCGGCCAGAAGGCCGTGTCCGACCGGCACTTCATCTTCTACAACAACCTCGCGAGCCCCGACGGCGCGGTCCGTCACACCGGAGACAACACCACGGGTGACGGCGAAGGTGACGACGAGCAGATCCTCGTCGACCTCGACCGGCTGGACGCACCGGGCGCCGATGTCGAGCAGGTCGTCTTCACCGTCTCGCTGCACGACGCCGAAACGCGCGGCCAGAACTTCGGCCAGGTCGACGACGCCTACATCCGCGTCGTCGACAACCTCACGGGCCGGGAGATGTGCCGCTACGAACTCTCCTACGACGCCGCGGGCGAGACCGCCATGGTCTTCGGTGCCCTCTACCGCCGCGGCGGCGAATGGAAGTTCCGGGCCGTCGGCCAGGGCTACGCGTCCGGCCTGGCCGGTATCGCCACCGACTACGGGGTCGACGTTGGCTGACACCGGCGCCGCCCCACTCGCCCGCCCCTCTTCACCTGACTCGGGGGAACACGTGTATGAGCCCATCCGCTTAAGAGCGGAGGACGGACCCGACTTCGAGCAGCTGCTGGACCGCGCCCTGCGGACCCCGGAGGTCACCGACGCGCTGCGCCGCTGTGACGAGGGTGTCGACGCCGGGCAGTTGCGCGCCCAGGCGCTCGGTTCACAAGCCGCCATCGCCGCTGCGGCAGCGGCGGAGTACCGGACCTATCTCGCGCTCCGTACCGCAGGCGCCCGGCCGGTCACCCTGCCGCACCGGTCCGGCCGGACGGCACGGGCCACCGGCGGACTGCTGCCCGCGCTGGGCGTGCTGGTGCCGGGGCTGGCGGCCACCGCCGCCGCCATCTTCCTGCTCATCGGCTTCGGGCTGCGCGCCGTCGGCATGTCGTCCAGCCTCGCGGACGACCTGGTGTTCGCCGGGGTGACGGCGGCCTGCATCGCGGCGGTGGCGACGCTGGCCGGGCTGTTCTGGATGCTCGTCGTGGCGGCGCGCAACCGCTCGGTGCCGGACGGCGGTGCGGAGCAGGACCCCTATGCCGCGCTGGTGCGGGCGCGCGAGGCGTGGCACGGCGCGCTGCTGGAACGCGGCGTGCTGCCGTTCCTGCTCGGAAGGCTCGATACCGGACTCCCGTCCAAGAAGGCGGGCCCGGTCGCCGGCCGGGCGCTGCCGGTGACCGGCGTGGACGACGCGGGGACGGCGGGCGACGGCCATCGGCGTCGGCGCGGCGGGCCCGGCTACAGCGCGCCCGACTTCGCGAGCCCCGACTTCAGCAGCCCGGACTTCACCGGGCCCGAGGCGCCGAGCCGGGAATGACCGGGCCGTGAGGCGGCAGGCCGCCGGCCTTCCGGCGGGGCGGGCGGCCGTGCGCAGGCGGCGATGCACGGCCGCCCGCCTACCCGGCCGCCGGGGCCCGCTCGTCCTCGGGCACCGAGATCACCCAGTGCGTCGCCTGCCGCGGGCGGAGATAACCCACCCAGTACAGCGCGGCCACGGCCACGATGACGCCGGTGATGACCAGGCTCTTGGTGCTCTGCTGACACAGCACCCACACGAGCACCGCGACGAGCGCCACCGGGACCGCCGGCCACAGCGGCATGCGCCAGGCCGCCCGGTGCCTGTGCGCCCCGCGGCGGGACACCAGCGCGCCCAGCGCGACGAAGACGTACATCGCCGCGACCGCGACGCCGGTCACCTCGCTCAGGGTGTCGAGGTTGACGAAGCACAGGGCCGCACCGGGGACGCCCACACCCAAGGTCGCCGCCCACGGTGACCCGAAGCGCCTGCCGACGTGCGAGAAGACGCGGTTGACCCGGTCCGGCCAGGCCGCGTCGCGGGCCGACGAGAAGACCACGCGGGAGTTCTGGATCACCATCACGATCGCGGCGTTGATGATGGCCAGGGCGATGCAGAGGCTGACGAAGGTGCCGACACCCGAATTGCTCCAGCCCGTCACCATGCCGGCGACGTCACCGGCGCCCAGGGTCGCCAGGTCCGGTGCGCCCAGCGTGATCGCGACCACCGGGATCAGGACGATGGCCGCGCCGATGCCGAGGGTCCACAGCACGGTGCGGGAGACGTTGCGGCGCGGATTGTCCATCTCCTCGGCGAGGTACACGGCGGTGGAGAAGCCCTGGAGGATGAAGAGCGCGGTGGCCAGGCCCGTCACGATCAGTCCCGCGGTGACCGCGCTGCTGTGCCCGTGCCCCGCGTCGATCACGGGATGGATCAGCACCGACGCGGGCCGGCCGGCGTGCCCGAAGCCGAGGAACGCGACGACCGCGCAGGCCACCACCTCGAGCACCAGGAAGATGCCGGTGATCCAGGCATTGGCACGCAGGTCGAGCAGGCCCATGGCGGTCGCCAGCAGCATGACGGCGGCGGCGGTGAGCTGCGGATCCAGATGCACGAGCGGGGCCAGGTAGTCGGCGGTGCCCAGGGCGATGATCGGCGGAACGATCATGACGACGATCAGGGACAGTACGAAAACCAGCCACCCGGCGAGCCGCCCCATCAGCGTGCCGACCATGGCGTACTCGCCACCGGAGCTGGGCACCAGCGTGCCCAGCTCGGAGTAGGTGAAGGCGACGCCTATGCACAGCAGGGCCGCGACGGCGATGGTGAGCGCGGTACCGGTGCCCAGGGTGGCGAACGAATCCGGCACGATCACGAACAGCGACGACGCCGGTGTCAGGCAGGACAGGGTGAGCAGCGTGCCGCCCACCACCCCGATGGAGCGGTTGAGCTGGGGCGCTTCCCCGTCCGGCGCGTGACGTGAATCCCGGCCCGGCGGCGTGGAAGCAACGGGTGCGGTGGGCGTCTGGGTCATCCGTGTCCCATCAGTGCTGGCGGCAGGAGGGGGCATCCTTTGGGGGGAGAGTGCCTCGAAACGGCCTTCCGGTGGATCGAGGGCGTCGCTTCGGTGACCGAATACAACCGCTGCCCGGCACGTACGTCAAGGTCTCGTAAGGATTCACAGGCAACGAAATCCGTTGATGGGTACCTGTATTGAGGTCCTTATCCGTGCAGGGGGCGCAAGGCGTACGCGGAATCGGTTGCGCTGCTGCCATGTGGCCGGTCGCTTCGGATTCCCCCGTGGCCGGAACCCACTCCCCGGCGCCGGAGCGTGAGTTCCCGATCCCGGCGGGTTCAGCGTGTGTCGTCCGGAGCGGGGACGCGGCCGGTCGGCTCGGTGCCCGCCGTCGGCAGGAAGACGCCGATGAGGTACTTGTACAGACCGGCGCCGAGCACACCACCGACCAAGGGGCCGATGAGGGGCACCCAGAAATAGAAATTGCCCCACTGATCCCGCCAGGCACCCCGGTAACCGGTGAGGAAGCTGGCGAGCCGGGGCCCGAAATCCCGCGCCGGATTGATCGCGTAACCGGCGTCGGTCCCGAACGCCATGCCGATCGCGACCACGACAAGACCGATGACGAACGCCGCCATATTGGCTCCGGGCGGCGTGTTCAGCAGGTCGGTGATCGCGAAGATGAGAAGCAACAGCAGGGCGGTACCGATCACTTGGTCGCGGAATGCGCCCCACTCGTGAATGCCCGCCGTGGTCGAACCGTTCCCCGGCAGGGTGGAAAAGACGAACTGCGTCTTGAGGGAATGCGCCGGATCCGCCCTGGCCAGCACCTCGGTGTAATTCCAGCGCACCAGGAGCGCGGCGACGAAGGCGCCGGCCGTCTGCGCGAGCGCATAGGGCACGACCTTGGCCCAGGAGAACCCCTTGAAGACCGCGAGTGCCAGCGTCACGGCCGGATTGAGGTGGGCGCCGCTGATCCGCGCCGCGACGTAGACACCGAGCGTGACACCGAGACCCCAGGCCCAGGCGATGCTGTCGTGGTCACCCAGACCACCCTTGGGATCGGTGAGGGCGCCCCCGGCCACCACCTGGGCGACCACGCCGCACCCGAAGAGAATGAGCACCATCGTGCCCAGGAATTCCGCGGACATCTCGCGGATGATCCGGGACTGGGGAACCGGTTCGCTCATGGGATTCGGCGTCTCCTCGATGAATTCGGGGCCCGGCCTGCTCGCGTCGAGGCGTCCGCAATGATCGTCATTGCACCCCGGGCCATCGCGCCACCCGGAATCCGTCCGGCCAGGCATAAATGATCCGGCCGGGTGGCACGGCTGCGCCGTACGAGTTGCCGCACGGCAGAGGGAATCCCCGCCGACGTGGCGGCCCGCGAGCCATCCGAAAGCGAGGATTACGGTGCACAATCGCGGCGGAAGAAATCCCGTGGCCCCCGCCCCCGCCGCCGCTCCCGGCGTGAAAAGAGAGCTGCCCGTGTCTCTGCTACTGACCCTGCTCGGCGGACTGAGCGGCGCCGCACTCCGCTACGGCGCGGAACGCGGACTGCGCCGACGCGGCCGTGACCTCGCCCGCTGGATCCCCATCGCCCTGAACGCCGCGGGATGCTTCCTGCTCGGTGCCCTCGCGGGATGGGCGCATCTGCACCGGATGGTCAGTGGCCTGATCCTGCTCGCCGGTGCCGTCACCGCGTACAGCGTCGCCGGAGACGACAACGGGCGGCTGGCACTGGGCGGCCGGCGCGGGCCCGCACTGCGCCACGTCCTGGCCGGGTGGTGCGTCGGCCTGCCCGCCGCGGCCGTCGGTGCCTTCATGGCCCTGAACTGACGCCGCCCGCACGGCCGTTACGCGGGCGGGGGCGGCGGGTAACCGACGCGTGCGGCGCCCGCACCCCGCCGCCGTGGCCCACCTTCCGTACCGGTGCGAAGAGTTGGTGCCCGAGGGACATGTCACGGCGGATGACGGGCATGGGGGTGGGTGACGGAGACCGAGCAACCGGCGGGAGCCACGACATGCGCCACACCGGAACGACCACGATGGACACCGCACACCTGGCGGGGCAGCACACGCCGGAGACGGACGCCTTCGACGACCCGGTGGCACTGCCCCGCATCGAATCCCCCCGGACCGTCGCGCCGGCCGACGCCCGTGAGCTGTCGCGGCTGTTCTTCGAACGGCTCACGGCGCTGGAGGAGGGGACGCACGAGTATCAGTACGCGCGCAACACCCTCATCGAGATGAACCTGTCGCTGGTGCAGTACGTCGCACGCCGCTTCCGCAGCCGGGGACCGGAGACGGACGACATCGTGCAGGTCGGCACCATCGGCCTGATCAAGGCCATCGACCGCTTCGACACCTCGCTGGAGAACGAGTTCACGACCTTCGCCGTCCCCTACATCAGCGGCGAGATCAAGCGGTTCTTCCGTGACACCACCTGGTCGGTACGTGTGCCGCGCCGACTCCAGGAACTCCGCGTCGACCTCGCCCGCGCCCGCGAGGAACTGGAGGGCGACGGCGTCCACGAGCCCGGCGTCGCCGACCTGGCGAGCCACCTCGGCCTGAAGGAGGAAGAGGTCAACGAAGGGCTCGTCGCCTGCAACGGTTACGACTCCGACTCCATCGACCGGCCCGTCCACACGCGGGGCAGGCAGCAGGCCGGGCTCGTCGCCGATCTCATCGGCCAGGAGGACCCGGCGCTCGCGCTGGCCGAAGACCTGCACGCGCTCAAACCGCACCTCGCCGGGCTCGACGAGCGGGAGCGCATCCTGATCCGGCTCCGCTTCGGCGAGGAGATGACCCAGTCGGAGATCGGCGCGGAGCTCGGCCTGTCCCAGATGCACGTCTCCCGCCTGCTCAGCCGTGCCTTCAGCACCCTGCGCGACGGCCTGCTCGCCGAGGAGTGAGCGACCGCGCGGGCCATCCGGCCCCGGTGCTCACCGGGCGAGGGTGGCCAGCAGGATCTTGCCGCCGCACGGGTGCGGCCTGATCGTGATGTCGCGGGCCAGGCTGCGCACCATGGGCCAACCGAAGCCGCCCGTCCGGCCGGTGAGGTCGGGTCGGCGCTCCTGCGGGTGCGCGGGGCTGGGGTCCTCGACGCCGACCAGGATGCTGTCGAGATCCGCGGTCAGGTGCAGGGCCGTGACGGCGCCCGCGTGCCGCAAGGCGTTGGCGACCAGCTCGGACACCAGCAGGAGCAGGTTCTGGACGGTGGTCGCGGGCAGCTCGGGGGTGAGCGCGGCGACGAAGCCGGCGGCGAAGTCCCGGGCGTCCGCCGCCGTACCGGGACGGCAGACGGGCAGGGCGGACCGGGCCGTGTGATCGTCCGTCGCAAGCTGATGCATAAGCGTCTTCACCCCTGTCGGCGGGGCCTCTCGTTCGGTTGCTTTCCCCCAGGCGTCCGCCTGCGGTCCAGGTCCGTCTACCCAGCGGAATCCGGGTGAAAAGGATGCGTGGCAGGCGCCCGTGAGAGATCCCCGGCACCGCCGTTCACGGGAGGCCCTGAACGGGACGGTGTGCGGCAGGGCCGGGATGTCGTCGGTGTCCAGAATATCGGTGCGCCGGGCCGCCGCGACGCCCGGCCCTGGGGCGGGTCCGCCGGGCCGCCGGGCCGTCGGCCCGGCGCGGGAGAGGCGGTCACCGGCGCCGATGCGGGGAGCGGAACCGGGTGCCACACTTGTCGTGCCGGCGCTGAGGTGGGCGGCGCACGCGGTCCGACGCAACGGGCGGGTCCGCGTCCCGCCGGAACCGCGCCCCGCACCGGCGCGGACCCATGACCGCGACACCACCGACGGGCTCGGACCCGCCGGTGGTTCCCCACGTGTGGAGCGGACTTGTGATGCCTGACGGAGGGCAGTGGGACAGCGCCCTGTTCCAGGGAACCGCGGCCTACTACGAGCGCGGCCGGCTCCCGTACGCGCCCGGATTCGCCGGGACACTGGCCACGGCCATCGGTCTGGACGGCCGGGGCAGAATCCTCGACGTCGGCTGCGGACCCGGCACCGCGCTGCTCGCGCTGGCGCGCTACGTCACCGAGGCGGTCGGCATCGACCCGGACGCGGACATGGTGGCCGAGGCCGAGCGGCAGGCCGAACGCCGCGGGGTGACCAACGCGCGCTGGGCTGCGGTCTGCGCCGAGGACCTGCCGGCGGGTCTCGGCGAATTCCGCGCCGTGGTGTTCGCCAAGTCCTTCCACTGGACGGACCGCGAGCGTGTCGCGGCCACCGTGCGGGAGATGCTGGAGCCCGGAGGTGCGTTCGTCCACATCAGCGACCTGGACGTGCCGCCCGACGCACCGACGCCGCTGCCGTGGCCCGCGCCCCCGTACGACCGGATCGGCGAGCTGGTGCGCCGCTATCTGGGACCGGTGCGCCGTGCGGGGCGGGGAGTGCTCGTCAACGGCACACCGGACCGGGAGGACCTGGTCCTCGCCCGGACCGGGTTCGTGAACTGCGAACGGCATGTCGTGCCTGCCGGAGGCGTGGCCGACCGCACCACGGACGACATGGTGGCGTGGGTGTTCTCCCGCTCCAACTGCGCACCGCACCTGTTCGGCGACAGGCTGCCGGACTTCGAGCGGGACCTGCGCGAGGTGCTGCGGCAGGCGGCACCCGAGAACCGCTTCGCCGAACGGCTGCCGGCGACCGGAATCATGATCTGGCGCAAGCCCGAGCGGTGACACCGGCCGGGCGGACCGACGGCCGGTCCCGGGCCACGGGCCTGCTCACACCCGCGCCGGGCGGACCGCCGACCGCGGGCGTAATGTGGATCCGACGACCTCCGTGACCAGGGGCTTTTGTGCAGGCGGGCCCGGCCGACGCGCGTCCGGCGGGGTTCCTCACAGCCGCCGCGCGCACCCGGTCCGCAGCATCCCGTACGCATCCTCAGCGTGCAGACGAGGAGGCAGTGCCATGCGACTCTCGCTCCTGCGGCCCGTCATCGACCGGACCGGCCCGTGGATATCCGTGTACGCCGACGCCTCCTACGGCGCGGAAGACGCCGCCGCGCAGCAGGAGTTGTCGGCGAAGGCCGTCACGGACCGGCTGTTCGAGCTGGGTGCGGACGAGGCCACCTGCGGTGCGGTGCACGCGGCGCTGGTCACGCCGCCCGGCGGCGCATCGGCCGCGGACCGTGGCCGGGCGCTGCTCGCCGCCAACGGTGAGGTGGTGCTCGACCAACGGCTTCCCGGGCGGCCCGTCGGCCCGTTCGCCACCTGGTCGCATCTGCCCCGGCTGACACCGCTGCTCGAAGCCTTCGGTGACGACCCCGTCTGCCTCGTCGTGCACGTCGACCGGACCGGCGCCGACCTCACGGTGCGGGACGACCACGGGAGCCGGGGCGCGGGCCGGGCCCACGGCACACCAGCGGCGGACTGGTCCGAGCGGCACTTCCGGACGCGGCCGGAGAACACCTGGGAGCGGAACGCGGGCGAGATCGCCGCCGCTGCCGGTGCGGCGTTCGACAGCTGCGGGGCGGAGATCATGCTGCTGACCGGTGACGCACCCGAGCGCCGCGCCGTGTTCGACGGGCTCCCCGAACCGCTCCGTGCCGTGACCTACGAGACCGGACACGGCGGGCGGGGGCCCGGAGCGGAGAGCGAGCGGGTGGCGCGGGACATCGCCCAGCTGCGGGCGGCCCGCGAACAGGAGCACGTCGATGAGGTGCTGGGACGCTTCAAGGCGAGTGCCGGGCCCGGGGGAGGCGCAGACCCCGAGGTGGTGGCCGGCGTCGCCTCTCTCGTCGACGCGGCGCGGGAGCACCGCATCGACACGCTGCTCATCAGCCCGGACGGCCCGGACGTGGGCAGCGAGGTCTGGGTGGGCTCACGGGCCGACCAACTCGCCGTCCACGGCTCGGAGTTGCATCGCCTGGGCGAGGCGCACCCGGCCCCGGCACGCGCCGACGACGCGCTGGTGTGCTCGGCGGTCGCGGACGGCGCGGAGGCCGTGGTCATCCATGACGTCACGCAAGCACCGGCCGGCGGCCTCGGCGCCCTGCTGCGCCGGACGGAGTCCGCGCGGGGCTGACGGGCGCGGCGCCCGGAGCGCGCCCTGGTGGACCGCCTCGGCCGGTGATCAGCGGGCGAGCCGAGGGAAGAGAGCTGCGGCGCTGCCACGGTCGATCGCCTCGGCCTGGCCCGGGGTGAAGTCGGGGTACGTCTCCAGGAAGTGGTTGTAGTAACTGCCGGCGTCCTGCGGGGCGAAGGGCCAGTCGCTGCCGTAGAGGACGTGGCCCGGCTCGGCGAACGCCAGCAGCGCGGGCAGCGCGCTGGGGCTGGCGGCCAGCGCGGTGTCGAAGTGGAAGCGCTTGAGGTCGCGGATGACGTCGTCGGCGGTGCGGCCGGTGTCGGTCACGGTCGAGGTCAGGCCGGCGAACCGGTAGGCCGCGTACGGCAGGAAGCCGCCGCCGTGCGACAGGATGACCCGCACTTTCGGGTACCGGCTCAGTACGCCGTTGAGCAGCATGTTCAGGGCGGTGCGCGTGGTGTCGAAGACGTAGTCGGCGAGCGGCGCCGGGGTGCCGGGGAGCAGCGCCATCGGGGGCTGCGCGGGGTGCACGAACACCACCGCCTCGCGCCGGTCCAGCTCGGCCCACAGCGGCTCGAAATCCGGGTCGCCCAGGTAGCGGCCCCGGGCGTTGGACATCAGCACCACGCCGTCGGCGCCCAGGGTGTCCAGCGCGTAGGCCGTCTCCTCCAGGGCGCCGTCCACGTCCGGCAGCGGCACGGAGGCGAAGGAGCCGATCCGGTCGGGGTGGTCCTTGGCCATCTCGGCGCCGTACTCGTTGACGGCACGGGCCAGGGCGCGGGCCTCGGCGTCCCCGCCTCCGAGGTGCACGCCGGGCGAGGTGACGGACAGGACGCCGGCGGCGATGCCCTGCTCGTCCATCATCGCGAGCGCGCCGGGCGCGCTCCAGGCCGGAACGGCCCAGCCGCCGGAGTCCAGGCCACGGGCTTCCAGGGCCGCCGCCCAGACGGGCGGAACCAGGTGCTGGTGCACATCGATGCGCGCGGGCAGGTCCATTTCATTGCCTCGCTATCAGTTAGCTTGCTAATGATTTCCTTGAGTAAGCTAACGGTCATGGAGGGAAGACACAACAAGGCCCAGGACGACAATGCGGGACCGGAGGCGCCCGGGGCGTCGGCCGCCGGGGTGGACGAGCTGGCGCAGGCCGCCGACGCGCTCTTCTACGCGATGCGCCGCGCCCGCTCGGTCGCAGGTCAGGCGGGATCCGGCCTGACCCTGGCGCAGCTGGCCCTGCTCGAACCGCTGGCGGCGGATGACGAGCTGCCGGTCGGCCGGCTGGCCGCCGCCGCCGGGGTCAGCGTCCCCACCGCCACCCGGATGCTCCAGCAGCTGGAGAGCAAGGGCAGCGTCACCCGTCACCGCTCGCCCGCCGACGAACGCCGGGTCCTGGTCGGCCTCACCGAAGAGGGCCTGCGCCAACTGACGGCCGTACGCGCCCGGTTGCGCGAACGCCAGACCAGGACCCTCGCCCGGATCCCGTCCGGCGAACGCGCCCGGCTCACCCGCCAACTGCACGACCTGGCCGAAGCGATCACCGCCCTGGACGCCTGACGGGAGCGGCGCCTTCGGCCGCACCGGCCTGATCGGCGAGGAGGGCATCCGGACGTCCGTCGGGCTGCCCGCCGACCACGCCCGCGGCGGCCGGGCCCGGCACCTGCTCGGCTCTCCCCATGTCGCGGGCGGCGCGCTTTCGGCGTGAAGTGGTGAGGGGAGCGGCCATGCCCCCCGGGCGGCCGGGGGTGGTCAGGAACCTTCAGCGCTCGAAGACCGATCCGGCCGGGCACGGAAACAGGAGGCTGACGCCATGCCGACCGCGGAGTACGTCGCTCCCGTGCCGGGCGCTCCGTGCTGGGTGAGCCTGTCGACTCACGACCTCAGCAGCGCGCAGGACTTCTACGGTCAGGTGCTCGGCTGGACCTTCAGGCCGGGCAGCCTCGGCGACGACTTCTCCGTCGCGCTCGCCGGAGGGAAACCGGTGGCGGGCCTCGGCGCCGTCGCGCCGAAATGGCACCTGCCGGTCGTCTGGACCCCGTACTTCGCGGTCGAAGGCGCCGACGACACCGCGGCCCGGATCAGGGAACGCGGCGCCACCGTCGCCGTCGGCCCGCTCCGCCTGGGACACGGACGGGTGGCCCTGGCGGCCGACCGCGACGGCGCCAACTTCGGCTTCTGGGAGGGACGCACCCCCGCCTGGTCCGTCGGCCACGGCAGTGCGCCGCCGCTCCTCGAACTGCGCACCCGCGACGCCTTCGACGCGGCGATCTTCTACGCGGAGGTCTTCGGCTGGGCATCAGAACGCCCCGGTGGCTGCGACGTCATGTACGCGGACGAGGAGGTCGTGGTGAGCGAGGGCGGCCGTACGGTCGCCACGCTGCGGGGCGGCGGGGTCGAGTCCGCCCCCGACCCGCATGTGCGCCCGCAGTGGCACATCCACTTCCACGTCGACGACGTCGAACGGACGGCTGCCGCCGCGGCTGCCGCCGGCGGCTTCGTGCTGCCGCTGCCGCCCACCGTCGGCACGTCAGGCCCGCAGGCGGTCATCCGCGACCCGGACGGCGGGCTGTTCACGGTCTCCACCCCGTAGCGCGCGCAAGCCGCCGCGGGCCGTCCGGGTGGCTGCCGGGCGCGGGCGGGTCCACGCTGAGAAGTGCCGGGCCCGCCGCCGCCCTTCGTCAGCTTCGGAGCACGCCATGATCGTGATTCTCGGCCTCATCCTGCTGATCGCCGCGATAGCCGTCGGGGTCGCCGCCGTCGTCACGAACGTCGGCACCGGGCACGAACTCACGCAGGTGTTCACCGTGTTCGGCTACCACGTGACCGGATCGACCGGCGCGCTGTTCCTCTTCGGCGTGATCGTCGGCGCGGTGGGTGTCCTGGGGCTGAGCATGCTGCTGGCCGGTCTGCGCCGCTCCCCGCGCCGCGAGAGGCGCGCCGCGCTGCGGGACACCGACGCGCCGTCGGCCGACACCCGCCGTCACCGCCGCCCGCACCTCTTCGGGCACCGGACCGCCCACCGGTAGCGGACGAGCAGGTCAGCGGCGCGGTGGTAGCGCCGCCGCGATGCGCTGTGCGCGTTCCCGCGGGGTGAGCGCCGCGGCGTCGACGACGAGATCGAAACCGTCCGGCTCGCACACGTCGAGGTGGCCCCGGCTCAACCCGCGGAACCGTGCCGGGAAACGCGCCGCCTCCCTCTCCTCCAGGACCGCCAAGGGCGCGGTGAGATGCACCCACAACACGTCGTGGCCCCGGAGCGCACGCCGCCAGGCCGGCATCACTCCGGCGTCGATCGGCATCTCGTCGACGATGACGTTGTTCCCCTCCCGCAGCAGGCCGTCCACCGCCCGGCGCATACCGGCCAGCAGCTGCGCGCCGACCGCTCCGTAGCCGATCCGCAGGCGTGCGCGGCCGTCCCGCGGATCGGTGTCCCGGAGGTAGGAGAACCCCTCGGCGCTCGCCGTTCCCTCGCTGGTCCAGCGGTGCGGCAGCATGCCGAAGAAGGTGTCGAGGCCCAGGACGAGGAAGGCGTCCGGAAGAATCTCCTGGAGCTGCGCGGCCGTTGAGCTCTTGCCCGCTCCGGACGTCCCCGCGAGGACGATCGCCCGTCCCGGTGCCTTCATGATCACCCTTCTCCGTTCCTCGCTTCGGCTGCCGGTACGGCGCCGGTGTGCGGCTGACGCCGTGCACCGGCGGAAACCGCCGCAGGGGCTTGCCCGCGCGCATGGATACTGATCACCATGCGTACCGACTTCGACCCCGCAGCCATGCCCCGCAACGATTTCTACCGCCTCCTGACCGCCGTCGTGGTGCCGCGCCCCATCGCCTGGGTCTCCACCGTCGGCCCGGAAGGCGCCGCGAATCTCGCGCCTGCGTAGTTCTGAGGAAAGCGGTATCGGCTGAGGGGGACGTTAGCCCTGGTCAGCGGGGTGGTGCAAGGAACCGGGGGAGTGGCGACAGATGCTGCTACGTGGTCTGCGTGGCGTTCATGAGCCTTCCGCCCCGTTGACGCTGTCCGCCAATGTCTGGTGAGGCGCCCTTTGTGGCAGCGGCAAGCGGTTACTGATGCCTACGGACACCAACAGGTTCTTCGCCTGCTGGTGGTACAGCACATGCGCCCGTTTCGACCTGCGGAAATGGCACCCTGTGAGGCTCTCGGGCAGGGACTGGTCCGGGGATGGTCCGGATCTTGGTAGTTGCTGGCCCGGGCGACAGGGGCGGTCGGGAATGGGAAGTCGTGGGAGCGATCGCGAGAGTGGAGGACGCTCTCGCGGGTGGCCCGTCCTATCAACTACGGCCGGTGGTGGCGCCAGCTTCCCCAGGGCGAGCCTGAGCGCCAAGACCATAAAGGTGTCCGGACTCCCGCCGGCCACGGCGTTGTGTGAGCCTGGCTGCCGTCATCGGCAGGGGACTTTCGGCCACCTGCACCGCGTGGTTCGAGTCCGCTGGGAAGATCGTGAGCAGCTCAATCGCCGCGGAGCCTCATGCTGACAGCGGAAGCGGAGATGACCTGGGAAAGTAGCCTCCAACCGAACTCGTCTTCCCGGTCGAGTGCCGCCGCGTCGAGACCATTGAGGCCCTCGTGGATTTCGCGGATCGCGTCGTGCTCCCGGTCGCACACGGCTTCCAGGAGGCGCAGCATCTGCATCTTGAAGAGCATGCAGGTCACCCCTGCTTGGAGACTGAGATGCTCGACCGCCATGCGCGACGCGATGCTGACGAGAAGGGATAGAAGCTGCTGGCACCCGGGGGCGGGTGGTGCGTCGGCTTCGCCGATGAGGACCATGAGTGCGGTGCGACATTCGGGCACGCCGCAGGCAGCGGCCAGCCCCACTCGCAGCCCCACGTTGTGCAGGGTCTTGGCGATCACCTGCGGGTGCAGCGGCTGCTCGACCGCGAACGGGTGAATGGTTTGAAGGTGTTCCAGAGCATCGTTCCATCGATGCTGATAGGCCAGGGACTCGGTGAGGAGCCCTGTCAGTTCGAGGCGTTGTGGGCCCCGAAGGCCGTTGTCCTTAAGTAGCGTTCGGCAGCGCTGCTCTACTTCCTCGTCGGTCATGAGCCCGGTCGTGAGGGCGTCATTGATCTGGCCGATCTCGTGCTGAATGCGCAAGGACTCAGTGGCCGGCATTCGTTGGCGCAGGGAGGCGAAATCGGCTGTGAGGGCTTGTACCTCTGGCTCCAGGGCGCCCTGGCCGGTGTGACTGCTGAGCACCGTCAGGCAGTTGGCGACGGCCATGGACACGTCCTCGGGCCGGGAGTCGGCCAGTTGGAAGGCGAGGTCTCGGGCGCGTTGCAGATGAGGCAGCCACACTGCCGATGCTTCACCGATGTTTCTCAGTACGTCCACGAGCTGGGAACGGGTCTTCAGCTCAAGCACGGGGGCCGGTTCCTTGCGGGTCAGCAGGTATTCCAGCTCGTTCTCGAATGCCTGCCGGGCGTCGTCCAGCTTCCCCCGCAGCACGTAGGTACCGGCTAGGTTGCCCCACATGACCGCCAGCGTGTCCGTGGCGATGCCCAGTCGGCCGGCATGGCTGGCGAGGCTCTGCACGTGCGGCAGGACTGCCAGGAGATGCTTGTCGTCATTCGCCTCGAGAAACGCCGTCAGCCACCCCTGAGCATGGTACGCAGCTCGACTCAGGATCTCGGACACGTCGGTGTGGCCTTCCGCCAGCGTGCGGATGACATGCTGCACGATCTCGTTGATGTTGATCGTGTCGTCGACGCCTTCGCAGTGCGCGGTGGACCATTCCTGCTGAGGCAGCGTGCACAGGGGTTCATCGCGCCGGGCCAGTGACTCGGCACGCAGCGCACGATGCATCTCATGGGCGGTGAAAGGGACCTTGGCCTGCGGGCCAAAGACCACTGGATGGCGAAGACCCGACCGGACGGCGTTGTCGCTGGACATTAGGGTGGAGAAGTAGAGAAGCCAGATCGGAATCTGCCGGGAGGCGAAATAGGCCGCGGGGAGCAGTGCGTGGGCTGCGGCCTCGGACGCCGGCTGCAGCTCTTCCTTGTCCATCAGGCGTTTCAGAGCCAACCGGATGGCTCCGACCAGCGTCTCAGGGTACCCGTGCGGAATGGCGTCTCGGTCATTCAGCGCTAGATCACGGATCTGCCCCAGATAGCGTCCCGCTTCCCTGAGCCCGAACTCGCAACCGGCAAGGTGACCGCAGGCGAGCTCTATCGCCAGTGGCCAGTACTCAAGCTGTTCTGCGAGAGCCGCAGCGGTCCCCTCGCTGTCGGCATCCCAATCTCCCTCATGGTGCAGGCGCATCCTGATCAGCTCTGTGGCCTGATCGGGAGTCATGCTCTGGATCGCTACCTTGGCTCGCTGGGTTGCCCAACTGACCTGGTTGGTCGAGGTGATGAGGACGTGGCCGCGCCCGCTGGTCGGAACCCAAGGATCCACCAAACGGCGGTCGACGACATTGTCGATGATCACGAGCCAGGGGCGTGCCGAGGAGCTCAGTAGCGTGCGCACCTGGTCACGGAGCCGACTGCTGTCGGTATTTGGGATGTTGTCCGTGCGACGGAGCAGCCAGTCGTGAATGCTCTGGAAGGAGGAGCGTAGGGACGTGCTGCTCTCGCCGTTCACCCAGAAGATGTGGTCGTAGGAGTCGGCCATGTCGTAGGCGAAATCGGCGGCGGTACTCGTCTTGCCGATGCCGGAGGGGCCGAGCAGCGCGCAGGTGGGAACCGTGCGTTCCCGTCCGCCGCTTGTTACAAGTCATCTCATTTGGTTCGGTAGGCTGTCGGTTGTGGTGGGGATCGTTGAGCGGTTGGTGCCGGAAGAGTTGTGGGAGTTGTTCCAGCGA
>NZ_JBITJM010000014.1:142093-212810 GCF_044460025.1 Streptomyces sp. NPDC050161 | reverse complement strand
CACCACGTCATCGCCAGCACCACCCCCTACCACACCCCCCACACACGCTTCTCCGCCGGAATCATCAACACCCCCCACGACATCAACAAAGCACTCAACGTCATACACACACTCGCCTAACCCCCCCCCCCCACACACCCCACCCCGCAGCCGACAGCCGACAGCCGACAGACCCAGACGAGCAACCCACCCGGAACCCGGGACACAAACTCAGAAGCAGGGACGGTCCACACCCCACACCTGGAGGGCAAAGGACCGTCCCTTCTCCACACCAGTCACCAACGGCACATCAAGCAGCCGGAAACCCGCCCCCGTAGCCACAGCGACGCTGGCAGCATTCTCCGCCTCCAGCTCCAAGATCACCTGGCCCGCGCCCAGCCGCTCAAAGGCATACGCAGCCATCACCCGCACCGCCCGCACCGCCAACCCCCGCCCCCGATACGCCGGGCCAACCACGTAGCCGAGCTCCGTGCCCTCAGGAGCACGCCGCAACATCACCTCACCCAGCGGTGCACCACCATCAACGGTGATAGCCAGCAGAATGGCCGTGCCCTCCGCCCGCAACTGCCGGGCCCGGTCCAACCGCGCACGGGCAGCCACCCCGTCAAAAGGCGAGACGATCGGCGTCCAGTACGCGATATCGGGGTGGTCGAACAGCTCCGGCATCGCGGTCAGGTCCGCCTCCGTCCAGTCGCGGAGGACGAGGCCCTCCCCCGAGAGCTCCATCCGCTCGGGAAAAGACGACGTGGTGCTGCTCATGGTGGGAGACCTCCCTGGCCTGTTCAGGACGAGGCAGGATATCCGGGAGGGGAGGCGGGCGAAGGCTCGCCAGCATCATCCAGGGCCTCTCATACCCCGGCCGTGGTGTCCGCCGTCTCGCGCCCCACGGCGGAGGCAGCATCACGGCGCACACCACCGGCCGCTTCCCGTTCCTCGGACAGCCTGGGCAGGCCGTTGTGCGGCGGGGATCTCGTGATGCGCGATGCGTGTTCGTACAACCTTTCGGCGGCCTTCGCGGTCTGTTCCTGTCGTATCTGCCGTATCTGACGTTTCCGACGCAGCCGCCGTCCTGAGGAGACCCGTGCGAACACCTCTGCCCCTGTTCCGCGTCACGGCCCGCATGGGCGTCCTTGCTCTCGTGGCGGGACTCGTGGTCACCGTCGCGCCGACCGCCGAGCGGGCCGCGGCGGCAGGCCCCGTCCTGGAGTTCAGTTACGACCAGGCGCCCGACGGGCTGGAGACCTACCCCTACGAGGACCCCCGGGCCAAGACCACCGTGCGGGGGCGCAACACCGGCGCCGAAGAGGTGAAGTCGTTCACGGTGACGCTCGATGCCACCGGTCTCAAGGACATAGCCGACGTCTCGCTGGAGGATCCGGGCTGCCGGCAAAAGGAGGGCCGCGTCTTCGTCTGCGACGGCGCCAAGTTGGCGGGAGGACCGCTCAAGCCGGGCAAGACCTTCGACGTGAACGGCCTGAAAGCGCTCTCCGCCAAGGGCGCGGCGGTCGGTGCCTCGGGGGCGCTGCATGTCCGCGGGGAGGCGGGCGGCGTCACGCTGGGCGAGATGGACCTGAAGGTGACCGTCCAGGATGCCGGGCTGGTCATCGACCGTCAGACAACGTCCGGTGGGGACAAGGTGAAGCCGGGCTCGCTGGTCCGGCCGTCGGTCGGTCTCACGCATGACGGAGCCAAAGAGCTGCGCGGCATCCACGTCGCCATGTGGAACACGCCGGGGCTGTCGTTCGCCCAGGAGTTCAGCAACTGCGAGTACGGGCTCTGGGACGAAGAACCGGCGGCCCGCTGTTTCGTCGAGGTACCGGTGGAACCCGGGCGCTCGTACGACCTCGGTCTGAGCGCGCTGAAGGTCGGCGGCGCCGCGCTGGCCGAGGAGTGGCAGGTGAGTATCGGGCAGCGGGCGAAGGACCTCGACTTCCTTTCCCTCACCTCGGCGCACCGCGGCACCGGCCCCGAACTGAAACTCACCCCTCGCACCGACCCGAACGCCCCTGCCACCCCGCAGTTCGGGCCCGCCGAGGGTCACGTCTCCGCGGACAACACCATGGACCTCCAGGCCGTGGGGGCCGTTGTCGACGGCACCGGCAAGAAGACCGTGACGGCGGAGGTGGGGCTGCGTAACAACGGGCCCGCCGGCTCCAAGAGTTGGCTGGGCAGTGAACCCGGTGAGGACCCGGTGGCCGAGACCGAGGTCCTGATCCCGCCGGGCACGACCGCCGTGCAGGTCCCCGAGTCGTGCCGCGGCCAGGGCACCGCGGCAACCGGCCGGGGAAAGCCCCGCGTGCCCCACTACCTGTGCTTCCAGGACCGCGACGATTACCGCCTCTCACCGGGCGACTACATCCCCTTCGCCTTCAAACTGCGCATCGACGAGCCGCGCGCCCTCGCCCCGGGCAAGGTGACGGTCACCCGCCCGGACAGCGACCCTGACGGCACCAACAACACCGCAGCTCTCACCGTCACCGTCGACGGCAAGCCGGGCGGCGGGACGGGCACAGCGCCCGGCGGCTCCGGCTCCCCCTCCCCCAGCGCCTCCACCGGCGGCTCCGGGACGAGCACGGGCCCGGACAGCCAAGGGGCGCACCCGGCGGACGGCTCGACCGGCGGCAGCATGGCCGACACCGGCGCGGGCCCCCTCCCCTGGATCGCGGCAGCCGCGGCAGGCGCCCTGGCCATCGGCGCAACCCTGTTCGCCACCCTCCGCCGACGTGCCCGAAGCTGAACCCTGACTCTGGCACGGGCGGCTGGTAAGCCCCGTAGAAGCGGTCGGCGGCGGCGCCCGGCAGCAGTGCCCAGGCGGCGGCGAGGACCGGGCCCGCCCGCTCGGGCGCAGCGGCGGCGGTTTCCTTGACCGCGTGCTCAGTTGCCGGCCGCGGGGATCTGCGGATTCCGTCGGCCGAGGCGGGCGGCGGCATCCTGCGTCATCTGCCGCACCACTTCCCCGGCGGGCAGGATCTCCCTGACCAGGCTCACGCTCTCGCCAACGATCATGTTCGCGACGTCGAAGTCCCGCTGTGAGACGGCGGCGTGGAACTCGGCGGCGGCCTCGGCGAGGTGTGCGCGGAGTTCCGGTTCCCGCCCGTGCCATCGGTCGGTGAAGCGGTTGCGCAGCAGGCGGCCGTTGTACTCGGCGGGCCAGTCGTACTCCCGCACGATGTCGTAGACGCTGGTCCGGACGGTGTCGTCGCCGCTGGCCGCCACCGCACGGGTGTGGGCGCGAGCGGAGACCACGGCTTCCTGTGTCGCCCAGAAGCGGGTTCCGACCAGGACGCCGTCCGCACCGAGGGCGAGTGCGGCGGCGAGTCCGCGGCCGTCCGCCACCCCGCCGGCGCCCAGCAGGAGCGTGTGCGGGGAGCGGTCGGCGATCAGGTCCGCGATGTCGGGTACGAGGGTGAACGTCGAGCGCGTCCCGACTCCGTGGCCGCCGGCCTCGCCGCCCTGGGCGACGACGGCGTCCGCTCCGGCGTCGAGTGCCTGGCGGGCCTGGTCGAGCGTGTGGACCTGACACAGCAGCGGTACGGCTGCGGCGCGGACCGTGCCGGCGAACGGCGTCGGGTCGCCGAAGGACAGCATCACCGCGGCGGGCCGGTGCTCCAGGGCGATGTCGAGCAGTTCGGGGCGGCGGGCCAGGCTCCAGGTGATGAAGCCGCAGCCCACCCGGGTGCCGGCCGCGGCGGCGAACTCCCGCTCCAGCCACTCTCCGTCGCCGTAGCCTCCGCCGATCATGCCGAGGCCGCCCGCGGTGGTCACCGCGGTGGCGAGCCGGGCTCCGGAGACGAGGTCCATGGGGGCGAGCACGACGGGGTGCTCGATTCCCAAGGCGTGGGTGAGGCGCGTGGTCAGCAAGGCACAGTCCCCTTCGTCCGGGTATCCGCCCGCCGGTGGCACGGCCGGCGGTGCAGCGTCAGCGTCAGGTCCTGTCGTCGAACTCCCCTTGTCTGCCCGGAGAGACGGCCGGGCGGCGCCCAAGCACCGCAGGGCAGAGGGGAGTTCGGCGACAGGGCCTAGGTGGACAGTAGATTCGCCGGGGTTTCAGGTCCAACGACTGGTGGTGATGGGAGCCATCGCCGACGGAGAACTTTCCGGTGGCCGAGGAGCGTCGGACCGGTGAACCAGAGCGCTCAGCCGGTCGCCGTGGAGGGAGCGCCGACCATCCGCAGGACAGGCGGTACCTGCTCCACCGCCCGCACGTGGGTGAGGAAGCGGGTCACGGCGGGCGACGGCGGTGCGTCGACGCGCTGGACGAAGACGGTCTCCGCGCGTCCCTCGTCCGCCGGCAGTTCGTGCACCCGTACCTGTTCGCGGGAGGCGTGCCGCTCGACCACGGCGGCGGGCAACAGGCTGATGCCCATTCCGGCCCCGACACAGCCGATGATGCCCTCCAGCGTGCCGAATTCCATGCAGCGGACGCTGCCTGCGCCTCGCGCGTGCAGGATGCTCTCCAGACGCTTGCGGTAGGAACAGCCGGTGCGGAAGACGAGGATCCTGGGGTCGTGCAGCAGGGTGTCAGGATCGGAGACCCGGCGGGCCGTGACGAGGACGAGGCGCTCCTCGAACAGCGGGGTCTCCACCACGTCGGGCCGCCGCACCGGGCCGCTGACCAGCGCCCCGTCGAGCCGGTACGCCAGGACGTCCCGGATCAGCTGCTCGGTCGGGCCTGTGACCAGGGAGAAGTCGACGCGGGGGCAGTCCTCGGCGAAGGCCGCCAGCACCGCGGGCAGCCGCAGGCCGGCCGTGGTCTCCAAGGAGCCGATCCGCAGTGGTCCGCACGGATCGGTCTCGTCTCCGATGACGTGCTGCGCCTCGTCGACGAGCCGGCTGATGCGCTCGGCGTACGGCAGCAGCCGCTCTCCGGTGTGTGTCAGGGCCACGCCCCGTGCGTGCCGCCGGAACAGCGGTGCGCCGAGCTGCTTTTCCAGGGCGCGGATCCGGGCGCTGACGTTCGACTGCACGGTGTGCAGTTCCTGAGCGGCTCTGGTGATGCCTCGCGTGCGTGCGACGGCCAGGAAGATTCGCAGGTCGGACAGTTCCACGTCGGCCTCCACACGGGTCCGGGGTGGCCCGGAGCCTACCTCCGGCCGACGGCGCGAAAACCGCGGCACGAAGTCCAGGCGGTACGCGAAAGCGCTGGAACGCCTCGGTGGTGGTCGTGTGCTCCTCGACCGTGACGGCCCTCATGCCCGCCGTCCGCCGTCGACCGACAGCGCGATGCCGGTGACGTAGCACGCGGCGTCCGAGCAGAGCCAGACCGCCGCGGCCTCCTCCGGTGCGGCCAGCCGGCCGAGCGGCGTGATCGCCGCCTGCCGCGCGATCATGTCGGTGCCGGCCGCCACCTTCTCGAACCCGGTGGTGCGGGTCGGGCCGGGGCAGACGGCGTTGACCCGGATGTTCTGCGGCGCGTAGTCCACCGCGGCGGCCTTGGTGAGCCCGACGACGCCGTGCTTGGCCGCCACATAGGCGGGGGCGTGCGGGATCGCGTAAAGGCCGCCGTTGGAGGCGATGTTGACGATCGCGCCGCCGCCGTGGAGCAAGGGCAGCTCGTACTTCATGCACAGGAAGGTCCCGGCCAGATTGGCGCGGAGGACGCGCTCGAACTCGTCCAGGGTCATCTCGTCGAGCCGCCGGTGGTGCGAGGCCAGGCCGGCGTTGTTCACGGCGAAATCGAGGCCGCCGTACGCGGTGACCGTGCGCTCGACGGCCGCCTGCACGGAGCGTTCGTCGGCGATGTCGACGGCGACGGTCAGTGCTTCCCCGCCGTCCTTCCTGATCATTTCGGTGGTCTCGGCCGCCGTGCCCTCGTCGATGTCGAGCACGGCGACCGCGGCGCCGCTCCGGGCGAACTCCAGCGCCGCCGCGCGGCCGATCCCACTGCCGGCGCCGGTGACCAGGCCGACCTTTCGGGAAGCGTCGCTCATGCCAGCGGCTCGTGGTTCGCCCAGGCGACCCGGTACGGGTGCCGCGACTGCCAGTGGTCGATGACCTCGTGCATGCCGGGCGCGGCGAACGCCTTCGCCAGCGCGTCGGTGTCGGCCACGGCGACCTGCACGATCGCGGTCGCGATCAGCGCCGGAACGGCCTCCTCGCCGGGGACGGGGAGGTGGCGCCGTACCGCGACCGACCGTACGAGATCGGAGTCGAGCATGACCCGTTCGATGTCTGTGAGGTATTGATCCAGCTCGGCGGCCGGCAGCGGCTGATCGAAGGAAACAATCATGGTGTGGTTGATCATGCGTCCATCCTTGACGGCATACGCCGCCCGCGTCCAAGACCTTCTCGTTCTTCGGCGATAACCTGGAGGCATGATCGAATTGGAGACCCGCGAGCTGGAGTACTTCCTCGCAGTCGCCGACGAGCTGCACTTCGGCCGGGCCGCCGGCCGGCTCTCGATCGCGCAGCCGGCACTGTCGAAGGCGATCCGACGGATCGAGACCCGGCTCGGCGTCCCGCTGTTCATCCGCTCCAGCCGCCGCGTCGAACTCACCCCGGCCGGGGAGGCGTTGCGGGAACACGGGCGGCATGCGCTCAACGCGGTCAGCGCCGCCGTCCGGAACGCCCGGCGCGCCGGCGACACCAGGGCCCATCTGCGGCTCGTGCTCAAGCCCGGCGGTGACGCCGGCCTGCTGTCCGGGATCCTGGCCGCTTACTCCCACCAGCCCGACGCCCGCCGGGTGGACATCCTGTTCAGCGGGCCCGCCGACCGCACCGACTTCCTGCGCGACGGCCGGGCCGATGTCGGCCTGCTCTACGCGCCGTTCGACGATCTGGACGGCCTGGACCACGAGACGCTGCTCGCCGAGGACCGCGTGGCCATCGTCCCGTCCGGGCACCGGCTGGCCGATCACGCCGCGGTGCGGATGTCCGATCTGGAAGGCGAGACGCTGCCGCGTTGGAAGGGAGTTCCCGGGGGCGACGGCACCGGTCCCGAGGTCGCCGACGTGGTGCAACTGCTCCACATGATCACGGTGAGCCGGATGATCGGGGTGCTGCCGCGCTCGCTGGTCGCACCGGTCCCGGCCGGCCTGCGCTGCGTCCCGGTGTCCGACGCGCCGCCCAGCCGCCTGGTGCTCGCCTGGAACGAGCAGGACCGCCGGCCGCTGGTCGCCTCGTTCGTGGCCGCCGCGCTCGGGTCGCGCCGGCACGAGACCGGGTCAGGACTCGACGAACCCGGCTAGAAACAGGCGCTCACCCCTGCCCCATCACCTCCAGACCTCGGCCCTGCTCTCACAGCGCGCGGTGGCACCGGCTCGGCCAGGCCGCTTCGGCGCCGGGCCGGTTGCGCAGGGCGAGGTACGGATCGCGCAGCAGAGCACGCCCTATCAGCACCGCGTCCGCCCGGCCGTCGGCGACGAGTTCGCGGGCCTGCGACAGGTCGCCGACCGGGGCGACCGCGAGTCCCGACGCCTTCTTGAGCGTGTCCGCGAACTCGACGTGAACACCGTCCCGCACCGGCGGGCGGGCCTCCCGGTCCCGCGCCACCCCACCGGCTCCAACCACACGGCCAGCGGGTGTTCGGCAGTGTGGGCCCACGCGGCGTCGGCGGCCTCGGTCGCGGCGGACGGCATCCGCGCCGGACGGGTTCGCGCGTGGCAGGCCGGCCGCGCAGGAAGCCGGTTCCCCTCATCAGCCCCCTGGAATCGACCCTCTAGGCTGACGCGGTGACTGATGAGCAGGAGCGGGTGCAGCCGTCGGGAGTGTGGGCCACGGCGGTGGGGGTGGCCAGGGTGCGGGCGCTGGAGACCGAGCGGGAGAACGCACTGTTCCGCGACCCACTGGCACAGGCTTTCGCCACCGCCGGCGGCCTGTGGCCCTCCTCGCCGCCGCCCGGTGACGAGGCCGCGCAACGCCGCCGACTGGCCGTGTCGTTCTCCATCGCCGTCAGAACGAAGTTCCTCGACGACTTGTTGCAGCAGGCATCCGCGTCCGGGGTCCGACAGATCGTGCTGCTCGGCGCCGGCATGGACAGCCGGGCCTTCCGGATGGACTGGCCCGAGGGCACCCGGCTGTTCGAGGTCGACACCGCCGCGCCACTGGACTTCAAGGCTTCGGTGCTGCGCCAGGAGCGGGCCGTCGCGCGCTGCGAGCGGATCACCGTCGCGGTGGATCTGTGTGAGGACTGGCCCGGCGCGCTGGCCGCCGCAGGGCACGACCCGGCCGCGCCGACCGCGTGGATCGCCGAAGGACTGCTGATCTATCTGCCCGAGGACGCGGTGGAGCTACTGCTGGACCGGATCAGCTCGCAGTCGGCGGCAGGCAGTCGGCTGGGGCTGACGTTGGGCTCGCGCGGCGTGATCGAGCGCTTCGGCGCGGACGCCGCGCCGGGATCGGCGGCGTCCCTGTGGATCTCGGAGATGCCCGACGACCCGGTGATCTGGCTGGCCGGGCACGGCTGGGAGGCCGACAGCCACACCCTGCGCGAGCGCGCCGCCGCCTACGGCCGCCCGATCAGCACCCCGCCGCAACGCGCGGAGCGCCCCGGCGGACTGATCTCGGCGGTCCGCCGGTAGAGCGCCTCCCGGTTCCCTGGATGATCGATTCCAAGGGGCCTGATGAGTGGAGCCAGGTTCATGCGCGGCACGGCACGGCGCGGCGCGGCCAGCCATGCGCACGCTGACCGCCTACGACCGCTGAAGTCCGCCCGAAAACCGCCTGGCTGGACGGTGGTGTGGTCGACAGTCCTTCGCCGTGAACGAAGTGCTGCCGCACTCGCCAGCCGGGCCGGCGCCCGGATGCCGGATGCCGGATGCCGGATGCCCAAGGTTCCGGTCAGCCGGAACACCCTGTCGAGGCTGATCGCCTCGCTTCCGGGCCCCGCCACCGCAGCACCCCGCGTGGCCGGCGTGGACGAGTACGCCCAGCGCAAGGGCCGTGTCTACGGAACGGAACCGTGCTCGCCGACGTCGAGACACGTCGCCCGGTCGACCTCCTTCCCGCTCCGGAGGCCGCTACTGCGGAGGAGATGTTCACCGGGCAGCGGCAAAGCCGTGCGACAGGGCTCGACGACTACAAGCCCTACCTCGATCAGCGTTGGCAGAAAGGCTGCACCAACGTCTGGAAACTGTGGGGGGAGATCAGGGAACAGGGCTATCCCCGCGGCCACGCCAGTGTCCGTGCCTACGTCAGCAGGACGCGTCACGGCAAACCCCAACCGGTCGGCCCCCGCCCGCCGTCAGCCCAGGCCGTTACGCGCTGGATCCTCACCCACCCCGACGCCCTACCCGAAGGCGATATCGAAGGCCGAGCTGGACGCTGCGATCCGGCGCAACCACCGCGACGGCCTGATGATGCGGGAGATCGAGCGCAGGCACAACATGTCGTGGCGGACGGTCCGCAGGGCCGTGGGGTCAGCCGACCGTCGCCGCCCGATTTACTTTCAACGGCCCCATCATCGAGACCGGCACCGACTCCTGCCGCCTCGCCAGCACACGAGCCCGAGCCGAGCAGGTCAAAGCCGACTGACTGACGCCTATGTTCATTCACAGAGCGCGAACGACGCCCGCTCTCGCCACTTCACGCCGTCATGCACCATGAGGTCAACTGACGAGACACGGGAAATGCAGGGAAGTTTGCTGACAAGGCCGGCCTCAATCTCATCCAGGACAGCGTCGTCCTGACCGTCGGCGATGGTCAGGTGGGGCACGACCTCGGTGAACTTTCCGCCATAGGCAGGGGCCTCGGGCCACCGCTCAGCGATCACCTCAGTGAGCCGCCGCAACTGCGTGTCTGGCTCAGGAGCGAGATACAGCACCCCCGGAAACCTCCCACACCTCTCAAACCGCAGATCAAAGGCATGATGTCTACCGAGCACGTCAGTGAGGGCCGAGTGGACACGCGCATCTATTCGGCTCTCATCGAGGAACGGGAAAAGCACGGTGATATGTGCTGGAACCCCTGCTCGGGCTGACGGATCGAACCGTTCACGCCATGCACTCACGGTCCGCTCCGCTTCCGGGATCCTGACGATGAGTCCCGTCTGGGCCGCCTGAAACCTAACCGTGCTGTCGTCTGCCATGACAGGGCATGCTGCCACCTCAGAAGCCGACGGCAGCACTCAATTATGCGTCCCTGATCACGAGCAATCCGGGCACCGGGCAGGCGGGAGGGCCAGCGGCGCCAGAACACGACTGCCGTCATTTCCCGTAAACGTCCAGAAGGCCGACAATCACCGAACGCCGCCCGAACCCATGCCCAAACGCCGTCGGTTGATCGAAGCCACGCGCGGAACCAGCGGCGGTTGCGGTTCCGCGCGGTGGCGTACGCCCGCTGCGCCGCGGCTTCGGCCTCCAGGGCTGCGGCCCAGGTGCCCGAGGGCGCTGCTGCAGCACTCCGGCAGTGCCTGCTCCCCGGCCGGAGCGCGGCGCACCCGTGCCGGGGACCGCTCACTTCTCGTCCGGCGCATCCACGATGTTGCCCGTCTTGTCGACGGTGTGTGTGCGCCAGTACTTGTCCCATTTGTCGTCGGTCTTCTGCGGCACCTTGCCCTCGGGGTAGCGCGTATACCCCTTCGGCACCTTCTCGTTGTCCTTGACGCACGCGGAGCCGGTGGCCCCGACGGTCATAACGGGATACTCCCCGTCGCCGCAGATGTCGTCCTGAAAGAGGGAGCCGGAACAGCCGGCGAGCGCAATTACTGCGGCAGCTCCTACGAGGGCCGCGGCAGTGCGGACGCGGCGGCGTCGAGAGGCGGAACGGGGGTGGCTGGAGCCGGGGGTCACGGTCGTCTCCTGTGGGTTGTTCGGTCTGCTCTCACCGTGGTCGACGGTGACCGCCAGGTCCTGAGTAAATGTACTCAGGCCGGCGCGTGCGTATCCAACTCGTCATGATCTGAACGCGAGTCCCAAGCGATCCGCCCTCGGTCGTCCCTCGTCAGGTCCTGTTGCGAACTCTCCAGGGTCGATGAGAACAGCAGGCGTCCCTGAACTTGCCCGCGTTCGGGCGGGCTTGGGGTGTATTACCGCTGGGTGACCGAGCGAATCCAGGCGAGTTGCTGGGAGATCTCCCCGGCCTCGGCGATCTTCTGCCGGTCGGAGCCGTCAAAGACGCCGAGGAGGGTTTCGGTGCCTTGTGGGGAGATGCTCATCACCGGGCCTCCGGAGTCGCCGCCGGCGGGAATCCCGGACACCTTTTCCATGCAGAAGTCCGAGCCGCCGGGTGCGGTGTAGCCGTCGCATCGGGGGTCGTCCGGCCGTACGACCCGCAGGTCCGACTGCTTGAGCACAGGGGACTGACAGGTGTTTTCGTCCCCGGTACAGGTGGCGCCCCACCCGAACTGCCGCACGGCCTGGCCGGGTTGGACACCGGCCGTGGCCAACCGCGCCGTGCGGATCTTCATCGGCGGGACCTTGATGAGCATCATGTCGGCGTGGGCACTTCCCGCGCGTCCGCCGGGTACCGGGTGGACCGTGGTGCCCTTCCGCATGTCGAGGTTGCCGACCCGGAACGAGATCCGCTTGTCGGCGACCGGCTGTCCCTGCTCGAAGAAGCAGTGCGAGGCGCTGATGATCCACTGACGTGTGACCGCCGTCCCGGTGCACGCCGGTTTGCCGTCCACGAGCATGCGCACCGCCCACGGTCCGTAGGTGCTCGTCGATCCGCCGATGACGGCGAAGGCCGGCGCGGACGACATCACCCCGCCCGTCACCAGCAGTAAGGCGGTTAGCAGCAGTGCACGAACGCGACGCACCATTCTGAACAGCTCCTCTCGTCGGGCACGGGACCGTACTGCTAGTGAGATGCCCTACTGGGCCAAAGAGTTCCGAAGGTATCGACGCGGGGGTGGCGCTTGCTTCACTGACGTGAGCGCCAACTCGTGAGCGGCCCCGGTACTTCGCGCGCTTCACGTCATCGCGTCGTGCTGCGCCTCGCCCGGCCGGTCGGCTGCCGGCTGACTGCGCTGACCCGCCCACCACGTCGGAGTCGCGGAGTGAGCCGGGCCGTACAGCCCGGCTCGTCAGCCGTTCCCCGCGTGGCGGGAGGATTACGTAGGCCCGGAACTGCGCGGAAGCATCAGTTCCGAGTCCGTGTGGAGCGTGATGCGCGTCGGCGCGAAGGTGGTGGCGTCGACCGGCGACTCCCCCGTGCCGGGATTGCGGACGAAGCGCGGATGGGCGCCGCCGCTGATCTGCCAGCGTATGCGGTGACCGACGGCGAAGCGGTGGGCGGTGGAGCTCATCGGCACGGTGACCTGCGAGGGCGCGTGTCCGGTCGTCCGGAGCCGGCCCAGCCCGTCGCAGATGTTGGCGGAACGGCCTTGTGCGTCCACGTCGCACAGGCGGGTGAAGACGTCGGCGTGGCCGGTGTCCGTGGAGATGCTCAGCCGTGCGGAGACCGGGCCCAGGATGTCCACGGGCTCGGTCAGCGGGGGGCCGGTGAACGTCAGGACATCGGAACGGGCCTCCAGGGTGCGGTTGTCGCGAGGGCCTGCGGTGCGGGAGAGCAGCGGGCCGCCGAGGGATGGGGTGGGGTCGGCCGGGTCGTAGCGGAATGACGTCAGTGGTGCGGCGTCCGTGGGGGGCTGTCGGGTGAGGTGCCCTTCCGAAGTGGGGTACCAGGAGGTGGCAGTCGTGGCCGGCGGCCACTCGTCGAGGTCCCGCCAGGCGTTCTCGCCGCCGGTGTGCACGCGCACCGGGGTGGGGCGCAGGCCGGAGGGGTCGGCGTACAGGTGGGCGCGCAGCCATGCGAGGCTCTCGGCGAACACCTCGGGCCACCCTTGTTGCAATGCGGAGGTGTGGGTCCATGGGCCGACGAGCAGGGCGGTCTCGCATCCGGCCTGACGCAGCCGGTCGTACTGCTCGAAGGTCTGATCGACCAGCGCGTCGTGCCACCCGGTGATCAGACTCGTGGGCACGCGGAGCCGCTCCGCCGGCTCCGTCAATGGCGCGCCGCGCCAGTACGCGTCTTTGGCGTCCGGGTGGGTCATCACCTCGTCCAGCCAGGGCACTTCGCCTCCGAGGGCGGACGCGTACGCCCCGCTCAAGGGCCGCGCGGTGATGACCTCACGCAGGCGGCGCTGCAGACGCAGTGTCGCCTTCAGGAACGGCGCCACGCCCTGGTGCTGGTAGGTCATACCGGCACCGACGGCGAGGGCGTTCTCCAGGCGCAGCACACCGTCCGCGTGGAACAGGGCGTAGGGATCGTGCAGGCCCACCTGCATCACCATCGCCTTCAGTTCCGGCGGCGGGTCCAGGGCGAGGGCCCATTGCACGTAACCCAGGTAGCTGGTGCCGACGGTCCCCAACGTTCCGTTGAACCAGGGTTGTTCGCGCAGCCAGGACATCGTGGCCTGGCCGTCGGCGGCCTCGTTGCGCCACAGGTCGAACGTGCCTCCTGAACCGCCGGTGCCGCGGCAGCTCTGCAGGACCACGTGAAAGCCCTGTTCGGCGAAGAGCAGGCCGTACAAGGGAGACCACGGCAGGCCGCGGCCATAGGGCGAGCGGACCAGGAGGGTGGGGAAGTCGCCCTCGGCGCGCGGGAAATAGTGGTCAGTGAGCAACGGGCTGCCGTCGGCGGCCGGCACCACCAGCCCCGGCTCCCATCCGACATCGTGCCGTTTCGCCGGGAGACCTCGCCAGGTCGCCCTCATCATCCGTGAGGACAGTGGCGGCTTTCCTACAGGTGGTGCCCAGGGCGTCCTGGTCGTGGCATCGGGCATGCGTGATGGCATCGTTCCCCTCCTCTATTACGTACAGTGTACGAGAATAGAGGAGGCTCGGATGGCCTGCGCAAGGGGCGCCGTAACGGCCGGGGGAAGGAGCGCGGGAGGGTGTCGTATGGCGGAGGGCCGACGCCACTCCAGCGCATCCACATTCGAGCGTCGCGCCGCCATCCGCCGCCGGCCACCCCCTCGCCGTCGACGACCGCATGACAGATGTCATGCGGGCTCATGACAGACCGCACTCCCGTCGGGCCGGGCAGGCCGGAACGCTGGAGGGCATGGACGCAGTGATTGAAGCCGCGGATCTGCGGCGGCGGTATCGGGGCTTCGAGGCCGTACGCGGCATCGACCTCACCGTCGCACGTGGGGAGTTGTCCGGTGGTGAGCGGCGGCGCCTCGACCTCGCTCTGGCGCTGCTCGGGCGGCCGGAGTTGCTGTTCCTCGACGAGCCGACGATCGGTCTGGACGCGCAGTCACGCCGCGACACCTGGGAGCTGATCCGGCAGCTCAAGGAGCAGGGCACGACGGTGCTGCTCACCACCCATTACCTGGAGGAGGCCGAGCAGTTGGCCGACCGGCCCTATCTGTCGGCGGCGGCAGCGAAGCTCGGCGCGGAGAACCGCCACGTAGCGGCCCGCGTCGCCCGCGAACGCGGATGGCTGTAACCCCGCACCACGAACAATCCACAGCGAAAGCGCTCGGGAAGCGCAATGAATCAGACACTGCCGCAGCAGCTGTACCTGCTCTGCTGCACCGTGGAGGAAGGGAAGTTCGAGGTCGTCAACCTCCAGGGGCGCGGCCAGCTGCTGCGTGCCGCGGCACTGACCGAGCTGCCCCTTGACGGGCTGCTCACCACCGATGGCGGCAAGGTCGCACGACGCGCCGCCAAGCCGCCGAGCCGCCGAGCCGCCGAGCCGCCGAGCCGCCGAGCCGCCGAGCGATGGTTTCCTCGCCGAGGTGTGGCGTGACGTACCCACGGAGAAGCCGAAGTACTGGATCCAGTTCGTGCACAACAAGGCGCACACGGCCGAAGAGCCGGTGCGCGATCAGCTCGCCACGGCGGGAGTCATCACGCTCCCCGGCGAACGGAGCCTGTCGCCGCTCGCCTCCCACCAGGTCACCCTCAACGACCCGCAGCAGGTCCTCGCCCTTCAGCAGACGGCACGCAACACCGTGGTGGCCGGCCTCGATCCGGCAGCCGTCCCGGCGGACGAACGGGCCATGGCCGTGCTCCCCGTCGCATGCGAGATGACCAGCGTGTTCACACGGAAGGAGCTGCGCGAGCACAAGCACACCCGCAAGGCGCTCGCCGAACGTTTCGACGCACTCGTTCCGGGTCTGCGCAAGGCGCTGCGCGACTCGTTCCTGTCGAGCAGGGCCGTCGGGGGCGGCTGGGGCAGGTGATGAGCACCGGCCGCATCTCCTGTCGGTGGGGCGCCTGTTCCTCCGTCAGTGGGGCGGGCGCCTGCTCATCCATCGCGCTTCCGCGGCTCGGTCAGCGTCGGGTGCAGCTCTTCCCGAGGGGCCGGAGTTGATCTCCCTACGGGAGAGGCTCTCCAGGGCCGAGGTCGGGATGGCGCGGGCAAGGGGAACGCCGCCGAAGAACAGGAAGATCCCGAACAGGGGCAAGAAGAGATGATGGCCAGTAAAACCGGCCACCAGCAGGACGAGCCCCAGTGCACAGAACGCGACGCCCAGCAGCAATCTGATGCGTCCCGCACGCTCTTCCCTGATCTGATCGCTGATGTCAAGCTCAAGGTTCCGATTCCTGCGCCGGCGTTCCTGCTCCTTGCGGTACTCGGCCTCGCGCTGTTCCTGGGCCCGCCGCTGTCGCTCCTGCTCCTCGGCCCGCTCCTGTGCGGCCACGCGCTGCTTCAGTTCCTCCAGGGCGGAGTCCCGTTCGGCGCTCTGCTCGGGCGACGCATGCACATGGACGTCGCCCTCGAAGGAACCGGTCTGGATCACCAGGCTGTGGTTGACCGGTCCGCTGATCACGTTCGTGACGGAAGGGTCGTTGACGTTGCGGCGGCCGGTGTTGTCCCCCATACCGTCGAAGGTACCGACGCTTCACCGGAATCACCATCAAGTTACCTGCCGTAAAAGGCAGTTGGGCGCATCTCTCCTCAGCTGAAGACGAGGTAGGCGACGCCGACGATGCCCACGCCGACGGCGATGCCCCGCAGTGCGGGGGCCCACCACGGGCCGCCTTCGGTGTCGCAGTCGGCCGCCTGGTGCCAGCGCCCCCGGTCGTGCAGCGTCGCCGTGTCCCAGAGGGGTGAGTGACATCCGTGTGCCCGCGCGATGACTTCGCAGGTCGCAGAGTCCGCTTTCGTCACCCGCTGAGGGGCCGGGCGGTGGACCGGTGGTTCGCCGGAGCCGGAGTGCCGGATCCGGCGTCTGGCCCCGCCAACCGGGCGGGGCTTCCGGGCCGGTCCGGCATGGTGCCGGGCCGAGGGGCGGTGCGCCCGGATGCTGATGGCCTCCGAACCCTGCGGGAGAGAGCATGGACGACCGGCCCAGCGTGCAAAAAGCCCGGCAATCGGCATCCCATGGCGCGGATGGCGAGGCTCCCGGTCAGGCGGGGGTCATCGGCATTGCGCTGGCCGCCGTGCTCACGGCCGCACTCGCGCAGGGTTCCTGGCAATGGTTCTCCACCTATATCGGGGTGACGCTTCTCGCGGTGATCTTCTCCTTTTACCGGCTGCCGGTGTGGAGTCCCGGCCTCGGGTCCACGTATATGCGGAATCTGGCCGCGTATTCGCTGGTTGTCGGCCTGTGCGTAGCCATCGCGCTGGCCCCCGTACTGCAGCGCTGGGCGTGGCTTTTTCCGATGCCGGGCACGCGTGCCGGGTGTCCTGAACTGGGCAGATACGAGGCCATCCGGGCGGAGGCCGCGCTGGCGGATCTGGCGGGGCGCGACAGTGTCGCCCTGGCTCACGCGCAGGCGGCCCAGAGCCATGATGCTGTAGCTGACTGTCTGTCAGCTACTACGACCCGGTGGCTGCCGGTGTACGGGGCCGGGGTGACGCTGCTGGTGGGCCTGGGCGCGTGGTCCCTCGACCGCGCCCGGGCGAGGAAAGAGGTGGCCGCGGCCGACCGAAAGGCTCCTCGTCGCGGCTGAGGGGCGTACGCGGCCCCTTCGCACACCCCTCCCTCGGGGCTCAGGAGTGGGCGAAGACCGTGCTGGCCAGGGCGACATGGAGGGCGGTGCCGCCGAGGACGCTGAGGACGGCGTTGCGTCGCCACAGGTGCAGGGCGAGGGTGGCGGCCAGGGCGAGGGCCGCGGGCAGGGCGGCGGACGGGGCGACGTCGCGGAGGGTGTAGACGGTGAGGATGACCATCGCACCGATCGGCATGCGCTCGCTGAGATAGTGAACGGCGGCGCTGGCCCGCAGCGGAGCCAGGGCGGCGAAGGGCAGCACCCGCAGCGCCCAGGTGATGGCCGTGCTCAGGGCCACGGCGGCTATGAGGTAGGGGACGTCAGGCACGGACCGGCTCCTTCTTCGTCAGGGCGTGGCGGATCAGGAGGCAGGCGGTGAACAGGCCCAGGGCGCCCAGCAGCATCTGCCCGGGGACCACGAACCGGGCGGCCAGCGCACACACCAGGGCCAGCACCGGGGTGGGGATGTCACGGCGGGCCCGGTACGCGTCGACGGCCAGGACGGCGAACAGAGCGGTCAGCGCGAAGTCCAGGCCCGCAAGGCGTGCGGGCACCAGCGCTCCGAACAGGGCCCCGGCGGTACCGCCTGCGACCCAGTAGACCTGGCACAGAGCTTGAAGCCACACGATCCGCCGGCCGCTCCAGGACCGCGCGGCCTCCCCCGTGGTGAGCGCGTACGCCTCATCCGTCAGCGCGAATGTGCTGTAGCCCTTCCCCCAGCCGCTCTTGACCCGGTGCAGCGGGAAGGACAGCGCGTAGAAGACGTGCCGGAAGTTGACCAGGAACGCGGTCAGCGCCACCTGTGCCAGCGGCGTGGCGGCGGCGACCAGGCCGACGAGCAGGAACTCCAGCGACCCGGCGTAGACGAAGGCGGTGAACACGGGCGCCCACCACCAGGCGAGGCCCGCATGCACCACCAGCACGCCCAGCGCGATCCCCAGCGGGAACAGGGCGAGGCCCACCGAGCTGGAGTCCTTCAGCGCCGCCCGGAAATCCGACGCGGGTCGGACGGGCGGCGGTGAAGCCGGTGCGAGGGCGGGGCCTTGGGTGTCGGCCGGTGAAGCAACCATGCAGCAATCGTAGGACTCTTTGCGCGTAATATGGTTTCCAATTATTCCGCTTGACTCGCAGAGTGAGCAATAAAATGAAACTCGATGACGTGGATCGCGAAATTTTGTTCCGCCTGCGTCAGGACGGGCGCCTGACGAACGTCGAACTGGCCAGGCAGGTCGGCCTGACCCCGCCGCCCTGCCTGCGCCGCGTCAAACGCCTTGAGGAGGCCGGAATCATCAACGGCTACCGAGCACGCATCGACCCCGCCGCCGCCGGCCGCGGCTTCGAGGTCATGGTCGCCGTGGAGATCAGCGTCAACGACCTGCAGACCGTCGAGGAACTGGAGAGCGCGATCGCCTCCTACGACGAGGTGCTGGAGTTCCACCGGCTCTTCGGCCGGCCCGACTACCTCATCCGCGTCGCCGTCGAGGACCAGGCCGTCTTCGAGACCTTCCTGACCGCCAAGCTCATGGGGCTGCGGGCGGTGGCCCGGGTCGACTCCCATCTGATCATGAAGAAGATCAAGACCGACGACTGAGGGCTCAGGCGTCCAGGCGTCGCCGGGCGAGCCAGGTGACGATCTCCGGGTCGTGGTGGTCGAAGAACAGCGACGACCCGGTGTCGAGTGCGGCGATCTGCGCCATCTGCTCGTCGGTGAGCGCAAAGTCGAAGATGTCGATGTTCTCCGCCATGCGCTCGGGCCGGACCGACTTGGGGATCGCGACGACATCGCGCTGGGTCAGCCAGCGCAGCACCACCTGCGCGACGGACTTGCCGTGCTGCCGTCCGATCGCGCCCAGCAGGGGGTGGGTGAACAGGTCGTTCCTGCCTTCGGCGAAGCCGCCCCAGGACTGGATCTGCACCCCGTGCTCGCGCATCAGGTCCTGGTGGTCGGCGCGCTGGAAGAACGGGTGCGTCTCGATCTGGTTGACCGCGGGCACCACCTCGTTGTTGACGATCAGGTCGATCAGCCGGTCGGGGGAGAAGTTGGCGACGCCGATCGCCCTCGCACGGCCCTCGCGGTGGAGGGTCTCCATGGCGCGCCACTGGCCGTAGACGTCGCCGTAGGGCTGATGCATCAGGTACAGGTCGAGGTGGTCGAGGCCGAGCTTGTGCAGCGACGTCTCGAAGGCGCGCGTGGTGTTCGCCTCGGCGGGGGCGTCCTGGACCCACAGTTTGGTGGTGACGAACAGGTCATCGCGCGGGATGCCGCTGCTCTTGACGGCTCGCCCGACGGCCTCTTCGTTGCCGTAGGCGGCGGCGGTGTCCAGGAGGCGGTAGCCGGCGGCGAGTGCATCGGATACGGCCCGTTCGGTGTCGTCGGCGGGGATCTGGTAGACGCCGAAGCCGAGGATCGGCATCTCGACACCGTTGTTCAATGTCACGTGCTGCATGGGGTGGTTCCTTTGCCAGTTGGGGCGGGTTCAGAAGGTGATCAGGGCCTTGAGGACGTGGCGGTCGGCCATGGCCCGGTAGGCGTCGGGGGTCTCGTCGAGCGTGAAGTGCCGGTCGAAGACGCGGCCGGGGGTGATGGTGCCGTCCAGGACGTCCGGCAGCAGCTCGTCGATGTAGGCGCGGGACGGGCCGGCGCCGCCGGTGAGGGTGATGTTCCGCATGAACAGCGAGGGGCCGAGGGGGCCGTCCTCGTACTGCGGGACGCCCAGGCGGCTGACGGTTCCGCCGTCGACGACCGTGGCGAGGGAGGTCTCGAACGCTTCGCGGGTGCCGACGGCCTCGATGACCTTGTCGACGCCGTCGCCGCCGGTCAGCTCGCGCACCCGCGCGACGCCCTCCTCGCCGCGTTCGGCGACGACGTCGGTGGCACCGAAGTCGCGGCCGATGCCGGTGCGGGCGGGGTGGCGGCCCATGAGGACGACGCGTTCGGCGCCCAGGCGCCTGGCGGCGATCACCGCGCACAGGCCGACCGCGCCGTCCCCGACGACCAGCACCGCGTCACCGCGGCCGACGCCGGCCGTGACGGCGCCGTGGTGGCCCGTGGTCATCACGTCCGACAGGGTCAGCAAGGAGGGCAGCAGCGTGGGGTCGACGGCTTCGGGCAGCTTGACCAGGGTGCCGCCGGCGTGCGGGACGCGCACCGCCTCGCCCTGGCCGCCGTCGACCCCGTCGAATCCGTACCGGCCGCCGTGCCGACAGGAGAAGTGCAGGCCCTTGGCGCAGTAGTCGCAGGTGTTGTCGCAGTACGTGAACGGGGCGACGACCAGATCACCGGCCCGCAGGCCGGTCACGTCGGTGCCGGTCTCCTCGATGACGCCGAGGAATTCGTGCCCCATCGGCCGCCCGGTGCCGGCGGCGGGCAGCGACTTGTAGGGCCACAGGTCGCTGCCGCACACGCACGCGTGGACGGTGCGTACGACGGCGTCGGTGGGCTGCTGGATCTTCGGGTCGGGACGGTCCTCGATGCGGACGTCTCCGGCTCCGTACATCACTGCTGCGCGCATGGAACAGGTACTCCTGACGGGTGGGGAGGGAAAGGGGGCGGGGGCCGGGTCAGCGTTCGAGCAGCTGCCGGCCGGCCTCGGTGTGGGTCTCGCCGGCGGCCGGCGGAAGGGCGTTGAGCTGCGCGAGCTGCTCCGCGGTCAGCTCGACGGCATCGGCGGCGGTGTTCTCCTCGACCCGGTGCACGCGTTGGGTGCCGGGGATCGGGGCGATGTCGTCGCCCTGCGCGAGCAACCAGGCCAGCGCGACCTGCGCCGGTGTGGCACCTGCCTGGGCGGCGACGGTTTGGACCTCGTCGGCGAGGAGCAGGTTGTGCTGGAAGTTTTCCCCGGTGAAGCGCGGGTTGCCGTGCCGGAAGTCGCCTTCCTTGAAGCCGTCGGTGGAGCGGATGCGGCCGGTGAGGAAGCCGTGCCCGAGCGGGGCGAACGGCACCAGGCCGATGTTCAGCTCCCGCAGGACGGACATGCCCATCGCACCGAGGCCGATCCGGGAAATCTCCAGGTCACGCAGGTTGATGTAACGCATCTGCTCTCTCCGGTTCCTTTCCTGGCGGCGATTCCGCCGGGGTCCGCCGCCCTGGCAGCGCCTGTTCGGGCAGGTGACGGACCGCGGCGTCGGCCGATGCACGGCCGGTTCACCTCCGTGTCCGTGGAAGCGTTCAGCGCCTCGTTCCGCCACCCTCGCGCGGTTCCGGCCGGTGTGGCAGGGCGGGCTCTTCGGGGGTAATGACAGGGCCCCCCACCGCCCTGCGCTCCAGGTCAGTGCGGTGTGACACTGAAGCCATGGCATCTGAGGGCACTCCCACCGGCAGCGGCACGCGCAGCGAAGGCGTGGAGCTGGGCCGCTTCCTGCGGGCACGCCGTACGCAGACCGGTCCGGAACAGGTCGGTCTCACGGTCGGCCCCGGACTGCGCCGCACCCCCGGGCTGCGCCGCGAGGAGCTGGCGACCCTGGCCGGGATCAGCATCGACTACTACGTACGCCTGGAACGCGGCAAGGAGACCCGCCCCAGCCCCTCCGTCCTCGACGCGCTCGCCCGTGCGCTGCACCTGGACGACCAGGAACACCAGCATCTGCGCGAACTGGCCGCCCGCGCCGCCCGGTACGCTCCCGAGCCGCCGCCCGCGCCGAGCCGCACGGTGCGCCCGCACCTGAAGCTGCTGCTGGAGTCGATGCGTCCGAACCCCGCCTACGTCATCAGCCGCAGCATGGACATGCTGGCCTGGAACCCCGGCGGTCTCGCCCTGTACGCGGGCCTGGACGACTGGCCGGCCAAGCAGCGCAACCTCGCCCGCTACCTTTTCCTCCACCCGGCCGCCCGGGACCTGTTCCCCGACTGGGACCGCCAGATCACCGGCTGCGTCGCCCGGCTGCGCGCCGTCGCCGGCACGGCGCCCGACGCCCCCGACCTGACCCACCTCGTGGGCGAACTCCTCCTGAAAAGCCCCGACTTCGCCGGTCTGTGGGAACGCTACGACGTCACCGGCCGCAAGCCCGCGCAGAAGACCTTCCGCCACCCCCAGGTCGGCACGATCACCCTCACCTCCCAGGCCATGCATCTGGAAGGCACCCCCGGCCGGCGCATCGGCGTCTACACCGCCGAGCCGGGCACACCCGACCACGACGCCCTGCTCCTGCTCGACATGACCGCCCCTCAGACCACCCGGCGCACGTCGCACACGGGAACCCCTCCCCCGGGGCCCTGACGCACAGCGGAGCCGACGCGGTCGCTCACCGCTGCCGACGCACCATCTCGGTGATCCAGGTGGGCGCGAACGGAGATGTGCAGCCCGGGGACGTCGGGTAGTCCTTGAGCACCTCCAGGCGCTCACCGATGGCGAGGGCACGCGTACGGTGCTCGGCGTGCTCGATCCCGATCTGGGCCAGGCAGTGGTTCATCGCCCATTGCAGGCGGGCCGGGGCGTCCTTCAGCTGCGCCTCGATGACGTCGAGCAGTCCCGCGAGGTCGAGGCCGTCGGGCTGCTTCGCCACGCGTTCGGTGGTCAGCGCCCAGCCGGCGCTCGCGACCACCGGGTCCTGGTCGGCGGACCAGGCCAGGCGCAGCTCTTCGGCGTGCGGGTTCTTCTTCACCACGTAGTTCACGAGCCAGTCGTGCACCTTGGGTGTGCGGGCCTGGCGCACCATGGTGTCCAGCTCGTCACGCGCGAACGCCTTCGGGCGGCAGATCAGGAGCGCCAGCAGTCTCGCCGCGGTGTCGTCCGTCTCCCAGAGCCGGCACGCGAGTTCCTGCTGCGTCTTCAGCCGCTTCGCGAGCGCGCGCAGCTTGCCGAGGTTCACACCGTGATCGTCACCGTGCTTCTCGTTCACCTTGCGTGCCTTCGGGTCCTCCAGCGCGGCCAGCTCGGCCATCACCTCGGCCACCGTCGTCCCGGCCATCCCAGCCTCCTGTCCTTCACGTGCGGATTCAGCCTACGACGGACGTCGGCACCGCTCAGCACCGCTCATCTCTGCGCGAGGAGGTCATCGGGCAGGCCGAGATGGCGGCGGAGCGCCTGTCGGCCGACGGCTGTGACGGTCACGGCGCGCGTGGTGCCGATGGGCGTGATCCAGCCCGCGTCGGACGCGTGACGGCACAGGGCGGCGCCGACGGCACCGGCCAGGTGCGGGCGGCGTTCGGTCCAGTCCAGGCAGGACCGTACCGACGGGCGGCGGGTGCCCGCCGGGACGGTGATGCCGAGTTCCGCGAGCCAGGTCTTCCCTGCGCCAGTGAGCCCGAGTCCGTGCTCCAGGTCGAGGAGTCCTCGCCGGGTCATCGCGTCGGTGATGGCGACCCCGACGGTGCCGGCGAGGTGGTCGTAGCAGGTGCGGGCGTGGGCGAGGGCCTGCCGGCGGCCGGACGCGGACAGGGAACGGGGCGGCGCGGGGCGGCCGGGTGCCAGCGCGGCGAGCTTCTCGACCAGCTCGGCCACGTGCGGACCGGCCAGCCGTACGTAGCGGTGGCGGCCCTGGCGTTCCTCGGCGAGCAGGCCACCGCGCACGAGTGCGTGCAGGTGCTCGGTCGCGGTCGAGGGCGCCACCCCCATATGACGCGCCAATTCGGTCGCCGTCCATGCCCGGCCGTCGAGCAGGGCCAGGCAGAAGCCCGCCCGTGTGCCGTCGGCCAGCAGCCTCGCCACGGAGGCCAGATCGGGGGCGTCCCCGGGTGCGCGCCGCGTGTCCATGCGGTCCATTGTCCCCCGTGACACTTCGGCCCCTGCCGAAACGACCGGATCCTAGGCTCCCCGCCATGCACACAGCACCTCCTCACACCTCGCCATCGGCGGCAGCCGCCACCCATCTGGAGATCGAGCCGAGCATCCTGTACTTCGGGACGCCGGTGGCCCTCCTGTCGACGGAGAATCAGGACGGCTCGTTCAACCTCGCCCCGATCTCCTCCGCCTGGGCACTCGGGCGGACGGTGGTGATCGGACTGGGCCGCGACGGGCAGACCGCGCACAACCTCGGCAGCCGGCCCGACCTGGTGATCAGCCTGCCGGCGCCCGCGCAGTGGCCAGCGGTGGAGCGGCTGGCGCCGCTGACCGGCCGGAATCCGGTGCCGGCGGCCAAGGCAGCGGGCTTCCGCTTCGAGCCGGACAAGTTCGCCGCGGCCGGCCTGACCTGCGCACCGTCCCAGCTGGTCCGGCCGCCTCGGGTCGCCGAGTGCCCGCTCCAGCTGGAGGCCCGCGCGGAGCGGGTGCGGCCGGACGTCTCCGGGGACTTCGTCATCGTCGAGGCAGCCGTACACAAGGTCCACGCCGACTCACGCATCGTCGTGCCGGGCACCGACCACATCGACCCCGCCGCCTGGAGCCCCCTCGTCTACAACTTCCGTCACTACTTCGGACTCGGCCCGGAACTCGGCCATTCCTACCGCACCCAGACCCCCCGCAACCCCGAGGAGCCCGCCACGGAGGGCGCACTCGTCGGCACGGCGCCCAGCTGAATTCGGGCGGTCGTGCTGCGACCCGGAAGCCATGGCTCGCCGTTGTCCGGCAGACTCGGGGCATGTTGAGCGTCGGATCCGTTGTGCTGGGTGTGTCGGATGTGCCGAGAGCGGCCTCGTTCTGGAGGCGAGCCCTGGGCTATGTCCCGCGCGAGGAGTCGGAGGACGACTGGGTGGTGCTGATGCCGGCCCAGGGAGCCGGGGTGCAGCTGTCCCTGGGCCTGAGCGATACGCCACCGCAGGAATTCCCCAGGGTCCACCTGGACCTGTACGCCGGGGATGCGGCCGATCAGGCCGCCGAGGTCGAACGGCTCGTGTCCCTGGGCGCCCAGCGGGTCGACTGGACCTATCCGGACGACGCCGACTTCGTCGTTCTCGCCGACACCGAGGGCAACCGCTTCTGCGTCATCAACACCGGCGATCAGTGATCACGAGTCGCCGCCCCTGCCCTGGGCCTTGCGGGCGAGCAGGTGGATCTCCTGGAACTGCCGTCGGTCGGTGGGCTGCGGCTCACGCACCATCCGGGCCACCTCGGCCAGCCCGGACTCGCGCAGCATCGCGGCGAGGTGATCGGGCCACCACCGATAGGCCGGGGCGACGGCGTGATCGAAGACCTGCGCCGGGTGCGACGGATCATCGCCGGCCGAAAAGCCGATCAGAAGGTGGCCGCCAGGTGCCAGCACGCGGTGGAACTCCGCCAGGATGGCGGGGAGTTCCTGCGGCGGAGTGTGGATGATGGACCAACGGGAGAGTATGCCGCCCAGCGCGCCGTCAGCGATGTTCAACGCGGTCATCGAGCCCACGTCGAACCGCAGGCCCGGATAAGCCTGCCGAGCCAACTTGATCATCGCGGGCGCAGCGTCCACGCCACACGCCGCCAGCCCCAACTCGTCCAGGTATGCGGTGATATGGCCAGGCCCGCACCCGAGGTCCGCGACCTGTCCGTCCCCGTTCGCGCGGACGGCTTCGGCGAAGGCGCCCAGAATCGCGCGGTCCAGGGGGCTGTCGCGCAGCGAGTCGCGGAACAGCTGTGCATAGGTGGAGGCAGCGGCGTCGTACGCCTCGCGGGTGGCGCTGAGGGCATCGTGTTCGATCATGCCCGCGACATTAACCCCTGGCTCTGAGGCGAGCCGCGAGAAGCCTGACCGTCCCTCCCGTCCGTTCGCCCTGGTCATCGCCGGTTCGGAGGAGCCGGAACCCATGGTGATAGAACGGATTTTTCAGCAAAGCTGTTCTTGTTTCAGGAGACGATCCGTGTCAGCACACCAGCCACTCCCCCATGCCCGCCGAGGCGCCCCGACGGCAGGGCGCCGGACCACCGCGGTGTGTGCCGTGGCCCTGCCGGCGGCACTGCTGGCTCTCCAGCTCGGGCTCGGCCCCGCGGCGCAGGCGCACGAGCCCGCCGGTGCAGGGCCGCGCACGGCGAGCAGCCCGGCGGCGCCCCGCGCGGCGACGGTAACGGAGGGGCAGGTCAAGGAAGTTGCGCCGGGCGGCGTGATCACCTACCCGAGTGTCACCAGTTGCCTGACCGTGACCGTGCGCTTGCGGGACGGCGGGCTCGTCGGTGCGCACGCCAGCCTGTTCCAGGTGCCGGGTGAGCTGCGGTCCGATGCGATTCTCGCCGCGCTCGGCAAGCTCGTCGGCGACCGTCCGGTGACGTCGGTCCAGGTCAAGGGAGCCGTCGGCGCCTGGCATCCGAGCTACTTCACGAAGGCGATCGAGAGCTACGGCGAGGGCGAGCAGGTGCCGGTTCCCGAAGGGCGCGATCTCGACGGGATCGCGCAGGCGGTGTCCCAGGGGCTCGGCCTGCCCCGCGGCGTCGTCACCGTCGAGGACACACCGGACGGTGACCAGACCGCCCACTGATCACGCCGTCGGCCACCGCACGGGCCGGCCGCCCGGCCCGTGCCATGGCACCACCTCCCCGCCGCCGTCCGAAGACCCGCAGGTAGGCTCATGCGCCGGTATCGGCTGAGGGGGACGGCCATGGAGGAACTGCGGCAGGAAGATCCGGCGCGGATCGGGGAGTTCGTCACGCTCGCCCGGCTGGATGCGGGGGCCGGGGCGCAGGCGGCGCCCGAGCGGCGTTACGTGGCGCGCAGTGCGGACGGGGCGCGCACGGTGCTGGTGAGTCTGCCCGCGGCGGGGGCCGATCCCGGGCGCTGGGCGGCCGAGGCACAGGCGGCCGGCCAGCTGGTGCAGCCGGGGCTGTGGCAGGTGGCGCAGCTCGGTGGCACGGCGGCCTTTCCTTGGCATGCCTCGCCGTACCGTCCGGTGCTGCCGCTGCCGGCGGCGCTGGCCGCGCACGGCGGTCCGCTGCCCGAGGAAACGGTGCGCGCGATGGGCGCGGCGCTGGCCGAGGCGCTGGCGTCGGCGCACGTCCTGAGTGTCGTGCACGGCGGCATCTGCCCCGCGTCGGTCTGGCTGACCGCGTACGGGCCGCTGCTGGCCTGCTTCGGGGCGGTGCGTGCCGCGGCACCCCAGGGTGCGCCGCGGGCCGGTCTGCCCGGACTCGACGCGGGGTGCCTGGCACCCGAGGAGGCGGCGGGCGGGCCCGTCGGCGCGGCGGGCGACGTGCATGCGCTGGGCGCGGTGCTGGCCTACGCGGCGACGGGGCACACCGTTCCGGAGCGGGAGGAGATCCCCGCCGGGCTGCGGGCGACGGTTTCGGCGTGCCTGTCCCGCGATCCGGCCGCGCGGCCCGAACCGGCGCGGGTGCGGGCGGAGTTGGCACCCGGCGCCCCGTACGGCACGGCGGGGGCGGAGCCGGTCACGCTGCCGTCCCGGGTGGTCGGGGTGCTGTCCGAGCAGGCGGCGGCCGTGCTCGCCATGGAACTTCCCGCAGAGGTGCGTTGAGGCGATGCTGTCCGCTCTTTTTCACGACGATCCGCAGACCGTGGGCCCTTACCGGTTGCTGGCCCGGCTGGGCGGCGGCGGCATGGGCACCGTCTACCTGGCGCGCACCGCGGGCGGGCGCACGGTGGCGGTCAAGGTGCTGCACGCACATCTGGCGTCGGATACGGCGCTGCGGTCCCGGTTCCAGCTGGAGACGGATGCGGCACGGGTCATCGGCGGACGGTTCGGTGCCGCCGTCCACGACGCCGACGCGCAGGCCGTCCGGCCCTGGCTGGCGACGGAGTACGTGATCGGTCCGCCGCTGGATGACGCGGTACGGGCCGGGGGCCCGCTGGGCGGGGCTGCCGTCCGTGCGCTGGGGGCGGCTCTGGCCGACGGGCTCGGTCAGCTGCACCGTTCGGAGGTGGTGCACCGCGACCTCAAGCCGTCCAACGTGATGGTGACGGCGACGGGCCCGAAGATCATCGATTTCGGGATCGCGTGGGCGGTCGGCGAGGAGCGGCTCACGCACGTCGGCAGCGCGGTGGGCACCCCCGCCTTCATGTCGCCCGAGCAGGCGGCGGGCGCCGAACACGCGGCGGCGGGCGATGTGTTCGCGCTCGGCGGGCTGCTCGTCTTCGCCGCGTCGGGACACGGGCCGTTCGGCGGCGGGCAGGCGGCCGATCTGCTCTACCGCGTCCGCTACACCGAACCTGACCTCGGCGGGGTGCCGCCGGAGCTGGCCGGTGTGCTGGGCCGCTGCCTGGCGAAGCGTCCGGCGGACCGGCCGACGACGGACGAGCTGGCGGCCACGCTCGCCGCGGGCGGCGGGCGGCAGCCGTTCGCCGATGTGCTGCCGGACGCGGTGCTGCGGGAGGTCGCGCGGCGCGGCGATGACGTGTGGCGGCAGCCGCCGCCCCGGCAGACGCCGCCACCGCCCGAAGTGCCGCCGGACACCGTGGTGGTGGGGCCCGGGGTGTCGCGGCGCCGGATGCTGGCGCTGGTCGGCGGCGGGGTGGCCGCAGGGGCGGTCCTGGGCGGCGGCGGGGTGTGGGCCTGGCTCGGCGGGGACGACCGCGCGGGCGGCGGGGGCGGTGCGGAGGCGAAGCCGGTGAAGGCGCCGTCCCGGTTGTGGACGTTCCCCTCGCGCCGCCCGGACGACGGCGGGGACGTGCTGCTGACGTCGCACGGGCTGGCCATGCCCGCGGGCATCGTGCTGGCCGGCGTCAACCCCGAGAGCGGCGAGGGGACCTGGCAGGCGAACCTCAGCGACGCCTGGCGGTGGGCCACCGACGGCACGAAGGTCTACGCGCTGCGCGAGCACGACGAGGGCGCGGCGCTCGCGGTGTGCGCGATCGACCCCACCGACGGCCGGTTCGGCAAGCCGCTGGCCGAACTGAAGGACTTCGCGGGCGACGAGGCCCGCAATCAGCTGCTGTGTGTGGTCGAGGACAGCGCCTATCTGGTGGCCCGTACGTCGTCGGGCAGCCGCTGGTACCTGCTCGCCGTCGACCTGCGCCGGGGCCGGGAGCGGTGGCGCAGCCCGGTGGATGCGGCCCGCGACACCTACCGGCCGCCGATGCTGTGCGGCGCGGTCAGCGGTCAGCGGCTGGTGGTGTGCCGGGCCGATTCGGGCATCCACTTCCTCGAACTGGCGGTGCACGCCGTCGCCGACGGGAAGAAGCGGTGGGCGCAGTCCGAGCCGTTCACCGGGGCCCCGCCGGGCCGGCTCGTCATCGACGGGCGCCATCTCTATCTCGGTGACGAGGCGCTGACCGCCTGCAGGCTGTCGGACGGCGGCATCGGATGGCTCTTCGGCACCGACCGCAACGCGGGTGACAGCGCGGGCAAGAGCCGGCTGTACGGGGCTCCGGCGCTGCGGGACGGGGTGGTCTACTGCACCGAGGGCGACCGCGGGGTGGTCGCCGTCGACGCCGTCACCGGCAGCATCAACTGGCTGGAGAAGGGCCTCACGGGGCGGCGCCTGAACCGTGAGGTGCCGCCGGTGATCGGCAAGAAGTACCTCTACAGCCTCGACGACAAGGGGCTGCGGGCGGTGGACCTGCGCACCCGCCGCGCGGTGTGGACGTTCCCGACCGACGCGACCGTGCTCAGCGCCGACCCCGGGCGGGGGCGGGTGTACGTCCGCGAGCAGCGGGCGACGTTCGCCCTCCCGCTCGTCTGACACCCCCCGCACCGCACTCCCCCACCGCACCGCCCGACGCCGCCCGTTGAGGAAAGGACACCGTGTGAAACCGCTCGGCCCGCAGGATCCGCTCCGCCTCGGCCCGTACCGCGTGGCCGGGGTGCTCGGCGAAGGCGGCATGGGCAAGGTGTACTTCGGGCGGGACGCGGCGGGGCAGGCGGCGGCGGTCAAGGTGCTGCTGCCCGAACTGGCGCACGACGGGCACCTGGTGGACCGTTTCGTCCGGGAGGCGCAGACCGCGCGGGCGGTGACCAGCCCCGGTGTGGCCCGGGTGCTCGGCGCGCAACTGGAGCCGGGGCGGCCGTGGATCGCGTCGGAGTTCCTGGCCGGGCCGACGCTGGACGACGCGGTGCAGCGGCACGGCCCGCTGGGCGAGGCGCTGCTGCGGGAGACGGCCAGGTCCTTGGCGGTGACGCTCGGCGACATCCACGCCGCCGGGCTGATCCACCGTGACCTCAAACCGTCCAACGTCGTACTGACCCGGGGCGGCCCCCACATCATCGACTTCGGCATCGCCAGGCCCGAACACGGTCTGACGCTCACCCGGACCGGCCAGATCCCGGTCACGCCCGGCTACGGGGCACCGGAGCAGGTGCTGGGGCAGCGCGTGGGCCCGGCGGCTGACGTCTTCTCGCTCGGCGCGGTCCTGGCCTTCGCCGCGGGCGGCCGGCCGGTGTACTCGGGTGCGGAGGTCGCGGCGGTGCTCTACGAGGTGGTGCACGGCGCTCCCGATCTGACGCTGGTACCGGGGCCGTTGCGGTATCTGGTCGAGCCGTGCTTCGCGAAGGAGCCGGGTGCGCGCCCGCTGCCCGGCCAGGTCGCCGAGGCCGCCCGCGCACCGCACCGTGCCGAACGGCTGTGGAAGTCGGGGCCGTTGGCCGACGAGATCCGTGAGCGGGAGGCCGCCGCCCGCCGCCTGGCCGGGGAGGCCGGACGGGCCGCTCCCCCGCCGCGCCGCGCGCCGGACGCGACGCCTGACACCGCCCGTCCCGCCGCCCGTCCCTCGCGGCGGCGCCTGCTGCGGGCCATGGCGGGCGGCGGCGCCCTGGTGGCCGCCGGTGCGGGCGGCGCGGCGTGGTGGCTGTCGGAAGGCGGCGGGGCGTCCGTGCCGACCGACCCGTTCGACGTGCCGCCGGCCGCCCGCGTACGGCCGGCGGAACCCGGCAGCGACACCGGGACGCCGGACCCGCTGTGGGGCCCGCTCGACGGCGTGGCCGACGCCGGGTCGCCGCCGCCGCTGCCCGTACGGGACGTGGTGGTCTTCGCCGCGGCCGGCGGGGGTGTCGCCGCGCGCGGGGCCGGCGACGGCAAGGAGCGCTGGCGGGCCGACGACGCGCACGCCGACGCCGGCTATCTCTCGATCGCCGGCCGGCTGGTGGCCACCGCGGACGCGGACGGGGTGCTGCGCACCTACGTCGCCTCGACGGGCGCGGCGCGGTGGACCGCCGACGTCGGGGCGAGCGCGCTGCTGGCCGCCGACGCCGACCACGTTTACGTGCTGACGTCCGACGGCGCGCTGCGCTGTGTGGCGACGGCCGACGCCCGGGTGCGGTGGACGCACCGGCCGCCGTCGGCGCTGAGCGGCAGGCGTCCGGCGGCGGCGCTCGGTTCCGGTGTGCTGGTGGTGTGCGCCGACAGCGGCGATGTGGCCGCGGTGCGTACCCGCGACGGAGCCGAGGCGTGGGTACGCAAGGGCCAGGCCGCCGCCGCGCTGCCGCCCGCGATCGACGGCGGGACCGTCTTCCTCGGCGGTCACACCCTGGCGGCCCTGCGCGCGGGCGACGGCGAAGAGCTGTGGTCCCAGGAGCCGATGCGGCCGGTGCGGCAGGGGGCGTACGGCTTCGGGCCGCCCTCCGTCGCGGGCGGGACGGTGTTCGTCCTGGACGGCGACGCGCTGCGCTCGCTGCGCCCCAACGGCGACCAGGCGGGCGATCCGGCGATGGTCGCCGGGGTGACCCCGCCCTGGCAGCCGCCGGTCGTGCAGGCGGGCAGTGTATGGGTGGTGGAGAGCCGCGACACCGGTGTGAGCGGTCTGCCGCGCACGGGGCGGGGCACGACGCAGACGTACCCGCTCACGGGCGGTCAGGGCCGCTCGGCCGCGGGTGAAGGCAACCGGCTGTTCGTCCTGAACGCGGGGACGCTGCTGGCGCTGCCGGTGTTCTGACGCGCGGGCGGCGGGCGCCCACGGCCAGGCGCGGGCGCCCGGATCCCTAACCGCGCCGCGAGACGGTACCGCGCACCGCACCGCCACTCGGCGAGGCGTGCGGGGGACGGCAGATCAGCCCACGTCCGGGGAGGGCGGTTGGCCCCACGGAGCCTCCAGCGCGGTCCGCAGCGCATCGGCCTTCTCCTGGCCGATCCGCCCGGCCAACTGCCCCTCCAGATCCGCCAGTACGGCGACCGCCCGATCGTGCGCGCGCTCGCCCTCCCGGGTACGGCGGATCAGCCGCTGCCGGGCGGAGGCGGGATCGGCTGCCTGCTCCAGCAGCCCGGCAGCGACCAGACCGTGCACCGCCTGATGCACGGTCTGCCGGGTGACGCCCATCCGCCGGGCCAGCTCCGACACCGTCGTCCCCCCTTCGTCCAGCACGGCGAACAGCTGGACCTGCGTCGGGGAGACCGGGACGGCGCCGGCCGCCTCCAGCGCCGCCAGCAACCCCTCGTCGAACCAGCGCCTGGCCTCGGCAAGCAGCTGGGGAAGACTACGGCGGACACCCTGCATCTGATCACTCCTCACCACGGCACCGGCGGGACCTGCCCCGCACCCGGCGGCTTGCCACCGGCCGACGTTAATGTCAGGCTACCTGACGTTCCTGCTGGAGGCCGATCCGAGGAGACCTCGTGACCATCGAATACGCCACCCGCTACCGCCGCGCCTCACACATCCCCGCGGACCCGGGCACGCCCTACTTCATCGAGAAGGGCGAAGGGGACCGCGCCCACCTGTTCGGCGACCTCATCACCATCTACGCAGGCGGCGAACAGACCGAGAACACCTTCAACTTCTTCACCGTCGAAGGCCCCAAGGGCGACCTCATCCCCGCCCACCTGCACACCGACACCCACGAGGTCTTCTACATCACCCAGGGCGCCGTCCGCCTGTTCGTCGAGGACACCACCGGCCACCAGCAGGAGAAACTGCTCACCCCCGGCGACTTCGGCTTCGTCCCCAAGAACTGCCGCCACGCGTACCGCATGGAACGCCACCACAGCCAGGTCGTCGGCGTCGCCGCCGGCCCCGCGGGCACCTTCGAGCGGTTCTTCGAAAACCTCGGCGCCCCCACGGAACGCCACGGCCTGCCCGCCGAGCCCGTCGTCCCGGAACCCCGCGCCTTCGCGACCGTCCCCGAGCGGTACGACGTCCGCTTCCACCCCGACCACCAGTGGCACACCCCGTAAGAGCCCGCGTTCCGCACCCCGCCGGGCTCCTCACCCCACGAAGCCCGCGTCCCTGGCCAGCAGAGCGGCCTGCACCCGGTTGGTGACGTTCAAGGCGTTCAGGATGCGGCTGACATGGGCTTTGACGGTGCTCTCACGCATACCGAGCCGGTCCGCGATACCGGCGTTGGTGACCCCCTCGGCCAGCAGGGCCAGGACGTCCCTCTCACGTGGCGTGAGTGCGCCGATGAGACCGTGCGCGGCGGTGGCCTGCGGGCGGGCGGCGTGGTGGTAGCGGTCGATGAGACGGCGGGCGGCGGCCGGGTGGAGCATCGCGGAGCCCGCGGCCACCAGGTGGACGGCGCGCAGGATTTCGGCGGGGTCGGTGTCCTTGAGCAGGAAGCCGTCGGCACCAGCGGCGAGCGCGCTGTAGACGTACTCGTCCAGGTCGAAGGTGGTCAGCGTGATCACCTTCGGCGGGTCGGGCAGGGCACGCAGACGGGCGGTGGCGGTGATGCCGTCCATGCCCGGCATCCGGACGTCCACCAGCGCCACGTCGACGCGGTGGGCCGTGGCCCGTTCGACGGCCGCCAGACCGTCGCCCGCCTGGGCGACGACCTCGATGGCCTCGTCCCCCTCAAGGAGGTCGGCCAGTCCGAGACGGACCAGGGCGTCATCGTCGACGATCATCGTGCGGATCACGGGCGGGCACCGTCCTGTCCGGTGAAGGAGCCGTACGCGACGGCCGGTTGCGGAATGCGGGCGGCCACCCGCCACGAACCGGATCCGGACGGACCGGCCTCCAGCCGCCCGCCCAGCGCCTCGACCCGCTCGGTCAGACCCACAAGACCGAAGCCGGACGCCACCGCCGCCGCGGGCCGCACGGCGGCAGCGTTGGTGACGTCCACCGAGGTCACCGGCGGACCGTAGCGGACACGGACCTCCACCGCCGAACCCGGAGCGTGCTTACGGGCGTTGGTCAACGCCTCCTGGACCAGCCGGAACACGGCCAGCCGGTGCGCCGCGGGCGCCCTGCCCGCAGGGCCGCCGAGATCCGCCTCGACCGTCTGCCCGGCGGCACGCGCCTGCTCGACCAGCTCCCCCACCTCCCGGACCGCAGGCACGGGAGCCGCGTCCGCCGCCGAGCCGCCCGGATCGCGCAAAGCCCCCAGGACGTCCCGCAGATCGGCCAGCGCCTCGGTGGAAGCGGAGCGCAGCAGACCGACACGGTCGGCGACCGGGGCGGGCAGGGATTCCTTCCGGGTGGTCAGCACCCCGGTGTGCAGGGCGATCAGGCTCAGCCGGTGGGCCAGCACGTCGTGCATCTCGGCGGCGATCGACGCCCGCTCGCCCAACCGGACGGCCTGCTCGTGCAGTTCCCTCTCGGTGCGCAGGTGCGTCACCTGGGCGGCCAGCGCCTCGACCAGGCGGCGCCGGCTGCCCGCCCACAGGCCGAGCACGATGGCCAGCACCAGCAGCAGGCCGGGACCGTAGGAACGGGTGGCCCACAGACTCAGCTCCGGCTGGACGAGCACGTTGACCAACAGCGCGCCCAGCACGGCGCCGGCGGCTTCCCCGGCCCGGTTGCGCGAAGCGAGGTGGAAGAGCACCACCAGCAACGGCAGCAGCAACACCCACGCCCCGGCGGCAGCCACCGCCACCACGGCGACCGGCAGCGGCCAACGGCGGCGCAGCGACAGCGACAGGCCCGACACCAGCGCCGCCGCAGCGGCCGGACGCAGGAAACTGCCGCCCGATGCCGCGGCGGCGTCCTGGACGGACAGCGCCGTCACCACCGCCACCAGCGCGACTTCCGCCCACCACCGCCGGGCAGGACCATGGGTCATCCTCACCCAAGAGAGCCTAGAAGCACGCCTGTTGGGCGACCCCCGACGAACGGACACCCGCACCCCCTCCTTTCGTAGCGGTCGGCCGCCGCAGGACGAAGGATCCCGCGGCGTTCGCCGGTCCATAGCGTCGGCGCCATGGACAACCGGAACGCTCCACCCAGCCGTACCCTCGCCCAACGCAGCGCCGAGAGCAGGCTGTTCCTCGCCGAAGCCCTGCGGGACGCGCGCACCACCGGCGCGATCGCGCCCAGCAGCCGCCGCCTGGCACACCTGCTGACCACCCCCGTACGCCGACAGGCCGACCGGCCCCTGAACATCCTGGAGGCCGGCGCGGGCACCGGCTCGGTCACCCGCGCCCTCATCCCGCTGCTCGGCCCCGGCAGCCGCCTGGACATCGTCGAGGCCAACCCCCGCTTCGCCCACCGCCTGCACCACCTCGTCCGCACCCACCCGCACCCGGAAGCCGCCGGCCGGATCCACGTCCACCAGGCGCTCGTCGAGCATCTCCACACCGGGCACCGCTACGACGTGATCGTCTCCGGCCTGCCGTTCACCAACTTCGCCCCCCAGCAGGTGACCGCCATCATGGAGCGCTACCTGGCACTGCTGCACCCCGGCGGCGCCCTCACCTACTTCGCCTACCTCGCCACCCGCCCCGCCCGCCGCCTGCTGGCCCCGCCCGCCGACGCCGCCCGCCACCGCACCGTCGAACACATCCTGGCCGGCTACCAGCACCGCTACGCCACCGGCCGCTGGACGGCATGGGGCAACCTGCCCCCCGCCAGAGTGTGGCAACTACAAGCCCCGCAGCCGGGCCGACCCCACGCCACCGTCCCCGACGACGCGACCCGCCCGGCAGCGGACGCCTAGGCTCTCCCGTTCGGACCGCCGGGTGTGATGTGGCGTCACACGGGTGCGGGTGGCTCCGTCTCAGATGGCCGGAGCACCGGCGGTGTCCGCCTGGTGCCGGTCCACGAACTCCGTCAGGGTTCGGGCGAACACTTCGGGCAGCTCGAAGGGCAGCGCATGCCCGCCGTCCAGCAGGATGTAGCGGGCACCGGTGATGGCGTTCGCCAACTCCTTTTGGTGGTGCGGCGGGACGATCAGGTCCTGGGATCCGGACACGACCAGAGTGGGCGCGGTGATCCGGGCCAGCGCCGCGCTGATGTCCACCCGGGTGTTCAGCTCGGACTGGCGGGCCATGCCTTCCTCGTCGAACAGCTCGTTGAACCCGGCTACGCCCTGCTCGAAGTCCTCGATTCGGCGCCCGGCGAGCGTCCCGGCGCCGATCGCGGTGACCTGCAGCACCCGTGAGAGCAGGTCCTTGTCCACGCGCAGCAGCCGCTGCCACAGGCCGAATTGGAACTCCTGCCACGGGTCGGTCACCGCCCAGCCCGCGTGCAGGAAGAGGGAGCGCACCCGTTCGGGCTGCGCTCCGGCGACAGCGGCTGCGACCGTCGCCCCCAGGGAGTGCCCGGCCAGGTGGAAAGCGTCCAGACCCGCCGCGTCCACGGCGCCGAGCACCTGGGCGACCAGGTCGTCGACGGTCAGCGGTGCGCCGGTGTCGGTGGTGGCGCCCGAGCCGGACAGGGTCGGGGCGACGATGGTGTAGCGGTCCTTGAGTGCGTCGATCACCGGTCCCCAGTTGCCCTCGGGGGTGGCGCCGGTCCCGTGCACCAGCACCAGGGCCGGACCTGAGCCGGTGACCAGGCAGTTGACGGCGCTGTCACCGCCGGAGATCGGGACATGAACGGTCGTGTAGGTCATGGCGGTTGCGCCGCCTTTCAGAATTAATTGCACACGCACTTTACGGACCTGACGAATAATTGCAGACGCCCCCTATTGGTGCAAGGGAGGCCCGTTGGCTCGGTTGGCCGTTGGTCCGGGTGTGCCGACGCCGACGCCGTCACCGTCGCCGTCGCCGAGTCATACAACCCGGAAGCCTCCGGCCGGCGCGGCGGGCTCAGGGGCGGACAGATGCATCCGTTTGGGCAGCAAGAGCGGCGTGGCGAGCAGGAGAACGCCGGACATGGTGATCGCGGCGAGCGGGCTGGTGAGTGTGGCGAGGACGCCCCAGATCACCATCAGGGCAGCCTGCAGGAGCTTGCTGACGGCACTCCAGGTACTGAGGATTTGGGCGGTGTGATCGACGGGAGTCCGTTGCAGGCGTTCCGTCGCGTAGATCGGGTTGAAGATGCCCATGCAGGTGATCAGCAGGCCCTCGACGACGATCACGGTGAGGAGTCCGGGGATGCCGGGCCTAACGCACGCGAGACCGAGCGGGAAGAGCGAGCGCAGCCAGCCGAAGACCGCCATGATCCGGTGCCGGCCGTAGCGGGTCACGAGGCGCGCGGAGAGGCGGGCGCCCACGAAGCCGCCGAGCGCCGGGACGCCGAAGGCGAGACCGTATTGCCAGGCCGGGAAGTGGTACTGGCCCAGCAGGAGGACGGACAGAAGCGGGACGGTGGCCATGATCAGGCCGCTGACCAGGATCGAGTTGAGGAACAGGCCCCGCAGCACGCGGTCACGGATGATGAACCGCCAGCCGCCGAGAAGGCCGGCCCCGCGCAACCTGGTGGCCCGGTCGCGGGGTGCCGCGACGTCGCCGCCGCGGATGCGGAGGACTCCGAGCGCGGACAGCAGGTAGCTGAGGGCGTCGGCCAGGACGGTGACGACCGGGCCGAGCAGCCCTATGAGTGCACCGCCGAGGGGCGGGCCCGCCGCGGTCGCCACCCAGCTCGTGCCCTCGAACCTCCCGTTCGCCACGAGGAGGTGGTCTCGCGGGACGAGATGCTTCAGATACGCGCCGGACGCGGCGGTGAAGGCGATGCTCGCGGTCCCGGAGATGACCGAGACGACCAGCAGTTGGCCGTAGGAAAGCACACCGATGACGTACGCGACCGGGACGCTCGCCATCGCGACGAACCGGATCAGGTCCATCGCGATCATCACCGGACGCTTGGCCCGGTGCTCGACCCACGGCCCGAGCGAGAACGCGACGAGCGCCGCGACGGCAAGCCCGGCCGCCTCCAGGAGCGACACGGCGAAGGCCGGCGCGTGCAGCGCCCGTACCGCGATCAGCGGGAACGCGCCGAAGGCGATCCACGTGCCGTACGTACTGACGGCGTAGGCCGACCACAGCCAGCCGAAACTGCGTCCCAACTGCACGCGCATGCGACTCCCTCGTGACAACGGATGTTTGGGTCTCTGCATCACACCGACCGCACCGTCACGCGATCAAACAACCGGCTCCCGGGCGAGCCACAACGATCGGTTGGGCACATTTATGCTGGCTCCATGGATACCGAGGCGGTGCGGTCGTTCGTCCGCGCGGCCGAGCTCGGGCAGCTGCAACACGCGGCCGACGAACTCGGCGTCACGCAGCAGGCCGTGTCGAAGCGGATCGCCACCCTTGAACGCGAACTCGGCGTCCGGCTGTTCACCCGCACCGCCCGCGGGGTCGAGCCGACACTCGACGGCCAAGCCTTCCTCCCGCACGCCCGGAACATCATCACGGGCGTCGATCGCGCCGTCGCCGCGATCAGGCCGGGCTCGCGGGCCCTTCGGATCGACGTGCTCGGCCTGCGATCCGCACAGGCCGTCGTCCTGCACGACTATTGGCGGTCGCATCCCGAAACCCAGCTCGACGTGGTGACCCTCAGGGTCAACGACCCGCGCGTGGCGGTCACCGCCGTCCAGGCAGGCGACATCGACGCCTCGTTCCGCTCGGTCACCGACCCGGCCGCACTGCCGCGCGACGTGCAGATAATCCACGCGTTCCACTCCCCACTGGAACTCCTCGTCGGCCCGAGGCACCCGCTCGCCGCCGCACGCACACTGACGCCATCCCAGCTGCGCCGGCACCGGATCTGGGTGCCGAGTATCGCGCCGCGCAGTGAATGGGCGGAGTTCTACGATCAGCTCGCCACCGACTTCGACCTCCGCATCGACGCCGCGGGCCCGAACTTCGGCAACGAGGTGCTCCTCGACATCCTCGCGGACTCCGCGGACGTGGCAACCTTCGCGGGCTCGCGCGACCGGTACATCTGGCCGACCCACCACGACCTGCGCCGCATCCCGATCGTGAATCCGACGCTCGCCTACCCGCTGTCGCTCATCCTCCCCCGGGCGAATCCGCACCCAGGACTCCGGGCGATCATCAACCACTGCGGAAGCCTGGCACCGCTCCCCGAGACCGTCTGGCTCCCGTCCTGGGCGACACACCCGTAGCCGAGGTGACCCGACCGGCCTGACCCGTACACCACCCGTACAACAGGCCCTAGTTACCGACGACTTGGGCGACGGCCGGGTCGTCGGCCGCCGCGGCGAGGACACCGTCGAGCACTCCGGGGAAGCGGGCGTCGAGGTCCGCCCGGCGCAGGTACAGCAGCAGGCGGCGGCCGTCGCGGTGCTGATGGACGACGCCGCTTTCGCGCAGCACACGCCAGTGGTGGCTGGCGGTGGATTTCGAGATCTCGGGCAGCACCTCGCCGCACGAGGTCTCCCGCCCTTCCCGCTCGTGGGCCGCCAGCCGCTGCACCACCAGGAGGCGCAGCGGGTGGGACAGCGCTTCGAGCACGTCGGTGATGCGGATGTCCTGTGCTGGGGGGTTCCTCAAGGCGGCCACCGTTCGATGGTACGCGTACGTACGCGCGGCCCTTTCGTTGATCAGCCCCTTCTCGTCGACCCGCTCCTTCCCTCATCTAGAGTAATGTTCGCGTACATACGAACAATCGAACCGAAGGACTGACCCCATGAGTGATCACGCTGAGCGGTACGGCATCGGCAAGGCGTTCCACGCCGCGCTCGCCACGGCGGACTGGGACGGCATCCGCTCCCTGTTGCACGACGACGCGGTGTGGGTCCTACCGGGAGACAACACCATCTCCGGTGCGGCCGAGGGGGCGGACGCCGTCGTGGAGCGAGCCCGGAAGATCGCGGGCTACGGGCTCCGCTTCGAGCTGCTGAACATCCTCGTCAGCAGGGAGAACATGGCGCTGTCCCTGCACAACACCGCCCGCCGCGACGACGCCGTCCTCGACGAGTATCTGTCCACGGTGTGCACGCTGCGCGACGGCAAGATCGCTTCGATCGAGACCTACCTCTCCGACGTCGACGGCATGAACGCCTTCTTCGTCTGACCCGGTCCGCCCACCCTGGAGCCCACTCCCCCAGGAACGAGAGGCGGCGGGCGGCATGACGACCGGAAGGCGTGTCGCATGCAGTAGACAGTCTTCGCCGCCCTGAGTAGACTAGCTGTGTGCAGAAACGGGTACTGCTCCGGAAACTGCGGCACATCGCCGCCGGCAAGGGGGCGGATCTCGTACTCGCGAGGCAGGGTGCACGGCACGAGGTGTACACCCTGGAGGGGATAAGCCTCCCCGTCCCGCGACACCGAGAGATCGCCGAAGGAACCGCCGAGGCCCTGATCAAGGCGGCAGAGGGAGCGTGATCGACCGGGGGGCCGAATCCGATTCGGCCCCCCAACGATCAGGAATCCACCATCACTTCGGCGAGAGGCATACAGGAAGGGAAGGAGAAATGGGCGATACAACGAGATACCACGCGATGGCGAAGCTTGACGGCTCCCACTGGGCCGTGACGATCACCGACCTACCGCCAGGATGCGTCGGGGTCACACAGGGCCGCACGTGGAGCGAAGCACAGAGGATGGCCACCGATGTGGTGGCGATGTTGCTGGACATTCCCGAGGAGGCGTTTGAGGTTGTACTGCGACCGGCCGATCCCGATATGGCCAACGCTGTCGTCACGGCCGAGAAAGCCAGAGAGAAAGCCGAGGAAGCCGCCAAGGCGGCAACTGAGGCCCTCACGGCCGCCGCGCGCACCCTGACCGCCAAAACCACGGTCAGGGACGCGGGGGCCATGCTCGGCGTCTCACACCAGTACATCGCCAAGCTCGCACCCAAGAAGGGATGACCCTTCTTCCGTCGCGTCTCACGGCGCCCCCAAGGTCTGCAGGCCCACGGGGGCGCCACAGCGCACTCCACGGGCAACGGACCCGACACGGGCGGCCGGGGCAGTCAGCGAGCCACCGCCACTCGGCCGGGGGCCACCTGCGCGCCGCGCTGGGCGCCGTCGGCAAGTCCGGTGTCACCGGGGCCAGTCCGGGGCGGGATCCTCGTCGAGGAGGGGCCGGATGGCGCCCAGTACGGCGCCGATGCACACGTCGCGCAGTTCGGCGCGGGTGCAGGTCTCCTCGGTGAGCCAGTCCACGCACAGCACCTGGACGAACACCAGCCAGCTCTTCAGGACGCCCGACACCGCCTGCCGGGTGCCGTCGTCGGCGAGCGGGAGCACGCCGAGCAACCGCTCGCGCAGGGCGTCGAGTTCGTCCGTGATGATCGTCTGGACCAGGCGGTCGCCCGCCAGCACCCGGTTCGCCGCCAGGACGGTGTTGCGGTGCTCAGCGAAGTACTCGATGTGGGCGTCCAAGCCCTCGGTGAGCTGCTCGACCAGGGTGCCGGCGGGGTCGAGCCGGGTCGCGGCGAGCAACTGCTCGGCCACCTGCCGGTAGAGGGCGGCGAAGAGGTCCCGCTTGCCCGGGAAGTGGCGGTAGAGCAGGGCGCGGGAGACCCCGGCGTGCTCGGCGACGTCCTCCATCAGCACCTCGTCGTACGGGTGCGCGGCGAAGAGCCGGGCGGCGACGGCGAGGAGCTGCGCACGGCGTTCGGCGGGGCTGAGTCGCTGGCGGGGAGGAGGCATGAGCGCATGTTACTTGACACGCGTCTACTAGCTGGCCATAGCCTGGTGGACACTTGTCCACCAGCAGGGGGTTGCCGAACCATGGTCAGGATCAAGGCACTTCGGGGGCTCGTGCTGGCGATGGGGTACGCCTGCGTGGCGATCGGGCTCTACCACGTACTGCTCGGCAACGCCGCGATCCCCGGCGCGGGCGCGGCCGGGACGACGGTCGACAGCCTCGGGCGGTTCTTCGGCGCGATCTTCGCCGGGTACGGCATCGGCTGGCTCTGGGTGGCCCGGCAGTCACCGGTCCCCGCGACGGTGGTGCGATGGCTGGCCGGAGTGTTCCTGCTGGGCGCGTCCGGACGGCTGCTGTCGCTCGCGGTGCACGGGTGGCCGCACTGGTTCCAAGTGGTGCTGACCGTCATCGAACTGGTGCTGCCGCCCGTGTTCTTCTGGCTGGCGGACGCCGAGGAGAAGGCGTCCAGGGCGGAGGGCTGAGCAGGCGTCACGGTCCGTGGGCGGGCCGTCCGGTGTGGCGCGCCGCCCCTCGTTCGCGCGTCGGTCAACTGCCGTGCGGACGGCTCCGGATGACGGCCGGGGCCGGCGTCAGAGGGCGGCCCCCGCTCCGGCACGGACGCCCGCCGTGGCACCCGCCGCCGTCCCGCCCGCCTGGAAGGTGCGCCGGTACGCGAGCGGGGAGACGCCGACCGCCGCCTGGAGGTGCTGCCGCAGGGACGCGGCCGTGGCGAAGCCGACCTCGCCCGCGATCCGGTCGACGGACAGGTCGCTGCACTCCAGCAGGTGGCGTGCCCGGTCCACCCGCTGCTGGGTCAGCCAGCGGCCCGGACTCATGCCGACCTCGCGCTGGAACCTGCGGGCGAACGTACGGCCGCTCATCTGCGCCTTGCCTGCCAACTCGGCGAGTGTGAGCGGCAGATGGAGGTGGCCGAGCGCCCAGGTACGCGCCAGTGCGGTGCTTTCGGACGACGGGGAGGGGACCGGCCGCTCGATGTACTGGGCCTGGCCGCCGTCGCGCCAGGCGGGGACGACGCAGGCACGGGCCACCTGGTTGGCGACCTTGCTGCCGTGGTCCTTGCGCACGAGGTGCAGGCACAGGTCCACGCCGGACGCGGCGCCCGCCGAGGTCAGCACGTCGCCGTCGTCCACGAACAGCACGCCCGGGTCGATCCGTACGCGCGGGAAGCGGCGGCCGAACTCCTCCGCCATGTGCCAGTGCGTGGTCGCCGGGCGGCCGTCGAGCAGCCCGGCGGAGGCCAGCACGTAGGAGCCGGTGCAGATGGAGACGAGACGGGTGCCGGGACGGATCAGGGCGAGGGCTTCGGGGACCTCGTCGGTGACCTCGGACGGCGGGATCACCACCGTGTCGGCCGTGGCGAGCACCTCGGGACCGTGTTCGGTGGTGACCGTGAAGTCGGCGAAGGTCCGCACAGGTCTGCCGTCCGCGCTGCACGTCAGCACCTCGTAGAGCCGGCCGGCCGAGCCGAATATCCGGGCGGGGATGCCGAGTTCGAAGGGGTAGACGCCGTCGAGGGCGAGGACGACGACGCGATGCGGGGCGGGCGCGGCATGGGACATGGCACGATCCTAGCGAAGGATGGCAATCTTGCCATTTTCCCGGGCCGTACCAGGCGGCACTGTGGAGGCATGAGCGAAACGATGCGAGTGATCAGCCAGGACACCTTCGGCGGCCCCGAGGTCCTGAAGGAGACCGAGCGGGAGCGGCCCGTACCGGGGATCGGACAGGTCCTGGTGCGGGTGCACGCCGCCGGTCTCAACCCGACCGACTGGAAGAACAGGAGCCGGCAACTGACCGTCGCCGGCCCGCTGCCCCTGGTGCTGGGCTGGGACGTCTCCGGTGTGGTCGAGCAGGTGGGATTCGGCGTGACGCTGCACCGGGCCGGCGACGCGGTGTTCGGGATGCTGCCGTACCCGGAGGGGGTCGGCGCCTTCGCCGAGTACGTGGTCGTGCCCGCGCGCGCCCTGGTCCGCAAGCCGGAGAACCTGGACCACGTGCAGGCGGGCGCCCTGCCGCTGGCCGCCCTCACCGCGTGGCAGGCGCTGGTGGACGTCGCCCGGGTACGCGAGGGACAGCGGGTGCTGATCCACGCGGCGGCCGGCGGTGTCGGGCACCTGGCGGTGCAGATCGCCAAGGCGCGTGGCGCGTACGTGATCGGCACCGCGAGCGAGAGCAAGCACGCGTTCGTGCGCGGGCTCGGCGCGGACGAGATGGTCGACTACCGCGCGGTGGACTTCGCGGAGACCGTGCGCGACGTGGACGTCGTCCTGGACACCATCGGGGGCGACTACGGGCCGCGTTCGCTGCGCACGCTGCGTCCCGGCGGCACGTACGTGACCCTCCTGATGGGCGGCGAGGAGCTGTCCACCGAAGCGCAGCGGCTCGGCGTGACGGCGGCGGCGATGGTCGTCGAGTACGACCAGGAGGGGATGCGGGCCATCGCGGAACTCGCCGCGACGGGGCGCCTGCGCGCGGAGATCGCCGGGACGTTCCCGCTGGCCGACGCGGCCAAGGCCCATGAGCAGGGCGAGACGGGACGCACGGCGGGGAAGATCGTCCTCACGGTGTGAACCGCCCGCCACCCGGGCGGCACCGGACGCACGGGCCCGTGAACACGGCCCGGGGGACGGGGTGTTCGTGAGCGACGTGGCGCGGCGGTCCGGGATCCGGGCCGCCGCGCCGGGCTCGTGGCGGGCGGCGGACGGGGGCGGCGCGGCCGGCCCGTGATCGTCGTGCGGCGCTTCGGGGGCGGTCCTGTCGCCGACAGGACGGCGGTCTGCCGAGGTCCGATACTGGTGGGGTGAGTGTTTCGCACATCAAGCCCCACCTGCGGTGTCTGCACGGGAGCGGGACCGCTCTCGGCCACGCGGTGGCGGAGCGGGCGGTGGAGCGGGCGGCGGGAACGGCGGATGTCGCGCCGCCGCCGGTGGGCCCGCCGGTCCACGTACTGGTCGTGCATACCGGCCGGTCGTCGAATCTGCGCTGGTCGGCGGATGGCAGCCCGCGCCGCGAGCGTTTCCACGCCGGTGAGGCGCTGGTCAATCCGGCGGGGTGGGCGGCGCGGCCCCGTTGGCAGGACGACGTGGAGCTGCTGCTGCTCGGCATCGACCCGGTATGGCTGGAGAAGCTGGCGGCCGAGGGCGGGGCCACGCGCCCGGTGGGGCTCGCCCCGCGGTTCCACTTCACCGATCCGCTGCTGGGGATGCTGCTGGAGCGGCTGGTGGCCGAGTACGCCGGTCCAGGCCCTGCCGACGCGCTGTACGCGCAGTCACTGGTGCAGGCGGCTGCCGCGGTGATACTGCGGGTGGCCGGCGAGGGCGGCACCGTACCGGTCCGGGAGGGCGGGCTGCCGCCCCGGCGCCTGGCCGAGGTCGTGGACTTCATCCACGCGCACCTCTCCCAGCGCGTCACACTGGCGGATCTCGCCGCCGTGGCCGGGGTCAGCGAGTCCCACTTCACGCGGGTGTTCAAGGCGTCGACCGGGCAGTCCCCGCACCGGTACGTGACGCAGCGGCGTGTGGCGCACGCACGGCGCGAGCTGGTGCGGACCAGCAGGCCGATCGCGGAGATCGCGGCGGAGGCGGGGTTCGCCGACCAGAGTCATCTGACGAGGACGCTGCGGCGTTACGAGGGGGCCACGCCGCAGGCCCTGCGCGACGGCGCCGGCGGGCTCTGACGGTCCGCGGCACGTCGTGAGCGGTGTGTTCCACCGGTGATCGGATCGTTCAAGATCGCCACTTGGTACTCGGGGAAGCTGCTGGCAGGGCACGGCATTCGGGTCTGCCGGAGTCGTGCCGTCCCAGCCCGGTACAACGCAGGAGGCAGCGATGGGCACCACCCCGGACAAGACGCTCAACGGCAAGGTCGCCTTCGTCGGCGGCGCGTCCCGCAACCTCGGCGGGCTCATCAGCACCACCCTGGGCGCGGAAGGCGCGTTGGTCGCGGTGCACTACAACAGCGATTCCTCACGGGCCAAGGCCGAGGACGTCGCCGCGCAGATCAACGCGGGGCCCGGCGAGGCGTTCGCGCTCCAGGGCGACCTGACGCAGGTGTCCGAGGTGGAGCGGGTCTTCAACGAGACCGTCAACCGGTTCGGCAAGCTCGACTACTGCATCAACACCGCGGGCATGGTGCTGAAGAAGCCGCTCACCGAGATCACCGAGGAGGAGTACGACCGCATGTTCGCGGTCAACTCCAAGGCCGCGTTCTTCGTCATGCGCGAGGCCGCCCGCAGGATCCAGGACGGCGGGAAGATCATCACCGTCGTCACCTCGCTGCTCGCCGCCTACACCGGTCTGTACTCCACCTACGCGGGCAGCAAGGCGCCGGTCGAGCACTTCACCCGGGCCCTGTCCAAGGAGTTGTACGGCCGCAACATCTCGGTGAACGCCATCGCTCCCGGCCCGATGGACACCTCGTTCTTCTACCCCGCCGAGGACGACGGCGCCGTCGCCTTCCACAAGTCGTCGGCGATGAACGGCGAACTCACCAAGATCGAGGACATCGTGCCGTGGGTCCGCCATCTCCTCACCGACGGCTGGTGGGCCAACGGCCAGACGCTGCTCCTCAACGGCGGCTACACCACCCGCTGATCCGCCCGTTCCGCGGGCCGCCCAGCCGAAGCCGGCGGCGGCCCGCGGAACGCCGCTCCCGGCACGGGCTGTTCACGGGCTCGTGCCCCGCTCCCCCGCTTCAGCGGGAGCAGAGCACGGTGAAGAGGCTGAAGGAGGCCAGGAAGGGGCCTTCGGCGAGGGAGGCGAACCAGCGGCGGCCGTGCTCCTCGTCGATGTGGCCGGCGGCGATGGCCTTTTCGGTGTTGCGGCCGAGCCCCAGGGTGTGGTCGGCGGCCGGGAAGTCCCGGAAGACCGGGGTGGTCGCCAGCACGGTCAGGACGGTGAAGCCGGCCCGTTCGGCGTGGCGGGCGAGGCGGCGGCCGATGGTGGCGTTGCGGACGGCGACGGATGCGGTGTAGCGGGTGAAAGCCCGGCTGGTTTCCAGGTCGTCCGCGTCGACGACCAGCGTGTCCCAGTCGGGTTCGGCCAGGGCGAGCAGGGCTCCGGGGCGGGTGACCCGGTGCAGTTGGGCGAGGACGGCGGCGGGGTCGGCGACGTGCATCAGGACCCGGTCGATCCGGGCCCGGTCCACGCTGCCAGGCTCGACGGGGAGCGCGTGTGCGTCGCCCTCGCGGACCTCGACGGCGGGCAGGCCCGTGGTGCGGCGGCGGGCCTCCGCGAGCATCGCCCGGTCGCGGTCCACACCGATCACCGTGCCGTCGCGGCCGACGCGTTCGGCGAGGGCGCCGAGGTCGGTGCCGGGCCCGCAGCCCACGTCGAGCGCGGTCTGTCCTGCGCCGACGTCCAGCAGGTCGAGGAGTTGCTGCTTGTACGCGCGGCCCGCGTCGGTGGCGGCGGCCCGCAGCATGTAGGCGGCCTGGTCGGGCCGGGGTGCTCCGAGGTGCGTTGGCATGCGGGACAGCACAGCAGACCGGCGGGCGCGGGGGCGGTTCACGGCCGGGACGCGGTGTCGTCGGCGGGCAACTCCGGCTGGGCGGCGGCGGTTTCGGGGTGCTCGGGTTCGTGCAGGCGGCGCAGGAGGAGCCAGCCGACGGCGGGCATGACGATCAGCGGGGTGAGGGCGGTGTGCAGGGAGGTGGCGTCGGCGAGGGCGCCGATGAGAGGGCTGGCGAGGCCGCCGATGCTGACGGTCAGGCCGAGGGTGACGCCGCTGGCGGTGCCCATGCGGCGGGGCAGGTAGTCCTGGCCGAGGGTGACGTGCAGCGAGAAGGGGACGTACAGGCCGGCCGAGGTGAGGGCGACGAGGGGGTAGAGCAGCGGGCCGGGTACGAGGACGAGGCCGGCCACGGCGGGGACGGTCAGCGCGTAGGACCACCGGACGACGGGGAGGCGGCCGAAGCGGGTGGCGAGCCGGCCGCCTGCCACGGTGCCGACCGCGCCGCCGAGGTAGAGGACGAACAGCGCGACGGCGCCCGCGGCGTCCCCTCCCCCGGTGCGCTGGCGTACGTAGAGGGAGATGAACGCGCTCAGGCCGACGAAGACGACCGAGCGGCACATGATGGCGCCGGAGAGTTTCGCGAAGGAGGCCCAGTCGTCCCTGGCGGTGCGGCGGTCCGGGCCGGTGGCCGCCGCCGCGGCCGGGCGTGCCGTTCGGCCGGGCAGCGCGGCCAGGCACAGTGCCGTGCCGGCGAGGGCGGGGACGATCAGCAGCGGGGAGGCGTGCAGGCCGCCGGTGGCGATGACGGCGGAGACCAGCAGCGGGGCGGCGGCGAAGCCGAGGTTGCCGCCGAGGGAGAACCAGCCCATCGCGGTGTGGCTGCCGCGGCTGGCGCCCCGTGCCACGCGGGCGGCTTCCGGGTGGTAGGCGGCGACGCCGATCCCGGATATCGCGACGACCGCCAGGGTCAGGGCGTAGGAGCCGCTGACGCCGGCGAGTGCGACGCCGGTTCCTGACACCAGGGTGGCGGCAGGCAGCAGCCAGGGCATGGCCCACTTGTCGGTGAGCGCCCCGAACAGGGGCTGCACCACGGAGGACAGCAGGGACGCGGCCAGGACGATGCCGGATGCGGCGGCGTAGGTGTAGGCCCGTTCGGAGACGAAGAACGGCACCAGCGCGGCCACCGCGCCCTGGTAGACGTCCACGCAGGAGTGTCCCAGGGACAGCAGCGTGATCGGGCGGCCGGTGCGGGAGGTCTGGTAAGTGGACACCTGGCCATCGTCACCGCGGGACGGCGTGGCGCGCTTCCGATAAAGTGCCAAAGTATGCCGGACATCCGCCACATGCGTGCGGCGCCCACCTGCGCCCAGGTACTCGCTCCGGGCGAGAGCATCGACGCGCACCGCCACGACGAGCACCAGATCGTCTACGCGGGCTCCGGAGTCCTGGCCGTCACCACCGACGCCGGCACCTGGTTCGCCCCCGGTACCCGCGCCATCTGGGTACCGGCCGGCTGCGTCCACGCCCACCGCGCCTACGGCCACCTCGCCCTGCATCTGCTGGGGCTGCCCGCCCGCACCAACCCGCTGGGACTGCACGCCCCCACCGTCCTGGCCGTCAGTCCCCTGCTGCGCGAACTCATCCTCAGCTACACCCGCGGCCCGCTCGGCGACACCCCCGAGCGGCGGCGGCTGCGCGCCGTACTCCTCGACCAGCTGCGTGCCTCGCCGCAGCAGCCCTTCCGGCTGCCCGCGCCTGCCGATCCCCGGCTGGCGGCGGTCTGTGATCTCCTGCGCCGCGACCCCGCCGACCCGCGGACGCTGGCCTCGCTCGGCGCCGCCACCGGGGCCGGGGAACGGACCCTCAGCCGCCTCTTCCGGCGGGAGTTGGGCATGAGCTTCCCGCAGTGGCGCACACAGCTGCGTCTTTACCACGCGCTGCGCCTGCTGGCCGACGGCGTGCCGGTGACCGGCGTCGCGCATCGCTGCGGCTGGTCGTCCGCCAGCGCGTTCATCGACGTCTTCCACCGCGCGTTCGGCTACACGCCCGGCACGCACAACCACCGCACCTGAACGGCCGGTTGGGCGGTGTGCGGACCGCCGCGCTCCTCAGGGGCCGTCCGGCTCCGGGGTGTGGCGGGTGACGGTGACGGGTGCGGTGAGCAGGCCGACGATCGCGTCGGTCAGGGTGTCGGCGGTGTGCTCCCAGGAGGAGTGCAGCGGGGCGGTGCCGTCCGCCAGGGCGCGTTCCCGCTCCGCGCAGGTGTGGGTGATCAAGTGGCGTGCCATGTCGCCGCGTTCGGCCCGTACCCGGTCGGGCAGTGCGGCGAGGCAGCGGCCGAGGCCGTCGAGGGTCTGCCGCAGGTGCTTCCTGGTCAGGGCCTCGTCCGTGACCAGGGCACGCATCACGGGGTCGGTCATGACCTGGGCGGCGAAGCGGGCGTGCCAGGAGGGGCTGCCGAGCGCGCCCAGATGCTGGGGCACGGGGCGTACCAGGCAGCCGACCCAGTCCCGGATGTCGTGGCTGTCGCCGATGTCCGCCAGGTGCTGCCCCCTGATCTGTTCGATCGCCTCGCCGTGCCTGGTCATGAGGGCGCGTACCAGGCCGGTCCGGTCGCCGAAGTGGTAGCTGACGGCCGTGACGTTGCCCTGGCCTGCCGCTTCGCCGATCTGCCGGTGCGACACCGCCGACAGGCCGTGCTCGGCGAAGAGCCGTTCCGCGGAGGTCATGATCACCTCACGGGTTCCGGCGGCCCGGCCGGCGCGCACGGCTCCGCCGCCGCTCACCACGTCACCGGCAGTGCGCGCAGCGGAGAGGTCAGCAGCCCCTCATGGCGTCGCAGGTCCTGGACGGCGACGCCGAGACCGAGGGTGGGCAGCCTGCGCAGCAGCACGGTGAGGGCCGCCTGCAGCTCCATGCGGGCCAGCAGCTGTCCCAGGCAGGAGTGCGGGCCCACGCCGAAGGCGAGGTGCGGATTGGGGCTGCGGCTCACGTCCATGTCGTCCGCGGCGTCCCAGGCGTGCTCGTCACGGTTGGCCGCGGCCATGCTGCACACCACGGTGGTGCCGCGGGGCAGCGTGCCGCCGGAGAGTTCGGTGTCCTCGTGCACGTAGCGGAGCATGCCGAATCCGCTGCCGTTCGGGTCGAACCGGAGCGTCTCTTCGACGGCCGGGCGGATCAGCGACGGGTCGGCCAGCAGCCGTTCCCAGCGACGGCGGTCGGACAGCAGGTGGGCCACCATCATGGCGAGGAATCCGGCGGTGGTCTCGTGTCCGGCGAGCAGCAGTGCCTGCCCGGTGGCCACCAGCCCGGCTTCGGACATCGGCTCGCCGTCGGCGTCCGTGCCGGCCAGGAGGAGGCTGAGGAGGTCGTCCCCGGGCCGTGCGCGCTTGCCCGCGATCAGGCCGGACATGTAGTCCGCGAACTCCTGGTGCGCCGCCGTCGTCTCGTCCCGCGTGTACCGGGTGGTGTTCAAGAAGGTGTCCGACCAGCTCTTGAACCTGTCCCGGTCGCTCTCGGGCACGCCGAGCATGTGGCAGATCACGAACACCGGGAGCGGGAACGCCAGATGCGTCACCAGATCCGCCGGCTGCCCGTGCTCCAGCATCCCGTCGACGAGCTGATCGGCCATGGCCTCCATACCGGGCCGCAGCGCCGACATCCGCTTCGCCGTGAACCACTTGCCGACCATGCGCCGCCAGCGCCCGTGCCCCTCGGCGTTGAGTGCCTTCGCCATCGGGCTGCTGAAGATGCCTTCCGATGCGCCTGCCGCCACCCGGGCGGCGTCGGGCAGGGCCAGCCCCTCACGGCTCAGACGCGGGTCGGAGAGCGCCGTCTTCACGTCCTCGTAGCGGGTGAGCAGCACGGCCCGGTCGCCGCTCGGCAGCGTCACCGGCGCGACCGGGCAGCTGCGCCGCAGGTCCGCCCACTGCCGCGGCGGCTCCAGCACGGCCGGTGCGGGGATCGGGTAGTTCAAGGACTCGGCGTCCTGGACATCGCTCACCAGCGGCCTCCCGGCTCAGGGGTTCGTGCCAGCAGTAAAAACCCGGCACACGATTAAGTCAACCGACTTAACGGGGAGTTGGGCGGGCGTCTGGGGGGGGTGACCGGTGCGGCCCGACCGCGTACGGAGGCGGGAATACCGTGCTCGGCCGGCGCGCTGGGACGGGTGATCAACTGTCCACGCACCCCGCACACCTCACGGAGTCATCCGCCATGAACGAGCCGTCATCCGCCGTCCGCAAACCCGCCGGTCTCCCCGGGTCCGGGGCGCTCGACGGACGTACCGTGGTCCTGATCGGCGGTGGCTCGGGCATCGGCCTGCGCGTCGCCCACCAGGCGGTCGCGGCCGGCGCCCGCGTCGTCATCGGCGGCCGCACCCCCGAGCGTCTCGCCGCGGCGGCACAGGAGTTGGGCGACCGCGCCGGCTGGCGGACCGTGGACACCACGGACCGCTCCTCGCTCGCCGCGTTCTTCGCGGAACTCGACCGCGTCGACCACCTGTTCACCTCCGCGGCCTCCTACCGCGTCGGCCCGATGCGGGAGTTGAGCGACGAGGACGCCGAGAGCCCGTTCGTCTCCAAGTTCTGGGGCCAGTACCACGCGGTGAAGTACGCCGCGCCCAAGCTGGCACAGGACGGATCCGTCGTCCTGATGTCCGGCGCCGCGGGGGCACGCCCACCGGCCGCCGCGCCCGCCTACGCGGCCTGCAACGCCGCGGTCGAGGGGCTCGGCCGTGGTCTGGCGGTGGAACTGGCGCCGGTCCGGGTCAACGTCGTCTCGCCCGGCACCATCGACGGAAACCTGTGGGCGCACCGGCCGGAGCAGGACCGGGAGGCGGCGTTCGCGCAGTACCGCAGGGACACCGTACTCGGCAGGCTCGGCACGGAGGACGAGGTCGCCCAGACCGTGCTGTTCCTCTTCACCAACGGATTCACCACCGGCGCGACCCTGTACCCGGACGGCGGCTACACACTGCACTGAGCGCCCGCGCCCGAACCCGCACCGGATGGCAACGGCGCCGGGCGCGCGCGTAGGGTGCCCGGATGGCCTGGACGATCGGTATCCCGGAGGCGTTCTCGCGCAGCACCGTCGAGCGCGAGGGGCGCCCCGGAGCGGCGTGGCTCGCCGAACTACCCGCAATCGTGGACGCGTTGCTGGAGCGCTGGGGGTGCGTGCCGGACGGCGAGGTCCTGCACGGCGGGGTCGGTGTCATCGTGCCGGTGGTGCGGCGGGCCGAGGGGGCCGCGGTGCTGAAGGTGTCCTTTCCGCACCCGGGCAACGTCCACGAGCCGGACGCGTTCGCGGTGTGGGGCGGGCACGGTGCCGTGCTGCTGCGCGAACGGGACGACGCGCGGTTCGCGATGCTGCTGGAGCGGGTCGGGACGTCGACCCTGGCGGAGGTCGAGGACGGCGACGAGGTGGTGACGGTCGCGGGGCGGCTCAATCGCCGGCTGGCCGTCCCCGCGCCGCCCGGCCTGCCCCGGCTGCGGGAGCGGGCGGCTGCCTGGGAGGAACAGCTGCGCAAGGATGCCGACGAGCTGACGCACGCGCTGCCGCCTCACGTGGTGGACGCCGCCGTGGCGACCGCCCGCGAGCTGGCCCCCGACCGCCCCGACACCCTCATCCACGGCGACCTGCACCCCAGGAACATCCTGCCGGCCGACCGCGAGCCGTGGCTGGCCGTCGACCCCAAGGGGTACGCGGGAGACCCCGCCTACGACGGCGGCACGCTGCTCAAGTCACGCGCCCTGGCCCTCATCGAAGCGGACGACCTGCGCCGGGCCGTCCACCGCACCCTGGACGTCTTCGCCGAAGCCGCGGAACTGGACCGCGAACGCGTCCGGCGCTGGGCTCAGTTCCACGCCGCCCAGGCCGCGTTCTGGGGCCGCCGCCACGGATTCCGTATCGCCCGCGGCGGTGCGCGGCTCGACCGGCTCACCGTATTCGTGGACGGCCTGGCGCAGTTGCTCACGGAGCGCGGCCGGAGGGTCAGCGCAGGGTCTGGGTGAGTTCGCTGCGGTTCGCCGTGTGGACGAGCCGGGCGCGCGCCCCGTTGACGAGAGGCAGATACGGCGGGACGTGACCGCACTCGACGTCGGCGATGACCGGCAGGTTCAGCGGGCCGAGCGCGTCGAGGACGGCCTGGTGCTGGGTGAGCGAGTCCGCGCCGGGGGCCCAAGTGCGGCCGACGAGTACCGCGTTGGCCCGGTCGAAGAAGCCGGCCAGCCGCATCCCGTGCAGGTTCCGGCAGATGGTGAAGGCGTCGTCGTCCGCCGCTTCGACGTACACCAGCAGCCCGTCCGCCGACTCGTTCCGCGCGAAGGACGAGACGTCGAGGTACGGCGTGCCCGCGATGTTGCAGAGCGTCTCGATACAGCCGCCGATCAGGCGCCCTTCGGCCTCCACGTCGGCGTCGGCGTCCAGCCTGGTCCAGCTGCCGGGGGTGTCGAGGGTGTAGCTGGACACCTCGGGGTGGGCGCGGTAGTCGTCCCAGCCCGATGACCGGTGGCGGCCCGGTGGCGTCTGCGTGAAGCGGTGTCCCTGGGGCGCTGCGGCGATGTCGAGCCAGGACACCAGCCCTTCGAGCACCCGGTACGGGGTGTCCATGAGGTTGTTTCCGTGCACGGTCGCCATGCCGGTGAGGAGGGTCAGCGGCGTGAGGACGGTCGACATGTCGGAGAAGCCGACGAGCCAGGTCGGCTCCGCCGCGCGCAGGCGCTCCCAGTCCAGCAGCGGCAGCAGGTCGATCGCGGTCTCCCCGCCCCACGGCGGCACCACGGCCCTGATGTGAGGATCCGTCAGCATCGCCATCAGCTCGGCCGCCCGGTCGGACGCCGGGGCGCTGACGTGTCCGGCGCCGTCCATGCAGCGGCCGACGACCACCTCGTACCCCCGCGCCTCCACGGCGCGGATCGCCACGTCGAGGCGCGCGCCCAGCTCCTTCGGGACTCCGCTGGAGGGGGAGGTGATGCCGATCCGGTCACCGGGGGCGCAGGGGGCGCGGGAAGCGGACTGTCATGCGCGGGATTCTGGCACGCGCATCGGTGACGCGGTATCGGATTGTCCCCGCACGGGCGGAGTGCGCAGGCGCGGGCCGTCGTCGGCAGCCGGGGCGGCCGGGTCCGGCGACACCGGCCGCCGCGTGGGAATTCAGCGCATGCAGGTCAGGTAGTCGTCCTGGCAGCCGGGCCAGAGGTATTCGTGGAGGGACGAGACGGCGTCGTAGGCGCCGAGGCGCTGGGCGCGGCCGTCCGGGGTGTCGGCCGCCGCTTCGCACTCCGCCTCGTAGCGCTCGGCCCAGTAGGCGTTGACCGGCCGGATGACCCACGCGGGGACGTCGTGCCGCCGGACGTCGCGCAGGGCCGCGTGGAAGCGTGCCTGCTCGTCCGGCCGGGAGGCCCGCCTGCGCAGCGCGTCGAGCGCTTCGATCACGGCCCGGTGGCCGCGGTCGAGCATCCTCCAGTAGGGGTCGCCGCCTTTGCGGAGGCGTGCCGCTGCCTGCTCGTAGGTGAGCGGCGTACCGCTGCGGGCGGCGACACCGGCGGTGAGAGGGTCCTGCGCTTTGGCTGGTGTGGTCATGGCGCGGATTCTTCCGCGAGCGGCGGCCGGGACGGCGGCGGACGAAGCCGACTTCACCGGACCGGGGCGGGCACGCGGGATCGTTTGATGCAGTTGGCGCTACGGCCCGCGGCCCGCCCCGTGCTTCCGCGCCGAGGGTCAGCGCCGGGCCTCGGGGCTGACGGTGAACCAGGTGGCGCGGGACTTCTTCCACTCGTCGTGCGGGAGGTCCTTGGCCTCGGTGCCGTCGTCGTAGAGGTCGGCTGAGCCGTCGTCGGTGATGAGCTGGGCGCGGGCTCCGGGTGCGGTGAGGTCGGGCACGTCCACCACCGCCTCCCAGCCGCCCGCGTCGTCCGTCGGCAGGGACTGCACCTTGGCGGGGGCGTGCCCGGCGACGCCGTCCCACGAGTACAGGGTGTAGGGGTCGCTGTTGTCGTCGGCGGCCCAGGAGCCGGCCACGATCAGATACTGGTCGGCGGCGTTCTTGCGGATGTCGCGGATGCTGAGACCGCCGAGGTCCAGCTCGATGGCCTTGCCGAAGGTGGCGTGCGCGCCGCCGATGACCTTGTCGATGTTGGTAACGGGCACCAGCAGCGCCTTGCCGCCCTTCTTCGGCGGTACCAGCGGGGCGCGGAAGCCGACGTAGGCGGTGGTGGTGGAGCCCGGCGCGAACTCCAGTCCCTCCACGTTGAATCCGTCGATCTGCTTGGGCACCTGGCCGTCGGCCGTGCCGTCCGCGAAGCCGTACTTGTCGTCGTGGTCCTGGTCCCAGGCGACGAGGTCGTCGCGCAGCTTCTGGTAGGAGCCGCCGAGCGAGAGCTTGGTGCCGGCGCCGGATCCGCTGACCTCGGTGGTGAACAGCGTGCCGCGGTCGGGCTGGTATTTGCCCTTCTTGCTGTTGCCCATCGAGCCGGTCCAGTAGATGGTGTCGCCGACCCTGGCCGCGGCCTCGATGTCGATCTCCTTGGAGACGCCGAGCTTCGAGCTGAAGTCCCAGGTCCTGACCGGGCCGCCCGAGGTGCGGCGGTCGTAGAGGCGCAGCACGTTGGACTCGTCGTCGGCGATGATGACGTAGCCGTCTCCGGCGTCGACGGCGGCTGACGCGTCGCTCGATCCCGTGAAGTAGCGGGTGTCCGCGGGGTGTTGGACGTCGGCGGACGCGGCGTAGTGCAGCGTCTTGGTGGCGGACGCGCCGTCACGTCCGGTGACCTTGAGCTTGATGTCGGTGTAGCCGACACCCTGCGCGGCGACCTTCAGGGTGCGCTTGGCGCCGCTCCCGCTGACGGTGACGTCACCGGTACCGGCAACCGAGGGCTTGGAGCTGGAGGCCGCCGCGACGGTGAGATCCGACGCGTCGCCGCCGCTCTGGGACACCGTGACGGTGATGGACGGGTCGCCCGTGGCGCCCACGGCGCCGGAGAGGTAGCCGGCCGACAGCGAGATGTCCGGCGGGTCGGCGGTGGCGGCGAGCGCGGTGCCGCCGACGCCGAGGGCGCCGATGGCGAGGGCCGCGCCTGCGGCGAGCGGTATCCGGCGGGTGGACGGGGAAAGACGCTTGCGCACGAGGTGTGCCCTTCGACGGCTCCGGTGTCGCGCAACAACTTCCAGGGCCGCCACCAACGGCGCCTGCACACCCGGGCGTACGGCGGGTGAACAGCGGTGGACGCCCCGGCACACCATACGGAGCGGCGACCCGGTACCGCCACGGGCGGGCGGCGTGGATTTTCCGCCCCAGGGAAGAGGGCGGGGGCGGCGGCGCCACGTGGCGGTGTCCGGAAAAGTACGCCGCCGGGGCCGGGCGGTCTCCGGTACCGGACGGTATCCGGGGCCGGGCGGTCTCCGGTGCCGGGCGGTCTTGGGGCCGGCGGACCGCCCGCTAATTCCTTTGCCCTCCGCCGTCGGGGGCATTAGCGTGGTGCGCGGTCCTGTTGTCTCCGATTGAGGTGGACGTTGCGCATCTGAGGTTCGCGATCACCGCGCCGTACGGCCTTCGCCGTACGCCCGTCACGCTTGCTGCGGCTCTTCATGCCGCCCGTGACCTGCGTGGATGCGACCTCGGTGCCCGAGCCGTCCGTCTTCCTTCCGGACCTTGGTGCCCCCTTTCTCCTGGCCTGGTCGCCGCGTGGTGTTCGCCTGCGAAGCCCCCCGTCCACCGCGCTCACGACTGCGAGAAACTCCATGGCGACACCCGTCACCCCCAGCACCTCCCTCACCTGCTCCGCCCTGACGTTCCGGTGGCCGGACGGCACCACCGTCTTCGACGGTCTCTCCCTCGGCATCGGCCGGGGGCGCACCGGGCTCATCGGCACCAACGGCACCGGAAAGTCCACCCTGCTGCGGCTCCTGGCCGGTCGCCTGCGCCCCGCCCAGGGGTCGGTGACCGTCAACGGCAGCCTCGCCTACCTGCCGCAGGACCTCACCCTCGACACGGTGCTCCGCGTCGATGCGGCCCTGGGCATCGCCGAGCGGCGCGCCGCGTTGCGCGCCATCGAAGCCGGAGACGTGCACGAGCGGCACTTCGAGACGATCGGCGACGACTGGGACGTGGAGGAACGCGCCCTGGCGACGCTGGGCTCACTCGGTCTCGGCGGCATCGAACTGGACCGCACCGTCGGCCAGTTGTCCGGCGGCGAGACCGTGCTGCTGCGGCTGGCCGCGCTGCTCCTCACGCGCCCCGACATCCTCCTGCTGGACGAACCGACCAACAACCTCGACCTGTTCGCGCGCCACCGCCTCTACGAAGCCGTCGACTCCTGGCGCTCCGGCGTCCTGGTCGTGGTCAGCCACGACCGGGAACTCCTGGAGCGGGTGGACCGGATCGCCGACCTGCGCGCCGGGTCCGTGCGGTGGTACGGAGGCGGCTGGTCGGCCTACGAAGAGGCCCTGGCCACCGAGCAGGAGGCGGCAGGGCGGACGCTGCGGGCGGCCGACGCGGACGTGCGCAGGCAGCAGCGCGAGCTGGCGGAGACCCAGGTGAAGCTGGCCCGCCGCCAGCGGCACAGCAAGAAGATGGACGCCCAGCGGCGGGCCCCGCGGATCGTCGCGGGCGAGAAGAAGCGCTCCGCGCAGGAGTCCGCCGACAAGCTCCGCGGCCTCCAGCAGGACCGGCTCAGCGAGGCACGCGAGCGGCGTGACGAGGCCGCCGACGCGATCCGGCAGGACGCCGAGATCCGGGTGAGCCTGCCGCACACCGCCGTGCCCGCGGGCCGCACCGTGCTGCGGCTGGAGGCGCTGCGCCCCGCGTTCGGCTCGCTGGTCCAGGGCGACCTGCACGTGCACGGGCCCGAGCGGATCGCACTCGTCGGCCGCAACGGCGCGGGCAAGACCACCCTGCTGCGCACCCTCACCGGGGAGCTGGCCCCGCGTTCGGGCCGCGCCGAGACGTTCGTACCGCTGCGGTTCCTGCCGCAGCGACTCGACGTCCTGGACGAGGAGTTGAGCGTCGCGGCGAACGCGGCGCGGCTTGCTCCCGGCGTCACCGACAACCACATCAGGTCCCAGCTCGCGCGGTTCCTGTTCAAGGGGGCGCGGGCGGAGCAGCCGGTGGGCACCCTGTCGGGCGGCGAGCGCCTCCGCGCCACGCTCGCGGCCGTGATGCTGGCCGCGCCCGCCCCGCAGCTGCTGATCCTGGACGAGCCGACCAACAGCCTCGACACCGCCGGCGTGCGGCAGCTGGCGGGCGCCCTCGACGCCTACGAGGGCGCCCTGCTGGTCGCCGGCCACGACCTGCCGTTCCTCGCGTCCATCGGCATCACCCGCTGGCTGCTGCTGGGCGAGGACCTGCGGGAGACGACGGAGGATGAGGTCCGTGACCTGTCGGCGGCGCCGGAAGCGGGCTGACCTGCGGCCGGGTCAGCTCAGCGTGCGCAGCGCCGAGGGGTCGTACGGCAGGAGTTCGGCGGTGCGGCCTTCGAAGATCTTCGCGGCCCACTGCGGGTCGCTGAGCAGGGCCCTTCCGACGGCGACCAGGTCGAACTCGTCGCGCTCCATCCGGTCGAGCAGCCGGTCGATGCCCGCGACGCCGCCGCCCTCCTCGTGGAACATGGAGGTGAACTCCTTGTCGAGGCCGACCGATCCGACGGTGACCGTCGGCCTGCCGGACAGCTTCTTGGCCCAGCCTGCGAGGTTGAGGTCCGTGCCGTCGAACTCCGGCAGCCAGTAGCGGCGGGTGGAGCAGTGGAAGGCGCTGACACCCGCCTCGGTCAGCGGCGCCAGGAGGGCGTCCAGCTCTTCGGGGGTGTCGGCGAGGCGGACGTCGTAGTTGTTCGTCTTCCACTGGGACATCCGGAACAGGATCGGGAAGTCCGGCGCGACCGCTGCTCGGCAGGCCGCCACGATCTCGGCGGCGAAGCGGGTACGGGCGGTGAGGCTGCCGCCGTAGCTGTCGGTGCGCCGGTTGGTGCGCGACCAGAGGAACTGGTCGATCAGGTAGCCGTGCGCTCCGTGCAGCTCGACGCCGTCGAAGCCGAGGCGTTCGGCGTCGGCCGCCGCACGGGCGAACGCCGCTATGACGTCGTCGAGGTCGCCGCGCGTCATGGCGTGCCCGGAGGGGGTGCCGTCGATGGTGAGCCCGGACGGGCCGGAGGGCGGGGCGTCGGGGAAGGGCGGCGCGCCTGCCGTGCGGGCCATGCCGACGTGCCACAGCTGCGGCATGATCGTCCCGCCCGCCGCGTGCACGTCCGAGACGACGCGTGCCCAGCCGGCGAGCGCGTCCTCGCCGTGGAAGCGGGGGACGGCGGCGCTGCTTCCGGCCGCCGGGTGGTCGACGTAGGTGCCCTCGGTGATGATCAGGCCGACGCCGCCGGCGGCGCGGCGCGCGTAGTAGTCCGCGACGTCGGCGCCCGGGACGCCGCCGGGCGAGAACTCGCGGGTCATCGGCGCCATGGCGATCCGGTTGGGCACGGTGAGCCCGTCCAGGCCGAAGGGGCGGGAGAGCAGCCGGGCCGCCCGCGCGGCGGGGTCGCTGGTGTTCACGTGTGGGTCTCCTCAACTGGGAACGTGGGCACAAAACGCCGCCCGCACGTGGGCGTTCGGCGTGTCACTGCGCACAACACGAGGCAAGCGGAGCCATCATCCGCTTTGCGGTGTCGCGTGCGCCACACTCGCGGCCCGGGGCGCAGCGATCCGCGGCGAGTGGCGGCCCGACCGTTCAGCGCACCCGCCAGATCCAGCCCAACGGGGCGAGCCCCAGGGTGCGGGCCACCGACTGCGAGGCGTGGTTGGCGGCCGTGGTGCTGTAGAAGAGGACCTGCTTGTTGCGGCGTTCGCGGTGCCACCAGGCGGCGGCGACCGCGGGGGCGAGTCCACGGCCGCGGAAGTCCGCGCGGGTCCAGGTGCCTGCCTCCGCCGCGAGCGTGTTCGCGGCCGGCGAGAAGCAGATCGACACGGGGGTGTTGTCGTGTACGGCCATCGCCCACTCCCCCACCGCCCCGGAGATCAGCTCCGCCCACTCCCCCGGCTGCCAGTTGTCCGGCCGGACGAGGTCGGCCGCCGCGAGCCGCCCGGCCCCGTCGGAGGTGATGACGGGCAGCGGAGCCGGTGCCCGTGGCGCGAGCCGCTCGGGGAAGAGGTAGCTGGGGCCGCCTTCGACAGAGACGGCCCCTTCCCCCAAGTCCTCGATATTTCCCGCCAGTTGGGTCAGCACGCGCGGCGGCTCGCCCGGCACGTACGGCTGCGCCTCGTCACCGACGTGCCCCGGGTTCTCGGTGTGCGCGCCCAGGGCGAGCAGCCGGGCGTGGGGCGACCAGGCGTACACGACACGGACGGACGGGTCCTTGACCGTCGCCGGTGTGCCGGCCGCCCCCTCTTCGAGGCCGTGAATCGCGTCCACTTCAAGCGCGAGGAGTTCCCTTTCGGTCCTGTTCATTCTCCCGAGACTAGAAGATCACTCCGGGCTCGCGCGGCGCGGACCGCGCGATCGCCGCGGGACCGGCGGGCCGGCCAACTCCCTTACAGCGTCGCCGATCTGGCTGGAAATAAGCGGTGGAACGGGCTGGTCCCGGCCGGATGAAGGGCCGGGACCAGCCCGCCCCGGGGTGGCGGCGCATGCCGCGCGTATACGGTGATCATGGCCAAGACCGCTCCCCCACCAGGAGGTTTCGCATGACGACAGCTCCCCGGATCCTCAGCGGGGCCGAGGTCCTGCGCGCCCTGCCGATGGCCGTGGCCGTCGACGCGTTGCGTACGGCCCTGCGCGAGGGGACGGATCCCGCGGCGGATCCGCCCCGCACCATCGTGCCCGTCGAGCACGGTCAGCTGCTCCTGATGCCGGCTCAGCAGCACCGGTACGCGGGGGTCAAGGTCGCCACCGTCGCGCCGGGCAATCCGGCCGCCGGACTCGCCCGCGTCCAGGGCCAGTACCTGCTGTTCGACGCGGCCACGCTCGCGCCGCTCGCCCTGCTCGACGGCATCGCGCTGACCACCGTGCGGACCTCCGCCCTCTCCGCGCTGGCCGCCGACCATCTCGCCACCCCCGACGCCGCCCACCTGGTGGTCTTCGGCACCGGGCCGCAGGCGCGCGGGCACCTGGACGCGCTGCGCGCGGTCCGCCCGCTCACCCATGTCACCGTCGTGGGGCGCACCCCCGAGCGGGTCGAGCGGTTCGCCGCAACCGCCCGCCGTGACACCGGCATCACCGTCGAGCCGGGCGACCCGTCCGCCGTCGCCACCGCCGACCTCGTCGCCTGCTGCACCACCGCCCGCACGCCCCTGTTCGACGGCACCCTGCTGGCGCCGCACGCGACGGTGATGGCGGTCGGCTCCCACGAACCCGACGCACGCGAGGTCGACGACGCCACCGTCCGCGGCTCCACCGTCGTCGTCGAGTCCCCGTCCACCGCCGCCCGGGAGGCGGGCGACCTCATCCCGGACCTGGAGAGCGGCCGTCTCGACCTGGACGCGCTGGTCCCGCTCGCCGACCTGGTCACCGGACGCGCCTCCGCCGATCCGGCACGCCCCCGGTTCTTCAAGAGCGTCGGCATGGCCTGGGAAGACCTCGCCGTGGCCGGCGCCGCGTACGAGGCCGAGTAACCGGCGGGCTGAGGGGGCGGGCGGCGGGCACGCACCCCGCCCGTGCCGCCGTCACCGGTACCCGTAGCGGGCCCAGTTGTCGATGACGTGCTGCTGGAGGCTGCGGGGGTAGGAGGTGCGGAACGAGGCGGTCGATCCGTGGGTGGTTCCGTGGAACTGGGCGGGTTGCAGGCAGCTGATCACCGCCTTGCCGCCGCGTCCTGCGGCGGCCTCTTCGGGGGTGAGGTAGGGGACCATCGGGATGCCGGGGGCGTCGGGGAAGTCGTACCGGCCCGTGCCGGGGTGGTGGCGGGTGGCCATCGCCCAGACGACCTGGCCGATGTCGGTGATGTCGATGTCGTCGGCGACGAGGATCACCTTGGGCACCAGCCATCCCGGGTGCGAGGCGAACAGCACGTCGGCCACGCGGTCCGCCAACTCCCTTTCGGTGAGGTGGAGTCGGGCCAGTCGTTCGATGTCGATGGCGAGGACGATCCAGCAGGTGGCCGCCTCGTAGGAGCACCAGGCGAAGTCGACGGGCAGGCCGGACGAGCGGAGCAGGTCCAGGCTCGCCGCGGAGATCATCGTCCCCCAGATGGTGTGGTTCTCCTCCGGCGGCAGGCCGGCCACGCAGACCGGCAGGACCGGGTCGTCGCGGTGGGTGAGCGCCTCGACGTGGAAGACGGGCTGCCGCTTGCGCTCCGTGAAGGCGTAGCCGTGGTACTCCCCCATCGGGCCCTCCCACCCGGTTTCGTCGGGGCTGATGTGGCCCTCCAGGACGATCTCCGCGTTGGCCGGCACGTACAGGTCGTGGATTTCCGTCCTGACCACCTCGACCGGGCTGCCGGTGAGCGCGCCGACGTAGCCGTCCTCGCTGACGTGGGCGGGGAGCGGCATGCCCGCGGCGGCGAGCGCGGCGGGCGGGGCGCCGAAGACCATGGCCCACGGGGTCGGCAGGCCCCGTTCCCGCCACATCTCGTGGATCATGCCGATGTGCTGCTGGGGCATGGCGGGTCCGACCAGGGTGGTGCGGCCGTGCAGCATGGCGCGGGCGACCGACCAGCTCGTCCAGGTGCCGTCGGGGCTGCGTACGACGTGGAATCCGTACGTGCCGAGGTAGCGACCGCCGTCCTCCTGGTGCAGCAGCGGGACGGGCAGGGACTCCAGGTCGACGGCATCGCCGGTGCGGACGTTCTCCTTGCAGGGTGCCCGGGTGGTGACGACCGGCGGGAGTGGTGCGGCGTGCATGGCGTCGATCAGTTTTTCCACGATGTCGCGCGGGGTGCTGTGCCGTGGCAGTCCGACGTGGGCGGCGAGCCTGCCGTACTGCCCCTTGTCCGGGGTGCTCAGTCCGGCGGGCGCGCCCAGGATGCGGAATCCGGGTGCGGAGCCGGCGAGGTGGGTGAAGAGCGGCGCGGGTGCCTTGGTCTCGTAGACCCGGCGGGTGAGGGCGCCCACCTCCAGTTCGGGGTCGACGGGTACCTCGATCGCCACCGCGTCGCCTGCGGTGAGGAGTGCGTCGAGGAAGTCGCGGAAGTTCAGTGCGGGGCCGTGCTGGGTCACGGGCGGGGTCCTTTCGGGTGTCCGGCGCGGGCCCGGCGGCCGGATGCGGCGGGGGTGCCGGGCCGGGTGGCGCATTTTCGGTCAGGGTTCGGGGGCGGCCGGCCGGGCGGCGTTTCCTGCGGGCAGTTGCACCGGGGCTCGTCCGGTTCGTACGGTGCTGCCGCCTGGTTCGTGAACCACGCTACGGACGGATCCGGGGCGTCCGGGCGTAATCCGAGGACGAGATATGTGCAAAAACAGACAGGCCGGGATCGCGGACGTCCCCTTCCCCGCCTCTCCGGGTGGCCCGCCGGGAGTCGAGATCACCGGTCTCGCGGGGCTTTCGTCGCTCGCGCGCGGGCAGGGCGCCGACGCGTACGCGCCGTTCCGTCCCGCCTTCCATCTGCTGATCACCGTGCGGTCCGGTTTCGTGCTCTGCTCCGTGGATCTCGTCGCGTGTGTGGTGGGGAAGGACAGTTGGCTGTGGGTGCGGCCGGGCCAGGTCCTGCGGTTCAGTTCCGACCTCGGGGCGGCCGATGGCACCGCGGTGTTCTTCCAGCCGAGCTTCCTCGGGGCGGCCACGGTCGCCGCGGCGCGGCTGGACCGGCGGGCGTGGCGGCTGCCGCTGACGCCGGAAGGCGCCGCCGGTGGCCCGGTGCGGCGCGCCCTGAGCATGCTGGACGACGAGTACCGGCACCTCGCCGATCTGCCCTTGGAGGTCCACGTCGAGGTCGTCAGGCACCTGCTGTCCGTGCTCGTCCTGCGGCTGGCCCACCTGCCGGGCGGGCAGCGGCACGAGGCCGCCGGCAGCGAGGCGTTCCGCCGTTTCCAGCGGGCGGTGGAACGCGACTTCACCCGCACCCACCGCGTCGATGACTACGCCGCCGCGCTGGGCTACAGCGTGCGCACCCTCACCCGCGCGACCGACGCGGCCATCGGCTGCGGCGCCAAACGGTTCGTCGACGACCGGGTCCTGCTGGAGGCCAAGCGGCAGTTGGTGCACACCGACCTGACCGCCGGTGCGATCGGGGAGCGCATCGGCTTCCCCTCGGCCGCGGTCTTCACCCGGTTCTTCCGGCTGCGGACGGGCGAGACGCCGGCCGCCTTCCGCGCCCGCACCCGCGGCGCGGGCCACGGGGGCGGCCCCACGGGATCCGTCCCTGACGACGTGTCCTAGAGGACGAATCCGTGCGGGAACGGGTCGGCGGGGTCGAGCAGGTAGGTGGCCGTGGCGGTGATCCAGGCGCGTCCGGTGAATTCGGGGACGACGGCGGGCAGGCCGCCCGCTCGGGTGGTGGCGACCAGGCGGCCGGTGAAACGGGTGCCGATGAAGGACTCGTTGACGAAGTCGGTGTGCAGCGGCAGTTCGCCGCGGGCGTGCAGCTGGGCCATGCGGGCGGAGGTCCCGGTGCCGCACGGTGAGCGGTCGAACCAGCCGGGGTGGATGGCCATGGCGTTGCGCGAGTGCTGCGCGGTGGAGCCCGGTGCGAGGAACTGCACGTGCTTGCAGCCGTTGATCAGCGGGTCGACCGGATGGGCCGGGCGGTGCTGCGCGTTGACGGCCCGCATGATCTTCAGTCCGGCGGCCAGGATCTCGTCCTTGCGGGTCCGATCGAAGGGCAGCCCGATCCGGTCCAGTTCGACGATGGCGTAGAAGTTGCCGCCGTAGGCCATGTCGTAGCGGACGGTCCCGAGGTCCGGGACGTCCACCGTCGCGTCCTGGGCGACGGCGAAGGAATCCACGTTGCGCAGGGTGACCTGCTCGGCGACGCCGTCGCGCACCGCCACCCGCGCCTCGACCAGACCGGCCGGGGTGTCGAGGCGCACGGTGGTCTCCGGTTCGGTCACCGTGACCATGCCGGTCTCCACCAGGACGGTGGCCACGCCGATGGTGCCGTGGCCGCACATCGGCAGGAAGCCGCTGGCCTCGATGTAGAGGACGCCCCAGTCGGCGTCGGTGCGGGTGGGGGGTTGCAGGATCGCGCCGCTCATGGCGGCGTGGCCGCGCGGCTCGTCGACCAGGAAGCGGCGCAGCGGGTCGAGGTGTTCCACGGCGTGCCGGCGGCGTTCGGCCATGGTGGCGCCGGGGATCGGGCCCACGCCGCCGGTGATCACGCGGGTGGGCATGCCCTCGGTGTGGGAGTCGACGGCGCTGACCGTCCGGGTCGCGCGCATCAGAAGGATCCGCTGTCGAGGGCGGCGACGGCGCGGGCCACGTCGTCGGTGACCTGGGCGTGCCGGTCGGGTGTCAGCGGTCCGCGCGGCGGCCGGCAGGGGCCGCCGAAGCGGCCGACCTGTTCCATGCCGAGCTTGATGGCCTGCACGAACTCGACGCGGGAGTCCCAGCGGAAGGCCGCGACGAGCGGTTCGTACAGGGCGCGGGCCTGCGCCACCTTGCCGGATGTGGCCAGTTCGAAGAGGCGGACCGACACCGCGGGGAAGACGTTCGGGAAGCCGGCGAACCAGCCGGTGGCCCCCATCAGCAGGCTTTCCAGGACGACGTCGTCGGCGCCGCCGATGACGTCGAGTCCTGGCGCCTTTTCCTTGATCTCCAGCACCCGCCGCACGTCGCCCGAGAACTCCTTGACGGCGACGACGTTGTCGATCTGCGCGATCTCGGCGAGCAGGCCGGGGGTCAGGTCGACCTTGGTGTCGATGGGGTTGTTGTAGACCATCACCGGCAGGCCGACGGCTGCCACCGTCTCGTAGTGGGCGAGGATTTCGCCGCGGTTGGCCCGGTACAGGGTCGGCGGCAGGCACAGCACGCCGTCGGCGCCGTCTTCGGCCGCAGCCTCGGCCCACTGCCTGGCCTGGTGCGAGCCGACGCCGTGTACGCCGACGACGACGGTGCCGCGTCCTTCGACGGCGGCGATGGCGGTACGGGCCACGGCGCGGCGTTCCTCGTCGGTCAGCGAGGAGTACTCGCCCAGCGAGCCGTTCGGGCCGACGCCGTGGCAGCCGTTGTCGATCAGCCAGCGGCAGTGTTCGGCGTAGCGGTCGAGGTCAACGGCCAGGCCGGCGGGGGCGGACGCCTTCTCGTAGTAGGGCAGCGCGGTGGCCACGACGACTCCGCCGAGGCCGCTGGTCTGCTGCGTGGTGGCGCTCATGAACTGCTCTCCTTCTTCCGGGGAGTTGGCGGTGCATGGTGCGGAAGTGGTGTGGGCGGGGCAGCGAGTTCGCCGAGGCGGACCGGCTGGGCGACGGGGCGGTGGTGCGGTCCTGCCACCGGCAGTCCTGCGACCGGCCGCTCGGCCGGATCTCCGCTCAGCCGGGTGCGGAGTTCGGCGACCGTGGGGCCGCAGATCCGGGCCTGGCAGGGGCCGAGCCCGGCCCGGGTCGCCAGCTTGGCGACGCGGGGCGCCGCGCCGGCCGGATCGTCGGCGGCCCGGCGGAGCGCGGCGTAATCGGTCTCCTCGCAGCGGCAGATGACGGTGTCCTGGCGCAGCCATCCGGGCCAGGCGGCGCCGATGGGGTGGGCGCGCGCGAGGCGTGCGGCGAAGGCCAGGCCCTGGTCCCGGCGGCGGCGCAGCCGTCGTACGGCGGGTGCCGTGGGGTCGCCGCCGCCCGCGATCCAGCCGGCGACGGCGCCTTCGGCCCGCGCCGCGGGGGCGCCCGCGATGCCGGTGATCTCGCCGGCCGCGTACACGTCGGGGCGGCTGGTGCGCTGGTCGTCGTCGGTGTCCACGAAGGTGCCGGCGGCGGTGGTGCGGAGCGCGCAGCCGGCGGCGAGCGGGAGTTCGAGCTGCGGGCTGAAGCCGTGGGTGACGCACAGGGCGTCCGCCGCGGTGGTGTGGGCGCTGCCCGGGACCACCGACCAGTCGGGGCGCAGCCGTGCGCTGACGACCTCCTCCACGCGGCCGTCGCCGCGCGCCTCGATGACGGTGCGGCCGGTGCGATACGGCACCCGGTGGCGGAGCAACGCGGCGGTGCAGGCGGCGAGTTCGCCGGTCTTGCCGGCCTGCGCGGCCAGTTCCCACGGGCGCCGGGTCCAGCCGCGCGCCATGGTGGACGGCCGGTTGGCCTCCAGGACCGCCGAGACCCGGGCGCCGGCCTCCAGCAGGGATGCCGCCACCGGGAGCAGGAAAGGGCCGGTGCCGGCGACCGTGACGTGGTCGCCGACGACCACCCGCTCCCCCTTGGCCAGTGCCTGGGCCGCGCCCGCGGTGAACACGCCGGGCAGTTCCCAGCCGGGGAACGGCAGTACGCGGTCGTGCGCGCCGACGGCGAGCAGCAGCGCGTCGGGGTCCAGGGTGTGGCGGGTGCGCCCGGCGCCGTCGGCGGGGCCGCGCAGCAGGTGGATCCGCGGCGGCCCGGTCCCTTCGGGGTCCTGGCGCTCCAAAGCCCACACCGTCGTCTCCGGCAGCCAGGTGCAGCGCGGGTGGGCCGGCACCCGGCGGCGGCGCCGGTCGAAGGCGCGCCAGCCGTGCTGGAGGCGCTCGGGGTGTGCGGCGGCGTAGGCGTCGGGCAGCATCCGGTGGTACTGGCCGCCGGGCTGTTCCGCCGAGTCGATCAGCGTCACGCGGGCCCCGGCGCCCAGCGCGGCTTCGGCCGCGGCGAGGCCCGCGGGCCCTGCGCCGACGACGGCGACATGACGGGGTGTCCGCGTGGTCATCGCTCCTCCGTTCCTGGCGTACGGGAGTCCGCAGGTGGCGTGGCGGGTTCGGCGGACCGGGACTGGGTGGTGATCTCGTCGCCGTCCCGTGCGCGGCGGCGGCAGGCGCGTACGTCGCGCTCGGCGTTGACGGTGACCAGGCAGTCGAAGCAGACGCCGATGCCGCAGAACACCCCGCGGGGGGCACCGGACGGGCCGCGGCGCCAGGCCAGGCGGCCGGCGGCGAGCAGCAGTCCGGCGATGGTCTGGCCTGCGATGCCGTCGGCCGGTTCGCCGTCGACGGTGATCCGCAGCGGCCGGTCCCGCCGTCCGGTGGCGTCGGACCCGGCGGGTACGCGTCGGGGGCTCATGCCCTCTCCTCAACTGCCGTGATGTGCGGTGGCGTTCAGTACGGCTGGGCGGTCCACCCGGAAGGGGGCGGGGTCGATCTCCGTGGGCCGGCCGAGCATCAGGTGGCACACCAGTCGCGCGGTGCCCACCGAGAGGCCGATGCCGGCGCCTTCGTGGCCGCTGACGTGCCAGAGTCCCGGCAGGCGCGGGTCGGCGCCGATGACGGGCAGGTGGTCGGGGACGTAGGGGCGGAAGCCGCCGTAGGCGCGCATCACCGGGACGCCGGCCAGGCGGGGGAACAGCCGCAGCGCCTTGGCGGCGATGGCCGACAGCACTTCGGGCCGCAGCCGGTCGTCGAAGCCGACGCGGCGGCGTGAGGAGCCCAGCAGGACGCTGCCCGCCCGGGTGGCTTCCACCACCGCGGAGGTCTGGAGGTCTTCGGCGCTGCTGCCGACGGCACCCACATAGTCGGCGTCGTAGACCTTGTGGAAGACCGTCGGGGGCAGCGGGGTGGTGACCAGGACGTCGCCGCGCCGGGGTCTGACGTCCACCGGTGCGCCGAGGCGGGCGGCCAGTTCGCCCGCCCACGGTCCCGCGGCGTTGACGCACAGGTCCGTGCCGAGGTGTCCCGCCGAGGTGCGTACCCCGGTGAGACGGCCGCCCCGGGTGAGCGCCCCGAGCACGTCGCAGCCGGTCCGCAGCACCGCGCCGGCCGCGAGCGCGTCGGTGAGCAGGGCGGTGGCCGCGGCGGCGGGCTGTACCTGGGCGTCGTCGGGGTAGTGCAGGGCCGCGGTGTGGTCGCGGGTGACGTAGGGCTCGGCGTCGGCGAGCGCGTCGGCGTCCAGGACGTCGGCCCGTACACCCGCGTCGCGCTGGGCGGCGGCGAAGGCGGACAGTTCCCTGGCGCCCGCTGCGGTGGTCGCGACGACGATGCCGCCCTTGGGTTCCCACTCGGCCGCTGCGGCGGCTTCGGCGCCGCGGGCGGACCCTTCGGCGACGGCGGCCAGCATGCCGGGCCACAACTGCCGGGAGAGCTGGGCGAGTTGGAGTTCGGGTCCAGGGCCCTTGTCGGAGACGAGGACGTTGCCCTCGCCGTGGGAGGTGGTCGCGGCGGCGGGGCCGCCGCGGTCGACGACGGTGACGTCGAAGCCGGCGTGCGCCAGTTCGCGGGCGCAGGCGGCGCCGACGATGCCGGCACCCAGCACGGTCACACGCGTTCCGTACATCGCCATCCCCTTCGTTCGCTTTAACGAACGCGATGAGGCTATGGCGGGGTCCTGGGCGTGTCAATGGTCCGCACAGGGATGCCGCGGGGCTCCGGGAGGGGCGCTATTGCGGGGTGCCGGGCACCGCGTGCGGCTCCTTCGGATGCAGTTGCTGGTCCGCCCGGTATTCCAGCAGGAGGACCGAGCGGACGGCGCCTTCGGGTGCCGCGTAGGTGTGCGGCAGGGCGGCGTCGAAGCCGACGTAGTCGCCGGGGCCCAGTTCCACCTCGTGCCCGTCCACCGTCACGCCGAGCCTGCCGGCCTGCACGATGGTGTGCTCGGTGCCGACGTGGCCGAGCGAGTCCCGCCGGGTGCCGTCCCGCACCTGCTGGTCGTAGACCTCGATGATGGCGTCGCCCGACTCGATCCGGTGCAGCGGGCGCAGTTCGACACCCTCGCCGCTGAGCACCTCGACCTGGCCTGCGCGCACCACGGTCAGGCCCCTGGGCGGGCGGGTGTCCAGGAGGTCGGAGACCGGCACTTCGAGGGCGCGGGACAGGTTGAAGACCGTCTCGATGGTGGGGTTCCCGGTGCCCGACTCCAGTTGGGAGAGCGTCGCCTTGCCGATCTTGGAGCGCCGGGACAGCTCGGAGATCGACAGCCCGCGCTGGGTTCTGGCCCGTTTGAGGTTGGCCGCCACCATGTCCCTGACCGAGCCCTCGGGAACGCTCACATCGCTCTCCTTCATGTCACCGTCGTTCGGTTTACCGAACACTCTTCGTGGAGAGAGTGTTCGCTTTAACGATCAGTGTTGGGCCCTGCATCCCCCGGTGCAACCGGCGCTCCGGCGCATCCTCGCCCGCTCCGCGCGTGCTAAATTTGTATACAAAGTGTATGCACACGGGATCGGGAAATGGGGAACGGTGCAGTCGGGGCGAGAGAAGGCATACGCGTATCTCAAGGATGTCGTGCTGACCGATCCGGAGATGCAGGACCGGTTCCTTTCCGAGCAGGACATCGCGGACCGGATCGGCGTCTCGCGCACCCCGATCCGGGAGGCGCTGCTGCTGCTCGCCGCCGAGGACCTCGTGCGTCTCGTCCCCAAGCGCGGGGCGCACATCGCGCCGCTGACGGCACGTGAGATCAGTGAACTCATGGAGATGCGCGGCCTCATCGAGAAGTTCGCGGCCGAGCACACCACCGCGCGCGGCTGCGCGCCGCTCGAAGAGATGGCCCAAGTGCTCGCGTTCCAGGAGACGTTGCGGGGCGAGGAGAGCGCGAAGGAGTTCATCTCCGCCGATCACCGTTTCCACGCCACCCTCGTGGCCGCCGTCGGCAACACACTGATGAGCCGTCAGTACGACGCCCTGCGCAGCCGCCAGATCCGGGCGGGTGTCATCGCGCTGTACCAGTCCGGCGACCGGCGCGGCGAGGTGCTCACCGAACACCGCCGGATCCTGGAGCGGTTGACGGCCGGCGACGCCGCGGGCGCCTGCACCGCGATCGAGAGCCACATCGAGGCCACCCAGCGCATCCTGCTGTCCTCCTAGGAGGCAGCCAGGCGGACAGCCAGGACGCAGCCGCAGCGTCGGCCGTCCGGCGCGCAGGGGCGCGGGGGGGGGGGGGGGGGGCCCGGGCGGGCGCCCCCGGGCGGCGGGGGGGCAGCGCGGGGGGGGGGGGGCCCCCCCCCCCCCCCCGGCCGCGGGGGGGGGGGGGCGG
>NZ_JBITJM010000014.1:0-142085 GCF_044460025.1 Streptomyces sp. NPDC050161 | reverse complement strand
GCCCTGCCGGGTCGTACGACCCGGCAGGGCGCCCCTGTGCGCAGGCTCTACAGGCGGCGGTTGTCCAGCACCGCGACGGCCCGGCGGACGCGTTCGGTCTCCTCCGTGTCGATGTCGGCGACGTGCAGGCGGGGGGCCGTGTCGAGGCGTACGCGTACGGTGCCGTCGGGGGCGGCGAGGATGCTGTTGCCGATGCCGGTGGGTGCCTTCGTGGGCTGTTCCGGGTCCGCGTCAGGGCCGGGAGCGGCCTGGCCGACGGCCGCCAGCCAGACGGTGGCGTCCAACGCCCGTGCCCGCACCAGGAGTTCCCACTGCTCGCGCTTTCCCGGGCCCGCGCCCCACGAGGCGGGCAGCACGCTGACGGTGGCCCCGGCGTCCGCGTGCGCCCGGAACAGTTCGGGGAACCGCAGGTCGTAGCAGGTGGCCAGGCCGACCTTGACCCCGTCGACGTCGATGGTCACCACCCGGTCGCCCGCGGCGACGGTGTCGGACTCGCGGAAGCCGAAGGCGTCGTACAGGTGGATCTTGTCGTAGGAGTCCTCCACGCCGGGGCCGGTCGCCAGCAGGGTGTTGGCGACCCGGCCGTCGGGGGCGGGCGTGAACATGCCGGCGACGACCGTGACGCCGGTCTCGCGGGCGACCTCGCGGACGCCGTCGGCCCAGGGGCCGTCCAGCGGTTCGGCCAGCGGGGCGAGCGGAATCCCGAAGCACGCCATGGCCGCCTCCGGCAGGACCACGAGGCGCGCGCCGTCGTGTGCCGCGCGGCGCACGTGGTCCTGGACCGTCGCGAGATTCTCCTTCGGTTCCGTCGACGAAGTCATCTGGCAGAGTGCGATACGCATATCCGGTTCCGCTTCCTCTCGTGTCGTGCTGCTGTTCAGCCCTGGGGCGTTGGTGGTGTGACCGGCGGGTGCGCCGCCGGGTCAGGTGCGGCCCACCGGTGCCGCGTCCGCCGCCCGTACGGCGGCGTTCCTGGTGTACTCCTCATCCTCGTCGTGGTCCGCCTCCCTGCCCAGCAGCACCCCCACGATGGTGACCACAGCGGTGGCCGCCAGGTACAGGGCCAGCGGCAGCCACGTCCCGAACGCGCCCAGCAGCGCGGTGAACAGCAGCGGTGCCACGGCGCCGCCGATCACCCCGGCCAGTGTGTACGCCAGGGAAGAGCCGGTATACCGCAGCCGGGGGCCGAACTGCTCGGCGACGAAGGCCGCCTGAGGGCCGTAGAGGAACGAGTGGATCACCAGCGCCACCAGGACGCCCACGGCGAGCAGGGGCCACGAGCCGCCGGCCGCCATCGGGAAGAACACGAAGGGCCACGCGGCGGCGGCGACGGCGCCCCAGAGGTACATCCGGCGCCGGTTCCAGCGGTCCGACAGCGCGCCGGCCAGCGGGATCAGCACGATTTGCAGCGCCGAGCCGATGAGGACGGCGGTCAGCGCCTTGCCGCGTTCCATGCCGAGCTGCTCGGTGGCGTAGGTGAGCACGAAGACGGTGAACATCGCGTAGAGGACGTCCGGTGCGACGCGGCACAGGACGGCGGCTGCCAGGGCACGCGGCTGGGTGGTGAACACCTCGCGGATCGGTGCCTGCGGCCGGTCGCCGCTCGCCTCCATCGCCTGGAAGACCGGCGTCTCCTCCAGCCGCACCCGGATCCACAGCCCGAAGGCCACGAGCACGCCGGACAGCAGGAACGCGATCCGCCAGCCCCAGGCGAGGAACTGCGGTTCGGTGAGCAGCGCGCCGAGTGCGGCCAACACGCCGTTGGCCATCAGGTTTCCGGCCGGCGGGCCGATCTGGGCGGCCGATGCCCAGAAGCCGCGCCGCCGCGCGTCGCCGTACTCGCTGGTGAGCAGGACGGCGCCGCCCCATTCGCCGCCGACGCCGACGCCCTGCGCGAAGCGGAGCACGACCAGCAGGATCGGGGCGGCCGGGCCGATGACGGCCTGGGTGGGCAGCAGCCCGATCAGCAGGGTGGCGGTCCCGATCAGCACCAGCGTCGCCACCAGCACCTTTTTGCGGCCAATGACGTCTCCGAGCCGGCCGAAGAGGAATCCGCCGAGGGGGCGCGAGAGGTAGCCGACGGCGTAGGTGGAGAACGCCAGCAGGGTGCCGGTCAGCGGGTCCTGTGACGGGAAGAAGAGCTTCCCGAAGACAAGCGCCGATGCCGCCGAGTAGACCGCGAAGTCGTACCACTCCAGCGAGGTGCCGGTCAGGCTGGCGATGAAGGCGCGCACCATCGCGCCGCGGCCGGGGGCGGCCGTCGCTCCGAGGGGCTTCGCTCCCCCGCGTTCTTCGTTGTGCATGGTCAGGGCCACCTCGTTCTCCGTTGCTGCTCCTCGGCATACTTGCTGTATACAGGTCGTATGCGCAACCTTTCGAGGGGAATCACTCCCGCGCAACCGATGTGATCTGGAGGAACCATGGCCGCCCTGATCTTCGAACTTCCCGACGGAACACAGCGCGAGGTGATCGTGACCCGGCTGCTGAACGCCGGATACGCGGGCCGCAGCCAGGCGGACGTCGCCGCGCACGTGGCGGAGCTGGCCGAGATCGGCGTACCCGCGCCGTCCACCATCCCCGCTCTGTACCCCGTGGCGCCCTACCTCGCCCAGCAGACCGGCACGGTTCCCGTCCAGCATGCCCGCACCTCGGGCGAGGCCGAATGGGCCCTCGTCGTGGACTCCACCGGTGACCTGCTGCTGACGGCGGCCTGCGACCACACCGACCGCGCCCTGGAGGCGCACGGCGTCGCCTGGAGCAAGAACGCGGGCCCCGACGTCCTGGCCCGCGCCGCCTGGCGGCTGTCCGACGTCGCCGACCGCCTCGACAGCCTGACCCTGCGTGCCTGGGTGACCCCGCCCGGCGAGAGCGGCGAGGTCCTCATCCAGGACGGCACCGCCGGCGAACTGCTCCCGCCGCGCCACTGGGCCGACGCGCTGCGCGAGCGCGGCGAACTGGAGCCCGGCACGGTGCTCATCTCCGGGACGATCCCGATGCGCGAAGGCGTCGACCAGTTCGCGGGCCGCTGGCGCGTGGAACTGGGCGACCCGGCCACCGGGCGGGTCATCGAGCTGGCCTACGACGTAGTGCCGATGCCCGAGCCGATCGGCTGAGCCGGCTCCGGGGTGACCCGTGGGCTGCTAGGCGGTCACCGGGTCACCCGGCGGCACCTTCCCGGCGGCGGCGCCGAGCGCCTCCAGGACGGGCCGGAACAGCGGGTGTTCCTCGGCTCCGCACCGGACGGCCGCGAAGACCCGGCGGGTCGCCACCACACCGTCGACCGGCCGCACCGCCACCTGCGACAGGTCCATGTCGCGCAGCGCGGAACGGGGCACGAGGGCCACGCCCGCGCCCGCGGCGGCGAGCGTGACGACGGCTCGGAAATCGTCGGACGAGTGCGCCAACCGGGGCCGGAATCCGGCGTATTCGCAGGCGAGGACCATCACGTCGTGGCACGGGTTGCCCGGGTACGGGCCGATCCACAGGTCGTCGGCGAGCGCGGCCACCGGGACGGCGCCGGCCCCGGCCAGCCGGTGCCTGCGGGGCAGGACGGCGTCGAACGGCTCGGCGTAGAGCGGCACGCGCACCAGCCGCCGGTCGCCCGCGCTCGGCGCGCCGCGGTACTCGACGGCCACGGCGATGTCGGCGCGGCCGTCGAGCACCATGGGCAGGCTCTCGTCCCCCTCGACGTCACGGACCCGGACCCGGATGCCGGGCGACGTCTCGCCGAGTGCGGTGATCGCCGGGGCCAGCACCACGGAGATCCCGGTGGCGAAGGCCGCGACGGTGACCTCGCCCGCCGCGCCCGACGTGTACGCCGCCACCTCGGCCTCGGCGCGCTCCAGTTCGGCGATGACGGCCCCGGCGTGCCGGAGCAGGATCTCGCCGACCGCTGTCAGCCGCGCGCCGCGGTTGTCGCGGGCCAGGACCTTGTGTCCGGTCTCCTGCTCCAGCGCGGCGATCTGCTGGGAGACGGCGGACGGCGTGAGGTAGAGGGCGGCTGCGGCGGCCGTCACGGTGCGGTGGTCCGCCACCGCCTGGAGGGTGCGCAGCCGCCGAGCGTCGATCACGTCGTCATTCTGCCAGGGCCGCCCTGGCGTCGACGAAGGCGGCCACCGCGCGCTCGACGTCCTGCGGGGAGTGCGCGGCGGACAGCTGGACGCGGATGCGGGCCTGGCCGTGCGGCACCACGGGGTAGGAGAAGCCGATCGCGTACACACCGCGTTCCAGGAGCAGTTCCGCCATCCGTCCGGCCTCGGCCGCGTCGCCGATCATGACGGGGGCGATGGCGTGGTCGCCGGGCAGGATGTCGAAGCCCTCGGCCGTCATCCGGGAGCGGAAGAGCGCGGTGTTGGCGGCGAGCCGGTCGCGCAGGTCGTCCGCGGTCTCCAGGAGGTCGAGGACCTTGAGCGAGGCGGCGGCGATCACCGGGGCGAGGCTGTTGGAGAAGAGGTAGGGGCGGGAGCGCTGGCGCAGCAGGGCGACGATCTCGGCGCGGGCGGCGACGTATCCGCCCGATGCGCCGCCGAGTGCCTTGCCGAGGGTTCCGGTGAGGATGTCGATGCGGTCCATGACGCCGTGCAGTTCGGGGGTGCCGCGGCCACCGGGGCCGACGCAGCCGGTGGCGTGCGAGTCGTCCACCATGACCATGGCGTCGTAGCGGTCGGCCAGGTCGCAGATCTCCCGCAAGGGTGCCACGTGGCCGTCCATGGAGAAGACGCCGTCGGTGACGACGATGCGGCGGCGGGCCGTGGCGGCTTCCTTCAACTGCTTTTCCAGGTCCGCCAGATCGCGGTTGGCGTAGCGGAAGCGGCGGGCCTTGGACAGGCGGATGCCGTCGATGATCGACGCGTGGTTGAGGGCGTCGGAGATGACCGCGTCGTCGGGGCCGAGCAGCGTCTCGAAGACGCCGCCGTTGGCGTCGAAGCAGGAGGAGTAGAGGATGGTGTCCTCCTGGCCGAGGAAGGCCGCCAGGCGGCGTTCCAGTTCCTTGTGCACCTCCTGCGTGCCGCAGATGAAGCGTACGGATGCCATGCCGTAGCCCCAGCGGTCCAGGGCCTCGTGGGCCGCCGCGATGACGTCGGGGTGATCGGCGAGGCCGAGGTAGTTGTTGGCGCAGAAGTTGAGGACCTCGCCCGGCCGGCCGCCCGCGGTGACGTTGACGGTCGCGGACTGCGGGGTGTCGATGACGCGTTCGGGCTTGTGCAGTCCCGCGGTGCGGATCTCGTCGAGGTCGGCGCGCAGGCCGTCGCGTACGGAGTCGAACATGTCCGGGTCCTTTGGTGTCAGGAGGGCGGGCGGGAAATCGGTACGGGCGGGTCAGGCGGCCCAGTCGAGGATGACCTTGCCGCCACGGCCGCTCGCGGCGTCGTCGAACGCCGCGTCGAAGTCGCGGTAGCCGTAGCGTCCGGTGATCACGGGCGCGAGGTCGAGGCCGCCTTCGAGCAGCACCGACATCGCGTACCAGGTCTCGAACATCTCGCGGCCGTAGATGCCCTTGATCGTGATCATGGAGGTGACGATCCGGGACCAGTCGACCGGGAACTCCCCGGCGGGCAGTCCGAGCATCGCGATCCGGCCGCCGTGCGTCATGTTGGCGAGCATGTCGCGCATCGCCTCGGGGCGTCCTGACATCTCCAGGCCGACGTCGAAGCCCTCGCGCAGTCCGAGTGCGCGCTGGCCTTCGGCGATCGTCGCGTCCGCGACGTTGAGCGCGAGGCTGCATCCGATCTTGCGTGCCAGGTCGAGGCGTTCCTCGCTGACGTCCGTGATGACGACGTTGCGGGCGCCGGCGTGCCGGGCCACCGCCGCGGCCATCAGGCCGATCGGTCCTGCGCCGGTGATCAGCACGTCCTCGCCGACGAGCGGGAAGGACAGCGCGGTGTGCACGGCGTTGCCGAACGGGTCGAAGATCGCGGCGACGTCGAGGTCCACGGGGGCACGGTGGACCCACACGTTGGACGCGGGCACCGCGAGGTATTCGGCGAACGCGCCGTCCCTGCCGACGCCGAGGCCCACCGTGGCGCGGCACAGGTGGCGCCGCCCCGCCAGGCAGTTGCGGCACTTGCCGCACACCAGGTGGCCCTCGCCGCTGACCCGGTCGCCCGGCGTGATGTCGACGACGTCCCGGCCGGTCCCGACGACCTCGCCGACGAACTCGTGCCCGACCACCAGCGGCGCGGCGACGGCCTGTTGGGCCCAGCCGTCCCAGGACCTGATGTGCAGATCGGTGCCGCAGATACCCGTCCGCAGGACCTTGATCAGCACGTCACCTGGGCCGACGGTGGGCTCCGGTACGTCCCGCAGCCACAGGCCGGGCTCCGCCTTGTCCTTCACCAGCGCTTTCACGGATGAGACTCCCTACGGAAGCGAACCCGGGCGCTGCGGGAGCAAGGGCCGGGCGGGGAAAGCCCGCGAGGCGCCGAGCCGGGAGCGGCTGCGGACGATCACGCCGGGCGGAGATCAATCTGCCGCGCGGGCGCCTTCCCCGTCCATCGATCATTTCTTAAGCCCCGCAACAGATCAGCTTCATCCGCCGGTCCGTACCGGTGGGCGCCGCGGTTCAGCCCGCGTGGCCCGCGCTGACGCAGAACGGCTGGCCCGCGGGGTCGAGCAGGACGGTCCACCGGCCCTGGCCCGGCTGGTGGGCGGGCTTGGTGGCGCCGAGGGCGAGCAGCCGCTCTTCGGCGGCCTGCGCGTCGTCGAAGGCGAGGTCGACGTGGAAGGGGAGTTCGTCCCGGGGCCAGTCGGGGGCCTTGAAGTCGCGGGCGGTGTAGAAGACCAGGGACTGGGTGCCGTCGCTGATCAGGCGGGCGGCCGTGTTGCCGTGCTCGTCGGGGAATTCCTGCCGGGTCTCCCAGCCCAGGGCGGCGGCGTAGAAGTCCGCGAGTGCCTTGCCGTCGGGGGCCCAGAAGCCGGTGCCCAGCAGGGTGCCGGTGGGTGCGCTCGCGGGTGTGCCGGTGGTCGTCATCGCTGTGGTGTCCTTCGTGCGGCGGAGAGTGGAACGGGGGATGCGGTGCGCGGGGTGCGCCCGGCATCCGTCGCCTCTGAAGGTGCCCTCCGTATAGGTCGGTTGGCGTCCTATTCGCGGGACGGCCCGGAGGGGACGTGTTCCGGGGGCGCGGAACGCTGCGTTCAGGTGCCGAGGTGGACGTGGCCCGCCGAGCGGGTGGGAGTGCGGGGCAGCCGGTCGCGTGCGGCGCGCACCGCGTCGTGGAGGGCGCGGGCGGACGGATCCGCAACCAGCCAAGCAGAATTCCCCCGCTCCCCGACGGCTCTCCACAACCGAACACCCTTTGCGGTGAGGGGAGTTCCGCATACCGCCCGCCATCGGCTCGTCGCCCCCGGAAATCCACGCACCGCGCACACCCCCTCACAGGCAGTTGCCCCGGCGTGTCCGGAGAATACCCAACCTCCCGTAGCGCCCGCCGAATTGCGCCTGATCAGGGACAGCGTGACGCGGCGCCCTTACGCTGACACCGTGTCGCAAAGCGAATTGGAACGGCTGGCCAGAATCCGGATGCAGATCACGAAAGAATCCTTGGAACGCGCCCTGGCCGCACTCCAAGGCCACCCCATACCCGACGGCGAAGAGCCGCAACCCGGACAGGAACCCGAACAGGCACCACAGCAAGAACAGCAACAGGAACCCGAGGAGAACACCCCTCCCCCACCCCCCGCACCGCCCTACCTGCGTCTGCTCCCCTGACGGTCCGGCATCCCGGCCGGACACGGGGACGAAGGCACCGGGAGCCACCGCGTCGGCACACGCGGGCGGCTCCGGGAAGCGGAAGGCCCGGCGATGCGCCGGACGCCCCGGATCCGGCGCGGGCGCACCGGACGGCCCCACAAGGGCGTACCCGACGGGCGGCCCCCTACCGGAGCGCCGCCCTCATCGGCCCGGCGGCGCACCGCGAGGCCCCACCCCCGACCCCGCCGCGCGCCACCGCCACAATGGGCATGCCGTCCGACCGCAACGCCACCACCGCGCCGCCGGTCAGCCCCGCAACGCCAGGAGACCCGCCGTGACGCCGTCCACCGCCGAAGCGCCCTCCTACGTGCTGGGCATCGACATCGGTACGGCCAGCACCAAAGCGGTGCTGTGCACACCGGACGGCGGCATCGTCCGGCAGGCCCGGCGCGAGCACCCCACGTCGCTGCCCCGCCCCGGCTGGGCCGAGCACGACGCCGATGGGGTCTGGTGGGCCGATGTCCACGCGCTGATCCGGGAGTTGCTGCCGTCGCGCCCTGAGCTGATCCGCGCGGTCTGCGTCAGCGGCCTCGGCCCCTGCGTGCTGCCGGCCGACGCCGAAGGACGCCCGCTGCGCCCCGCCCTCCTCTACGGCGTGGACACCCGGGCGGTGCCCATCGCCGAGCGGATCGAGCGGGAACTCGGCGGCCGGGACGCGGTGCTCGCGCGCTGCGGATCGCGGCTCAGCTCCCAGTCGGCGGGCCCGAAGCTGGCCTGGCTGCGCCACCACGAGCCCCGGGTCTGGGCGGCGACCGCCAAGGTCTTCACCGCCCACTCCTACCTCACGCACCGGCTGACCGGCGCCTACGTCATCGACCACCACACGGCGAGCCAGTACGCGCCGCTCTACGACCTCGCGGCCCGCGCCTGGTACGAGCCGTGGGCGCAGGCCGTGGCCCCGGGCCTGGCACTTCCCGAGCTGGCCTGGCCCGCCGACATCGCCGGCCGTGTGACAGCCGGCGCGGCGGCCGAGACCGGACTCGCCGCGGGCACGCCCGTCGCGGTCGGCACCATCGACGCCTGGGCCGAGGCGGAGAGCGTCGACGTCCGGGAGCCCGGTGACCTGATGCTGATGTACGGCTCGACCATGTTCTTCGTGGGTGTCACCCCCACGCCGGTGCGCTCGCCCGCCCTGTGGTCGACCGCGGGCAACCACCCGGGCCAGCACACGCTGGCGGCCGGCATGGCCAGCTCGGGCAGCATCACGCAGTGGTTCAGCGACCTCACGGGCGGCACCGCGTTCCCGCAGCTCACCACCGAGGCCGCCGCCTCTCCCCCGGGCGCCGACGGGCTGCTCGCGCTGCCGTACTTCGCCGGCGAGCGCACCCCCGTCGCCGATCCGCAGGCCCGCGGCATCATCGCCGGCCTGACCCTGCGTCACACCCGCGGCGACGTCTACCGCGCGCTGCTCGAATCCACCGCGCTGGCCGTGCGGCACCACTTCGACGCCTTCGCCGATGCCGGCTTCACCCCCGGCCGCGTCGTCGCCGTGGGCGGCGGCACCACCGACCCCCTGTGGCCGCAGATCGTCTCCGACGTCACCGGTGTCGCGCAGGAGTATCCGCACGAGCGCTGCGGGGCGAGCTACGGCGACGCCAAGTTCGCCGCGCTCGCCATCGGCGCCGTCCCGCCCGGCGCCCGCTGGAACCGGCCGGCCCAGGTCCTCACCCCGTCCGACGCCACCAGGGAACTCTTCGACGACCGCTACGCCGCCTACCAGGAGCTGCGGACGGCGACCGGCCCCCTCCAGCACCGCCTCGCCGCGGCCCAGGACCGGCACGACACCCCCTGAACGGCCCCGCTATCCGCCGTCGGACGGCAGCCGCCGGATCGCGATCGCCGCGGCGTCGTCCCCCAGCCGGCCGCGCGCGTACGCCCGCAGGTCGGCGCGCAGGTGCCGGAGCACGTCGTGCGGGGCGTCCGCACTCCAGGCCGCGGCGCGTTCCGTGAGCGGGTAGAAGGCGCCGCTGTGGTCCCGGGCCTCGGTGACGCCGTCCGTGTAGAGGAGCAGCAGGTCGCCCGGCTCGAAGGGATGGGTGTCGACCGCGTGGCCGGCCGCGCCGGGGAGGCCGCCGAGGCCGATCGGGAGCGCGGTGTGCGCGGCGTGCAGGGTGCGGACGCGACCGCCGCTGAGCAGCAGGGCGGGCGGGTGCCCGCAGGTGACGGTGTGCAGTTCGGACCGCTCGTCGGGGATGTCGAGCAGCGTCGCGGTGGCGAACGCCTCCTCGGCCCCGGCTTCCCCGCCGTCCCATTGCCCGGCCTCCCAGCGCATCGCGCCGTCGAGGTGGGCGGCGAGCCCCGGCAGCGTCGCCTGCTCGTGCGCGGCGGCCCGGAAGGCGCCGAGGATCAGTGCGGCGTGGCTGTACGCGGGCAGGCCCTTGCCGCGTACGTCGCCGATGATCAGCCGAGTGGCGCCCTCCGCGCGGACCGCGGCGAACAGGTCGCCGCCCATCTCGGCCTCTTCTTCGGCAGCGAGGTAGAACGACGCGATCTGCAGCGGTCCGCTCCGCTGCGGCAGCGGCCGGAGCAGGACCTGCTGTGCCACCCCGGCCACCGAACGGCTCTTCATCAGCCGCCGCTCGACCCGGTCGCGCACCCCGGCGAAGAGCACGACGAGCGTGCTGACCAGCAGCAGCGCGACGAGCTGTACCTGGTGGTTCTGCGAGGTGGCGTCGCCGCTGACCACGCCGATGAAGAACTGGGCGGCGAGGGCGAGCACGCCGACCACGGCGGTGAGCTGCGGGCCCGCGAACGCCGCCGTGAAGGTGGGGGCGGCGACCAGCAGCGGCCCCAGATGCACCTCGGGCGGGAACAGGGTGTCGATCACGAAGACGGCACAGACGAGCGCGACCGGGATCAGTACCAGCACCGGCGTGAGGCCCCGTCGTCCCCGCAGATTGATCAACTGTCGAAAGAGCATGCGTCATGCTCGCAGCACCATGACCGAAATGTCCGTAGCGTCATGATCCGGCGTGGACGTCGGACACACCGCCGGGTGTGCGCCCCCGCGACGCGGAAAGCCCGCTGCCCCGGTGCGGCACACCGGGGCAGCGAACCTTCTCGGCACCACGTCAGCGGGGCGAGTCCCCGCCGAGCGGAGACCGGTCAGCGGTTGAAGATGGGCATGATCTCTTTGCTGTCGTCGCACCACACCTCGTGGTACCCGTTCGCCTGGGCGTTCGGGAGCTCCGACGCTTCACACGCCGCCTTCGACGGGTACCGCTCGGCGCCGACCGGAACCCAGCCGTCGCCGGGGGGCGGGGCGGCGAAGGCGCTGGTGGCGGAGAGCGGAATGGCGACCGCCGCAGCACCGACTGCGAGACCGACACCGATACGGGAACGCCACGACTTCATAAGTCCTCCATGCGATAAGGGCCGTCTCCAGCACTTCTCACGCGCAGCTCTCTTCGAAGTGCCCTGGCCGGCCGGGCCGTTGACTCTGCGCGTCCTGCATGAGCAGAGATGCGGGCCCTGCGGCAAAAGTTCGAGCCTTCGCGAGGTTCTCGTGAGTCTGCCCTCCCGGACGCGCGAACCCTGTCCCCCAGGGCAGACCGCGGAGCCCGCCGCAGACGAAACGGCCGGGACCTCCTGGTCACCGCGTACCGGCGTACCGCGGAGCGGCAACCCTCGTCAGTAGTAGCCGACTTCGCCGTCCAGCAGTTCGCGTATGGCATCCAGGTGACCGGCGTGCCTGGCGGTCTCCTCGATCATGTGGATCAGCATCCAGCGCAGGGAAGCGGCGGATGACCGGTAGTCGGGATGGCGGCCCACGACGTCGAGCGAGTGGGCCGCGATGATCTCGTCCGATACCGCGCACTGCCGCTCGTAGGCGGCGAGCAGCCCGTCGAGGGATTCGCCGTCGACGCGCATGTCGGCGTCCTCGGGCGCGTCCTGGAACTGCGGCCCGTCGTCGGGGCGGCCCAGCAACAGGACCTCGAACCAGGTGTTTTCGGCCCACCGCAGATGGGAGACGATCCCCGCCACCGTCATGTACGGCGAGGACGGCAGGACGGCGCGGTGCGCGTCCGCATCCGACAGACCCTCGCACTTCCAGTGAATGATCGCCCGCTGCATGGCGAACCAGCCGGTGAGTTGCGTCCGTTCATCGGCGTCGAACGGAGGACGGATCCGGGAAGGAGTCATGTCAACGACGCTACGCGGCACCGGTGTTGGGCCGCACCACATTTTCCGGGGCGGGGGCGGCCAGGCGGAGCCGGCGACGCACCGGCGCCCGGTGTGTGATCGGCTGAGGCCGTGGAAGCGATATGGACAAGCGTCGTAGCCGTCGGGGGCACCCTCATGGGCGCCGTGATCACGCACATCTTCCAGCGCCTCGCGTCCCGGCGCAGTGAGCTGTTCGCGCGGTCCGAAGCGCTCCGGCAGGAGCGCATATCCGCGTTCAGCGCGTTCGCCGCGGCGGTGGAGGACTACCGCCACGGCCAGGCGGACCGCTGGTACCGCAGACAGCAGGACCCGGACGGAGCACCCTTCATCACGGCACGCGATGAAGCACACCGCCTCAGGACGGTGACCCGGCAGGTGCTCTACCGGGTCGCACTGCTCACCGACGACCGGGAGGTGATCCTCGCGGCCGAGCACGCCTATCGGTGCACGCGGGACGTGTCGACCGCACAGGACCCGGCGGAGCGGGACGCGCTGGACGCCCTGGCGCGGCAGGCGATCGAAGCGTTCGTGTCCCGCGCCTCGCCGTTGACCCGCTGATCCGCCGCGGAGGTCCCGCGGCACCCGGCGGAGCGCGCCTCAGTGCCGGGAACCGGCCGTGCGCGGCAGCAGGCGGAGGACGGCCGAGAGGGCCGCGGCCAGGGCGAGGTTGAAGCCGAGTGAGGCGGCGAGTGCGTGCCCGTACGCCGTGACGTCACCGTGGGCGGCGCCCTTCAGCGTGCCGTAGAAGAGGACGCCGAGTACGGCCACCCCGACCGCGCCGCCGACCTGCTGGCCGGTGGAGAGCACACCGGACGCCATGCCGATCTCCGTGGGGCGGATCCGTGACAGCACGGCGTTCAGCAGCGGGGTGACCAGGACGCCGTTGCCCAGTCCGGAGACGAGCAGCGGCGCGGCGAGCGACCACGCCGTGAGCGAGGCTCCGGCGCAGAGCACGACGGTGAGGGTGACCGCGTGGCCGACGGCGAGGATCAGCGCGCCGGCCTGGAGCAGGCGCCGGCCGTGCCGGGCCATCCGTCCGGCGATGACGCTGCCGGCGAAGAACGCGGCGGCGAAGGGGAGGTAGAAGACGCCGGCGCCCAGCGTGTCCAGGCCCAGGCCGTCCTGCACGGTGACGGACAGCACCAGGAAGAAGGAGTTGATGCCGAAGTAGGCGAGGAGTACCAGCACCATACCGATGGCGAAGGGGCGTTCACGGATCAGTCCGGGCCGCAGCAGCGGGGCGCCGCCGGACGTTTCGACGCGGCGTTCCACGAGCACGAAGCCGTACAGGGCGAGCACCCCGGCCGCCAGGCTGAACCAGGTCCACGAAGGCCAGCCGGCCTCCCTGCCCTCGACCAGGGGGACCACGAGGAGGACGAGAGCGAGGGTCAGTACGGCCATGCCCGCGAGGTCCGGCCGACGGCTGTCGGGGGACCGCGACTCAGGGACGAGCACGGCGGCGAGGAGCAGCGTGACCAGGCCGACGGGGACGTTGACCCAGAAGATCGGGCGCCAGGACGCGCCGAAGAGGTCGGCGGAGATCAGCAGGCCGCCGAGCAGTTGGCCCGCGACTCCGGCGGTGCCGATGACCGCGCCCAGCACGCCGAAGGCACGGGGCCGTTGCTCCGGTGTCAGCAGCACCTGGATCGTCGCGAAGACCTGCGGGAACATCACCGCGGCGCCGAGCCCTTGCAGGAGCCGGGCGGCGATCAGCGCGCCGGGCCCGGGTGCGGCGGCACAGGCCACGGACGCCAGGGTGAAGAGGGCCATACCGGTGAGGAAGCAGCGCTTGCGGCCGAACCGGTCGCCGAGCCGGGCGCCGGTGATCAGCGCGATGGCGTAGGTGAGTTGGTATCCCGCCAGGATGAGCTGGACGTCGGCGTCCGATGCGGGCAGGTCGTCCTGGATGGCCGGGGCGGCCACGAGCACGATGAAGGTGTCGAGCACGGCCATGAAGACGCCCAGCAGGACGACGGACAGGGCCCGCCACGGCGAGGGCCCCGGGGGCGCCGCGGTGGCGGGTTCGGGCGGGGCGGGGTGTGCCGGGGCGGGGTGTACGGAATCGGCCGACGGCCGGGCGTGAGTCATGGTCCTGAGCCTGGTCCGGGCCCAGGTGACGCAACAGAGGCAAATCATGCTGGTGGCCGTGGTACCACCCTGGGGCCCTTGCGGGCGGCACAGGGGCAGTAGAGTGCGCGCGGAACGGTTCGTTGCGGAGAGGTTCGATGGCTGATCGGGAACGGCGCCGGGTCCTGGCGGAGTTCCTCCGCACACGGCGGGAGCGGGTCGGTCCGGGCGACGCCGGTCTCCCGGCCGGGCCGCGCCGGCGCACCCCGGGCCTGCGCCGCGAAGAGGTCGCTCTGCTCTCCGGGGTCAGCGTCACCTGGTACACCTGGCTGGAACAGGCCAGGGACATCACCGTGAGCGGCCAGGTGTTGCACAGCCTGGCCGGGGCGCTGCGGTTGTCGCCCGCCGAGACCCGCCATCTGTTCACCCTGGCGGGCCGGAACCTGCCGCCGTCCGCCCCCGGGGGAAGCGGCGGGCAGGCGTGGCAGCGCCTGGTGGACGCGCTCGATCCGCACCCGGCCTATCTGCTGGCCCCCAACTGGGACCTGCTGGCGTGGAACCGTTCCGAGGCCGGTCTCATCGGCGACCCCTCCCATGGCGGTCTGCCCGAACGCAACCTGCTGCGGCTGGTGTTCACCCAGCCCAGGATCCGTACGCTCCTGGTCGACTGGCCCGGTCAGGCCCGTGCGCTGCTGGAGCAGTACCGCGCGAGTGCGGACCGGCACGCCGGTGACCCGGAGTTCACCCGTCTGACCGCCGGTCTGTGCGCGCAGAGCGCGGAGTTCCGCGACTGGTGGGACACGCACGACGTGGCGGATTTCCATCCGGCGCGCAGGGCCTTCGACCACCCCCGGCTGGGGCGGCTGACGTTCGACTACGTGAAGTTGGCGGCCGTCGACGCACCCGGGGTGACCATGGTTTCGTGCCTGCCGGCCGACGGTGAAACAGCCGGAAAGCTCCCGGACTTGAGTGCCTGCGCCACCGGTTCCTCGGCTGCCCCGCGGTCCCGGTGCGAGGCGGCTCCGCTGCGCTGAACCCCCTCCGGAACCGCTGTGCGGCGCGGCACGGAGTGTTGACGGTTAAAAAACCGGGTTGACGGTTTAGGGGTATCCAGGCGATCGAGCGGGCCGTGCGGGCGTGAGGCGCAGGCGAGGCCGCCCCGTTCTCACAAGTGGCCGAATTTATACGCCACTTGGGCACCGCCCCTCACCCTTTCCCCACAGGCGCCCCACCTGACGCCTCCGCAGGTCTGGATATAAAACCAGTGAGTTGGTTTTATATCTCTTATGAAGAGTCCACGCTCACCCCAACAACCAACCGCCGCCGCCCTCCCCTCACACACCACCAACGCGCCCTGTCTGCGCACCGGGAGGGACCGGTGACCCGCCAGGGACGCTCCGAGCGCACCCGCCACGCGCTGATCCGCTCCGCCGCGCAGTCCTTCGACGAGCACGGCTACGCCCAGGCGAAGCTCTCCACGATCAGCTCAGGGGCTGGTGTCAGCACGGGCGCGCTGCACTTCCACTTCGACACCAAGGCAGCGGTGGCCGCAGCGGTCGAGGCCGAGGCGACACGGACCCTGTACGCCTTCGCCCGCACCGTTCAGCGGCAGAGCCCGAACGCCCTCCAGGCGCTCATCGACACCACCCATGTCCTGGCGCAGCAGTTCAGCGACGATGTGGTGGTACGCGCCGGATTCCGGCTCAACTGCCAGGCCGCGCACCGCTCCGGCGCCGATCTGCGCCTGCGCTGGCACGCCTGCGTGACCGACCTGCTCACCCGCGCCCAGACGCAGGGGTCACTGGCTCCCGACGTGCCGGTCGCCGAGCCGGCCGGGTCGATCGTCGGCGCGACGGTCGGATTCGAGGTGCTCGCCCGCGAGGACCGGAGCTGGCTCTCGGCGTCCTCGGTCACCAGCCTCTGGCAGTCGCTCCTGCCACTCCTCGTCGTGGACGCGCCGAAGCGGCCGGATCCGTCCGGCACTCACCCCCTGACCCGCGCCCAGCACAGGACCGACCGCGCGCCGGACCGGTCGACCCTGCGATAGCCCGCCGCCCAGCGCCGCGACGGCGGGCCGCCAGGGGTGACCACCGGGCGGCGGCCGGGCCGTTCAGGCGTTGGTGAGCGAGCTGTCCTCGCGGCCGTGCTGCTGGTGAACTTCCCAGATCCGGGCGCCGCGGCCCGGCGTGGTGTCCAGGCGGCTCAGCACGCCGGGGACGCCGATGCCGGGCAGCATGTGGTCGTAGAGCGACGCGATCTTCGTCTCCAGACGACCGAGCGACAGCGCGGAGTTCACGATCTCGACTCCGGTCCAGGCGCCCACGAACAGCGACGCGGTCTCCTCGGGGTCGATGTGCGGCAGCAGTTCACCCTGCCGCTTCGCCTCCTCCAACTGGGCGGTGATGAAGCCGATCCAGCCCGGCCACGAGGTACCGAACAGCTCGCGGGCGTGCTGGTCGGCCGAGAGTCTGATCGCCGCGCTCAGCAGGGGCTCGCGGGGCAGCCGGTGCGCGAGCACCATGCCGACGTCGACCCATTCCTGGAGCTTGGAGTCCTGCGGAAGCACGCCCTCCATCGTCAGCGCCTCGGCGAGCACTCCCCGGGCGAGGTCCTCTTTCGAGGTGAAGTGGAAGTACAGAGCCCCCTTGGTCACACCGGCCCGGTTCAGGATCTCGGCGATGGTCGCCGCGTCGTAGCCACGCTCGTCGAAGACCACGCCGGCCGCTTCCAGAATCGTGCGACGAGTCTGGATCGCCCGTGCCTGCTGCGCCATCAGGACACCTCATTCATATGTTGCCGTTGTCGAGCTCGTGCCCCGGCGGACTGAAGCACGGAAATTCTAATTAACTTCATCGACGCATTGAAAATAAAACCGGGCAGTACGTATCTTAGCATCGGACCGGTATCGTCGGTTCGGCACGAAGACCACCGCCCCAGGGGAGTCGAATTCCACATGTTGCGCATACCGGAACACTCGGACAAGCCCGAACTGCCGCACGGCACACGGCGAACGGCAACCCTGGAAGGGGTGGCCTCCGAGATGAACGAGGTACGCGAGGTCCGCAAGGAATTCCTCCATCTGCGCTTCGATGAATCCGTCCTGCTGACCGGCTGGCAGCGGCTGGCCGACATGGAATTCACCCTCACCGCGCGCTGGCCCGGCTTCACGGCCACCGCCACCGGCGACGGCGTACGACACGACCCCCAGGTGGTGGCCCGGACCATCCGCCAAGCCGGACTGCTGCTCGCGCACGGGGAGTTCGGCGCACCGATGGATCACGCGGTGCTCCTGCGGAGCTTCGACTTCACCGTCGAGGCCGACTATCAGCCGCCTCAGGACGCGCCGATCGATGTCACCCTGCACGTCTCGTGCGCGGAGATGGGCCGCCGCGGCAAGCGCCTCACCGGGCTGCGCCTGCACATGGACATCCGTTCCCTCGACGGCGTCCCGATCGGCACCGGCGCCACGGACTTCGAGTGGATCGACCCCCGCGTCTACCGCAGGCTCCGCGACACGCACGCCGCCGCGGTCAGCGAACAGCCGCCGCTGGCCGAGCCGGTGGCCCCCGGCCTGGTCGGCCGCCACCATGAGAACGAGATCGCGATCGCACCGACCGCGGACCCGCGGCGCTGGCAGCTGCGGTGCGACTTCTCCAACACCATCCTCTACGACCACCCGGTCGACCACGTCCCGGGACTGGTGATGATCGAAGCCGCCCACCAGGCCGCCCAGTTGATCGAGGCCGGCGGCGCTCCCGGTACGTTCCGCCCCACGTCGGCGAGGACGTCCTTCGACCACTACGTGGAATTCGACGCACCGTGCTGGATCGAGGCGAAGGTCGATGACGACGGGGCCGGGGCCGAGGGCGGCGCCCGGGTGTCGGTCACGGGACACCAGGGCGACAAGCTCGTCTTCACCACGGAACTCACCGGCACCGGGCGCCGTTGACGGAGGTGGAAGCGGCGGGACGGCGGATGCCGGGCCCGCCGCCCCTCGCTGCACCGGAGCGTCAGGCTCCGCTCATACCGTCGCTCATACCGTCGTGAATCCGCCGTCCACCGGCACCACCACACCGGTGACGAACGACGCCCGGTCGCTGCACAGCCAGGCCGCCGCCTCCGCGATCTCCTCGGCCCTCGCCGTACGCCCCTGAGGGGTGGCCGCGTGCAACTGTGCCTCCAGCTCAGGATTCCGCTCGAACCAGTCATTGATGTTCTCACTGCGCGTGGTCCCGGGTGCCACGCTATTGACGCGAATTCTGTGCCGTGCGTATTCCGCAGCCGCCGCCTTCGTCAGACCTGCCACCGCGTGTTTCGACGCGACATATGGTGCGGCGGCAGGAATGGACTGCAATCCACCCACGCTGCTGTTATTCACGATGGAGCCGCCATCGGGGTTATTCAGCATCACTCGAATTTCATGACGCAAGCAATTCCATACGCCCCGGACATTGGTATCCATAATCGAGTCGTACACGGAGTCGTCCATGAGGTGCATGGCATTTTGGTCGCCGCCGATTCCCGCATTGTTGAATGCCGAATCCAGCCGCCCGAAGGTCTCGACCGCCAGGTCCACGGCCCGCGCGACATCGTCGGACAGCGCGACGTCCATCTTCGTGTACACCACCTGAGCGCCCTTGCCGCGCAGCTCAGAGGCCAGGTCAGCGAGCCGCTCCTCGCGCCGGGCGGCGAGCACGAGCGACGCGCCTTCCGCCGCGAACACCCGCGCGGCGGCGGCTCCGATGCCGCTGCTCGCCCCCGTGATCAGAACGATTTTACCGACGAGTAGACCTTGTTTGATAGTCACGGGGTGGCATTCTGCCACGGGGGTGAACATGAATTCTCGGGCGACCCCCTTGCGCCCTGATCGCCGCTCCGGCGACGACCGTATCGCAAGCGCCGGCCCGCCCTGATTCCCCCGCGATTCCGCGATTCCGCCCGATCCGCATGCACGCGGAATCGCCCTCGACTCCGCTTAAGGATCGACAAATCGGGCAGCGCGCGAACTTCGATTCCGTACCATGCGGTTTGTATTTATCGGCGGATCTCGTCGCGTGCTGCGGAAAAAACATGGATGGTCTCTTTCCGGGGAGCCGCACCATCACCGGCGGCACGTGGCGGGGAGTCAAAACCAGCCGTACGCACCCCGGGTGACAGGGCACCGGCACCACGCGAAACGGCGCGGCCACCGCCTGCTGCGTGCGGTGGCCGCGCCGTCCGTCCGGCGTCCGGTGGGGTTACCAGGCCGCGCCCGCGACCTGCTTGGTGGTCACGTTGACGCGGTTGAAGAGGTTGGTCACGCCGATCCAGAGGATCAGGGCGGCGAGTTGCTTCTCGTCGAAGTGGTCCGCGGCGTCGTCCCAGACGTCGTCGGGCACCGGGTCGGGCCGGTCGGCGAGCCGGGTGGCGGCCTCGGCGAGTGCCAGGGCGGCGCGTTCGGCATCGGTGAAGTAGGGCGCCTCCCGCCAGGCCGCCACGGTGAACAGGCGCTCGTCGGTCTCCCCCGCCTTCTTGGCGAGCCGTGCGCCCCCGTCGACGCAGTAGCCGCAACCGTTGATCTGGCTCGCCCTCAGGTGCACCAACTCCAGCGTCCGCTCGGGCACACCGCCCTTCTTCGCGGCCTCCAGCACGCCCAGGATCGGCTGCATCGCCTCGGGAATGACCTCGACCGGGTTCTTCATACGTGCCTGCATGATCGTTCTCCTTCGGGTTCCGTCTTCACTGCTCTGACGGAACCCGCGGGGAAGAATGTGACACGCGGGCGCGCACCGCCCCGTGGGACGCCTGGCGCTGTGGGGTCAGCCCAGCGAACCGGCCTCGACGGAGGTGACGGTGAAGCGTCCGCCGCACACCCGCAACTTGCCGCTGTGCGTGGTCATCGACTCCTTCGAGCCGGGCGGGTAGACGTAGACGATCTGGGCGCCCGACCAGCAAGCGGTGTCGTTGACGCCCTCGTTGAGCGTGTGCAGGAGGGCGTGGGCGCTCTGCCCCGGCTTCAGCGTGACGGCCTTGCCCGCGCCGCCCTCCCTGGTGGCGGGCCTGCCGACGGTCGAGCCGTCCCGGGAGATCAGCGAGACACCGGGGTAGCCGCTGAGGGTGCAGGTCTTCTTGCCGTGGTTGGTGAAGACCAAGGGGTAGCGGATGTTGCCCGCCCCCGCGTCGGCGGTGCCCAGGCGCAGCGACATGGAGTCCGCGGTACAGCGGTTGGACGCGGGCATCGGAGCGGGGCGTTCCGGCTTCTTCGCGGTCGGGTCGGTGGCGGCATCGTGGCCGGCGGACGGCTGCCGGACACCTGTGGAGGGCTGCTGCCCACCGGAGGAGGGGCGTTGCGCTTCACCGGACGGGGCCGCCGTGCTCGCGGACGGCTGCGCCACGTCGCCGCCGCCTTCGCTCCCGGCGCTCGAAGGGGCCGGCGCGGAGGGGGCGCGCGAGGCCGTATCCGATCCGTTCTGGCACGCGGTGAGCATGAGCGCCGCGACGGCGATCAATGATCCGGCTGCCACGCGGCGGCCTCGGCCAAGGGAAGTGGTGGTGAGCGACATGGGTCTCCCCCTCGTGGGTGGGTGCGTACCCTCGTTGCGCGGGTGCGTACGGTTCGTCCCGTTGCGTCTCCAGCGTGACCCAGGGTGCTGCCGGCCCGCTAATGAAGCGCTAACGCCTCACTAACGGCACCGGGAAACGCGCCATGACCGCCCGTCGCGCCCTGAATCGCCGTGGGCAGTATGGCCCGAACCGCGCGCGGGCGCCTCCGCTGCGGCGTTCGATTACGCCACCGGTGGGACGGAGGGCGCAGCCCGTGAGGCGGGAGGGGGCACCGTGACCGGCGCGCTCCGCCGAACGGCGATCTCACGTTTCGGAGTTGGCGAGCGTCTACTTTCCTGAGGAAGTCTTTCGGCGCCCGATGACGTGCGTACGCCGTGGCTTCCTCGGCGGACAGGTGTCGAGGGGGAGGTATCGGTGATGCGGTGCGGTGATGAGGGGACTCAGGTGGGGAGCTGCGGTGCCCGGCCGGCCCTCCCGGTGGAGGCGGGCCGGCCGGGCGCGGTGGCCGCGTTACGCCGGTTCGTGCAGCGGCTGCGCGAGGGCGCCGGGCGGCGTACGGAGCGGTGGTTACGCCGTCGCGGTGGCGCGGTTCACGGCGGCGAGGACGGCGTGCACCGAAGCGGTGAGCACGGAGGTGTCCTGGCCCGCGCCCCAGACCGTGGCGTCGCCGATGCGGCAGCGGACGTATGCCATCGCGGGGCTGTCCGGTCCGGTGGCGGTGGCGTGTTCGGCGTAGCCGAGGATGTCGACGGGGTGCCCGGCGGCGGCCAGTGCGTCGGCGAAGGCAGCGAGGGGGCCGTTGCCCTTGCCTTCGCAGGGGCGGATGGTGTCCTCGTGGCCCGGGGCGTCCGCGGTGCGCAGTGTGCAGGCGACCCGGTGCTCGCCAGGGCCGGTCTCGGTGGTGGTCCAGGAGTCGAGGGTCACCGGCCCGTCGTGTCCCGGTGCGAGATAGGTGCTGCGGAACAGCTCCCAGAGGTCCTGGGGAGTGGCTTCGCGCCCGCTGTCGTCCGTGGCCTGCTGCACGGTGCTGGAGACGTCGGGGCGCATCTCGCGGGGCAGGTCCAGGCCGTGGTGGAGGTGCAGGAGGTGGGCGATACCACCCTTGCCCGACTGGCTGTTGACCCGGATCACCGCCTCATAACTGCGGCCCAGGTCCGCCGGGTCGATGGGCAGGTAGGGCACCGCCCAGGGCGCGTCGGCCGGACTGACGCCGAGTGCGGCGGCGGCCCGCTCGTGATGGGCCAGGCCCTTGCTGATGGCGTCCTGGTGGGTGCCGGAGAAGGCGGTGTGCACGAGGTCGCCCGCGTAGGGGTGGCGCGGATGGACGGGGATGCGGATGCAGTCCTCGACGATGTCGCGGACGGTGTCGATCGCGGAGAAGTCGATCATCGGGTCGACGCCTTGGGTGTGCAGGTTGAGGGCGAGGGTGACGAGGTCGACGTTGCCGGTGCGCTCGCCGTTGCCGAACAGGCAGCCTTCGACGCGCTGGGCGCCGGCGAGGATACCGAATTCGGCGCAGGCGACGCCGGTGCCACGGTCGTTGTGCGGATGCACGGACAGGATCACCGCGTCGCGCCGCTCCAAGTGGTGGTGCATGTAGGCGATCTGGTCGGCGTAGACGTTGGGGGTGGCGATCTCCACCGTGGCCGGCAGGTTGTGGGTGACGGGACGGTCGGGCGAGGCGTCCCACAGCGCGGTCAGCCCGTTGCAGATGTCCAGGACGAGCTCCGGCTCGGTGAGGTTGAAGACCTCGGGCGAGAACTGGAACCGGATGTCGGCGTGCGGGCGGGCATCGGCGAGCCTGGCCATGGTGGCCGCCGCCTCGTCGACCAGCGCCCGCACTTCGGCGACACTGCGGCCGAGTACGACGTCGCGCCAGGTGGGGGCGGTGGCGGTGTAGAGGTGCACCACGGTGCGCGGCAGGCCGTCGATGGCCTCGAAGGTCCGCTCGATCAAGTCGCGGCGGGCGGGGGTGAAGACCACGACGGTCACATCGTCGGGCACCTCGCCGCTCTCGGCGAGATGCCGCACGAACGCGAAGTCGGTACGGCTCGCCGAGGGATAGGCGACCTCGATCTCCTTGTAGCCCATGGCGACCATCAGGTCGAACATCCGGCGCTTGCGTGCGGTGTCCATCGGCTCGGCCAGCGCCTGATTGCCGTCGCGGAGGTCGACGGGCACCCACAGCGGGGCGCGTTCGATCCGTGCGGTGGGCCAGGTCCGCTCGGCCGGTGCCAGCGGCACGTCGACGCGTTCGTGAGCGGGCCGGTACCGGTGAGCGGGCATGGCACTGGTGCGCTGCGGATTCCAGCCGGGCGCGCCGGCGGGCACAGGCCCTCGGGGCGTGCGGAGGCTGGCGAGGGAGGCGGCACGCCCGCTCGTCACACCGGGGTCGGTGAGGTCGGTGGCCGCGGGTGCGCCGGGCTGTGCACCGGACTGATCGACGGGACCGGCGGGGCTGTTGGGGACACCGGGGGTGCGGGGAATGGCAGGCATGGGAACGTCCTGTTCGGAGCTGTCGGTTCCGGGAGCGGACCGGCAGCACCGAACCCCGCGGCGGGGTGCCGGTCGCGTCAGGCCCCGCCGCGGCGGCCGAGAAGGAGACCACGCAGCTTCATGCCGGGTACACTAACCACGAAACAACTCCTCAGACAACCTGAGAGGTGAAGCGCATGCCGCTCGATGCCCTCCGCCCCAGTCCACTGGTCGAACAGGCCGCTCAGCGGCTGCGCGACCACATCACCGACGGGCACTGGCCGGTGGGCACCAAGCTCCCCGGCGAGACGACCCTGGCCAAGACGCTCGGCGTGGGCCGCTCCACGGTGCGCGAGGCGGTCCGCGCGCTGGCCGGCGCCGGGCTGCTGCAACCGCGCCAGGGCGCTGGGGTCTTCGTGATCGCGACCGAACCGGCCGAGGACTGGCCCACCCGCCTGCGCCGGGCGGCCGTCGCCGATGTCTACGAGGTCCGGGCGATGGTCGAGGTCCAGGCGGCCCGCCTGGCCGCTGCCCGGCACACCGACGCCGACGCCACGGCCCTGCGGTCGGCTCTTGAGGCACGTCGGACGGCGGCGGGCGGGCCCGACAACGCGGCGTTCGTCGACGCGGACATCGCGCTGCACGCCACCGTGGTCGATGCCGCGCACAACCCCGTACTGACCGACCTGTTCACGGAGTTCGCGCCCGCGCTGCGCCAGGGCCTGATCGACCTCGTCGACCTGCTCGGTCTGCGCGACGATGACCCCCAGCACGGCGACACCCACCACGCCGAGCTGGTGGACGCCGTCATCCGAGGCGACGCCGACGGAGCGAGCCGCGCCCTGGAGGTCGAACTCGACGCGACGCTTGCGCAGTTGACGGACGGCTGACGTCTCCGGGGCGTCGGGCGAAGGCGGCGGATGGCGGGCGACGGACGGCGGGCGACGGACGGCGGGCGACGGACGGACAACCGGCTGGAGGGCCGGCCGCCTCGGTGTCGGAGGGTCGGTCGCCTCGGCCCAGACGACCGGTCAAGGGGCCGACCGCGCCGACGCGCAAAGGCGGCGCGGAGGGGCCACGCACGAGGTCGGCAGGCGGGGCCGACAGGCGGCAGGGTGGCCGATTACCGCTGTGGCCCGGCATTCGACAGGATGGGCGGCATGACCGAGATCCGCACCCCCCGCCTCATCCTGCGTCACTGGCACGACGACGACCTCGCCCCCTTGGCCGAGATGAACGCCGACCCGGCGGTCATGCGGTGGATCGGCGACGGCAGCGTGCTCAGCCTCGACGAGACGGCGGACGCCATCGAGCGCTGGGAGGAGGAATGGGACGAGGAGGGCTTCGGCCTGTTCGCCGTCGAACTCCTCGCCTCGGGAGAACTGGCCGGGGTCGCCGGCCTCTCCGTGCCCCACGACCTTCCGGAGATCGCCCACGAGATCGAGATCAGCTGGCGCTTCGGCCGCCAGTTCTGGGGCCAGGGTTACGCGTCCGAAGCGGCCCACGCGGTCCTGGAATTCGCCCTCCAGGACCGCGGACTCGACCGCGTCATCGCCCTCAACCAGACGGGCAACACCGCATCCGGGAACGTGGCCCGCAAGCTCGGCATGACACCGGAGCGCACCATCACCCACCCCACGTACGGCCACCCGTTGCAGCTCCACGCCATCGACCTGACCGAGTACCAAGCCTGAGAGGCCGACGGCCCGGCAGATCCACCCGCCGTCCGCCCTCGCGCCCGGTCCCGATCCCGTCGTCCGACGCCGACGCCGACGCCGACACCGACAGCGGCAACGGCAACGGGTGGCCGCCTCAGCTAGCCTCGCCCGACGGCTGTATCAGGTCCAGATCGAGGGCGTGGTGGCCGCCCGAGGTGACGGACAGGGACGCGGCCTGGGGCGGATAGCCGGATGCGGTCAGGGTGTAATCGCGTCCGCTCAGCTCGGAGAAGGCGAAGACGCCATCCGGGCCGGTGACGAGGTGAGCGGTGACCGTGCCGTCCTCCAGGAGGGTCACGGCGGCGTCGGTCACCGGGGCGCCGTCCGGACCGCGGACCGTGCCGCGCACGGTGACCGTCGGCCGGAGCCGGGTCTCCTGCCGCTCGGGGACGCCGGCCGTGAGGTCGACAGGGCGCGCCTCCGGCTGATGGCCGGGGGCGCTGAGTACCAAGGTGTAGGCGCCGGGCGGGAGTTCGCCCGCTTCCCAGCGGCCTTCGGTGTCCGTGGTCGCCCGTGCCACCACTTCCCCGGCGGCGTCCGTGACGACGGCGCTGCCGCCGGCGAGCGCGGTGCCGTCCTGGCCGCCGAGCAGGGTGCCGCCCAGCCGTCCGGCGCCCGCGAGGACCAGTTCCACGGGGGCCGGCGCGCCGTGCGCAGGGTGGACGACCGACACGGCATGCGGGGTGTATCCGGCTGCGGCGCCGGTGAGGACGTAGGTGCCCGGGAGGGGCGCGGTGACGGCGAAACGGCCGTCTCCGCCGGTCGTGGTGACGCCGGCCTGCCGTCCCTGCCGGTCGATGAGCGTGACACTCGCCCTGGCCACGGGCGCACCGGCCGAGTCCAGCACCCGCCCGTGGAATCCAGGGTGAGCCGCTTCGCCGGCGCCCGTCTCCTGGCCGGGGAAGGGGGTTTCGCCGGTGGTTACGGGTGCGGAGCCCGAGGCGGAAGGGGCAGCCGCGACACCGGTGCCGTCGTCCGTCTCGTCCACGCTCTGTGCGACCAGGGTCGGGCGGGATGCCTTACGCGGCGAGGGCAGGAAAGCGGCGACGACGAGGCCGATCACGACCGCGGCGGTGGCGATCATGAAGGAGACGCGGAAGCCACCCATCGTGGGCACCGCTACGGACCCCATGGGCTGGGACATGTGCGCGAGCACCATGCCGATGACGGCGCTCGACACGGAGGTGCCGATCGACCGCATCAGGGTGTTCAGGCCGTTGGCCGCGCCGGTCTCCGACGGGTCGACGGCCCCGATGATCAGCGCGGGCAGCGAGGAGTACGCCAGGCCGATGCCGGCGCCCACCATCACCGCGATGATGACGGTCTGCCAGGCCGCGTTCATCAGGCCGATGCCGGCGCCGTAGCCGATCCCGATGACCAGCATGCCGAGCAGCAGGGAGACCTTGGGTCCGCGACGTGCGGCGATGCGCGCGGAGAGCGGGGCGATCAGCATCATCGTCAGGCCGAGCGGTGCCACGCACAGGCCGGCGACCACCATCGACTTGCCGAGGCCGTAGCCGGTCGACGTGGGCAGTTGCAGCAACTGCGGGAGCACCAGGGATATCGCGTAGAAGGCCACGCCGACGGTGATGGAGGCGATGTTGGTGAGCAGCACCTCGCGGCGGGCGGTGGTGCGCAGGTCGACGAGCGGGTCGGTGATGCGTAGCTCCATCACGCCCCACAGCACCAGGACGAGCGCGGCGACGCCGAAGAGGATGAGGGTGGTGGGCGAACTCCAGCCCCAGTCGCTGCCCTTGGTGACGGGCAGCAGGAGAGCGACGAGACCCGCGGACAGTCCGATGGCGCCGAGTACGTCGAAGCGTCCGGGGGCCCGGACGGCGGTCTCGGGGACGAAGAAGAGCGTGAGCAGCATCGACAGCACGCCCAGGCCGGCGGCGCCGAAGAACAGGGCGTGCCAGTCGGCGTGCTGGGCGATCAGGGCGGCGGCGGGCAGGGCGAGGCCGCCGCCGACGCCTATCGACGAGCTCATCAGCGCCATCGCGGAGCCGAGCCGCTCGCGCGACAGCTCGTCGCGCATGATGCCGATGCCGAGCGGGATGGCGCCCATGGCGAAGCCCTGGAGGGCGCGGCCGACGATCATGGTGATCAGGTCGCTGGTGAAGCCGCAGACCAGCGAGCCGACGACCATGACGGCGAGGCTCGCGAGCAGCATCCGCCGCTTGCCGGAGAGGTCACCGAGCCGGCCCATGATGGGGGTGGCGACGGCGCCGGCGAGGAGGGTGGCCGTCATGACCCATGTGGCGTTGCTCGGGGCCGTGTTGAGCAGCGTCGGCAGGTCCTTGATGACCGGCACGAGCAGCGTCTGCATCACGGCGACGACGATGCCGGAGAAGGCGAGAACGGGGACGATGCCACCGGATCTCCGGTGCCGGCCCCCGGCAGGGTCGGTCACCGGGAGCGTGGCGGCGGTGGTCGCCGTCCTCCCGGGCGGCTGTTCCGTTGTCGTCTGGGTCATGCGTGCGGCCTCCGGGGCATCGGGAGCGGATCGGGTCGGGTGGAGCGGGTACGGCGGCAGGGCAAAGGCCCGGGTTGCTCACGGAGTTGGGGCCGGACGGCGGCGGGGCCGTGGTGCACACGCCGTCATGTGGCAGGCCGACGGCGGGACACCGGCCGACCGCGCGCCCCCGGAGTGCAGGGCCGGAGCACGGGACGGGCAACAGTGAGGTGAGTGGTTCGCGGAATCGGGAGCGTGTGGTGCGCTGCGGGCTTCGGTGCCGCGGTGTCTAGGGTTCTGAGCGCCTGGCATCTGCATGCCGTGATACGTGCATGCCGAACGTTTTACGCCAGACCGGTATTCCGATGCAGCCGTCTCCGCGTCGTGAGACGCCGGTGATCTCGATCACCGCCAGGGACATGCAGGGGCACCCTGGGCACCCCGGACAGCACCGGCACTTTTCCGTCATTCATCGCTACTCCCCCGGTTTCGGCGTCGCCGGTGGCTCCGCCCCTGCGCCTGCCCGGACATCCCCTCCGCCGCCCGCGCACCGTCAGATGCCCGCGCCCGTCCGGATGCCCGTGAAGACGATGACTCCAGTCAACAGCACACCACTGACAATCGGTTCCCGGCCGGACCGACAACAGCCGTACGACATGGGCCCGCCCCTACCGACGTGGCCCCGCCCCCACCATCGCCCTCACGCGTCCCTCTCCTCACCGGCCAGCAGCCCCGCGAAGGCCGTCCGGAACACGACGTCCGGAACAGGACAGACACCCCCTGCAAAAGCGGCAGGGCACCACCCGTTGACAGCAGCCACGCGCACCCCACCTCACCACCCCGCCGCAGCCGCGGCCCCACTCGTCGGCCCCACCCGTCGGCGTCAGCCGTCAAGCCGGGGGCATCGGCCATGCGTCGAGGTCGCCGCCGCGCCACTCGATCAGCCGGGGGTCGTCGAGCGCGATGTCAGCGGACGGCTCGCAGAGGCCCGCCCGGCGCAGAAACTCGGCCACATCGCCACGTCCATGGGCAAGGCCGACAATCTGTCCGCGCACGGTGACCCGCCGCCCACCGGAGGGGGTCGGCGGATGCACGATGACTGGCGGATGCTCGGTCATGAGTCCAGCGTGCGCCGGGCGCCGCACACGCGCACGTCGGAAGCGGATCCGGCGTGTTCGGAGGCGGATCCGGCGTGTGCCGACCGCAGCCCGGCACGGATCATGGAGCCATGACGTCGACCGCGAACAGCCCGATGGACTCAGCCGAGTTCTCCAGGAACCCCTACCCCACGCTCGCCGCGCTGCGCCGTAGCGGCCCCGTGCAGCGGGTGCGGGCGTCCGAAGGCCGGACCACCTGGATCGTCACCGGGTGGCCCGAGGCGCGCGCGGCGCTGGCCGATGCCAGACTGTCGAAGGACACCGGGCGCTACTTCGCGGACCGTCCTTCCTCCCGGAACCTGGCGCCCGCCGTCAGCCGGACGATGCTCGCCACCGATCCGCCGGACCACGGACGTCTGCGCAGGCTGGCGATGAAGGCGTTCACCCCGGCGGCCGTGGCCCGCATCGAGCCCCGTATCCACGAGATCGCACAGCGGCTGGCGGAGCAGATGCGGGACGGGGCGGCATCCCGCCCCGCCGTCACCGGACCCGGCCCCGCCACCGGCCCCGGCGCGGATCTCGCCCCCACCGACCCCGGACCCGGCCCCGCCACCGCCCCCGGCGTGGATCCCGCCCCCACCAACCCCGATGCGGATCCCGCCCCCACCGGTCCCGGCCGCGCCGATCTGGTCGAGGAGTTCGCCGCCCCCCTGCCCATCGCGGTGATCAGCGAGCTGCTGGGCGTCCCGGAAGGCGACCGTACGGCGGTGCGTCACTGGTCGCACGACCTGTTCGCCGCCGCCGCACCGGATACCGTCGACCGCGCGTCCCACGCCATCAGCGACTACATGACGGAGCTGATCGCCGAGCGCCGGGCGGCACCCGGCGACGACCTGCTCAGCGACCTGATCGCCGCGCGCGACGCGGAGGACCGGCTCACCGAACCGGAACTGGTCTCGCTGGCCGTCCTGTTGGTCGTCGCGGGGCACGAGACGACCACCCACCTCATCGGCAACGGGATGCTGGTGCTGCTGCACGACGACGCGCTGCGCGCCCGGCTCCGTGCGGACACCACGCTGCTGCCCGCGGCCGTGGAGGAATTCCTGCGTCACGACTCTCCGGTCACCACCGCGACGTTCCGCTACGCGACGGTGCCGTTCACTCTCGGAGGGGTACGGATCGAGGCCGGCGACGTCGTGCTGGTCTCCCCCGGCGCCGCCAATCGCGACCCGGCCCGCTTCGCCGATCCCGATGCCGTACGGCCGGGCCGCGCGGCCGGACACCTGGCCTTCGGCCACGGCCCGCACCACTGCCTGGGCGCCCCGCTCGCCCGCGTCGAGGCCCGGATCGCGTTCGGCGTGCTGCTCGACCGCTTCCCCGGGATGCGTCCGGCGGGCACCCCGGACGACGTCACCTGGCGGCGCACCCGGCTGATGCACGGGCCCGCGCGCCTCCCGGTGGTATTGGGACCGTCCGGGACTTACTCGACCTTCCACCGATAAGCGAAAGATTCCTCGCCGGAAGCGTCCTTGCACGGGGCGAGTCGCAGCGCCTTCCCCTGATGGATGAGGCAGTTCGCCGACCATCCCCGGTCGTCTCCCTCCTGCGTGTGCAGCTGAGCGGAGCCGTCCGTCTGGGAGTCCACCGACCAGGCGGAATTGTTGTCGTGGCAGTTCCAGATGCCGACCGTCCCGCCGTTACCGGACGCCCCCAGACAGCGGTCGGGTTGGGCCGGGTTGTCGAATCGGACGTAACCACTGGGAAAGCGGGCCATGCGCCATACCGGATTGCCGTCTCCGCAGTCGCCGAGCACCGCCCGGTTTTTCCCGGCGGTTTCCTGGTACACGATGCACTGCCCCGGAACCGCCTCCATACGAACGGACTTGACGCTCACAGGGGGAATGGGGTCCGAAGGGGCGGGGGCAGGGTTCTCGGGATTCACCGCGAAGTAGAGCACCAGCGCCACGGCGAGCATCGACAGGGGCAGATGGAACGTGAGGGTGCGCGCGGGAAAGTGGAAGTTGTACTGGCTTCCCCCGGCTTGGTGCACGGAGCCGTGGCCTTCGGCCCACGCTTTCTGCTGCGTCGTGCTGCCGGTCGGCGCCTTGGCCCCCGGTGAGCCGGAGCGCGGGGCCGCGTCCGGGCGCCGGAGCTTCCTGATGCGCTTCATCGGCCGTGGTGGTACTGGTTTCCGCCCACCTGGGTGACAGTGCCGCTGCTGCCGTCCGCGCCCATGAACATCCGCCTCCCGCCAGTGCGCACACCTGCGCACGAAGCCATCAGATGTACCCAATTCTGGTACACATGGCCCGAGTTGGTGCGCGCGATTCGCCAACTTTCAGGCAGGAGAGCGACCGGCGGCGGGGCGTCCCCGGGACGCGTCCCCCAACGGCGTTCCCTCGTGGGCAACGGCCTCCCGGAGAAGCTTCCGGAAGGCCGCTGGGGGCGGCGGGAAGCCCAACATGCCGCCCGTCTCCCCGTCCGGGCCGAGGGCCGGCGTCAGACCTTCAGGGGCTTGATCGCGGTCGGCGCGTGGCCCGGCTCGGTGGCGATCTCCTCCCACTCCTGCACGCCGGCGATGTCGCTGCCGCTCATCGAGATGTTGGTGATCCGCTCCAGGATCGCTTCGACGACGACCGGCACGCGGTGTTCGGCGGCGAGCTTCTTGGCCTCTTCCAGGGCCGCGAGCAGCCGGCCGGGCTCGGTGACCCGGATCGCCTTGCAGCCCAGGCCCTCGGCGACCTTGACGTGGTCGACGCCGTAGACACCCAGCTCGGGGGTGTTGATGTTCTCGAATTCCAGGTTGACCTGGAAGTTGATGTCGAGGTTGCGCTGCGCCTGGCGGATCAGGCCCAAGTAGGCGTTGTTCACCAGGACATGGACGTAGGGGATCTTGTGCTGTGCGCCGACGGCCAGTTCTTCGATCATGAACTGGAAGTCGTAGTCGCCGGAGAGCGCGACGACGGGGGTCTCCGGGTCGGCGGTGGCGACGCCCAGCGCGGCGGGGATGGTCCAGCCGAGCGGGCCCGCCTGGCCGCAGTTGATCCAGTGGCGCGGTTTGTAGACGTGCAGCATCTGCGCGCCAGCGATCTGGGAGAGGCCGATGGTGGTGACGTAGCGGGTCTCCGGGCCGAACGCCTTGTTCATCTCCTCGTAGACGCGCTGCGGCTTCATCGGCACGTCGTCGAAGTGCGTACGGCGCTGGAGTTCGGCCCTGCGCTGCTGGGTGGCGGCGGCCCAGTCGCTGCGGTCCGGCAGCTTGCCGGCGGCCTTCAGCTCCCTGGCCACCTCGACGAACAGTTCCAGCGCGGCCTTGGCGTCCGACGTGATGCCGTAGTCGGGGGCGAAGATCTTGCCGATCTGGGTGGGCTCGATGTCGACGTGCACGAACGTGCGGCCCTGCGTGTAGACGTCCAGCTTGCCGGTGTGGCGGTTGGCCCAGCGGTTGCCGATGCCGAGGACGAAGTCGGACTCCAGGAAGTTCGCGTTGCCGTAGCGGTGCGAGGTCTGCAGGCCGACCATGCCGGCGTTCAGCTCGTGGTCGTCGGCGACGATGCCCCAGCCCATCAGGGTCGGGACGACCGGGGTGCAGGTCAGCTCGGCGAACTCGACCAGCAGCTCGGACGCGTCGGCGTTGATGATGCCGCCGCCGGCCACGATCAGCGGGCGCTCGGACGCGTTGAGCAGGCTGATCGCCTTTTCGATCTGGGCGCGGGTCGCGGCCGGCTTGAAGGCGGGCAGCGGCTCGTACGTCTCGGGGTCGAAGTCGATCTCGGTCAGCTGGACGTCGATCGGCAGGTCGATCAGGACGGGGCCTGGCCGGCCGGAGCGCATCAGGTGGAATGCCTGCTGGAAGACGCCGGGGACCTGCGCGGCTTCCATGACGGTGGTCGCCGCCTTGGTGACAGGACCGGCGATCGAGGCGATGTCGACGGCCTGGAAGTCCTCCTTCTGGATCACCGCGACCGGCGCCTGGCCCGTGATGCAGAGGATCGGGACGGAGTCGCCGATCGCGGAGTAGAGGCCGGTGATCATGTCGGTGCCCGCAGGTCCCGACGTGCCGATGCAGACGCCGATGTTGCCCGGGTTGGCCCTGGTGTAGCCCTCGGCCATGTGTGAGGCGCCCTCGACGTGGCGGGCGAGCGTGTGGTCGATCCCGCCGCCGCCCTTGAGCGCCGCGTAGAAGGGGTTGATCGCCGCGCCCGGCACTCCGAAGGCGTGGGTCACACCCTCGCGCTTGAGGATCTCCACTGCGGCACGGGCGGCTGTCATGCGAGGCATCGAGGTACTCCTGCGTCGATCTGTCAGGGGCATGGTCAGGCCGAGGAGGCCAGAAGACTTCAATTCCGCATCATGGAATCAATGTTTTGCTTTATGGAAGGAAAGTAGAGCGCAGGGGTGTGCGCGTCAAGGGGAGGTGAGAGGGATGCCGCACGAGGAAGACGTCGGCGATCCGCGCGACGGGCACCGGGCGGACCCACGCAGGCCCCGGGCACAGGTGCGCACACCGAGCACAACAAAGGGAGTTGATGCGCACGCGTGCCCCGCCGTCCCGCCGGAACGGGAACACCGGGTAGCCTCACGCGCGGCCACCCCAGGCCGCGGCCCGGCGGCAGGCCGGGCCTCATCGACGTCAGGAGTACGCGCCGTGCGCAGTGCCGCCGTAACGGCCGAAGGCGACCGCATCCGCTGGATCGAGCATCCGGGCGGCGGAACGGCCGGACCCGTACGCGTCTATCTGCACGGGCTCGGCGCCACCTCGTCGGCCTACTGGAGCGGGACGGCGGCGCACCCGCTGCTCGCCGGGCCGCGTTCACTCCTGGTCGACCTGCTCGGCTTCGGCCTCAGCGACCGGCCCGCGGCCTTCTCCTACACGCTGGAATCGCACGCCGACGCGCTGGCCGCGGCGCTGGACGCGGCGGGGGTGACGGGTGCCGAGGTGATCGCGCACAGCATGGGCGGCTCGGTGGCGCTGGTGCTCGCCGCGCGGCACCCCCTACTGGTGTCGCGGCTGGTGCTCGCCGACGCCAATCTCGATCCGCTGGAGCCGCGGCGGGGCACCCCGGGCAGCCGCGGCATCGCCGCGTACACCGAGGAGGAGTTCCTGTCACACGGTCGGGACGAGGTGCGGGAGTCGGCGGGCGCCGAATGGTGGGCCACCATGCGCCTGGCGGGTCCGGAGGCGCTGTACCGCAGCGCGGTCGGCCTGGTGCGCGGCAGCAGTCCTGACATGCGCACCCTGCTGCTCGGCCTGCCGATCCCCCGGACGTTCCTGTATCCCGCCGCCGACGGGCCGCTCCCCGGAGCCGGCGAACTGGCCGCTGCCGGGGTCTCGTTGGTGGCGCTGGCCGACTGCGGGCACAACATGATGCTGGACAACCCGGACGGTTTCGCCCGCGCTGCCGCTGCCGCCCTGGCGTAGGCCACGGGCCCAGGGCCCGCCCCACGCCAGGGCCGCCGGGTCAGCGGATCGGCATGCCCGAGAGGGTGCGGGCGATGACCAGCCGCTGGATCTCGCTGGTGCCTTCGAAGATGGTGTAGATCGCCGCGTCGCGGTGCATCCGCTCCACCGGGTACTCGCGGGTGAAGCCGTTCCCGCCGAGAATCTGCACGGCCTGCGCGGTGACCTTCTTGGCGACCTCGCTGGCGAACAGCTTCGACATGGACCCCTCGGCGGAGGTGAACGGCTTGCCGGCCGTCGCCATCCAGGAGGCGCGCCACACCAGCAGGCGGGCGGCGTCGATCTGGGTGCGCATGTCGGCGAGTTGGAAGGCGACGCCCTGGTTGTCGATGATCGGGCGGCCGAACTGGGTGCGTGTCTTGGCGTACTCCAGCGCCTCTTCGTACGCCGCGCGCGCGGTGCCGACCGCCATCGCGCCGACGGCGGGACGGGACGCCTCGAAGGTCGCCATCGCCGCGTTCTTCACGCGCTCGCCGCCGCCGTTCCTGGCGCGCTCGCGGGCCCGTGCCAGCCGCTCGTCGAGCTTGTCCTTGCCGCCGAGCAGGCAGTGGCCAGGCACGCGGACGTTCTCCAGGACGACCTCGGCGGTGTGCGAGGCGCGGATGCCGTGCTTCTTGAACTTCTGTCCCTGCTCAAGGCCCGGGGTGCCGGGCGGGACGATGAAGGAGGCGTGGCCCTTGGAGCCGACGTCCGGGTCGACGACCGCGACGACGACATGGACATTGGCGATGCCGCCGTTGGTCGCCCAGGTCTTGGTGCCGTTGAGCACCCACTCGTCCTTGGCCTCGTCGTACACAGCGCGGGTGCGCATCGCGGCGACGTCGGATCCGGCGTCGGGCTCGGACGAGCAGAAGGCGGCGACCTTGACGTCGTCGGCGTCGCCGTACATCTGCGGAACCCAGGTGCCGATCTGCTCCTCGGTGCCGTTCGCCAGGACGCCGACGGCGGCCAGTCCCGTGCCCACGATCGACAGGGCGAGGCCGGCGTCGCCCCAGAACAGTTCCTCCATGGTCATCGGGATGCCGAGGCCGGTGGGGTCGAAGAACTGCTGGGCGTAGAAGTCCAGGGAGTACAGGCCGATTTTGGCCGCCTCCTGGATGACCGGCCAGGGCGTTTCCTCGCGCTCGTCCCATTCCGCTGCCGCGGGGCGCATGACGTCGGCGGCGAAGCCGTGGATCCAGTCCCGGACTTCCTTCTGCTCGTCGTTGAGCTCCATGGTGAACTCGGCCATGTCCCCTCCAGCGGTACGGTACCTTCAAGCGTTACTTACGGTAACAGGAGTCTGTTACTCGCCAGTAAGGAATGTCAACTCCCCTCGGCCTCGATTTCCGCATGCGGCATGGGTGTTACGTTGCGCGAGCACCACGGATTCACAAGGGTGGGGAGCACGACCATGGACAGCACACGGCAGGACGACCGGCGGACGACGTCGACCGAGCGCCGCAAGCGGGAGCTGCTGGAGGCCGCGGAACGGATCGTCCTGCGCGACGGACCCGGGGCGTCGATGAACGCCATCGCCGCCGAGGCGGGGATCACCAAGCCGATCCTCTACCGCCACTTCGGAGACAAGGGCGGCCTCTACCGCGCCCTGGCCGTACGGCACACCAACGCACTGCTGGCCGGCCTGCGGGCGGCGCTGGACGCCCCCGTACTGCGCCGCGACCGCGTCGAGTCCACCCTCGACACCTACCTCGCCGCGATCGAGACCCGGCCGCAGGTGTACCGGTTCCTGATGCACCCCGCCGACGAAGAGAACCCGGCGGAGTCCGGATTCGACGTGGGGCGGCACTCCGCTCCGCTGCTGCGCCGGCTCGGCGAGGAACTGGCCGAGGTGATCCGCGAGCGCCTCGACCTCGGCCCCGACGGCGAGGAGAAGGCCCGCGTCTGGGGGCACGGAATCGTCGGCATGATGCACGCGGCCGGGGACTGGTGGCTGCGCGAACGCCCCTGCTCACGCGAGCAGTTGGTGCAGCACCTCACCGACCTGCTGTGGGGGCAGCTGGCCGCGGTCAAGGACCGGGCGGAAGGGCCCGGGTTCTAGCGGGCCGTCGCCCAGGGCGCGCGGGCCGCGGCGCGCAGGGCGCGGCGGCGGCGCAGCCCGGTGAGGTGGTCGACGTAGAGGCCGCCGTCGAGATGGTCGCACTCGTGCTGGAGGCAGCGGGCGAAGAATCCGCTGCCGTGCACCCGCAGTGGTGCCCCGCTCGTGTCGAAGCCCTCGACCACCGCCTCGTCGTGGCGTGGGGTGCCGGCCTCGATGCCGGGGAGCGAGAGACAGCCCTCGGGGCCGCGGACGACCGGCCCCTCAGCGGCGGTGAGCGTCGGGTTGACGAGGTGCCCGAGGTGGCGGCGGTCCTCGTCGTCGGGGCAGTCGTAGACGAACACCCGTAGCGGGACGCCGATCTGGTTGGCCGCGAGGCCGACGCCCCTGGCGGCGTACATCGTCGCGAACATGTCCTCGATCAGCCGGGACAGGTCGCCGTCGAAGGCCGTGACCTCCTGGCAGGGCGCTTCGAGGGCCGGATCGCCGAGGAGGCGCATGGGGCGGGGGCGGCCGGTGGCGCCGGGGATGGTGCGGGAGGGCATGGGGCAAGCGTACGGTCCGGAGAGAGCCGGATGTCGCGTCACGGGTGGCGGGGTTCGGGGCTGCCGCCGGATCTCGATAGGCTGATCCCCGACCGAAGCCTCCGGCCGGTCATCGACCGCGGAGGGGGCGTTCCACCGGCAGCCCACTGGGCAGGAGGGCGCCGGATGCAAGGAGGATCAAGGACGATGGCAGGCAACACGGAGCCGCTGTCGCCGCGGGCCAAGCTGGCCGTGACGGCGGGCAAAGCCGCGGCGGCGGTATCGCGCGCGGCGGGCCGCGGCAGCGGATCGGTGATCGGTGGCCGGGTGGCACTCAAGCTCGACCCCGACCTGCTGGCCCGGCTGGCACGGCACTTGGACGTCATTCTGGTGTCCGCGACCAACGGCAAGACGACCACGACCCGGCTGATCGCCGAGGCCCTGCGGGCCGGCGGCCCGGTGGTCTCCAACGCGCTGGGCGCCAACATGCCGGCCGGCATCACCTCGGCGCTCGCGGGCGGATCCGACGCCAAGTTCGGCGTGATCGAGGTGGACGAGAAGTACCTCGCCGGTGTGGCGCGGGACGTCACGCCGAAGGCCATAGCGCTGCTGAACCTCTCGCGTGACCAGCTCGACCGCGCGGCGGAGACCCGCATGCTGGCCGAGCACTGGCGCGAGGGGCTCGCCGGTTCCAAGGCGCTGATCATCGCCAACGCCGACGATCCGCTGATCGTCTGGGCGGCCTCGTCGTCGGCGAATGTGGTGTGGGTCGCGGCGGGCCAGGAATGGAAGGACGACGCCTGGTCGTGCCCGTCGTGCGGCGGCGTGATGCAGCGCCCCGGGGACGACTGGTTCTGCGGCGAGTGCGGCTTCCGCCGTCCGACGCCGAGCTGGGCGCTCTCCGGCGACTACGTCCTGGACCCGCACGGCAGCGCCTGGCCGATCAAGCTTCAGCTGCCCGGCCGTGCCAACAAGGCGAACGCGACGACGTCCGCCGCCGTCGCCGCCGCCTTCGGGGTGCCGCCGCAGGTCGCGCTGGAGCGGATGTACAGCGTGCAGGCGGTGGCCGGGCGCTATGACGTGGTGACGTTCATGGAGCGGGAGCTGCGGCTGCTGCTGGCGAAGAACCCGGCCGGCTGGCTGGAGACGTTCTCGCTGATCGACCCGCCGCCGACCCCGGTGATCATGTCGGTGAACGCCCGCGGTGCGGACGGCACGGACACGTCCTGGCTGTGGGACGTCGACTACACCAGGCTGGCCGGGCACCCGCTGTTCGTGCTCGGCGACCGCAAGCTGGACCTGGCGGTCCGCCTGGAGGTCGCGGGGCTCGACTTCGAGGTGTGCGAGAGCCTCGACGACGCGGTGCGGATGGCGCCGCCGGGACGGATCGAGATCATCGCCAACTACACGGCCTTCCAGGATCTGCGCCGGCGGGTGGGCAACTGATGGCGATGCACGGACAAGGACGAGCGAGAATGAGTGACAACAGCCTGCGGCTGGTGTGGATCTATCCGGACCTGCTGAGCACGTACGGCGACCAGGGCAACGCGCTGGTGGTGGAACGGCGGGCGCGGCAGCGCGGTCTGGACGTGCAGCGTCTCGACGTGCGGTCCGACCAGCCGATTCCCACGTCGGGCGACATCTACCTGATCGGCGGCGGCGAGGACAGGCCGCAGCGCCTGGCGGCCGAGCGGCTGATCCGCGACGGTGGTCTGAGCCGCGCGGTGTCCAACGGCGCGATCGTCTTCTCGGTGTGCGCCGGCTACCAGATCCTCGGCCACGAGTTCATCAACGACCTCGGCGAGCAGCAGCAGGGCCTGGGGCTGCTCGACGTGGTGAGCACCCGCGGCGAGGCGGAGCGGTGCGTCGGTGACGTACTCGCCGACATCGACCCGCGGTTGGGGCTGCCGCCGCTGACCGGTTTCGAGAACCACCAGGGTGTGACGCACCTCGGCCAGACGGCCAGGCCGTTCGCGAAGGTGCGGTTCGGCAAGGGCAACGGCGTGGGCGACGGCTACGAAGGCGCCTGGAACGACACCGTCTTCGGCACGTACATGCACGGTCCTGTGATGGCGCGCAACCCGCACATCGCGGATCTGCTGATCAAGCTCGCGCTGGACGTGAACGCGCTGCCGCCGGCCGACGACCGGTGGTACGAGGCGCTGCGCCAGGAGCGGATCGCCGCGGCAACGCAGCCCGCATAACGGCCTGTTCGGGACTTTTGTCCCGTAATAGCCCTCTTTGATACGCCCGCAGTCCCGCACTGCGGGCGTATCTGTGCCCGGGGCCCGTGCGCTTGTAGGGTGAGCGGGATCCAACCGGACGACGGGGTCCGGGCCCCCGGTTGAGTTGCAGAGGGTTTTGCTGGCAATGCGTATTGGTGTGCTCACCTCCGGCGGCGACTGCCCCGGTCTCAACGCCGTCATCCGCTCCGTCGTCCACCGCGCCACAGCCGATCACGGCGATGAGGTGATCGGCTTCCGCGATGGCTGGAAGGGCTTGCTGGAGTGCGATTACCGCAAGCTCGACCTCGACGCGGTCGGCGGCATCCTCGCCCGCGGCGGCACGATCCTCGGGTCGTCCCGTGTGCAGCCCGCCCATCTGCGGGACGGCGTCGAACGCGCCCGCGGCCACGTCGCCGAGCTGGGCCTCGACGCGATCATCCCGATCGGCGGCGAGGGCACCCTCAAGGCCGCGCGGCTGCTGTCGGACGCCGGGCTGCCGATCGTCGGCGTCCCCAAGACCATCGACAACGACATCGCCGTCACGGACGTGACCTTCGGGTTCGACACCGCGGTCGGCGTCGCCACCGAAGCGCTCGACCGCCTCAAGACGACCGCCGAATCGCATCAGCGGGTGCTGATCGTCGAGGTGATGGGGCGGCACACCGGCTGGATCGCGCTGCATTCCGGGATGGCCGCGGGCGCCCACGCGATCGTGGTGCCGGAGCGCCCGTTCGACATCGAGGAGCTGACCGAGCGGGTCGGCGAGCGGTTCTCGGCGGGCAAGAAGTTCGCGATCGTGGTGGTGGCCGAGGGCGCCAAGCCGCGCGAGGGCTCGATGCAGTTCGAGGTCGGCGGCAAGGACGTGTACGGGCACGAGCGGTTCGCCGGTGTCGCCCGGCAGCTCTCCCTGGAGCTGGAGCAGCGGCTCGGCAAGGAGGCGCGTCCGGTCATCCTGGGGCACGTGCAGCGCGGTGGGACGCCGACCGCGTACGACCGGGTGCTGGCGACCCGCTTCGGCTGGCACGCCGTGGAGGCCGCGCACCGCGGCGACTTCGGGATGATGACGGCGCTGCGCGGCACGGACATCACGCTGGTGCCGCTCGCCGAGGCGGTCGAAACGCTCAAGACCGTGCCCGACGACCGGTACGCCGAGGCGGAGTGCGTGCTGTGACCGACGCGCCCGACCTGCGGTAGTTCCACGCTGCACGAACCGCCCCCGGCCGATGCTCCGGCCGGGGGCGGTTCTAGTCTGGTCGCCGGAGTATCGGTACGAATCAGGAGCGAGCGGATGGATCACAGCGGGCACGGCATGAATATGGATCTACCGCCGTTCACGCTGGGGCGGGGGCTGGAGTTCGGCGGGGATCCGTTCTTCCTCGTCGGCTGCCTGGTGGGCCTCGCGCTGTACGGCTGGGCGGTGCTGCGGCTGCGCAGGCGCGGCGACGCCTGGCCGGTGAGCCGGATCGTGGCCTGGGTCGTGGGTGTGCTGACCGTGGCGCTGGTGATGTGCACCAAGCTCAACGACTACGGCATGGTCATGTTCAGCGTGCACATGGTGCAGCACATGGTCATCAGCATGCTGTCGCCGATCCTGCTGCTGCTCGGCGCGCCGGTCACGCTCACGCTGCGGGCGCTGCCGACCGCGGGACGCGGCAGCAAGGGCCCGCGCGAGCTGCTGGTGGCGCTGCTGCACAGCCGCTACATGCGGATCATCTCGCACCCCGCGTTCACCATCCCGCTGTTCATCGCGAGCCTGTACGCGCTGTACTTCTCGCCGCTCTTCGACTTCCTGATGCAGTCGCGGGCCGGGCACATCGCGATGATGGTGCACTTCCTGGCGGTGGGCCTGGTGTTCTTCTGGCCGATCATGGGTGTCGACCCGGGGCCGCACCGGCCGGGCTACGTGATGCGGATGCTGGAGCTCTTCGCCGGTATGCCGTTCCACGCGTTCTTCGGCATCGCGCTGATGATGGCGTCGGAGCCGATGGTCAGCACGTACACCCATCCGCCGCTGTCGCTGGGGATCGACGCGCTGTCCGACCAGACGGCCGCGGGCGGCATCGCCTGGGCGTTCAGCGAGATCCCGTCGGTGGTGGTGCTGATCGCGCTGGTCTTCCAGTGGTACAAGTCCGAGGAGCGGCAGTCGCTGCGCAGTGACCGGGCCGCCGACCGCAACGGTGACAAGGACCTGGCGGACTACAACGCGTATCTGGCTTCCCTGCACACGCGCAGCCGCTGACCTGCGCGCGGGCGGAGCTGGCGGTACGGGCCGCGGCCGGGGACGATGGTCCCATGGCCGCGGCCCGTGGCGTTGTGGCCACGGGCCGCCGTGAGGAGGTTGCGGGTATGCCCGGATCTGCGAGAACGATGGCCGTGTGCACGGTGTCCTGCCTGGTGGTGGCCACTGCCTACACCGTGGCGCTGGGCGGCAACGGCTGGGTCTGGTTCGCCTGGGTGGTGCTGGCTCTGACGACCGCGGGGATGGTGGCGGCGCGCCGGGCCTGAGCACGGTCGCGTGACGGAGCCGCCCGTTCAGAAGCGGAAGACGGACCCGGTGGCGGCATCCATGGTGCAGGCGTTGGCGAAGGTCCGGTGCCACTCCACCAGTGCACCGCGCCAGGTGCCGCGGGCGGCGACGGTCACCGGGTCGTACTCCTTGGTGCAGGCGTGCTGCTCGCCGCGCAGCGCGTCGAGGTCGCCGCGCGCCCAGGTCAGCTCGGAGCAGGCGGCGTCGTGGTGCGGGTGGTGGCCCGTGGTGTCCGGGCAGCGCAGCAGTACGCCGCGGATCCAGGTGTCCTCCGCGCCCGAGATGGTCAGGAAGAGCCCCTCGTTCGCCCGCGGTTCGGCGGCGTCTGCGGGGGCGGCCGGTGCGACGGACAGTACGGTCACGACGGCGGCTGCGGTGGTCGCTGCGGCACGGGCCAGGCGGCGTCGGCGGCTGACGGACATGGTGGGTCTCCTGGAGCGCTCGGTGGGTTCGAGTGCCGGTACGGGGCCGCCACCGTCCGGTACCGGAGTGGGCCCCCGCCCGTACGGGGTCAGGGCATCCCGTACGCCGCAGAGGGGCAAGCGGCCACGCCGTGCGCTCGCCCGTACGGCCCGCGCGGGGGTCCGCCGGGCGGCGGGGCCGGGGCGCAGCCGGGGGCCGGGACGCGGCACGGGCGGCCAGGTGGTGTCCTGGCCGCCCGTGCGCGGTGTCCCGTGGTGACGGGGTGTCAGGAAGTGGCGGCCTTCGCCTTGGCCGGTTCGGGTGTGGCGTGCGGGGCGCAGGTCACGTCCCGCGCGTCCGTCTTCCCGTGCAGGAAGTAGGCGTCCACCCGGTCGTTGATGCAGGGGTTGACCTGGCCGGTGACGCCGTGCGAGCCGGCGTCCCGCTCGGTGATCAGGCGGGATCCCCTCAGCCGCTTGTGCAGCTCGACGGCGCCCTCGTAGGGGGTGGCGGCGTCACGGGTGCTCTGCACGATCAGCACGCTCGGCAGGCCCTTGCCGGTCTTGACCTCGACCGGCTTGTGCTGCTTGGCCTGCCAGGTCGCGCACGGCAGGTTCATCCAGGCGTTCGCCCAGGTCATGAACGGCGCCTCGGCGTGCACCCGGGTGGTGTCGCGGTCCCACTTCTTCCAGCTGGTGGGCCACTTGGCGTCGGCGCACTCGACGGCGGTGTAGACGGCGTTGCCGTTCTCGGACGCGATGTTGCCCGCGGTGTCCTTGAGGTCCGGTCCCGCGTTCTCGACCAGCGGCTTCTCGTCGCCCGCGAGGTAGGCGCTCCAGACCTGGGCGACCGTGGCCCACGCCGAGTCGTAGTACGGCGCGTTCTGGAAGAAGCCGGTCAGCTCGGCCGGTCCGACGAGGCCGCCGATGGGGTTCTTCTTCGCCGTCGCGCGCAGCTTCTCCCACTGCGCCTGGACCTGCTGCGGGGTGGCACCGATGTGGTAGGTCGCGTCGTTCTTGGCAACCCACTTCTTCCAGTCGCCCCAGCGCGTCTCGAAGGCGACGTCCTGGTCGAGGTTGGCCTGGTACCAGACCTTCTCGCGCGCGGGGTTGACGACGCTGTCGACGAGCATCCGGCGGACGTGGTCGGGGAAGAGCGTGGCGTAGACGGCGCCGAGGTAGGTGCCGTAGGAGACGCCGAGGTAGTTGAGCTTCTTCTCGCCGAGCGCGGCGCGGATGACGTCCAGGTCGCGGGCGGTGTTGGGGGTCGTCATGTACGGCAGGAGGCCGCCGCTGCGTTCGGCGCAGCCGTCGGCGTACTGCTTGGCGAGCTTGCGCTGGGCGCGCTTGTCCGCCTCGCTGTCCGGCACCGGGTCGGCCTTGGGTGCCTTGACGTACTCCTGCGGGTCCACGCAGGAGATCGGCGCGGAGTGGCCGACGCCGCGCGGGTCGAAGCCGACGAAGTCGTAGGCGGCTGCGGTCTTCTTCCACAGTGCGCTGTCGCCGGTGCTCCGGGCCGGGAAGCGCATGCCGGAGCCGCCGGGGCCGCCGGGGTTGTAGAGGAGGGAGCCCTGGCGCTTTTCCTTGCCGCCGGTGTTGCGGGCCCGGTCGACGGCGATCTTGATGGTGCGGCCGTCAGGCTTGGCGTAGTCGACGGGGACGGTGACGTACCCGCACTGGATGGGGGTCTTCAGGCCCCAGTCGGCGGGGCAGTCCTGCCAGTCGATGCCCTGGGTGGCCGCGCGTGCGGCGGCGGTCCGTACGCCGCGCGCTTCGGCCGATGCGCCGTGCTGCCGCTCGCCCGCACTGGCGGGGGTGGCGGCTATCGCTCCGGCGAGGAGCGTGCCGGTCACCAGGGTGCCGGCGGCGCCGAGTGCTGCTGTTCTTCTCACGAGGTGGTTCCCCCTGCATGGTGCGCCGCTCGTGGCGGCGATGATCACAGAGCTACAGGGGGATCCTGTCGTCTCCCGTCCACGTCTGAACAGGTTTGACCACCAATTCTTTACCAATCCGTAGGATTCCGGCCGCTCTTGAGCGGAACGGAAATGCTCCGGTATGCGTTGCCGCGGGATCCCCGGCCCGGACGGACTCGGGTCGCCGGATGGGGCCTGCGGGACGCAGGAGGCGTGAGGTGCGCGGAGCGGCGGGCGGGCGGCCGGAAGTCGCCGGGTGCCCGCCGTCGCGCTGCTGCGCATCCCTGCCAACGGGCCGTAACCTGCCGGGATTTCGGGGTGCGGAAGGGTGCCGTCCGGCGCAATGGCGGGTATGTGTTCTGTGTGCGGTACGCCGGGGTTGCTCCCCACCGGGGCGGGTGCGTGGCCGAGGGTCGAGAACGCGTCAATTGCCCGGCACATGTCCTTGGGGCATGTGCCGGAGCCGCCACGATGAGTAACCTTCCGTACAGGCTCTCCCACGTGCGGCTACGAGGGAGGGCTGTCGGCGTTTTCGCCTCAGTTTCCCGCTGTCGAGAAGGAGTTCCGTGGTGCCGGGTATCGATCAGGCTTTGTCCCAGGCGATGGAAATCCCCGGTGTGCTCGGGACCGGTCTGATCGACTGGACCAGCGGGCTGACGCTCGGCACGGCGGGCCGGGCGCCGCACGACGACCACGACGCCACCGCCGCCGACACCTCCGAAGTCGTCCAAGCCGTCATGCGCAACGCCACGTTCGACAGCGCGGGTGCCGACGACCCCGGCACGGAGGACCTCATCCTCACGACGGCCGGCGGCTACCACCTCATCCGCTTCGTGCACACCGCGTTCGACAGCCAGACGTACCTGTACCTCTGGCTGGACCGTGAGCGCGCCAACCTCGCAATGGCAAGGATGCGATTGCGTGACCTGGCGGCCGGACTGGTCGCCGACTGACCGCGGTACAGGCGTGTCAGCCGGCCCCGGCGACACGCCGCACGGCCCCGCGCGCATCCGGCGGCGCGCGGGCGCCCACCGCCCTGCCGCAGCCCGCCGCACCGCCCCAACGGTTAGGGAACAGCCATGGGCCTGCCCGCACCTCCTCCCCCGCCCGAATCCGCCGGGGTACTCGACCGGTTGGCCGCCGACCGTGTCACCGGAGCGCTGCACGGTCCCGGTGGCTGTGTCTACCTGCTCGACGGCGCGGTCTACTGCGTGGAGTGCAGCGCCGCCCCCGGGGTCGACGTCCGGCTCACCGCCGCAGGGCGCGTACCGGCACGCCTTGTGCAGGAGGCGCAGCAGGCGGCCGGCGCGGACGGAACCCGGACCGACGGCGGCCGGTTCCTGGTCGGCGCGGGCCGGCTCACCCTGGGCGAGCTGGAGATCTGCCACCTGGCGGCGCTGCTGGACGCGGCGTTCTTCCTGCTGCCCCTGCCGCCCGACGGCACCTCGTTCACGCCGGGCGCCACACACTGGCTCGGCCCGGTGCAGCGGATCGGCGTCGAGGCGCTGCTGCGGGCGACCGCGCGCCGCCGCGCCCTGCTCGACGCGTGGCAGTCCTGGGCCGCCGTGGACACCGCACCGGTGACCGTCGCCCGCCCGGACCGCGGCAGGAACCACGTCACCACCTGGCAGCAGCGGCGACTGCTGGCCCGCGCCGACGGCCGGCGCACCCCGCAGGACATCGCCCGCCTCCTGGGGCAGTCGGCGTTCCTGACGCTGCTGGAGACCCGCCGGCTCGCCGCGGCCGGTCTGGTGCAGATGCCCCGGCGCACGGCCGGTGATCCTCCGGGTGGTGCCCTCCCCCGGCGGCGCCCCGGGGCGCATCTGGACGAGCACGCTTCCGGTGACGGCGCGGAACGGCCCACGGCCTCCTGGCACTTACCCGTGCCCGAACTGGAGACCACCCCCGAACCGGATGTCGACCTCCTCGTCCGCCTCCGTACGGCACTGGAGGAGAACCTGTGAGCCCTTGCGAAACCCTGCCATGAGGCACGCGCTCAGAAAGCGCGCGGAAAAGAGGAGACTGATGACGATCGAACCCCGCGTGCGGGAGGAACTGCACACGCTGCGCGATCAGGTGCGCCATCTTCAGGGCGGCATGGTGGCCAGCACCGACGGCATGGTCATCGCGCACGACCTGCGGAACATCGAGCCGGACGGCCTCGCCGCGCTCACCGCCGCGGCCATCGGCGTCGCCAAGCGCCTCGCGGAGGCGACCGGACAAGGGGCCTTCGAGGAGACCCTGACCCGCGGCGCCACCGGGTACATCGCCGTCTACGCGGCCGGCGCAGGTGCGGTGCTCACCGCCGTCGCGAGCCCCGAGACCAACGTGGGACGGCTGCACCTCCAGGCCCGCCAGACCGCGGCACGCATCGGCACGCTGGTGGACACCGCGCCGGAAGCCTGACCCCTCCCGAAAACCCTGTCCCACCCTGTCGATGGAAAGGTCACCATCCGCCATGGCTCAGATGGATTCCGCACTCTCCGAAGCAATGTCGAACATCGACGGCGCCATCGGTATCGCCCTCGTCGATTACACCAGCGGCATGTCGCTGGCCACCCTGGGTGACAACCACGCTCTGGACATCGATGCCGCGGCGGCCGGCAACACCGAGGTCGTACGGGCGAAGTTGCGCACCATGGAAATGCTGGAACTCCAGGGTTCCATCGAGGACATGCTCATCACGCTGACCTCGCAGTACCACCTGCTGCGCCCGCTGACCGGGAGGAAGGGCAACGGCCTCTTCCTGTACCTGGTGCTGGACCGCAAGCGCGCCAACCTCGCGCTGGCCCGGCGCCGACTCGCCCAACTGGAAGCCGAGTTGGAGGTGTGACCGGCGCGGGGGCGCGGCTCTCCGCCCCCGCCCGCCGGTCCGGTCTCAGCCCGCCGCAACGTCCCGCGCCGCGTCGTCCAGGAGACGCCGCAGCCGCAACGCGTCCGGGGCGACGGCGGTGACGAGCGCCGCGGGGCCCGCCAGCGGCGCCAGTACGCCCTGTCCCGCGGGCTCCTGCCCCGGCCCGCCCGCGGCGTCGCCGAGCAGCCGCACCGCCGCCGGGTGCTCATCGAACGCGGGCTCCACGACGAGGAGTTGGCCGACGGCGCGCTGCGTGTCGAGGACCGCGGAGGTGTCCCAGCCGGGGACTCCGGGGCCGTAGGCGGTCTCCTGGTCCAGCAGGGTGCGTCCGGCGCGCCGTACCGTCAGCCGGCTGTGCAGCGTTCCGGTGTGCTCGCCGGTGCGGCCCAGGACCTGTTCCTCCCGCAGCACCAGGCGGGCGGTGGGCGCGAGTTCGACGGTGGTGGTCATCCACAGGTCGCTGCCATCGGCGGAGATCAGCGGTTCGGGCAGCCAGTCGAGCCGTGCGCCGTCGCCGACCGTCAGCCGGACGTCGTAGGTGGCGGCATCGCCGGTGCGGCCGGGCAGTGCGACCGTCGCGGCGGCGGCCGTGAGGTGCAGGGCTGCGCCGGCGTCCGCGGTGGCGTCGATGGCCAGCCGGTCGCCGCCGAGCGGGGCGCTCATGGCACCCACCACGCAGACCCTGGCCTGCGGTCCCGGCCTGCCGATCCGGCGCAGCGCGAACGGTCCTGCGCCGTCGAGGACGGGCAGCCGGGTGATGCCGTGCGCGTCGGTGCGGGCGGTGATGCGGGCGGTGGCGTGCAGTCCCGCCGCCGGCATCGGCGTGCGCGGCGGCCGGGCGAGCGTGGTGGGCGCGGTCGTCATGCCGGGCCCGCGGTCCAGTCGGCGAGCCGCCCGCGCACCCAGTCCGAGATCGGCTTGACGCCGTTCTCCTTCTTCAACGCGGTGAAGGCGACGGGGAGTTCGCCGCGTTGGGCCTTGGCGTCGCGGGCCATGCCTTCCAGGTCGACGCCGACGTGGGGGGCGAGGTCGGTCTTGTTGATGACGAGGAGGTCGGCGGTGGTGACGCCGGGGCCGCCCTTGCGGGGGATGTCGTCGCCGCCCGCGACGTCGATGACGAAGATCTGGGCGTCGACCAGGCCCTTGGAGAAAGTGGCGGTGAGGTTGTCGCCGCCGGACTCGACGAGGATCAGGTCGAGCGGGCCGACCGCCTCTTCCAGGTCCTCCACCGCCTCCAGGTTGGCGGAGATGTCGTCGCGGATGGCGGTGTGCGGGCAGGCGCCGGTCTCGACCGCCTGGATGCGGTCGGCGGGCAGGACCGCCTCGCGGAGCAGGAACTCGGCGTCCTCGCGGGTGTAGATGTCGTTGGTGACGACGGCGATGGACAGTTCGTCACGCAGCGCCCGGCACAGTGCGGCGACGGTGGCGGTCTTGCCGGTACCCACCGGCCCGCCCAGACCGATGCGCAGGGCCCGCCGGGTGCCGTCGGAGCGGGTCGGGGCGGCGGCGCTGTGGGTGTGGCGCTGGGGAAAGATCTCGTCGAGCTCGTGGTCGAGGTGCATGGTCACTCCGTAGTGCGTGCGCCGCGTGGTGTGCGGCGCGGTGGTGGGGCCGGTCAGGAGGCGAAGAGCCGTACCGGCCAGGCGGCGTGCTGTTCGGCGGTGATGTCGAGCAGCGGCGCGGAAGCGGTGGGCAGCGCGTCGGTCCCTTCGGTGGCGACGCGCGCCGCGGCCTCGGCTCCCTGCGCGGCGACCTGGTCCAGGTCGGCGGTGAGGTGGGCGAGGACGGCGGTGGCGTCGAAGGGGTCGAGGCTCAGCAGGCGTACGGCGGCGGTCGCCGGGCCGCTGATGTTCTCGTAGGCCACGGCGTACGCGGCGTCCAGCGGAGTCAGGCCCGCCGACCTGGCGGCGAGGCCGAGGACGACGGGCTGGTGGGCGCCGCGCGGCCGGGCCGCGGCGAGCGCGTCGAGCGCGTCGGACGGCCAGGTCGCGCGGGCGGCCCGCATCATCTGCCGGCCGAGCCGCCTGGCGACCTGCCGCAGCGCGGGTACGGGCGTACGGGCGTCGGCTGCGTCGTCCAGGAGGAGCGGGTCGGCGCCGGCCGCTGCCGCCGCGGCGAGGCCGGCCGCGACCAGTCCCGCGGTGTGCAGCCGGCCGCGGCAGAACCGCTCCAGGGTCGCGGCGTCCTTGATGCGTCCCGCGGTGACGGCGGGTTCGGCGCCGCCCGAGTGGGCGTGCCCTCCGGCGGGGAACCGGCCGTCGGCGAGGACGAGCAGGGCGGCCCGGCTCATCGGCGGTCCGGGTGGTGCGTGGGGTTGACGGGGGTGTTCATCGTGACCGCATCAGAAGAGGAAGTAGCGCTGGGCCATGGGGAGTTCGGCGGCGGGGGCCGGTTCGACGGTCTCGCCGTCGATGGTCACCGTGAAGGTGTCCGGGTCGACGTGGACCCGCGGCAGGGCGTCGTTGTTGCGCATCGATGCCTTGGTGACGCCGCGGGTGCTGCGGATCGGCTCGTACGCCTTGGCCAGCGGGAGCCGCTCGGCGATGCCGTCCTCGACGGCCTGCGGGGAGACGAAGTTGACGGAGTTGCTGCCGGGGGCCTTGCCGATCGCGCCGAACATCGGGCGGGGCAGGATCGGCTGCGGGGTGGGGATGGACGCGTTGGCGTCGCCCACCTGCGCGTACGCGATCTGGCCGCCCTTGATGACGAGCAGCGGTTTGACGCCGAAGAACGCCGGATCCCACAGGACGAGGTCGGCGAGCTTGCCGTCCTCGACCGAGCCGATGACGTGGTCGATGCCCTGGGCCGCGGCCGGGTTGATGGTGTACTTCGCGACGTACCTGCGGGCGCGGCGGTTGTCGGCGCTGCCGTCGCCCGTGAGGGTGCCGCGGCGCTTCTTCATGACGTGCGCGGTCTGCCAGGTACGCATCACGACCTCGCCGATCCGGCCCATGGCCTGGGCGTCGGACGACATGATCGAGATGGCGCCGAGGTCGTGCAGGATGTCCTCGGCGGCGATGGTGGAGGGCCGGATCCTGGACTCGGCGAAGGCGAGGTCCTCGGGGACCGCGGGGTTGAGGTGGTGACAGACCATCAGCATGTCGAGGTGTTCCTCGACGGTGTTGACGGTGTGCGGCCGGGTGGGGTTGGTGGACGCCGGCAGCACGTTCGGCTCGGAGACCATCGCGATCATGTCGGGGGCGTGGCCGCCGCCCGCGCCCTCGACGTGGAAGGCGTGGATGGAGCGCCCGGCGATGGCCGCGAGGGTGTCGCCGAGGAATCCGGCTTCGTTGAGGGTGTCCGTGTGGATCGCGAGCTGGGCGCCGCTCTCCTCGCAGACGTTGAGGCAGGCGTCGAGTACGGCGGGGGTGGCGCCCCAGTCCTCGTGGATCTTGAAGCCGAGGATGCCGGCCCGCAGTTGGTCGCGCATCGAGGCGACGGACATGGTGTTGCCCTTGCCCAGCAGGCCGATGTTGACCGGGAGCGAGTCCATCGACTCCAGCAGCCGGGAGATGTGCCAGGCGCCGGGGGTGATGGTGGTGGCCTTGCTGCCTTCGGCGGGTCCGGTGCCGCCGCCCACGAGGGTGGTGACACCCGACGCCAGCGCCTCGTCCACCTGCTGGGGGCAGATGAAGTGGACGTGGGTGTCGATGGCGCCCGCGGTGAGGATCTTGCCGTTGCCGGCGATGATCTCGGTCTCGGGGCCGATGACGAGGTCCGGGTTGACGCCGTCCATGGTGTCGGGGTTGCCGGCCTTGCCCAGGGCGACGATCCGGCCGTCGCGGATGCCGACGTCGGCCTTGACGATGCCCCAGTGGTCGAGGACGACGGCGCCGGTGATCACCGTGTCGGGGGCGCCTTCGGCGCGGGTGGTGCGGGACTGGCCCATCGATTCGCGGATGACCTTGCCGCCGCCGAAGACGGCTTCGTCACCCGCCCTGCCGGGGCCGCCGGAGCGGTCTTCCTCGATCTCGATGACGAGGTCGGTGTCGGCGAGCCGGATGCGGTCGCCGGTGGTGGGGCCGAACAGGTCGGCGTACGCCTGGCGCGTCAGATCAGCCATCGAGGGAGCCTCCGGTCTGGCCGCGCAGTCCTGCGACGATCCGCTTGCCCCCGATGGGGACGAGTTCGACCTCGGTGGGGATGCCGGGCTCGAAGCGCACGGCGGATCCGGCGGGGACGTTGAGCCGCTGACCGTGCGCGGTCGCGCGGTCGAATTCGAGGCCGGGGTTGGCCTCGGCGAAGTGGTAGTGGGAGCCGACCTGCACGGGGCGGTCGGCGGCGTTGAGGACGGTCATGCGCGTGAGGGGGAGGCCATCGTTGAGGCGCACCGGCTCTTCGGCGTAGAGGATCTGTCCCGGGATCATCTTCTGCTCTCCCGCGGTCAGTTGATGGGTTCGTGAACGGTGACGAGCTTGGTGCCGTCGGGGAAAGTGGCCTCGACCTGCACGTCGTGAATCATTTCCGGGACGCCTTCCATGACGTCGTCCCGGCTCAGCACCTTGCGCCCGGAGGACATGAGCTCGGCGACCGTACGGCCGTCCCGCGCACCTTCGAGGATGTGGACGGTCAGCAGGGCAATGGATTCCGGATGGTTGAGCTTCAGCCCCCGAGCCCGTCGCTTTTCGGCCACGTCTGCCGCCACATGAATCATCAGGCGTTCCTGCTCATGCGGGGTCAGTTGCATACGTTCCACCTCACAGTCTGCCCCGGGCTTGACGTTCACCCAGGTCACAGGCGTCCACACACCTGTATTGGTAGATGTATCACACAGTAATTAAAGGACGAGCAAACCACCCGTCAGCGGAAGACCATCAACAACCCGCCGATCAGAGGCTAGTTCGCCGGGATTTCGTACGCGTTACCAGCGCGGACGGATACAGAACCCTTCTCACGCCTGGGGGTAACACGCCGCCCATTACCCGGCGTTACCGAACGGCGACCGAATTCCCGAGCCACTCTTCCCTGCCGGGTTTCTCCGGCTCACAGGAAAGCGGTGGCGAATTCCACACTCCGGAAGGGCCGCAATCCCCGCGCGGCGGCCGGAAGTACGGGCAATAGCCGCCGACTTTCCGCCCATAACGGACATGATCCGCTCCCCGGACGCGACTGTCCGTTATGCGCTCTTGACGGCGCCCCCAATGGTCACGATCCTCATGTGCGCGTCAAACAGCTCCGCACCACCCCCCACACCAGCATCGGAGCCACACTGTGACTCGCTCTGCCCGTACCCGCCGTGCCGTCCTGGCCGCCGGCGCCTGCGCCGCCGCCGTCGCCCTCCTGGGCACCGCGGCCTCGGCACAGGCCACCCCCGACACGCTCGCCGCGCCCGACATCCCGGTGGCGGACGTCAAGGCCGACCTCGCCAAGCTCCAGTCCATAGCCGACGCCAACGACGGCAACCGCGCCCACGGCACCGCCGGTTACCAGGCATCGGTCGACTACATCAAGGGCAAGCTCGACGCCGCCGGATTCACCACGAAGCTCCAGGAGTTCAACAGCGGCGGCGCGAAGGGCTACAACATCATCGCCGACTGGCCCGGCGGCGACGAGAGCAAGACCGTGATGTCCGGCGCCCACCTCGACTCCGTCCCCGCGGGCCCCGGCATCAACGACAACGGATCCGGCTCGGCCGGCATCCTGGAGGTCGCACTCGCGGTCGCCAAGGCCGACCTCAAGCCCACCAAGCACCTGCGCTTCGGCTGGTGGGGCGACGAGGAGGACGGCATGATCGGCTCGCAGAACTACGTCGAGTCCCTCGGCGGCGACACCGCGAAGCTCGACTCGTACCTCAACTTCGACATGATCGGCTCGCCGAACCCCGGCTACTTCGTCTACGACGACGACGCGCGCCTGGAGAAGGTCTTCAAGGACTGGTTCGCCACCAAGGACATCGCGACCGAGATCGAGACCGAGGGCGACGGCCGCTCCGACCACGCGCCGTTCAAGGACGCCGGCGTCCCGGTGGGCGGGCTGTTCTCCGGCGCCGACTACATCAAGACCGACGAGCAGGCCAAGGCATGGGGCGGCGAGGCGGGCAAGGCGTTCGACGCCTGCTACCACGCCGCCTGCGACACGTCGAAGAACATCGACGACACCGCACTGGACAACAACACCGACGCCATCGCCAACGCGCTGTGGCAGCTCAGCTCCTGACCCGCACCCGGCAGCTCAGCGGCTGACCCGCGCGCCCACCGGCGCCGGGCAGCCGCCGCCCACGGCCCGCGCCGCCGCTCCGGCGCGGGCGGGCCGCAGCGCCGTACGGTCAGCCCTCCCGACCCGGTCGCCGATCCCCGGCGGCCGGGTCGCGGTGTTCCGCGGCGATGCCGAACCGCCGCCGTTCGCCCGGAGCGGACGCGCCCGGCCGCACGGTCGAGACCGTGCTGATCATCTGCTCCTCATCCGCGTCCCCGGCAGACCGCCCATGCTCCTCCAGTAGCTGCAGGTCAGCGGCCGAAACCAGCGCGACGAGCGGTTTGCCGTGGCGGGTGACCACCACACGCTCCCCGCCGTAGACGACGCGGTTGATCAGATCCGCCAGCTCGGCGCGGGCTTGCGTCACCGGAATCTCGTAGACCATGCTCCCCATTAAACGGGATGTACGTCCTGTACATTTTTTACGGAAGAGGAGCAGTCTTGCCGTACGCACCGCACCCCACTGCCCGCTACGTCCTGCCGGAGTTCACCGAGCGCACCAGCAACGGCACGCGCACGATGGACCCCTACTCGAAGCTGCTCGGCGAGCGCATCGTCTTCCTGGGCACCCCCATCGACGACGCCTCGACCAACGACGTGATGGCGCAGTTCATGTACCTCGAACACGCCGCCCCCGAGCAGGACATCTCGCTCTACATCAACTCCCCCGGCGGCTCGTTCACCGCGATGACCGCGATCTACGACACGATGCAGTACGTGACCTGCGACGTGGCGACGGTCTGCCTGGGCCAGGCCGCGTCCGCCGCCGCGGTGCTGCTGGCCGCCGGCACCCCGGGCAAGCGGCTGGCACTGCCGGGCGCCCGGGTGCTGATCCACCAGCCCGCCCTCAGCGAGCCGGTCCAGGGCCAGGCCACCGATCTGCGCATCCAGGCGGACGAGTTGCTGCGCACCCGCGACAAGCTGGAGGAACTGCTGCAACGGCACACCGGCATGCCGCGCGAACGGATCGCCGCCGACATCGAGCGGGACAAGATCTTCGACGTCGGCGCCGCCCAGGAGTACGGCCTGATCGACGGGGTCACCCGCGCCCGCAAGACCTCCGCGCCGACCGGCGCACGGTGACGTCGGGTGCCGGCGCCCGAACTCCCTCCGCTGCCCGCGCTGACCCGGGCCGAGGGTGAACTGATCGACCGTTACCTGGAAGTCCTTGACCTGCTGGGCCGGATCAACCCGGCGCGTGGCGGGCACACCTACGGCGGGCTGCGGGCCGCCCAGGCACTGGTGGGCAGGGCCGCCGGACTGCGGGACGCGCTGGCACTGATGCACGAGCGGGGCGAGAGCGAACTGCACGGCGGGACGCTCGGCCGGGCACTGCGGACACTCGACGGCGAGCGCCGGGCCCGGCTCGTCTCGGTGCCGCCCGAGGACACATGAGGCAGGGGCCGCACACGGTGTCGCCGGGCACCGGGCGTGCGACACGTCCCCTGCCCGGCTCGCCCGGAAGGGCTAGCACCGAAGTCCGCGACGAACGGCGCCCGGATTGCGGCACGTCGCCTTGACCCCGGCGGCGCACCGGGTTCCACGCCTGGTCCCGGCCCCGGCCTTGGATGCCTCCGCGCACCGCAAACGGCGCAACTCACCACATGGCTCCCATGTGACGAATGTCACACAGGGTCATTTCAGCGCTTATTTCGGGCGCCGCATGCGTAACGATCCCTTCGACGACAAGACCCCGCCACAGCGACGGGGCGGTCCGGACGGGCGCCTAATCCTGCCGCCGTCCGGATGTCCGGTCGACGCGGTTGGAACGGCAGGAGCGGAGGACCCGAGCAGGACGGGGCCACGGCCGCCACGGCCGACGGGCTCCTTGGGGTGAAGCCGTACGCACGGCCGGGCATCTTCGCCTGCCCGAACCCGACAGGTCCTCCTTCGCAGGCGGCTGACGAAGGGTTCGCTCATGGCTGTACGCAGGCACGTACCGACAGCAGTGGCCCGCGCCGGAACGATTTCGGCTCTGGCACTCGCCACCGTCGGCGGCATCATCCCGACGCCCGGAGGGACCACCGACGCCGAAGCGTCGAGCGTCTCGTCCGCGGCGCTGCGGATCGCCGCCTCCAAGAAGGGGGCGCCGTACCAGTACGGCGCCCGGGGCCCCCACCGATTCGACTGCTCAGGGCTGACGCAGTACGCGTTCAAGCACGCGGGCAAGAAGCTGCCGCGCACCGCGGCTGCGCAGTACAACCGCACCCGGCACCTGCCCGCCTCGTCCCGCAGGGTCGGCGATCTGGTCTTCTTCCATGCGGGCAGGGGTGTTTACCACGTCGGGATCTACGCCGGACGGGGCCGCATCTGGAATGCGCCCAGGACCGGCACCGTCGTCCGCCTGGACAAGATCTGGAGCAAGGCCGTCTGGTACGGGCGGGTCAGGTGAGCGGTCACCCGTCACCCGCCGCATCGCACTGAGATGGCCGAACTTCCTTACCTCTGACCGCCGTTGACCATCCGGGAGGCGCTCGGCGACGGCCGTCCGCGTGCGTGCGGCACGGTCAGGCGAGCGCCACCTCGACGAGGAGGACGCCACCGAGCGTGGTCAGCAGGGCGCCGGTGGTGGCCTCCAGGGCGCGGGTGACCCGCGGGCGGCGCAGCCAGTTGCCGAGGCGGTCGACGAGCAGCGCGACGGCGGGGAACCACACCAGCGCCATCGCGACGACGATCATGGCGAGCAACAGGGTGCGCGGCAGCGCGGGCTGCCCCTCGGGGACGAACTGCGGGAGCAGGCTGAGGAAGAGCACCGGCGCCTTGGGGTTGAGCGCGTTCGTGAGGAAGCCCTGCCGCAGGCTCTGCCCGACGCCGGTACGCGCTTCCTGCTGCGCGGCGGCCTCATCCCCGGTCCGTGCCACGACGTCCTCGTCCGCCGTGGGCGCCGCGTCGGCAGGACCGCGTACGACGGCCAGCAGTGCGCGGCCTCCGAGGTAGAGCAGATAGGCGCCGCCGAGTACCTGAACGGCGCCGAACAGCACGGGCACGGCGACGAGTACGGCGGCGAGCCCGGCGACCGCGAGGGCGGTGTGCACGAGCAGCCCGCCCGCGACCCCGACCGCGCAGGCCACCCCCGCCCGGCGCGAGCCGAGTGCGTTGCGCACCACGACCGCGAAGTCCGCGCCCGGCATGGCGACCATGCCGGCGGCAACTCCGGTGAAGGTGATCAGCCGTCCGTCCATGAGGCAATCCTCGCTGGTCAGAGCCTTTAATGGGGAGTGGCAATCTTCTTCGTCTGGCTAAAGAGGTTCTTATGTACGACCCCACGCGACTGGCCGCCCTGGTGGCGGTCGCGGAGGCCGGATCGATTTCCCGGGCCGCCGACCGGCTCGGCTACACCGCGCCCGCGCTCTCCCAGCAGCTCGCCAAGCTGGAGCGGGAGGCCGGGACGGCGCTGCTGGTGCGCCACCACCGCGGGGCGCGGCTGACGGCCGCGGGGGAACTGCTGCTGGTCAGGGCCCGGCGGGCGCTGGACGAGCTGGATCTGGCACGGCACGAGCTGGCGCAGCTGGCGGGCCTGTCCGGCGGCCGGCTGCGGGTGGGCACGTTCATGACGGCCGGTACGCATCTGCTGCCGCCCGCGCTGAGCGCGTTCCGCCGTGCGCACCCGGACGTGGAGCTGAGCGTCACGGAGTACGAACCGCCGCTCGGTATGCGGGCGGTGGCGCTCGGCGAGGTGGATCTGGCGTTGACGCACGCCTACGCGCCGGGCGACCCGATGCCCACACCGGAGGGGCTGCGGCTGGAGCCGCTGCTGACCGAGGAACTGGTGCTCGTCACGGCGCCGGGGCACGCCCTGTCGGCGGGCCAGGGACGGCTGCCGCTGTCCGGTCTGGCCGGACAGCCGCTGGTCAGCATGGCGCCCGCCAACCCTCACCGGCGCGGGGTGGAGGCGGCGCTCGCGGCTGCCGGGGCGAGCGTGGCGGTGCGCTGCGAGTCACCGGGGTATGAGGTGGTGTGCGCGCTGGTGAGCGCGGGCCTGGGGGTGGCGGTGGTGCCGGAGATGATGGCGACAGGTTCGGTGACACCGCTGGGTGTCCGCCGGCTGGAGCCGCCCGAGCTGCACCGCACGGTGTCGGTGGCCTACCGCCCCGGTGGCGGCTCCCCTGCCGCCGACACCCTGCGGGCGCTGCTGCGCGGCGCGTTCACCCGTGGCGGCTCCGTGCAGTGAGGCCGTGCGGCGGCCTGCCCGGTGGCGGGCGGGTGGTCAGGAGGCAGGTGGTCAGGGTCCGGTTGCCGTCCAGGGCAGCGAGACCCAGACCGTTTTGCCGCCCTGGTGGGTGGGTTCGACCGTCAGCCGGCCGCCGGCTTCCGCGGCGAGGAAGCGGATGATGACCAGGCCGCGTCCGTTGTCCTGCTGCACCGCGGCGGGCAGCCGCTGCGGCCACCGCGGATGGCTGTCGGTGACGCCGATGCGGAGCTGTTCGTCGCGGTCGAGCCGCAGCTCCACGGTGAAGACCGGGGAGCGGCCCAGGGTGTGCTGGACGGCGTTGGTGGCGAGTTCGGAGACGATCAGCCGGACGGCGTCGGCGCGCACCGCGTGCGCCGGCAGACCCCACTCGCCGAGCACATCGCTCACATAGCCGCGGGCCAGCCGCACGGAGGCGGGCTCGCTCGGCAGCGTGAGTGAGGATTCCTGGTGGTCTGCCATCGCGACGCCGTCCTTTTCCCACCGAGGCTCGATTCCGGCGCACCGACCAGGGAGCGAGCTGCCGATCGGACACCGATACGGCCTCGGACTGCTGCTGTGCGTCAGACTGCCATCCATGCTGCTGGTGTGACGCCGATCCACCACGATATGCCCATATCTGTCGCTCAATGCGGTGAACTCTGCTACGCGAGAACGGATTTGGGCGGCGGGACCGCACGCCGGCCCGCCGGTGCCGGCCCCCCTGCGGCACCGACGAACGCTGTACCCGCCTCATACTCGCCGGGCGGTGCCGGTAAACCTCTGGGGAGGGGCCGCGCCTCCGGGGCGTCCGGCGTCGTCAGCCTCGGGGCGCGGCGGCCACGACCGTCTCGACGGCGCTGTCGATCTGCGCGTCCGTCAGGTCCGCGCGGGCGGTGAGCCGCAGCCGGGAGATGCCGTCCGGCACGGACGGGGGGCGGAAGCAGCCGACGACGAGCCCGGCTTCCCGGCAGTCGGCGGCCCAGCGGACGGCCTGTTCCGGGGACGGGGCGCGCACCGAGACCACGGCGGCGTCCGGGCGTACGGCGGCCAGGCCTGCGGCGGTGAGGCGGCGGTGCAGCTGCGTGGCGACGGTACGGACCCGGTCGACGCGTGCGGGTTCGCGGCGGAGCAGCCGCAGCGCGGCCAGTGCGCCGCCGACCGCCGCGGGTGCCAGGCCGGTGTCGAAGATGAACGTCCGCGCGGTGTTGACCAGATGCTCGATCACACGGGCCGGGCCGAGCACCACGCCACCCTGTCCGCCGAGGGACTTGGACAGGGTCAGGGTGGCGACCACGTCGGCGTCACCGGCGAGACCCGCGGCGGCCGTCGCGCCGCGCCCGCCGTCGCCCAGTACGCCCAGTCCGTGCGCGTCGTCGACGAGCAGACCCGCGCCGTGCGCCCGGCAGACGCCGGCGAGAGCGGGGAGCGGGGCCGCGTCGCCGTCGACGGAGAACACCGCGTCGGTCACCGCGAGCGCCCGGCCGTCGTGGTCCGCCAGCGCGGCGGCCACCGCCCGCGGGTCGGCGTGCGGGACGACGGCGGTACGGGCCCTGGAGAGCCGGCAACCGTCGATGAGGGAGGCGTGGTTGCCCGCGTCGGAGACCACGAGGGCGCCGGACCCGGTGAGCGCGGTGACGGCGGCGAGGTTCGCGGCGTAGCCGGACGACAGCACCAGGGCGGCCTCGAAGCCGCAGAACGCGGCGAGTTCGGACTCCAGCCTGGCGTGCAGTTCGGTGCTGCCGGTCACCAGCCGGGAGCCGGTGGCGCCCGCGCCCCAGCGGTGCGCGGCCTGGGCGGCGGCGCGGGTCACCTCGGGGTGCCTGGCGAATCCGAGGTAGTCGTTGCAGGCCAGGTCCAGCAGCGCGGAATCGGCGGAGCGCGGGCGCAGGGTGCGGACCAGGCCCGCCCGTTGCCGCTCGGCGTGCGCCGCATCGAGCCAGTCGAATGCCGCGCCGAACGTCTCGCGTACAGGGGCCGCTGCGGGGTCGGCGGGCGGCACGCAGCGTGCGTCCCGGGTCTGCGGCGGTGCGGTGTCCTGCGGCATCGGCATCCTTCTCGATTGTGGGCTGTCGATAGACGTTAGCGGTCGTTACACCCGCCCACAGTGTGGTGATACCCACACTCCGAGCCGAGGTCGTTGTGGGAATCCTCCTTGGCCCGGGGCGGTGCCGTACGCCAGGATCAACGCCATGGAGCTGCTGAACACTCTGGTGGACAAGGGGCTGCGGCGTGAGCTGCCGACCCGTGAAGAGGCCCTCGCCGTACTGGCGACGTCCGATGACGAACTGCTCGATGTGGTGGCCGCGGCCGGAAAGGTGCGCCGTCAGTGGTTCGGGCGGCGGGTGAAGCTCAACTACCTCGTCAACCTCAAGTCGGGCCTGTGCCCCGAGGACTGCTCGTACTGCTCGCAGCGCCTCGGGTCGAAGGCCGAGATCCTCAAGTACACCTGGATCAAGCCCGATGACGCGTCGAAGGCGGCAGCCGCGGGGGTGGCGGGCGGCGCCAAGCGCGTGTGCCTGGTGGCCAGTGGCCGCGGGCCGACCGACAAGGACGTGGACCGGGTGTCGGAGACCATCTCCGCCATCAAGGAGCAGAACGAGGGCATCGAGGTGTGCGCCTGCCTCGGACTGCTCTCCGAAGGCCAGGCCGGGCGGCTGCGGGAAGCCGGGGCTGACGCCTACAACCACAACCTCAACACCTCGGAAGCCACGTACGGCGACATCTGCACCACCCATGACTTCTCGGACCGCGTGACGACCGTGCAACAGGCCCAGGCGGCCGGTCTGTCGGCCTGTTCCGGGCTGATCGCCGGGATGGGCGAGACCGACGCCGACCTGGTGGACGTGGTCTTCGCGCTGCGCGCACTGGACCCCGATTCGGTGCCGGTGAACTTCCTCATCCCGTTCGAAGGCACCCCGCTCGCCGAGGAGTGGAACCTCACGCCGCAGCGCGCGCTGCGCATCCTGGCCATGACCCGCTTCGTCTGCCCGGACGTCGAGGTACGGCTGGCGGGCGGGCGCGAGGTGCATCTGCGGAGCATGCAGCCGCTGGCGCTGCACCTCGTCAACTCCATCTTCCTCGGCGACTATCTGACCAGCGAGGGCCAGGCGGGCAAGGACGACCTCGCGATGATCGCCGACGCGGGCTTCGAAGTGGAGGGCGCGGACACCACCACCCTGCCCGAACACCGCGTCCCGGGCTGCGGCGACGAGGACGGCTGCCACGGCGGGGCGCCGGGCGCCTGCCACCCCGCCCAGGACGCGCCGCCCGCCACCACCGTGCCCGCGCCGTCCGACGAGGCCCGCCGCGGCCTGGTCTCGGTGCGCCGCCGGGGCGCCGGCACCGAACTGCCGCCCAATGTCTGAGGTGTTCTCACCGGGCGACCTGCTCGCACTCGACCGGCAGCACGTGTGGCACCCCTACGGGCCGATGCCAGGCCGTAGCACACCGCTGCTGGTCGAATCGGCCGCCGGCGTCCGGCTGCGGCTGGCCGAACCCGCCGGTGGTCACGCGGAGTTGATCGACGGGATGTCCTCCTGGTGGTCGGCGGTGCACGGGTACAACCACCCCGTACTCAACGACGCCGCACACGACCAACTGGGGCGGATGAGCCACGTGATGTTCGGCGGGCTCACCCACGAGCCCGCCGTACGGCTCGCCAAACGGCTGGTCGACATCACACCGGAACCCCTGCGGCACGTCTTCCTCGCGGACTCCGGTTCGGTGTCCGTCGAAGTCGCCGTCAAAATGTGCCTCCAGTACTGGCGCTCGCTCGGCCGGCCGCGCAAACAGCGGCTGCTCACCTGGCGGGGCGGCTACCACGGTGACACCTGGCAGCCGATGTCGGTGTGCGACCCGGAGGGCGGGATGCACGAGCTGTGGCAGGGCGTGCTGCCCCGCCAGATCTTCGCGGACGCACCGCCGCCCGGCTTCGACGCGGAACCCGACCCGGCGTACGCGGCACGGCTGCGCGAGCTGATCGCCCGGCACGCCGACGAGGTGGCCGCGGTGATCGTCGAGCCGGTGGTGCAGGGCGCGGGCGGGATGACGTTCCACTCCCCCGGCTATCTCCGGGTGCTGCGGGAAGCCTGCGACGCGCACGGCGTGCTGCTGGTCTTCGACGAGATCGCCACCGGCTTCGGCCGCACCGGCTCACTCTTCGCCGCCGGGCACGCCGGGGTCGCACCGGACGTGATGTGCGTCGGCAAGGCGCTGACCGGCGGCTACCTCACGCTGGCCGCGACGCTGTGCACATCGGACGTGGCCGAGGGGATCTCCGGCGGCGAGGTGCCGGTGCTGGCGCACGGCCCCACGTTCATGGGCAATCCGCTGGCCGCCGCCATCGCCGACGCCTCCATCGAGCTGCTGCTCGGGCAGGACTGGGCGCAGGAGGTCCATCGGATCGAGACCGGCCTGCGGGCGGGCCTGGCACCGGCCCGGGAGCTGCCTGGTGTCCGTGACGTGCGGGTGCTGGGGGCGATCGGCGTGGTCCAGCTCGATCACGAGGTCGACATGGCCGCCGCGTCCGCCGCCGCCGTACGGGAGGGCGTATGGCTGCGCCCCTTCCGCGACCTCGTCTACACGATGCCGCCGTACATCACGGGCGACGACGACGTGGCGCGGATCTGCGCCGCGGTGTGCGCGGCGGCCCGGGAGGGCTGAACTGCCGCGCGGCGGAGCCGGATCGCCCCGGCTCCGCCACGTCGGCGAACCCGCTTTCCCCCTCTTCCCCTACTCCCCTGTTCCTCGCAAAACACCACTCGGAGGCGCACCATGACGGTGCTTTTCGTGACGGGCACCGGCACGGAGATCGGCAAGACCGTGACGACGGCCGCCCTCGCGGCGACCGCCCTCGCCCAGGGCCGTTCGGTGGCCGTACTCAAACCCGCGCAGACCGGAGTCGGCGCGGCCGAACCCGGCGACGTCGCGGAGGTCGAGCGGCTGGCCGGCGCCGTGACCACGGCCGAACTGGGCCGCTTTCCCGAGCCGTTGGCGCCCGCCACGGCGGCGGCACGCGCCGGGATGACGCCGGTCCTGCCCCAGGATGTCGCGAAGGCGGCGGCCGAACTCGCCGCTTCGCACGACCTCGTCCTGGTCGAGGGCGCCGGTGGCCTGCTGGTCCGCTTCGACGGATCCGGCGGCACCCTCGCCGACGCCGCGCGGCTCGCGGAGGCCCCCGTCCTCGTCGTCGCCCCGGCCGGCCTCGGCGCCCTCAACGCGACCGCGCTCACCGCGCTCGCCCTGCGCGCGTACGGCCTCGACTGCCCCGGCGTGATCATCGGCAGCTGGCCCGCGACCCCCGATCTCGCGTCCCGCTGCAACCTCACCGACCTGCCGGACGCCGCCGGCGCCCCGCTGCTCGGGGCCGTTCCCGAGGGCGCCGGAAGCCTGCCGCCCTCCGCGTTCCGCGCCGCGGCACCGGACTGGCTGGCACCGCGGCTGGGCGGCACGGACGCCTTCCGGCTGCCGTCCTGACGCGCCCCCGGAAAGGCCGCCGGGAACAATCCGCCGGACCGCCCGGCACGCCCCTGGCACACTCCCCCCCCCATGGCCGATGACGCGTACGCCGATCCCGAACTCGCCGCGTGGTACGACACGTTCAACCCCTGGGGCGCGTCGGACGACTTCTACCTCGACCTGGTGATGTCAGCGGGCGCCGTCCTGGATGTCGGCTGCGGCACGGGCACGCTGCTGCACCGCGCCCGGGAACGCGGCCACGCAGGCAGGCTGTGCGGCCTCGACCCGGCCACGGCGATGCTCGACCGGGCACGCGCCAGGGGGCGTACCGGGATCGAGTGGGTACACGGCGGCCTCGGCGACGGCCCCGGCCCCGGCGCGCTCCGCGGCTCCGGCCGGGGCCGCGGGTTCGACCTGATCGTGATGACCGGCCACGCCTTCCAGGTACTGCTCGACGACACGGCGCTGCACAACGCGCTGGCGTTCGTGCGCGGCGCACTCGCCGATGGCGGCCGGTTCGCGTTCGAGACCCGCCACCCGTCGGCACGCCCGTGGGAGCGGTGGACCCCGGAGCACGCCGTCGAAGCGACCCGCCCGGACGGCGTCACCTGCCGCGCCGAGCACCGCGTCGACACACCCGTCGACGGCGAACTGGTGCACTTCACCACCACGTTCACCACATCCGGCGGGGGCCGGCCCCGCACCGGCCGCAGCACACTGCGGTTCCTGCCGCCCGCCGCGCTGTCCTCGTTCCTGACCGATGCGGGGCTGACGGCCGTGGCACAGTACGGCGACTGGGACCGCGGCCCGCTGACGGAGTCGAGCCCGGAGATCATCACGCTCGCCGCCCGTATTCCCCGGCGTCCCGCCCTCCGGGAGGGGAGACTGGCAGCGGGGCCGGCCGTCGGGTGAAAGGGGTCGTCATGTCGCAGCGCAGGGGTGTCCCGCGGGACGCCGTGCACCATCCGTTGTTCGCGCGCTTCTACGCGCGGTGCGGTGCCGCGGCCGACCAGCGGGCCGGAGTGGCGGAGCTGCGGCGTGCGCTGCTGTCGGGTGTCACCGGCCGGGTGATCGAGGTCGGTGCGGGCACCGGGCTGAACTTCGCGCACTATCCCGGGACGGTGTCGGAGGTGGTGGCGATCGAGCCGGAGGCCACCCTGCGACGGCTGGCGCGGGACGCGGCGGTGCGGGCGGACGTGCCGGTGGATCCGGTGCCCGGGGTCGCGGAGGCGCTGCCGGTCAAGAGCGAGGCGTTCGATGTGGCGGTGGCTTCGCTGGTGCTGTGCTCGGTGCGGGACGTGCGCAGGGCCCTGGCGGAGCTGCGGCGGGTGCTGCGGCCCGGCGGTGAGCTGCGCTTCTTCGAACACGTACGGGCGGCGGGCGGCGGGCTTTCCGCGGTGCAGTGGACGCTGGACCATACGGTCTGGCCGACGCTGATGGGCGGCTGTCACACCTGGCGGGATCCGCTCGCCGAGATCCGGGCGGCGGGCTTCGAAGTGGTGCACGTCCGGCGGCTGAAGGTACCGGAACGCGGGCCGACCCTGCCGACCTCGCCCGCGGTGCTGGGTACGGCGCAACGGCCGGTCGACTGAGCAGGAGCAAGGGACGGGGAGGCGGAATCCAGCACCGGTCCGCGCCCCGCTCGTCCTCCGGTCCTGCGGCCGGTCAGACCGTCCAGCTGCGCAGTTCGTCGGCGATGGCGGGGAGGTCGGTGGTGTCATCCTTGACCAGGCGGGCGAGGTCGCGGACGCGCTCCGGTGACGTGGTGACCTTCAGGCCGCCGACGACGAGGTAGCCGTAGGCCACGGCGCTCGCGAACATCGCGTTCGAGCGCTCCAACGCCGGTACGCGCAGCAGCAGTTGGAGCAGTGCCGCGGCCCGGTCCTGGGGGTCGGTGTAGACGGGTACGCCGAGGGTCTCCGCCTCGTGGCGGCTGACGGCGGCCACGAGGGCGCCCCAGTCGGTGATCTGGGGGTCTCCCGGGGTGTGCTGTTCGGCGATCAGGAGGAGCCAGGCGAGGTCGATGCGCAGGGTCACTTCTTGCCCGGGTGTCCTTCCCTGCCCTGGGTCCTGCCGTGGCTGCTGCCGACGGCCGGGTCTAGGCCGAATTCTTCGGCGAAGACGCGCTCGTACTGCTTCATGAAGTCGGATGCCGCCTCGACGAAGGTCTGGCCGACTTCTCCCGCGTCCTTGAGGACGAGTTCTTCGATATAGCGGTTCACGCTGACTCCCCGCTGCACGGCTCGCTCCCGGGCCGCTTCGGCGGTGGCTTCGTCCACACGGACGTTCAATTGTGTCTTCGCCACGCTCCCAAGCTAGCGCGCATCCGCTAGCACGGGCAAGCGGTGCCGACCGGCGGCCCCCGGCCCCGTGCGCAGGGCGCGGATCACCGGCGGCACGCCCTGGAGGCGGGGCGGCAGTTCGCCACGGCTCATGGGCGGTGCCGCTCCCCCGCGTACTGGAGGCGCTCCGCCGGGCCGGCCGCGGCTTCCGCGGTGTGCGGCGGTGCGTGCGCCGCGTCGGGTCCGTGGCGTTCCCGCTCATCGCCGTCGCCCCGCGGCCGGGTGCCGGCGCCGCCCGGTGTCCTGGCCAGCGCGTGCACGCACAGGCCGACGACGATCAGCGCGAGCCCGAGCCAGCCGGTGAGCGCGGGCGCCGCGATCCCCACCACGAGGGCCTCGCCGAGCAGGGTGAAGGGCACCTCGGCCGCCTGGGTCGCCTCGACGGCGCCCAGTGCGGCGGGTTCGTGGCGCACCAGGTCGGTGGCGCGGAAGAAGAGGGTGGTGGCCACGACTCCCGAGACCAGGGCGACGATCAGGCACTGCACCAACTGGCTGCCGGGCGGCGGTCCCTGCGTCGCCGCCGCCGTGCCCGCCAGCACGATCCACAGCGGGAGCGAGCCGAGCGTCATCGCCAGGGTGCGCTGGACGCCGTCGAGTCCGTCGAGGCCGAGCAGTCTGCGGTTGCCCAGCGGGTAGGCGACGGCGGCGACCGCGACCGGCAGGACGACCTTGAGTGCGGTGAGCGCTCCGGTGCCCTCGGCGTGCTGGAGCTGGGCCAGGACGACACCGGCGACGATCAGGGCCGAGACGCCGACGGTGCGCAGCGGCACCCGGCCGCCGTTGAGCGCGCCGATGGCGATGCCGGCGACGATCACCAACTGCCAGGTGGAGGCGACCAGCCAGCCGGCGCCCGCCTCACCCGCCCAGGTCAGCGGCGCGTAGAAGAGGCCGAAGCCGACCGTCGACCAGATAAGCCAGACGGCGGGCCTGGCGCGCAGGCTGCGCAGGACGCCGGGCAGCCCGCCGCGCACGGCGACCAGGGCGGTCAGCGGGACGACCATGAACAGGTAGCGCAGGCTGGCGCTCCAGAGCCACGATCCGCCGGACACGCTCATCCAGCGGTTGAGCACGAAGGTCGTCGCAAAGCAGGCGGCGGCGACGATGCCGAGCACCATGGGGCCGGCCACGCCGCCGCTGCGGACGGGCGCGGGGGCCGCGCCATGGTCGTGGGTGGGTATCGGCACCGCGTCTCCCGCTGTCCTTCGCCGGATGGCGGGCGCTGCTCACCCGCCGATTGACATCTGAAATGTTAGTTGGCCTTCGCAGACCTCCGACGGCGGGGTGGCCGGTCCTGCGGGCGGCGGCCACAACTTAGGATCGGGGCGTGACCGCACTGGAACCGGTGCCGAGAAGGCTGCTGCGCGACCGGGCCTACGACGCGCTGCTGGAAGCCATCGTCTCCGGCGAACTCTCCCCCGGACAGAAGCTCAGCGACGCCCAGCTCGCCGAGCAGCTCGGCCTCTCCCGCGCCCCCGTCCGGCAGGCACTCGCCCGGCTGGCCGACGAGCGCCTGGTGGTCTCCAAACCGCAGAGCTACACGCGGGTGGCGCCGGTCGTCGAGCAAGAGATCCGCGACGCGCTCGCGGTTGTCCGCGCGCTGCACGCGCTCGCCGTGCGCGAGGCGGTCCCGCGTCTCACCGAGACGCATCTGACGCGGATGCGGGACGCCAACGACGCGTTCGTGCGCGCACTGGACGCCGAGGACGCGTCGGCGGCCATCGCCGCGGACGACGCGCTGCACGCCGTCCCGATCGAGGTGTGCGGCAACCGCGCGCTCGCCGAGACGATCGGCCGCTACACCCCGCTGCTGCGCAGGCTGGAGCGGCGGCGCTTCTCCGGTGCCGCGGCGCGCGCGTCCGCCGCGCGGCACGACGCGTTGATCGCGGCCTGCGCGGCGGGTGCGACGGACGAGGCCGTGGAGCTGTCGGGTGAGATCTGGGGCGGCCTGGAACTGACGGGGTGAGGCCCGCGGGCGGGCCCGGCACCCGCGGCCGGATCCGGACGACTTATCCGGGGGCGGCCTCCGCTTTCCCGTGGCGACATGGTTCCATGAGCGCGGCAGTCCGCGCCACCACGGGTCGCGGGCGCCACATCTCCAGGGGGTCTCATGTCACGTCCGTTCCGCTTCGGCCTCAACATGCTCACCGTCGACTCCGGTCCCGCCTGGCGCGAGAAGTGCCGCAGGGGCGAGGAGTTGGGCTACGACGTGCTGCTCGTTCCCGATCACCTCGGCTGCCCCGCGCCGTTCCCCGCGCTGATCGCGGCGGCCGAGGCGACCGAACGGCCGCGCGTGGGCACCTTCGTGCTCAACACCGGCTTCTTCAACCCCGCGCTGCTCGCCCGCGAGGTGGCCACCACCGACGCGCTCACCGGCGGACGTCTCGAACTGGGCCTCGGCACCGGGTACATACGCGCCGAGCACGACGAAGCCGGGCTGCCCTGGGGCTCGCCCGGTGAGCGCGTGGACCATCTGACGCGCACCGTCGAGGAGTTGGACCGGCTGCTCGGCGACCCCGCGTACGCGCCGAAGCCCGCCCAGCGGCCCCGTCCGCCGCTGCTCATCGGCGGCAACGGCCCGCGGATGCTGCGGCTGGCCGCGAAGCACGCCCAGATCGCGGCGTTCAGCGGCGGACGGCAGGCACCGGGAAAGCCCGAAGGCACCTTGGAACTGCTCTCCGCCGAGCAGGTGGCGGCGTCGGTGGCCAGGTACCAGGAGTTCGCGGCAGACCGCGCCGAGCCGGCCGAGCTGAACATCCTCGTGCAGCAGGTGCTGGTCACCGATGACCGCAGGGCCGCCGCCCGCGAGTTCGCGGCGCACGGCGTCGGCCTCGACGAGGACCAGGTGCTGGACGCCCCGACCGTGCTGATCGGCACCCCGGAGCAGATGGCCGATCAACTGCGGGAGCGCCGCGAGCGGTACGGCTTCTCCTACATCACCGTCCTGGACCCGTTCATGGAGGCATTCGCCCCGGTGATCGCGGAACTCCAGGGCAGCTGAGCCGCGACGGGAGGGGGCGGCCCGAGCACATCCCGCCGTCCCTCCCCCTCCGTACGGAAATCGTTCGCCCGACGCGTCGGCACTCTGATTGGCTCGCCGGATGAGCGATCTTCACATCCGTCACGCCCATCTCTCCGATATCGACGCCGTGTTGCAGTTCTGGCGCAAGGCCGCGGAGGGGACGAGCATCAGCGACGACCACGACGGGATGACCAGGCTTCTGACCAGAGACCCCGAAGCCCTGCTGCTCGCCGAGCGCGACGGGGCGCTCGTGGGGACGGTCATCGCCGGTTTCGACGGCTGGCGGTGCTCCGCCTACCGGCTGGCCGTGCACCCGGACTTCCGTCGGCAGGGCATAGCCACCGCCCTGCGGGAAGCGGCCGAACAGCGCTTCATCGCCCTGGGCGGGCGGCGCGTCGACGCCATGGTCCTGGAGGCCAACGAGCAGGCGCACCACGCGTGGACGGCCGGCGGCTACCACCGTGAGGACCACTGGCGGCGCTGGGTGAAGCCGCTCTAGCCACCCACGGGCTCCGCTCCGACAGGAGCGGAGCCCAGCCGCCGTCTCCCGAAGAACACCGTCCACCCCCTCTCCCGCGGACCCCTGCCCACCCTCCACCTAAACATCGAGTGTATACATGCTGCACATAGTCAGCGGGTTCGCCGTCCGGCGTGCCTCGTCACTCGATGTCGCTCGATCCGGAGGATCCACGTGCTCAGGGCCAGTTCGAAGCTTCTCGCCCGGCAGAGAACCCGTCACGGCGAGGTGCCGGACGCCGTGGGGAGCGGCCGGGCGCCGGGCGGGCAGGCCCGGGGCACCCGGCTGGCCGCCATCGACGGACTGCGCCTGGTGGCCGCCGTCGCGGTCGCCGCCTACCACTACCTGGGCACCACCACCCCGCACTTCTGGGGCAAGGAAGAACTCGGCGACTTCGCCCCCGCGCTGCACGACATCAGCCGCTACGGCTGGCTGGGTGTCGAGGCGTTCTTCATCATCAGCGGCTTCGTCATCTGCATGAGCTGCTGGGGGCGCACCCCCGCGCAGTTCGTCGTCTCACGCGTCTCCCGGCTGTTCCCCGCCTACTGGTGCGCGGTGCTGCTCGTCATAGCCCTGGTCCTGACGGCCCGGGTCAGCCACCTGGAGGCCGCCACCCCCATCGACCTGCGGACGGTCCTCGGCAACCTGACGATGGCCCCGGGTCCGCTGGGGCTCTCCCTCATCGACGGCGTCGCCTGGACCCTCTGGGTGGAGGCCCGTTTCTACCTGCTGATCGCGGCCATGCTCTTCATCGGGCTCACCTACCGCCGCATGATCGCCTTCTGCGGAGCCTGGCTCACCCTCGCGATCATCGCCCGCGAACTCCACTCACCGGTACTCGACGAGTTCGTCATCAGCCAGTACGCGGGCCTCTTCATCACGGGAACGGCGCTCTATCTGATGCACAGGTTCGGGCAGAACCTGGTGCTGTGGCTGCTCGCCGGTTTCGCCTGGTGCTTCGAACTCACCGTGCTCAACGACCGGGTGGCCGGCCACGCGGCGAAGCCCGCCGAGGGAGGCGCGCTCTCCTGGGCCGTCTGCGCCGCCCTGCTGACCCTCTTCCTCGTCGTGCTCGCGCTCGCCGGATTCGGCCCGCTGGCCCGCATACGGTGGCGCCGGCTCGTGACGGCGGGCGCGCTGACCTACCCCTTCTATCTGGTGCACCAGAGCATCGGCATACCCGTGGCCAAGGGGCTGCTGAAGGTGGTTCCCGCGCTCGGCCCGCTGCCGTCGATAGCGGTCGCCCTCGCCTTCTCCCTGCTGCTCTCGGCGGCCATCTACCGCACGGTCGACGGGCCGGTCGGGCGGATGCTGCGGCGCCACCTCACCCGCGGCATGAGCCCTCAGGACCGAACGGTGGCCACGGCGGCGCCGGAGAAGGCCGAACGGGGCGTCGTCGTACCGCAGTTGGCCGCTCCCGGAGGGCCGCCGACGGGAGCGGAAACCGAGCCGGAGGCACCCGGCGTCGGCAGCAACGCCTGAACCGGACGCCCGTCGTCACCCCCCGCCGGGCGGCGCCGACCGATGCCCGCCCGGCGCTCCGGAACCGTCCCGCGGAGCCCCGCCCGACCACCGAGAACTCGTCACACCGGCCTCACTTTGCTGGTCCTTTACCATGGTGGGATCCCCATTCCACCGAGGAAAGGGGATCTCCATCCCCCAGTGAAAGGTGTGTGAGCGTCCAGCCATGGGCGAACCTCCCAGTTGCCGAGCACGCTTGCGACAGAGCGCGAACCTCCCGATCCTGTTCGATCATGGGACGGAGGTGACCCGATGACCGAGCTGCTTCTCCTGGCCCTGGCGCTCCTCCTGACTCTGGCCTGCGGCGTCTTCGTCGCGGCCGAGTTCTCACTGACGACCGTCGAGCGCAGCGACCTCGAACGCGCCGTGGAGCGCGGCGAGCGTGGCGCGGACAGCGCGCTCAAGGCCGTCCGCCGCCTCACCTTCCAGCTCTCCGGCGCACAGCTCGGCATCACCGTGACCGGCCTGGTCATCGGCATGCTGTCCAAGCCGGCCATCGCCGCTCTCCTCGCCGGGCCGCTCACCTCGGCGGGGCTGCCGCGCTCCGCCGCGGACTCGGTGGCGCTGGTCCTGGGCACCGTGCTCTCCACCGTCGTCCTGATGGTGATCGGTGAGCTGGTGCCCAAGAACTGGGCGATCTCCAGCCCGCTGGCCCTCGCCAAGCGGGTCTCCGGCGCCCAGCGCGCGTTCAGCGCGGCCTTCGGCCCGCTGATCGCCCACCTCAACACCACCGCGAACCACATGGTGCGCCGGATGGGCCTGGAGCCCGCCGAGGAGCTGGCCTCCGCCCGCGGACCGCAGGAACTGGTGGCGCTCGCCCGGCACTCCGCGAAGGAGGGCGCCCTGGAGCCGGACACCGCCGAGCTGTTCGTCCGCACCCTCAACCTCTCCGACCTCACGGCCGAGAACGTCATGACGCCGCGGGTCCAGGTGACCGCCCTGGAGGTGCAGGCCACCGCCGAGGACGTCGCGAACGCGACCCGGGCGACCGGCCTGTCCCGCTTCCCCGTCTACCGCGGCAGCCTGGACAGCGTCGTCGGCGTCGCCCACATCAAGGACGTCCTCGCCATCCCCGCCGAGCTGCGCCGCCGCCGTCCGGTGTCCGAGCTGCTGCGCGAACCGCTGCTGGTACCCGAGACCCTGCCCGTCGACCGCCTGCTCGACCGGCTGTCCGGCAAGCGCACCATGGCCGTGGTGATCGACGAGTACGGCGGCACGGCCGGCGTGGCGACGCTTGAGGACATCGTCGAGGAGGTCGTCGGCGAGGTACGCGACGAGCACGACCCGCTGGAGACCCCCGACCTGGCCGCGGCCGGCACCGACGCGGACGGCCGCGACGTCTATCACGCCGACGGCGCCGCCCGCACCGACCAGCTCGCGCGTATCGGCCTGCGGCTGCCCGACGGGCCGTACGAGACGCTGGCCGGCGTGATCGCCACCGAACTCGGCCGCATCCCGGCGGCCGGCGACACCCTGGACGTGGCCGGCTGGACGATGGACGTGCTGGACGCGTCGGGCCACCGCGCGGCGCGGGTGCTGCTGCACGCCCCGCCCGCCGGGAGCGGGGAAGCCGACGACGAGGAGGCGGCCCGATGACCGCGCTGCAACTCTTCGTCGGTCTGCTGACCCTGGTCGTCAACGCCTTCTTCGTCGGCGCCGAGTTCGCGCTGATCTCGGTCCGCCGCAGCCAGATCGAACCGCACGCCGACGCGGGCGACCGACGCGCGAAGAGCGTGCTGTGGGGCCTCCAGCACGTCTCGGCGCTGCTGGCCGCCGCGCAGCTGGGCATCACGCTGTGCACCCTGGTGCTGGGCGCGGTCGCCGAACCGGCCATCGCGCATCTCCTGGAACCGCTGTTCCACGCCGTGTCCGTACCGGACGCGCTGATCCACACCATCTCGTTCGTCATCGCGCTGGCGGTCGCGACGTATCTGCACATGCTCTTCGGCGAGATGGTGCCGAAGAACGTGGCACTGGCGGAGCCGGTGCGCACCGCCCTGCTGCTCGGCCCGCCGCTGGTGGCGCTGACCCGGGCGCTGCGGCCGGCGATCTTCACGGTCAACGCGCTGGCGAACGGCCTGCTCAAGCTGTTGCGGGTGGAGACCAGGGACGAGGTCGCCGCGACGTTCTCCGACGACCAGCTCGCGAAGATGGTCGAGGACTCGCGCGATGCCGGGCTGCTGGACGACCGGGCCAAGGAGCGCCTGCGGGACGCCCTGGAGCTGGGCCGCCGCCCGGTCCGCGATGTGGTGCTGCCGGTCGAGAAGGTCGTGTCGGCGGGTCTTGGCATCACCCCCGACGGCCTGGAACGGCTGGCCGGAGCCTCCGGCTTCTCGCGGTTCCCCGTCGTCGACGACACCGGCCGCATCCTCGGCTATCTGCACGTCAAGGACGCGCTGGACGTCACCCCGCGCGAGGTTCCTTTCCCGGTCGGCGCCATGCGCCCGATCGCCCGGGTGCGGGCCGCGACGCCGCTGGACGACGTGCTGACCGCGATGCGCAGCTCGCGGACGCACCTGGCCGCGGTGATCGGCGACGCCGGGACGCTGGCCGGTCTGGTGTCGATGGAGGACGTGCTGCGCGAGCTGGTGCTCCAGCGGCCCGCCGGCTGACCCCGCCCGGGGTGGCACCGCCACCGTGCCGCCCCGGGCCACACCCCGTCTGACCGATCGGTTAGTTTACTGACCGATCGGTTGGATGTGCCGCCGTCACACCACCGGTCATCCGTCCCGGGACTCCGGCGAAGGACCGCTGCGCGCGGGCACCGCCGGCACCCGCGAGCTGGCCCGCGTACAGCGCCGCCGGGAATTCCCGCTGGCCGTCGCCCAGAAGGCCCAGCAGGCCGAGCACGCACTGATTTCCGCCGCCCTGGACGGCACCCTCGACGAACATCGGTTGCCGGTGATGCTCCGGCTGCTGCGCCGGGTGCCGCCGCTGCGCACGGTCACCGGCCACCTCGGCGCCATCGGGGTACGCCCCGAGCAGATAGGATCTCCGCGCCATGGAGATGAATGCCCACTACACCAGTTTCGTCGCGGTCGGCGACAGCTTCACCGAGGGAATGTCCGACGGATTGCCGGACGGCTCCTACCGCGGCTGGGCCGACCTGCTCGCCGCCCGGCTGGCCGCCCGCACCCCCGGATTCCGGTACGCCAACCTCGCCGTACGCGGCAAGCTCATCGGACAGATCCTCGACGATCAGGCGGGGCCCGCGGCGGCCATGGGCGCCGACCTGGTCACGCTCGTCGGCGGCCTCAACGACGTGCTGCGCCCGAAGTGCGATGTGGACCAGGTCTGCGAGCGGTTCGCCGCGGCGGCACAGGTACTGGCCGGGGGCGGCGGGCAGCTGGTGCTGATGCGCAGCCCCGGCCGCCAGGGGCCGGTCCTGGAACACTTCCGGCCGCGGATGGAGCAGCTGTTCGCGCACATCGACGCGGTGGCCGAACGGCACGGCGCGGTGGTCGTGGACCTCTACGCGTCCCGGGCGCTGGCCGACCCTCGGATGTGGGCCGACGACCGGCTGCACCTCAACGCCGAGGGGCACCGCAGGGTCGCGGAGGCCGTCTGGCAGGCGCTGGGCCTCGACGCCACCGCGGACTGGGACGCACCGCTGCCCGCCGCCCTGCCGCCCGGCTGGCGTGCCCGGCGCTCCGCTGACCTGCGGTTCGCCCGCGAGCACCTGGTGCCGTGGATCGGCCGCCGGCTCAGCGGGCGCTCGTCGGGCGACGGCCGGCCGGCCAAGCGGCCCGAACTGCTGCCGTACGAGGGCTGATCCGGGGCCCGCCGCCGCGACCGGCGGCGGCCCGGATCCGTGCCGGGCGGACGGGCCCGCACCCGGCGGGCAGGCCCCGGACCTGGAGGAACGTACAGCCGGGACCGGGGTGCCCCTTGTGTGGGCACCTCTGAACCGCCAGTAGACTCTGGCCACGTGACTGTGTCTGCGAAGCCTCGCATCCCCAATGTCCTGGCCGGCCGCTACGCCTCCACGGAGCTGGCCGTGCTGTGGTCCCCCGAGTACAAGGTCAAGCTGGAGCGCAAGCTGTGGCTTGCCGTACTCCGTGCCCAGAAGGACCTGGGGGTGGAGGTTCCCGAGCAGGCCCTGGCGGACTACGAGCGGGTCCTGGACAACGTCGACCTGGCGTCGATCGCGGAGCGCGAGAAGGTCACCCGGCACGACGTCAAGGCGCGGATCGAGGAGTTCAACGCCCTCGCGGGCCACGAGCAGGTCCACAAGGGCATGACCTCCCGCGACCTGACCGAGAACGTCGAGCAGCTCCAGGTGCGGCTCTCCCTTGAGCTGATGCGCGACCGCAGCGTCGCCGTGCTGGCCCGTCTCGGCTCGCTGGCCGCCCAGCACGCCGAGCTGGTCATGGCCGGCCGCTCGCACAACGTCGCCGCGCAGGCCACCACCCTCGGCAAGCGCTTCGCGACCGCCGCCGACGAGCTGCTGGCGGCGTACGGACGGCTGGACGACCTGCTGTCGCGCTACCCGCTGCGCGGCATCAAGGGCCCGGTCGGCACCGCCCAGGACATGCTCGACCTGCTGGGCGGCGACTCCGCCAAGCTCGCCGATCTGGAGCAGCGGATCGCGGGCCACCTCGGCTTCGGCCGGGCGTTCACCTCCGTCGGCCAGGTCTACCCGCGCTCGCTCGACTACGACGTGGTCACCTCGCTGGTCCAGCTCGCCGCCGCGCCGTCCTCGCTCGCCAAGACGATCCGGCTGATGGCCGGGCACGAGCTGGTCACCGAGGGCTTCAAGCCCGGCCAGGTCGGCTCGTCGGCGATGCCGCACAAGATGAACACCCGCTCCTGCGAGCGCGTCAACGGCCTGATGGTCATCCTGCGCGGCTACGCGTCGATGGCCGGTGAGCTGTCCGGTGACCAGTGGAACGAGGGCGACGTGTCCTGCTCCGTGGTCCGCCGGGTCGCGCTGCCGGACGCGTTCTTCGCCCTGGACGGTCTGCTGGAGACCTTCCTGACGGTGCTCGACGAGTTCGGTGCCTTCCCCGCCGTCGTCGCCCGCGAGCTGGACCGCTACCTGCCGTTCCTCGCCACCACCAAGGTCCTGATGGGCGCCGTGCGCGCCGGTGTGGGCCGCGAGGAGGCGCACGAAGCGATCAAGGAGAACGCGGTCGCCTCGGCGCTGGCCATGCGCGAGCAGGGTGCCGAGCGCAACGAACTCCTCGACAAGCTGGCCGCCGACGCGCGCATCCCGCTCGACAAGGCGCAGCTGGACGCGCTGATGGCGGACAAGCTGTCCTTCACCGGCGCCGCCGCCGACCAGGTGGCGTCCGTCGTGGGCCGCATCGCGGAGATCACCGAGCAGCACCCGGAGGCCGCCGCTTACACCCCCGGATCGATCCTCTGATCCGGCCCGTAGGCGAGGACCACCTCTGACATGGGCTACACCCCCGAAGAGCTGCAGGCCGCTCGCGACCGTCTCGTCCCCGACGTGACGGCGAGCGGCCTGCGGGTTCTCTTTTGTGGCATCAACCCCGGGTTGATGACGGCGGTCACCGGGCACCACTTCGCCCGGCCAGGCAACCGTTTCTGGCCCGTCCTGCACGCGGCGGGCTTCACACCCCGCGTCCTCAAGCCCGCCGAGCAGGGCGAGTTGCCCTCCTACGGCCTCGGCATCACCAACGTCGTGGCGCGGGCGACCGCCAAGGCCGACGAGCTGACGGCGGCCGAATACCGCGAGGGCGGGCGGCTGCTGGCCGAGAAGGTCGCCCGGCTGCGGCCACAGTGGCTGGCCGTAGCCGGGGTCACCGCCTACCGCGTCGCCTTCGGCGACAAGCACGCCGCGATCGGCCCCCAGCAGCGGACCCTGGGCAGCACCCGCATCTGGGCGCTGCCCAACCCCAGTGGCCTCAACGCCCATTGGACGCTCGCGGCCATGGCCGATGAGTACGGCAGGCTGCGCGCGGCGGCCTTCGGCGACGGGGAACCCGCACCGCACCAGAGGCACGAGTCCGAGGGCTCGTAGCCACGGGCCGCCGGAGGACGTCCCGTTCGCGGAGGACGTACCGTTCGCGGCCCAGCCGGGACATGGCCTTGAGTCTCCAGTGACTGGAGATCGTCAACGGCTGGCAGGTGGTGCCGAACCTGATGCCGGTGTATCCCTGGCTCATCCAGGCCCTGCGGAATGACCGTGCCGCATAGTCACCGCAGGGGAGATCGCCCCGGATCCCTGAACGTCCAGGGTCTGTCGGCCGCGCCGATCCTCCCCTCCCCTGTGGCCGCCAGCACCTGGGCGGGCAGTTCGGGGCCGCCGTAGCCGGCGCCGAGTGCCACCCAGCGGCTGCCGGGCTGCCAGACCGACAGCCGGTCGGCCGCCGCGCTCAGGACGTCGAGCGGCGGCCGGACCGGCAGGCCCTGCGCCACCCGCTCCAGGATTCCCGTCAGGTCCACTTCCTCAGGCTCGCCCCAGCGTAAGGACAGGACGGCGGTGAGCGCCTCCAGTTGGGCCGCGCCGTCCTCGCGTATCCCCTGCTCATCCGCCGGGTCGGCGTCCCACGCCGGAGGGCCGGTCCACAGCCGCGTCAGATGGAAGCCGGGCCCGCTCTCGCCCGTCGGGGACCGCTCCCTGCCCTCGGGGAACGGCCGTTGTCTGAGCCGGTCCAGCTCCGCGAGGCCGCGGGCGGTGGGGTGCTGAGGCCACGCTCCGTTCGTCATGCCCTCAGTAAACAGCGGGGGTCTGACAATTGGCCGCCCGTCAGGACGAGGGCCGGGCAAGCACGGGGCCCGTGGGACGGCCGGAGGGGGCCGCGGAGCCGTCCCGCACGGCGGTCCGGCGCGTTCCCCTGAGCCGCCGGGGCTCGCCGCGCAACCCGCTGACCGGCTACGATCCGCCACACACGCGAGGCGAGGGAGACGACGTTGGGGCGGCTCACCGGCGGGGATCCCTCCCTGCTGCGACGGATCAACTCGGCGGTGGTGCTGCACGCACTGCGCGCCGCGGACTCCCCCACGCTCACCGACCTCGTCCAGGTGACCGGCCTGTCCAGGCCGACGGTCGAGGGTGTGGTCGAGGGGCTCATGGAGACGGGCCTGGTGACGGAGGCCACCGTCGACGAGGGCGAAGCGCGGCGCCAGGGGCGGCCGGCCCGCCGGTTCCGTTTCCGCGCCGAGGCCGGCCATCTGCTGGGCATCGAGATCGGCCCGCACCGCGTCTCCGCCCTGCTGTCCGACCTGGGCGGCCAGGTGCACGAGTCCGCGCAACGGCCGGTGGACGAACGGGCGCAGGCCGACGAGCGGCTGGAGCGGGTGCGCACTGTGGTCGCCGAACTGCTGCGCCGTGCCGGGGTGCCGCGCAGTTCGCTGCGGGCCGTCGGGGTGGGCAGCCCCGGCATCGTGGACGCGGACGGCACCGTACGGCTGGGCACCGCGCTGCCGGGCTGGACGGGGCTGCATCTGGGCGAGCGGCTGCGGCGTTCGTTCCGTTGCCCGGTGCTGGTCGAGAACGACGCCAACGCGGCTGCGGTGGCCGAGCACTGGAAGGGCGCGGCGGCCGGTTCGGACGACGTCGTGTTCGTTCTTGCGGGGCTGAGTCCGGGGGCGGGCGCGCTGATCGGCGGGCGGCTGCACCGGGGGTTCGGCGGGGCGGCCGGCGAAATCGGCGCGCTGCATCTGCTGGGGCGTGAGGTGACCCCGGAGAAGCTGCTGTCGACGACCGGGAAGCCCGTGCACCCGCTGGACGAGGCGCAGGTCGCCGAGGTGTTCGCGCTGGCCCGCGAGGGCGACCCCCAGGCCAAGGACGCGATGGACCGGTTCCTCCAGCGGCTGGTGCACGACGTGGCGGCGCTGGTGCTGGCCCTCGATCCGGAGCTGGTGGTGATCGGCGGCTGGGCGGCCGAGCTGGCCGGCATCCTCGATCCGCTGCGTGACGAGCTGGCGCGCTACTGCCTGCGCCCGCCGCAGGTGACCTTGTCGGCGCTGGGCGAGGCGGCGGTGGCGACCGGTGCGCTGCGGCTCGCCCTGGATCACGTCGAGGGTGAACTCTTCGCTGTGGAGAGCACGGTGACCGGCCGCAGGTGACCGGCCGGGGCGCGGTACGCGGCGGGCCCGCGGCGGCGTGCTGCGCGGCGCGGGCCCGGACGGCGTGCTGCGGGGTCAGCCCGCCAGCAGGGACACCGCTTCGCTCTCCCCGAAGGTGAGCCGGCAGGTGTCGGCGCGGTAGGTGGAGACCGCGACGGCTGTGGTGCGGCCGGCCGCGACGTAGCGGGTGGTGACGATCAGGACGGGGGCGCCGGGCAGCCGGTCGAGCGCCTTGGCGTCCTCCGCTCGGGCCGAGCCGAGTTCGACCGTGCGGTCCTGGCCCTCCAGCTCCTGTGCGTGCAGCGCGTGCAGGACGGCGCGGGCGCGGGCGGTGGCGCTGACGGCGGCGAGTTCGGAGCAGCCGGGTACCGCGGACGAGGGGATGTACAGCAGCTCGGCGGCGACGGGCTGGTCGTGCGTGACGCGGTTGCGGCGCACGATGTGGACGCTTTCGCCGGGTGCCGTCTCCAGGAGGCGGGCGACGGCCACGGGGACCGACTGCGAGGTGACGGCGTCGACCGCCTGCCAGTCGTCGCCGGGGGCGCCGGGCCAGGTGTGGCGGGCGGGGTCGACGGCGACGCCGACCCGCGGCGGGGCGACGGTGGTGCCCACGCCGCGCCTGCGCTGCAGTCTGCCCTCCAGCTCCAGCTGTTCGAGCGCCTGCCGCAGCGTGGCCCGTGCGACGCCGAAACGCGCCGCGAGTTCCCGCTCGTTGGGCAGGATCTCGCCTACCGCGAACTCCGAGTCCAGTGCCTCGCTGAGCACGGTCTTGAGGTGCCAGTACTTCGGCTCCGGCGCTGTTTCGAGCTGCGTGGTCCCCACCCTGTCCTCCGCATCGGCCGTTGCCCCGCGGGGCTGCGCTCCCCGGAGACGTCCCCGCCCAGGGGCGGTCCGGTTATGAGCGCTTCTTTATTAAAGGTTGTTGCAGTATGCCGACGATATGTGCGCCCTCACCCTTGGTCAAGACCAATACGGGATCCGTTACGCGGACAGGACGGGTGAGCGCACCGGGGCCACCGGTCGGCCGCCGGTCAGGCGGGCGTGGCAGCGCGCCCCGGCCGCCTTGGTGACGGCGAGGGGCGTGCGGGTGACGGCGGGCGCGGTGGGGCCGGTGGCGGCCCGCGGCCGGTCAGGTCCGGGTGAGCGAGACGAGCTTGTCGGGGTTGCGGACGACGTAGACGGTCTGGATCCGCCCGTCGGCGACGTCGAGCTGGATGACGGAGTCCGGCCGGCCGCCGCGGTGGGCCAGGATCGCGATGCCGCCGTTGAGTTCGACGAGGGCGTACTCCATGCCGGCCAGTCCGGTCCTGGTGACGCCGATGAGGAAGCGGCTCACCTTGTCCGCGGTTTCGATGATCCGCAGCGGCGCCTTGGCCTTGCCGCCGCTGTCGCCGACCAGTCGCGCGTCCTCGGCCAGCAGTCCGACGAGACCGGCCAGGTCCTCGCCGGCCGCCGCCGCCATGAACCGCTCGGTCAGGTCACGCTGCCGCTGGGGATCGACGTCGAAGCGCGGCCGACCGTCCTCGACGTGGCGCCGGGCCCGACCCGCCAGTTGGCGCACCGCGGGTTCGCTGCGGTCGAGGACGGCGGCGATCTCCGCGTAGGGGTAGCCGAACGCCTCGCGCAGCACGAACACCGCGCGCTCCAGCGGGGAGAGCGACTCCATCACGACGAGCAGGGCGAGGGTGACGGACTCGGCGAACACCGCGCGCTCCACGGTGTCGGGCGCGGCCACGCCGCTGTCGGTGGCCAGTGGTTCGGGCAGCCAGGGTCCGACATACGACTCGCGGCGTGCCTGGACCTGCCGCAGGCGGTCGATGGCCAGCCGGGTGGTGACGCGCACCAGATAGGCGCGCGGTTCGCGGACGTCGGAGCGGTCGGTGGCCGACCAGCGCAGCCAGGCTTCCTGGACGACGTCCTCGGCGTCGGCCACCCGGCCGAGCATGCGGTAGGCGACGCCGTGCAGCACCGGGCGGTGCTCTTGGAAGACTTCGGTCGCGTGGTCGGTCAGCACTCCTTCATCCCAGCGCCCCGCGGACGCCGTGTCCAGCGGAAATCGTGGTGGGGCGGGGCGTGGCCACGTGGTGTTCGGCACAGTGCCCGCCGTCTCGCGGCCGGGTCCGCCACCCGCCGTACCGCCCGGTAGCTCTTGCTGGCATGGTGTGCCCCCACGAACCGCCGCGATTCTCCGAGGAGTTGCCATGGCCGTCCCGGTCTCCTTCGCCCGCGTCAGCCCCGCAGGGCGCCCGCCGTTCACGGTGGCCTACGAGCGCAAGGGCGCGGGCGAACCGATCGTGCTGCTGCACGGCGTCGGCCATCACCTCCAGGCGTGGCGGCCGGTCTGCGACATCCTGGCCGCCTCGCACGAGGTCATCGCCCTGGACCTGCCGGGTTTCGGCGTCTCACCCGCGCTGCCGGGCGGCACGTCGTACGGCCTGGAGAGCGTGCTGCCGCTGCTCACCGCGGCCTTCGCGGAGCTGGGCGTCGAACGGCCGCACGTGGTGGGCAATTCCCTGGGCGGGCTGCTCGCCCTGGAGTTGGGCCGCGCGGGGGCCGTACGGTCCGTCACCGCGCTGTCCCCCGCGGGGTTCTGGACACCGGCCGAGCGGCGTTACGCCTTCGGTCTGCTGCGCGGGATGCGGGCGGGTGCGCGGGCGCTGCCGGAGCCGGTGGTGGCGGCGCTGGCCAGGTCGGCCGTCGGCCGGGTGGCGTTGACCGGGGGCATCTACGCGCATCCGGGGCGGCGTTCGGCCGACGCGGTGGCGGCCGAGACCCGGGCGCTGCGCGAGGCGCCCGGATTTGGGCCGGCGCTGCGGGCGGGCCGCGGGGTGCGGTTCACCGGCGATGTGCCGGATGTGCCGGTGACCATCGCGTGGGGCAGCCGGGACCGGCTGCTGCCGCGCCGCCAGGGGGTGCGCGCGAAGTCCGCGATTCCCGGCGCCCGGCTGGTGCGGCTGCCCCGCTGCGGTCATGTGCCGATGAACGACGATCCGGCGCTGGTGACGCGGGTGGTGCTCGGCACGGTGGGCCGGGAGGCCGCTCAGGCGGGGGCCCAGGCCCGGCGGCAGAGCACCAGCCGGTAGCCGTCGGGGTCCTCCAGGGTGACGCCCCAGGTGTCCCAGTAGGGGTTGTGTGCGGTGACCTGCCGGCCGCCGCACCGTTCCAGCCGGGCGACCAGGTCGTCGGGCACCGGTCCTTCGAGGTAGACGACCAGCAGATCGTCGGGGGTGCCGCCGGTCACGTCCGCGCCCGCGGGGTCGTGGGTCAGCTCCAGGTGCCAGGACGCGTCCGGCCATCCGGCCATCAGCAGGGAGTGTTCGGGGCCGTCCGACGTGTGGCGGAACAGTACGGCGAGCCCGAGTCCCGCGCACCAGAAGCGTTCGGCCGCCGCCAGGTCGCGGCTGGGGCGGGCGATGCGGAGGTGCGCCGATCCGTCGGCCGGCATGGGGAAGCTCCTTCGTCCGGGGCGGCACCGGGCGCCGCGTAGCAGGACCGTAAACGTCGGGCCGCTGTCCTGGCGATCGGCCGGTGGTCTTGCGACCATGGCCCCGCCTCTCGGTCGCGGGGCGTAGGACGGGCGGTGTTCACCGGGTGTTGGGCGGCCGGGAACCGGGGCGCTGTACGAACGGAGCGTCACCCGGAGTCGGTTCGATGTGTGGAGGTACCAGATGGCGCAGGGATTCGGCGGCGGCTTCGGTCGGCGGGCGCTGCTGCGGGGCGGCGCCGCCGGTTCCGCGGCGCTGGCGCTGCCCGCCCTGTCCTGCGCCGCGCCCGCGCAGGCCCGCAGCGGCCGGCCGGCCGCCGAGTGGGGGGCGCAGGTCGGCGACGTGACGACGTCGTCCGGCCTGGTGTGGGTGCGGTCCGACCGGCGGGCCCGGATGGTCGTGGAGACGGCGGCCACCGAGGCGTTCCGCAATGCCAGGACCTGGACGGGTCCTGTCGTCGGGTCCGGCACGGACTTCACGGGTGTGACGGCGCTGCACGGCCTGCCGCCGGGCGAGCAGGTCCACTACCGCGTGCTGCTCGCCGACCCGGACGATCCCCGGCGTACCGGCGAGCCGGTCACCGGCACTTTCAGGACCGCCCCAGCACACCGCGGCCGACGTGCGGGGGTGCGTTTCCTGTGGTCGGGCGATCTGGCGGGCCAGGGCTGGGGCATCAACCCGGACCGGGGCGGCTACCGCGTCTACGAGGACATGCGGCGGCTCGATCCGGACTTCTTCCTGTGCAGCGGCGACAACATCTACGCCGACAGTCCGATCGAGGCGAAGGTGACGCTGCCGGACGGCCGGATCTGGCGGAACGTGACGACCGACGAGAAGGCAAAAGTCGCCGAGACGCTCGCGGAGTTCCGCGGCGCGTTCCGCTACAACCTGCTGGACCGCAATCTGCGCGGGTTCAACGCGCAGGTGCCCACGATCACGCAGTGGGACGACCACGAGGTGCACAACAACTGGTATCCGGGGCAGTTGCTGGACGACGACCGGTACACGGTCAAGGACGCGGACGTCCTCGCGGCGCGGTCGCTGCGGGCGTTCGGCGAGTACTTCCCGATCCGTACGCTCCGCCCCGACCGCGGCGGCCGGGTCTACCGCGTGGTCGGGCACGGTCCGCTGCTCGACGTGTTCGTGCTGGACATGCGCAGCTACCGCAACGCCAACTCGCCGGGACGCCAGACCGACGACCCGCAGGGCATCCTCGGCGCCGAGCAGCTGCGCTGGCTCAAGCGTGAGCTGTCGCGCTCCCGTGCGGTGTGGAAGGTGATCGCGTCCGACATGCCGCTGGGTCTCGTCGTCCCGGACGGCAAGGAGAACTTCGAAGCGGTGGCGCAGGGCGATCCCGGTGCACCGCTGGGCCGGGAGCTGCAACTGGCGGAGCTGCTGCGGCACATCAAGCACGCGCGGGTGACCGGCACGGTCTGGCTGACGACGGACGTGCACTACACGTCGGCGCAGCACTACGCTCCGGAGCGGGCGGCGTTCAAGGACTTCGCGCCGTTCTGGGAGTTCGTTTCGGGCCCGCTGAACGCCGGTGGTTTCCCGGCAGTGAAGCTGGACGGGACCTTCGGTCCGGACCAGCCGTTCGTCAAGGCACCGGACCGGGCCAACACCTCGCCGGACGAGAGCCCGCAGTACTTCGGTGAGATCGACATCGACGGCGGCAGCGGGGAGCTGACCGTACGGCTGCGGCAGGAGGGCGGGAAGGTGTTGTTCAGCAAGGTGCTGCAACCAGGACGGGTAGGACAGTAGAGGCCAATGCGTCGATTGCGTCTTTTACCCGTCGGACACAATACGTTGGCGACCAGGCAACACCGGTCGGCAAGGCTGTCCGCATGACTCGATCCTCCTCTGCCGCGTCCGCCCGCCGCCCGCACTGGCGCCGGGACCTCGTCGAGCTTGCGGCCCTGTTCACCGCGGTCGCCGTGGCCGACGCCGTCGCCAACACCGTGGCGCACGGCCCCTCGGGCCCGGTGACGCTGTGCGTCGCCGCGACCGCGCTGCTGGCCACCGCCGGGTTCCACGTGTGGTGGTCACGCCGCCACGGCCACGCGCCGCCGGCGACCGATACCGGCGCCACGGCGCCGTCCCCCGCGGTGGCCCCCCGGGCAGCCGCGCAGGGGACGGCGCTGTGGCGGATGCGCACCACCGTCCAGGACACCCCGGGCAGCCTCGCCTCCCTGTGCACGGCGCTGGCCGGGCGGGGCGTGGACATCCTCAGCCTGCAGACCCATCCCCTGTCGGCCGGCGCCGTCGACGAGTTCCTGCTGCGCGCGCCGGACACACTGGAGCCCGCCGAGCTGACCCGTACGGTGGCGGGCGCGGGTGGCACGCACACCTGGCTGGAGCGGGCCGACGCGCACGACCTGGTGGACGTGCCGACCCGGATGCTGGGCCTGGCGACGCGGACGGCCCTGGACTCCGCCGAACTTCCGCTGGCTTTGCGCCAGTTGCTGGGACGTTGCACGATTCATTCGGTGCCCGCACGCTCGCTCCCCGGCCGCCCGGCGGCCGAACAGGTGCCTGCCGAGGGCGTTCTGGAGGACCACATCATGAGGTTCCGGGCTCCCTCCGGGGGTTCCCTGACCGTCGAAAGGCCGCAGTTGCCGTTCACTCCCACCGAGTTTGCACGGGTGCGGGCGCTGATCGAGCTGGACACCCGGCTCGGACACCGGGTGCCGCCGCGGCGTGACGTGCTGACGCTGCCCGAGGGCAACGCGCTGACGATCCGCCGGGCCGACCCGGCCGACCGGCAGGCCGCCGTGGAGATGCACGACCGCTGCTCCGCCGCGACCCTCGGGCTGCGCTACCACGGCCCGGTCAGGGACGCCGACAGTTACCTCGGGCATCTGCTCAGCCCGCGGTTCGGGCGCACCCTCGCCGTGGAGAGCGCGTCGGGACGGCTGGTGGCGCTCGGCCATCTGCTGTGGGACGGCGACGAGACCGAGGTGGCGCTGCTGGTGGAGGACGGCTGGCAGCGGCGCGGCATCGGCGCGGAGCTGCTGCGCCGGCTGATGGCGATGGCGTCCGACGCCGGGTGCGAGAGCGTGTACGCGATCACTCAGGCGTCCAACACCGGCATGGTGGCGGCGATGCGGGGACTGGGGCTGCCGCTCGACTACCAGGTCGAGGAGGGCACGCTGGTGATCACCGCGCGCCCGAAGGGTGTTCCGGCGCTGCGCGACGCGGCGGCGCCCGCCCAGGACGGTCCTGCGGGACGCTGAACGCCGGCCGGTGCCGGGCCGCCGGCCGGATCCGGTCTGCGGCGTACGGCCCGGCCGCCCCGTCTCCGGGCTCAGTACCGGTTGACGCGGGCGTCCCTGCGCAGTGCCGCGTCGATCGCCCGTGCCGGGATCTTGGTGCCGCTCTGGCTGCGGACGATCCGTCCGGCGCTCGGCACCGCGCCCTTCTGCGGCCACGAGGCGTGGTCCCACAGCGCCGAGCGCACGAACGCCTTGCTGCAGTGCAGGAAGAGTTCCTCCACCCGTACCTCGACGGCGAGTTCGGGGACCGCGCCCTGCACGGCGAGCCGGGGCAGGTAGGGGGCTTCGGCGACGATCCGGGCGCTTCCGTTGACCCGTATCGTGTCGCCGACGCCGGGGACGAGGAACAGCATGCCGACCTGCGGGCGGCGCAGGATGTTGCGGAAGCTGTCGAGGCGCCGGTTTCCCTTGCGGTCGGCGAAGGCCAGGGTGTGATCGTCGAGCACCAGGACGCTGCCGGGCGGATCCCCGCGCGGCGAGACGTCGCAGGTGCCGTCGTCGTCGGCGGTGGCCAGGAGGAAGAACGGGCTGGCCTCGATGAAGCGGCGGGACTCCGGGTCGATGTGGTCGATGTTCTTCTCGACGACGGCCCGCATCGGTTCGCGGACGTACTCGCGGAGTTCGGATTCATCGCGTAGCACTCTGGTCATGGGTACTCGATCCCCTCCGAGCCATGCCGCACATGGCTGCCGTACTGATACGGGTGCCAGGCATCGCCCAGGTCACGGCACAATTATGAGCAATTACTCGCTTCGGGCGCTACTCGCATTCCCCACCACCCCAGGAGCCCCCATGGCCTCGGACAGGCAGCGGCTGCAACCTCGCAAGCAGCCCCGGCAGGCGCGTGCCGAACTCACCCGGCAGCGCATCCTGGAGGCGGCTGCTCACGTTTTCGCCGACCACGGCTACGCCGCGGGCACCACCAACCGGATCGCCGCCCGCGCCGGGGTGTCGATCGGCTCCCTGTACCAGTACTACCCGAGCAAGGACGCCCTCCTCCTCGCGCTGACGACCGCCCACATCGACTCCGGCATGGCCGCCGCCCGACGCCTCCGGGCCGACGCGCTGCCCGACGCACTCGAAGACATCATCCGCGTCTTCGTACGGACCACCATCGGCAACCACACCGACCACCCCCAGCTGCTGCGCATCCTGCTGGAACAGGCCCCGCGCACCCCCGAGTTGATGGCGAAGATCTACGCGTACGAGGAGGCGAGCGTCGCCTTCGTGGAGGCGCTGCTCGGCCGCCATCCCGAGGTCCGGGTCGGTGACACGCACACCGCGGCCCGTCTTGTCGTCTCGACGATCGAACTCCTCGTCCATCAACTCGTCGCCCCGCCCGCCCCCGTCGACGTCCCCCGCTTCGAGAACGAACTCGTCGCGATGCTCACCCGCTACCTCACCGCGGCCCCCGCCCCCGGGCCGCTCGGCTGAGACCGGTCGCCTAGGCTTTCCCGATGCCTCACGCGCTCATCATCGGCGGCACCGGCATGATCGGCCGTGCCACCGCACTCCGTCTCCTCACCGCCGGCTGGCAGGTGGACGTCACCGGCCGCGACCCCGGCCACCTGCCGCCCGAACTCGCCGCCGCGGGAGCCCGTTTCCGCCGCGCGGACCGTACGGACGCCAACCGCATGCGGGCCGTCATCGGCGACGGCACCGACCTGCTCGTGGACTGCGTCTGCTACACCGCGGCCGACGCCAGGATGCTGCTCCCGTGGGCCAGGGAATCCGGCTCCACGGTGCTGATCTCCAGCAAGGCCGTCTACGTCGACGAGCACGGCAACCACTCCAACTCCGTCACGCCGCCCGACTACGGCGGGCCGGTCCACGAGAGCCAGGCCACCCTGGCCCCGAGTGACATCGACCACCGCTCCCCGGAGGGCTACGGCCCCAACAAGGTCGCGGCCGAGCACGTCGCCCTCGACAGCGGGCTGCCCATCAGCGTGCTGCGCCCGTCCCGGGTGCACGGCGTCGGCGCGGCCAGGCCGCGCGCATGGGTCTTCGTCAAACGGGTCATCGACCGGCGCGCCAGTGTGCTGCTGGCCCGCCGTGGCACCGGCACCGTGCATCCGACGGCGGCGGCCAACATCGCCGCCCTCATCGAAACGGTCGCCCGCAGGCCGGGAGCCCGCATCCTCAACAGCGCCGACCCGGACGCGCCGACGGCGCTCGACATCTCCCGGACCGTCGCCCGGCACCTCGGCCACGACTGGACGGAAGTGCTGCTCGACGCCGACGCCGACGAGGACCTCGGCAGGACTCCCTGGGACGCGCCGCACCCGGTCGTCCTCGACACCTCCGCCGCCGAGCGGCTCGGCTACCGTCCGGCCGGTGACTTCGCCGCCACCGTCGCCGCCGAGCTGGACTGGCTCGTCGAGGCCGCCAGGACCGGGGACCACGCCGGAATCCTGCCCGCCGCCGACGACCCGTATTTCCGCCGGATGTTCCGCTACGACGCCGAGGACGCATATCTCGCGGCACACCGGGCCTGAGCCGGGTGCGCCGGGGAACCCCGCCACAAGGTAAAACGGCCGGAACGCCGGGCCACTTGGTGTGACGCGGAGGGGCCATCCGTACGAAGATGGCGGCATGTCCCAGAACCAAGCTTCCGGCGGGCAGCTGCCCCGCCAGATCTCCGACGCCTACGTCGACGCCCTCATCGAGCTGGACCCGATCACCGGCACCTTCCTCGGCATCCCCGAAAGCTCGGGCAGGCTCCCCGACCTGTCGCCGACCGGCCAGGAGGCGCTGGCCCAGCTCGCCCGTACGACGCTCGACCGGCTCACCGAGGCCGAGGCGCTGCCGGGCGCGGACAGCGCCGCCGAGCAGCGCTGCGCCCGGCTGCTGCGGGAGCGGCTGACCGCCGAACTGGCCGTCCACGAAGCGGGCGAGGGCCTGCGGGCCGTCAGCAATCTGGGCTCGCCGCTGCACCACGTACGCGAGGTGTTCACCGTCACCCCGGCCGAGACCGAAGAGGACTGGGCGGCCATCGCGCAGCGGCTGCGGGCGGTCCCCGGCGCGCTGGAGGGCTACCGCGCCTCCCTCGACGCGGGGCTCCGGCGCGAGCTGCCCGCAGGGCCGCTCCAAGTCACCACCGTGCTCGGCCAGTTGGACGAGTGGATCGGCACGGACCGCAGCTGGTTCGCCGAGTTCGCCGACGGCGGGCCGCAGACGCTGCGCGAGGAGCTGGGCGCGGCGGCCGAGGTCGCGACGGGCGCGCTCGTGGAGCTGCGGGACTGGCTGCGCACCCACTACGCGCCGGCCGTCGAAGGCGCCCCCGACGTGCTGGGCAGGGAGCGCTACGCCCGCCTCGCCCGCTACTACAACGGCGCCGACCTCGACCTGGACGAGGCGTACCGCTACGGCTGGTCGGAGTTCCACCGGCTGCTCGCGGAGATGGAGACGGAGGCCGAGAAGGTGCTGCCCGGGGCCAAGAGCCCCTGGGAGGCGCTGGCCTGGCTCGACGACAACGGCGAGATGGTCGAGGGGGTCGAGGAGACCCGGCAGTGGCTCCAGGACCTGATGGACCAGGCCATCGCTGAGCTGGACGGCACCCACTTCGAACTCGCCGAGCGGGTACGCCGGGTGGAGTCACGGATCGCGCCGGCCGGCAGCGCCGCCGCGCCGTACTACACCCAGCCGTCGCTGGACTTCTCCCGGCCGGGCCGCACCTGGCTGCCGACCATGGGCGAGACCCGCTTCCCGCTGTACGACCTGGTCTCCACCTGGTACCACGAGGGCGTGCCAGGACACCATCTCCAGCTGGCGCAGTGGGCGCACGTCGCGGACGAACTGTCGCGCTACCAGACGACGGTGGGCATGGTCAGCGCCAACGCCGAGGGCTGGGCGCTGTACGCCGAGCGGCTGATGGACGAGCTGGGGTTCCTCGCCAACGCCGAGCGCAGGCTCGGGTACCTCGACGCACAGATGATGCGTGCGGTGCGGGTCATCATCGACATCGGCATGCACCTCCAGCTGGAGATCCCCGCCGACTCGCCCTTCCACCCCGGCGAGCGCTGGACCCCCGAGCTGGCGCACGCCTTCCTCGCGTCCCACTGCAGCCGCCCGGCGGACTTCGTGGAGAGCGAGATCATCCGCTATCAGGGCATCGGCGGCCAGGCCATCGGCTACAAGCTCGGCGAGCGGGTCTGGCTGCGGGGCCGCGAGGCGGCGCGGGCCCGGCACGGCGCGGACTTCGACCTCAAGGCGTGGCACATGGCGGCGCTGTCCCAGGGGTCGCTCGGCCTTGACGACCTGCTCGTCGAGCTGTCCGCGCTCTGAGCTGCTGGCCGGCCACCATCGGGGCGGGTGTGCGGATACCCGATGGTGGCCGGCCACCGCCGTCCGTGGTGTCCACTGACATGACGAGGGACATCACGGCGGAGCGACCGCTCCTCGCCGCTCCCCCGCCGTCGCCGCTCAGCCGGGCACCCGGTGCCTGACGGTCGATCCCGACCGGTTCTTGACGACTTCGAGCTGGGCGGGGATGCGGCCCTTCAGGTCGGCGACATGGCTGACGATGCCGACGCTGCGGTCGCGTTCGCGCAGCCCGTCGAGGACGTCCAGGACCTCGTCCAGGGTCTGCTCGTCGAGGCTGCCGAACCCCTCGTCGATGAAGAGGGTGTCGAGACGGGTGCCGCCCGCCTCGTCGGTGACGACGTCGGCCAGGCCGAGTGCCAGCGCCAGCGAGGCGAAGAAGGTCTCGCCGCCGGAGAGGCTTGAGGTGTCCCGTTCCTGCCCCGTCCAGGCGTCGATGACGTGCAGGCCGAGTCCGGAGCGCCGGGTGCCGCCGGAGCGTTCGTCGGAGTGCACGAGGGTGTAGCGGCCGGATGACATCTTGTGCAGCCTGGCACCGGCGGCTGCGGCGACCTGTTCGAGCCGGGCGGCCAGGACGTACGACTCCAGGCGCATCCGCCGCTCGTTCTCGGCCGATGTGCCGGAGGTGAGGGTGGCGAGCCGGGCGATGAGGTCGTATTCGGCGCGCAGCGGGGCGAGTTGGCGGGTGTCGGCGGTGGCCCGTGCGGAGAGCCGGTCCAGTTCGGCGCAGCGGTCGCGGGCGGCCTCGTACGCCGCGGTGGCGGTCCGCAGCCGGTGGCCCGCGCGCTCCAGTGCGTCGCGCGCGGCGTCCGGGTCGGCGGCGGGCAGCGCAGCCGCCGCACCGGCCTGCGGATCGGCCAACTCGGCGTGGACGGCGGTCGATTCGGCCTGCCAGGTGTCGACGCGTTCCTGGAGGGCGCGCCATTCGGTGTCCGTCAGCTGCGCGTCGGCAGCGGCCCGGGGGGTGTCGAAGCCGGCCTGCTTCGCGGCGTCGGTCAGGGCCGCTCCGGTCTCCTCCAGACGGGCGGACGCCAGGCCGGCGGCGCGGGCGGCCTCCGCGGCGTCGGCGAGCCGCGTCACCCGGCTCTCCAGGAGGCGGGCCCGCTCGGCGACGCTCGCGCAGTCCCCGCGTGCCTGCGTCAACTGCTCGTCCAGGGCCGCGCTTTCGCGGTCCAGCGCCTCACGCTGCGAGGTGCGGGCGGCGGCTCTGCGTTCGGCCTGCTGCTGTGCGGTGCGGCGGCGTTCGTATTCGCGCTCGGCGCGGTCGAGCGCTTCGCGTGCGGCGTGCAGGTCGGCGCCGGCGGCGTGCTCCCGTGCGTGGTCGGCCCGCAACTGTTCGACGTGCGCGGCGAGTTCGGCGGCTGGGGTGTCGCCTGCCGTGGCGGTGGCGCCGGCCAGTGCCTCCTTGACGGCCTGCCGGTGCCGCTCGGCCTCCTGGCGCGACTCCTCGCGGGTGTGGTGGGCGGCGAGCGCGGCTTCCTCGGCCGCCCGGTCGACGTGCCCGGCTCCGGCGCGGGCGGGCGCGGGGTGCGCGGTGGCGCCGCACACCGCGCAGGGGTCGCCGTCGCGCAGCCCGTCGGCGAGTTCGGCGGCGATGCCGCGCAGCCTGCGGTCTTTGAGGTCGAGCCAGTGCTCGCGGGCGGCGGCCGACCGTTCCCTGGCGGTGAGCAGTTCCGCATCGGCGGTGCGGGCGTCACCGGCCAGCCGGTCGCGGCTGCGGGCGGCGTCCAGGCGTTCCTGGGCGGGGTCGATGCGGGCCCGCAGCTGTTCGGCGCGGGCGGCGGCCTCCTGGGCCGTCTCGATGCGGCGCCTGAGTGCTTGGCGGGTGGTGTCCCAGCCGGTGAGCCACTGTGCGGCGTCCAGCAGCGCCTGGTCGTCGGCGCGTGCCTCGCGGTCGATTCCGGCGCGCTCGGCGGCGATGTCCGCGGCCCGGTGTTCGGCGCGCCGGGCCGCGGTGAGCGAGCCGAGGTCCTCGCGTGAGCGGCGTTCCAGGGCGGCGAGCCGGTCGCCGTCGGCGCGGGTGAGGTCGGCGGGCAGCAGGGAGCGGCGGTGCTGTTCGGCGCGCAGGGCGGTGTCGTGTTCCCTCCTGGCGGCGTCGTGCAGGGCGAGTGCGGGCGCGACATCGGCGGCGGCCCTGGCGCGTGCCAGCCGGGTGCGGGCGTGCTCGCAGGCGTCGGCCGTGGCGTCGAGCTGCGCGGCGCGGCGGCGGGCGGTGGCGTACCGCTGCTGGAGCCGGTCGCGTTCGCGGGCTTCGTCGAACTGCTCGGCGGCGGCCCGCTCCGCCGTCTCCGCCGCCCGTACGGCGGTGTGCGCGCCCGTCAGCCGTTCGCGTGCGCTCACCCTGGCGACCGCGGCGCGGACGAGGACGGCTTCGGCGAAGCCCGGCTCTCCCGGGCCCGGCGCGGCTTCGGGTGCCGGTGCGGCGGCGGTACGGGGCGAGGGGCGGCCACCGGCGGCGGCCTGGCCGGGGATGCGCGTGCCCGCCGGTTGCCGTGTCCGGCCGCCGGAGCGGTCCCGTGCGGCGGGGTCGGGGGCCGCGGCGCCCGGTGCGGGGAGCGACGGGTCGGCGAGGTCGGCGCAGTCGCCCGCCGCCTGGGTCAGGCGGTGGGCCAGCGCGAGGAGTTGGTCGTCACCGGCGGCGACGCGGTCGGCGGCGGCCTTGCGGCGGGCGCCGAGACGCTCTTCGAGCGCGGCGAACCTGCGGGTGTCGAAGAGCCGGCCGAGCAGCCGGGCGCGGGATTCCGCGTCGGCGCGCAGGAAGCGGGCGAAGTCGCCCTGCGGCAGCAGCACCACCTGGCAGAACTGCTCCTTGCTCATCCCGATGAGCTGGCCGATCTCCTCGCCGATCTCCTGGTGGGACCGGCTGAGCGCCTTCCAGTGGCCCGCCGCTCCGTCCCCCTGTCCTGGCACGTACTCGCGCAGCAGGCTCTGCGCCTTCTCTTTGGTCGTGCCGGTGCCGCGTTTCTTGGGGCGGGTCTGCTCGGGCAGCCGGGTCAGCTCCAACCGGCGTTCCGCGACGGTCAGTTCGAGGACGACCTCGGTGAGCGTGAACGGGTCGGCGAGGTCGCTGCGGAGCGCCTGGCCGCTCTGCCTGGCGCCCGGCACCGAGCCGTACAGCGCGAAGCACACAGCGTCCAGGACGGAGGTCTTGCCCGCGCCGGTCGGCCCGTGGAGGAGGAAGAGGCCGTCTCGCGAGAGCCGGTCGAAGTCGACGGTCTGGGTGGCGCCGAACGGCCCGAAGGCGGTGACGGCGAGCCGGTGCAGCCTCATCGGGCCACCTCGTTCACCGTGTCGTCGAGCCGTACGTCGTCGATCGCCGACCGCAGCACGGCGCGCTCCTGTGCGTCGGCGGCGCGCCCTGACCGCACGTGTTCCACGAAGTCCTCGGCGATCTCCTGGTCGCTGCGTCCGCGCAGCCGCTGGGCGTACGAGGCGAGCGAGGTGGCGGGCCCCTCGTCGGGGTCGAAGACGAGGCTGACGATGTGCGGGAAGCGCTCGGTGAGGCGGGCCATCGGCTCGTGCGGGCGTACCGGGTCGGTGAGCGTCGCCTCCACCCATGCCGTGGTGTGGCGGTCCAGGTCCGGGTCGTCGAGCAGGGTTTCCAGGGGGCCGCGGACGCGGGCCAGCGGGCGGGGCACCGGGCAGTCGATCCGTTCGGCGTGCACCGTGCCGTCCGCGTCGAGGTCGATGAGCCAGGAGGACTTGCGGTGATCGGCCTCGGAGAAGGAGTAGGCGAGCGGGGATCCTGAGTAGCGGACGCGGTCGGTGAGCGCCTGGCAGCCGTGCAGATGCCCGAGCGCCGCGTAGTCCACGCCGTCGAACACGGACGCCGGGACGGAGGCGACGCCGCCGACGGTGAGGTCGCGCTCGCTGTCGCTGACGGTGCCGCCGGTGACGAAGGCGTGCGCGAGCACCACGGACCGTGTCCCGGCCGGGCGGGCGGCCAGGTCCGCGCGGACCCGGTCCATGGCGGCGCCCAGGACCTCGGTGTGCCCGGCTCGGGGGGCGCCGAGGGTGTCGCGTACCAGGGCGGGTTCCAGGTAGGGCAGTCCGTAGAACGCGACGGGGCCGTGCGCGTCGTCGAGGAGTACCGGGTCGGCGCAGTGTTCCGGGTCGGTCCGCAGGTGGATGCCGGCCTTTTCCATGAGCCCCGAGCCGACGCCCAGCCGGCGGGCGGAGTCGTGGTTGCCGGAGATCATGACGGTGGGGACGCCGAGGCCGGCGAGGCGGTGCAGGGCGCTGTCGAACAGCTCGACGGCGGCGAGCGGCGGCACGGCCCGGTCGTAGACGTCCCCGGCGACGAGTACCGCGTCGACCGCGCGGTCACGGACCGTCGCCACGAGGTGATCGAGGTAGCTGCGCTGGGCGTCCAGCAGGCTCACGCGGTGGAAGGCGCGGCCCAGATGCCAGTCGGAGGTGTGCAGGATCCTCACAACACCGCTCCGACCTGCATGTTTACCGCTCCTCCTGTGCCGTGCCCCGTACGGAACCTGCACGGGTACCGCGGTCAGCACCGACCACGTTAGCGCCGGCCGCCGCCGGGTCCGTCACCGACCTCGGTTTCCCGCCCGTGCCGGGGGCAGGACCGGCGCGCTACGGGCGGCCGGTACGGCCCGCTGCCCCGGGCCGTCGTAGGAGGCGAGCGGCCTGATGAGCGCGTTGTGGGCCAGCTGTTCCGTGATGTGGGCGCTCCAGCCGGTGATGCGGCTCATCACGAAGAGCGGGGTGAAGGTGGGGGTGTCGAAGCCCATCAGGTGGTAGGCCAAGCCCGCCGGGTAGTCGAGGTTCGGGTGGATGCCCTTCCGGGCGAGCACGGCGGTGCGCAGGGCACTGTGGAGTGCGCCGAGACGGGTGGCTTCGGGGTCGGCGGCGCGGGCCACCAGGCGGTCCAGGGCCTCCTGCATGATCGGTACGCGGGAGTCGCCGTGCCGGTAGACGCGGTGTCCGAAGCCCATGATCTTCCGTCGGCCGGCCAGGGCCGCGTCCAGCCACTCCCCGGCCCGGTCCGGGTCGCCGATCTCCTCCAGCATGTGCATCACGGCCTCGTTGGCGCCGCCGTGCAGCGGGCCTTTGAGTGCGCCGATCGCGGCGGTGACGGCGCTGTGCAGGTCGGAGAGGGTGGAGGTCACCACGCGTGCGGTGAACGTCGAGGCGTTGAAGCTGTGTTCGGCGTAGAGCACGAGGGAGATCTCGAAGCAGCGGACCACTTCGGGGGCGGGCACGCTGCCGAAGCACATCTGGAAGAAGTTCTCCGCGTACCCGAGTCCGGGGTCGGGGAGGATCGGGCCGAGGCCCCGGCGGCGGCGCTGGTCGGCGGCGACCACGGTCGGCAGCTTCGCCAGCAGGGCCAGGGACTTGGCGCGGTTGGCGGCGGGGCTGCCGTCGTCCTCGGTGGGGTCCTCGGCGCCGAAGACGCTCACGGCGGTGCGCAGCACGTCCATGGGGTGGCAGGTTTCGGGCAGCCGGCGCAGCAGCTCGGACGTGGTGCGGTCCAGCGGGCGCAGGGCGCGTTCGCGGGCCCGGAAGTCCCGCAGCCGTCCCGGGCCGGGGAGTTCGCCGTACCACAGCAGGTGGGCGACCTCCTCGAAGGAGCGGTGTGCGGCCAGGTCCTGGACGGGGTAGCCGCGGTAGGTGAGGGAGTTGGTCTCCTGGATGACGGTGGAGATGCCGGTGGTGTCGGCGACGACGCCGGCGAGCCCCCGGTGGATCCGGGGCGTGACGGTGGTCATGGTGGGTGTCTCCGGTGCGTCAGGTGCCGGGCGGGAGGGTGAAGTCGAAGACGGCCGCGTCGAAGGCGGTGTACGCCTCGTAGCCGAGGAGTTCGTAGAGCCGGGAGCGGGTCTGCATGCGCGGCAGCAGGGATTCCTGGGTGCCGTCGGCTGCGAGGGTGCGCAGGCCGTCCTCCATGGCGCCCATGGCCAGGCGCAGCAGGGTGACCGGGTAGAGGGCGATGTCGTAGCCGAGGTTCTGCAGGGTGTGTGCGTCGAGCAGGCGGCCCTTGCCGAACTCGGTCATGTTGGCGAGCAGGGGCACCGGGACGGCCTCGCGGAACGCCGCGAACTCGGCCTCGTCGGCGAGGGCTTCGGGGAAGACCGCGTCGGCGCCGGCGTCGACGTACGCCTTCGCCCGGTCGATGGCCGCGTCCAGGCCCTCGACGGCGCGGGCGTCGGTGCGGGCCATCAGCAGGAAGCCGGGGTCGCGGCGGGCGTCGACGGCGGCCCGGATGCGGCGGGTCATCTCCTCGCGCGGTACGACGGTCTTGCCGTCGAGGTGGCCGCAGCGCTTGGGGTTGACCTGGTCCTCCAGGTGGAGTCCGGCCAGTCCCGCGTCCTCCATGAGCTGGACGGTGCGGGCCGCGTTCATCGGTTCGCCGAAGCCGGTGTCGGCGTCGATGAGGACGGGCAGGTCGGTGGCGCGGGTCGTCTGCTGGGCGCGGGCGGCGATCTCGGTGGATGTGGTCAGGCCGATGTCGGGCAGGCCCAGGTCGGCGGCGAGTACGGCGCCGGAGAGGTAGGCGGCCTCGAAGCCGGTGTCCTGGATGAGGCGGGCGGAGAGCGGGTTGAGGGCGCCCGGCACGGTCAGCAGGCGGCCGGTGGCGAGCCGCTCGCGCAGCGCGCGGCGGCGCCCGGCGGGGGTGGTGCGGGTGTGCAGCATCAGAACAGTCCCTTCGGCAGGCCCGCGTCGTACGCGGCGACGGCGTCGGTGTCGACGGCGGGGAACAGCCCGTCGAGGTCGGGGGCGGTCAGCTCGGCCAGGTGTGCGGCGGCGGCCAGGAAGCGGTCCTGGCCGTCCGGCGTGACGATGCCGTCGGCGAGGGTGCGGAACTTGCCTTCGTAGGCGGGGCGGTCGAAGGGCCGGGCGCCGGCCGGGTGGGCATCGGCGACGGCGAGTGCGTCCTCGACGACCGTGCCGTCGTCGAGGGTGATCACCGCGCGTCCGCCGAAGGCACGGCGGCTCGGGTCGGGGTCGTGGTAGCGGCGGGTCCACTCCGGGTCCTCGACCGTCGTGATCTTCTGCCACAGCCCGACCGTGTCCGGGCGGCGGGCGCGCTCGGGTGCGTAGGACCGCTCGTGGTGCCAGGCGCCGTCCTGGAGGGCGACGGCGAAGATGTAGGGCACGGAGTGGTCGAGGGTCTCGCGGCTCGCGGTGGGGTCGTACTTCTGCGGATCCCGCGCGCCGGAGCCGATCACGTGATGGGTGTGGTGGCTGGTGTGCAGGACGACCGAGCGCACCTGCTCCAGCGGGCCGGTCCGCTCGCGCAGCCGCCGTGCCAGGTCGATGACCGCCTGGGCCTGGTATTCGGCGGAGTGCTCCTTGGTGTACGTGTCGAGGATCGCGCGGCGCGGTTCGCCCGGTTCCGGGAGGCTGACGGTGTAGTCGGCGCCGGGCCCTTCGAGCATCCAGGCCAGGAAGCCGTCCTCGCCCTCGTAGACCGGGGACGGGGAGGTCTCGCCGCGCATCGCCCGGTCCACGGCCTCGACGGCGGCCTTGCCGGCAAAGGCGGGTGCGTACGCCTTCCAGCTGGATATCTCGCCCTTGCGGGACTGCCGGGTCGCGGTGGTGGTGTGCACCGTCTGCTGCACGGCCTGGTACACCGTCTCCGTCGGCAGCCGCAGCAGGGCGCCGATGCCGCAGGCGGTGGCGGCGCCGAGGTGGGCGATGTGGTCGATGCGGTGCGCGTGCAGGCAGATGCCCTTGACCAGGGCGACGTGGATCTCGTACGCGGCGACGACGGCGCGCAGCAGGTCGGCGCCGGTGCGTCCGGTGTGCTGGGCGACGGCGAGCAGCGGCGGGATGTTGTCGCCGGGGTGGGAGTAGTCGGCCGCCAAGTAGGTGTCGTGGTAGTCGAGTTCCCGCACGGCGGTGCCGTTGGACCAGGCGGCCCACTCCGGCGAGACCCTGGCGCGGGAGCCGAAGACCGCGGCGCCGGGGGCGGCGGCGCGGTGGGCGGTGGCCTGGGCGCGGGCGACGGCGACCGGGCGGCGCGTCAGGGAGGCGACGGCGACCGCGGCGTTGTCGATGACCCGGTTGACGGCCATGGTGACGCTGCCGGTGTCCAGTTCGTCGGTTGCGGTGGCCACCGAAGCGAGCTTCCAGGCGAGTTGCTCCTGACGCGGGAGCCGGTCGGCGCTGGGACGGACGCGGACGTGGTGCTCGATCACGGGGCTCCTCGTGGGTCGGCGTTCCTGTGGTGGTGACAGGAGTGAGACTGCCCGGTGGGCGGTGGGCGGGACACCGTTCCCGGGTGCGGAATCCGTACCCGGCCGGGTCGCGAAGCTGCGGACGTTGCGAATTCTGCGGATGCTACGTTCACCTCCACAGCCGCCGTGGCACCACCGCCCTGCGGCTCACGACGGGGAGGTCCGCCATGGCCGGGCGACCGGCAGGCCGCAAGGTCTACGCGCACGCCAAGCTGCGCCGCCTGCGCAGGGAACACGGCATGAACCAGGTGGACATGGCCCGCGCGCTGGGCATCTCCACCAGCTACGCCAACCAGATCGAGCAGAGCCAACGCCCGCTGACGGTTCCGGTGCTGCTGCGGATCGCCGAGGTCTTCGGCGTCGACACGGAGTTCTTCTCCGAGGCCGACGAGGACCGTCTCGCCACCGATCTGCGGACCGCCCTCGCGGACGAGGCGTGCGGGGCGCCACTGCCCGCCGCCGAGGAGATCACCGAGGCGGCCCGCGACCACCCGGAGGTGGCCCGCGCCCTGGTCGCCCTGCACCGCCGCTACCGCGACGCCGCCGAACGGGCCGCCGTGCTCGCCGCGCCGGACGCGTCCGGACCGCCGCTGCTCCCGGGCGAACCGCATGACGAGGTCCGCGACTTCTTCTACGCCCACCACAACCACTTCGCCGCGCTGGACGCCGAGGCGGAGCGCATCGCCGGTGCCATGGAACTGGCGCCTGGCCTGGCGTCCGTGCCGCTCACCGCGCGCCTCGCCGAACGGCACGGCGTCCGGGTGGTCAGGGCCGCCGCGCAGCGCTCGTCCGACGCCCGGCGCTACGACCGGGACACCGGGCTGCTGTTCCTGTCCCCGTGGCTCAGCGACGGCCGGCGCGCCTTCCAGCTCGCCACCCAGCTCGCCCTGCTGGAGCAGGGGCCGCTGCTGGCCCAACTAGCGGCCAGTGCCCAGGAGTTGACCTCACCGGATTCGGTGGCGCTGGCCCGCATCGGCCTGGCGAACTACTTCGCGGGCGCGCTCCTGATGCCGTACACCGCCTTCCACGCGGCGGCCGAAGAGGCGGGCTACGACATCGAGTTGCTGTCGGCGCGCTTCGGCGTCGGCTTCGAGACGGTCTGCCACCGCCTGAGCACCCTCCAGCGCACCGGCCGCCGGGGCGTGCCGTTCTCCTTCCTGCGGGTCGACCGGGCCGGAAACATCTCCAAGCGGCAGTCGGCGACGGACTTCCACTTCTCCCGGCTGGGCGGCACCTGCCCGCTGTGGACGGTGTACGAGGCGTTCTCCGCGCCCGGCCGGATACTGACGCAGGTCGCCGAAATGCCGGACGGCAAGCGGTACTTCTGGATCGCACGGACCCTCACCCGCGGCGGATACGGCCACCGCGCCCCGCGCGCCGAGTTCGCCCTCGCGCTCGGCTGCGAACTGCGCCATGCGCACCGTCTCGTCTATGCCGACGGTGTCGCGCTGGACGGCGCCCGCGCGGCCACCCCGATCGGCCTGGGCTGCCGGATCTGCGAGCGCCGCGACTGCGCGCAGCGGGCACGGCCCCCGGCCGGCGGGCGGCTGGCCATCGACCCCGACCGCCGCACCTACGTCCCCTATCCCGTCGTCCACCGCGCCACCTGACCGCACCGCGCCCGAAGGAGCCCTTGTGACCAGCCGTGTCCTGCTCGTCTCGCCCGCCACGACCGCGTCGCTGCGCCGGGCCGCCTTCGACGACGGCGACCCGCTCGACACCGCGGGTGCGGCGCGGGCCCGCGCGGCGGCCGGTTCGCTGACCGCTCCGGCCGCCGTCGTCACCTCACCGAGCGTCCGCTGCCGGGAGACCGCCCGCGCCCTCGGGCTCGACGCCGGTGACGCGCCGCCGGAGCTGGCCGGTCTCGACGCGGGGCGCTGGCGCGGCAGGACGCTGGAGGAGGTGAGCGCGGCCGATCCGGAGGCGGTGGCCCGCTGGCTCGCCGATCCGCGGACGGCGGCGCCCGGCGGGGAGTCGGTGGCCGCCGTGTGTGCGCGGGTGGCGCACTGGCTCGACGCGCTCCGTCCGGCGGGCCGGGTCGTCGCCGTGGTGGAGCCCGAAGTGGTGCGGGCCGCGGCCGTGCGCGCGACCGGGGCGCCCGATGCCGCGTTCTGGCGTTTCGACGTACCGCCGCTGACCTGCACCGAACTCAGCGGACGGGCCGGACGGTGGAACGTGCGGCTCGGGGGTCCGCTCGCCGCCGCCTGAGGAGCGCGGTGCGCCGCCTTCGGGGCCTTCCGTGACGGCGCGAGGGCCCCCGGACGGATCCGCGGGCCCTCGTGCCGGTCGGTCGCGTCACTGCCCGGCAGGCACCGCCCGTCCGGGCACCGCCGTCGCCGCCGGACGCAGCAGCCGCTGCGCCAACTCGCCGAAGAGCAGGCCGAATCCGGCCCACAGGGTGAGCTGCATGGCGAGGGCGGAGAGCCGGAAGCGCCACAGCAGGGCCGCGGGGAAGTGCTCCGGCGTCTCGTTGATCGCGGGCAGGAAGGCGAACGCGAGGCCGACGACCACGGCGAAGGCCGCGACGGCCACGACCGTGGCGTACCAGGTGCCGGTCCTCGGGGCGAGCCGCTTGCCCAGGAGGGTCGCGGCGACGGCGAGGAGCACGCTCAGCACCATCATCAGGAAGTACAGGGCGGTCCGCTTGCCGATGGTGTCGGGGTTGCCGACGGCGGGCGGGTTGGCCGGGTACTTCAGGAACGGTACGACGTACACCGCGAGCAGGGCGCAGCCGGACAGCAGCAGCGCCGTGGCGCGCGGGCCGAAACGGCCGACGCGGCCCAGGGCGAAGCAGTGGACGAGTGCGGCGATTCCGCCGAAGGCGATGCCGTACACCAGGACGCCGGTGGCGAGTCCGGCGGTGGACTGCACGCCCCGGGAGACGAGTTCGACCTCGTGTTCATGGGAGTGGCCCGCGTGGGCCTCCTCGAAGCCGATGGCGCTGTCGACGTTCGGCTCACCGATGAGGTAGGCGACGATCAGGGCGAGCACGCCGGCGCCGAGGCCGGCGAGCATGCCCCGCACGAGCAGGTTTCTTACCGTTGCGGAGTTCATGGGTATGCGGCGCCCCTCGCGTCAGTGGCAGGGAAAGCCGAGCAGGTGGCGGGCGTCGTGCACCCATTCATGGACCTCCGCGCCGCTGAACACGGAGGTGGCGCCCTGTTCGGCGCCGACGAAGTACAGCAGGACCAGCATCAGGATGCCGAAGAAGACCGCCCAGGGAGCGACCGCCTTCAGCGGCAGCTTGACCGGTACGGCCTGGGGTGTGGCGGTCGGCTGGGCGACGTGTTGCGCCATGTCGTGGCCTCCTCTGGGAGTTCGCGTCCCAACTCGGTGGTGCACAGGACGACGGCCACGGGTCTGACTCACACACCCGCCCCGTCCGCGGGGACGGGGCGGGTGTGCACACAGTGGCGCGACCGTGCCGGTTTTCCACCGGCTTCCGTCGTGCCGTCGTCGATATCGCACCGAAGGTACCGCGTGTCGCAGGCCCGGCCAAGGCCCGGTCCGAGGCGTGACACCGCTCGCCGGGCGGCCGGCCCCGCGGACCTCCCCCGAAGCCCGAACCCTGAAGCCACCCACCGTATTTGCACAGAGACGCAAATAAAAAGCGCCCGATACTTGCGTACAGACGCAACAAAAGGCAGACTTTCCCCCGTCGAGCCGCCCGCCGCGCCGTGCGGGCGAGGCCGTGTCGCACCGGATCGCACCGCATCACTGGAGGAGGCAGCCATGGGCGAAGACCCTCCCAGTCCGCGCTGCCTCACCGGCCGCCTCTGACCTCTGTGCGCCGCCACGGCTGACCGAACCGTGCCACGGGCGCTGCCGCCGCACGGGCACCGGATGCCCGCCCACGGCGGTCCCGCTTTCTCCCTTTTTCCTCCACGCCGGGCCGGCGTGGCCCGGCGTGCGCGCTCACGCCCGGAGCCCGCCGTGCCCGGTGTGGCCGGAGGTTCTGTGATGTCGTTCCGTACGACGAGTCCCACCGCCCCCTCGGGGGCCTCGCTCCGCTCCCGGTTCACCGGCCGCCTGTCCCGCATGACCTGGGTGGACGTGGTCGTCGCCGCGGCCGTCCTGGTCCTGTGCTACCTCGTCCTGAGAGTCGGTCAGGGCACGACCGTCCGCTTCTCCCCCAGCCACTCCGTCACGGTGGACACCGGCCCCGGCCGGTTGCCGTACGACGCGGCGCGCTCGCTGCTGCGGATGTTCGTCGCGCTGGCCCTGTCCACCGTCTTCACCTTCGTCTACGCCTACGCCGCGGCCAAGAGCCGGCGGCTGGAACGGATCCTGATCCCGGCGCTCGACATCCTCCAGTCCGTACCGGTACTGGGCTTCCTGACCGTTGCGGTGACCGGGTTCCTCGCCCTGTTCCCCGGCTCGATGCTGGGCCTGGAGTGCGCGTCGATCTTCGCGATCTTCACCTCGCAGGCATGGAACATGACCTTCGCCTTCCACTCCACGCTCACCTCCCTGCCCCGTGAACTCGACGAGCTGTCACGGTCGTTCCGGTTCACCCGGTGGATGCGGTTCTGGAAGGTCGAGCTGCCGTCCGGGATGATCGGGCTGGTCTGGAACGGCATGATGAGCTTCGGCGGCGGCTGGTTCTTCCTGGTCGCGTCCGAGGCGATCAGCGTGAACAACAGGGACTACGCGCTGCCCGGTGTCGGCTCCTACGCGGGAGCCGCGATCGCCGACGGCGACCTGACGAAGGTCGGCTGGGCCATCCTCACCATGGCGGTCATGGTCATCGGCGTGAACTTCTTCTTCTGGCGGCCACTGACCGCCTGGGCCGAGAAGTTCAAGAACGAGCAGTCCGAGGCGAGCGAGGTACAGCGCTCCGTCGTCCTGGACTTCCTGCGCCGCTCCCACTGGCCGCAGCTGATCGGCGGCGCGCTGCGCCCCGTGGGCCGCGCGCTGGGCACCGTCGGCCGGGTACTCGGCACCGGCGACCGGCCCCTGGCCGTCGACCCGGCCCGCCGACGCACCGGTGACCTCACCTTCACGGTCGTCGCGGGCGGCCTGATCCTGTGGGGCCTGATCGACCTCGGCGGATACCTCAACGACCGCACCGGACTCGGGGTGTTCGGCGAGCCGCTGCTGCTGGGGCTCGCCACCCTCGCCCGCGTCATCGTCCTCGTCGTCGCCGCGACGGTCATCTGGGTGCCGATCGGCGTGAAGATCGGCTTCTCGCCCCGGCTGACCCGGATCGCCCAGCCGGTCGTCCAGGTCCTGGCCAGTTTTCCCGCCAACTTCCTCTTCCCGCTGGCCGTCTGGTTCTTCCTCAAGACCGGCCTGTCCCTCGACATCGGCGGCATCCTGCTGATGGCGCTGGGCGCCCAGTGGTACATCCTCTTCAACACCATCGCCGGCGCCATGTCCATCCCCAGTGACCTGCGCGAGGCCATGGACGACCTGGGCGTACGCGGCCTGCAGCGCTGGAAGCGGCTGATCCTCCCCGGGATCTTCCCCTCCTACGTCACCGGCGGCATCACCGCGTCCGGCGGCGCCTGGAACGCCTCCATCGTCGCCGAGGTCGTCACCTTTGGCCCCACCACCCTGACCGCCACCGGCCTGGGCGCCTACATCGCCAAGGCCACCGCGGCGGGCGACTTCCCGCACCTCCTCGCGGGTGTGGCGGTGATGAGCCTGTACGTCGTCGGCCTCAACCGCCTCCTCTGGCGCCGCCTCCACCGCCTCGCCGACACCCGCTACGCCCTCTGAGCTTCTCCCCTGAACTTCCCTACGCGATTCCGGAGCCACCCATGGCGCTGAACACCCTGCGCACCCTGTGCACCGCACTCCCCCGGGCCCTCGGCCTCGCCCGGACCGGGCAGACCCCCGCCGGCCTCCCCGCCGAGCCGCCCCGCGCCGCCGACGGCGACGTCCTCCTGGAGGCCGCCGGCCTCACCAAGACCTACGCGGGCGCCGACGGCGAACTGCCCGTCCTGAGCGGCATCGACCTGGAGGTCCGGGCCGGCGAAGTCGTCGCCCTGCTCGGCAAGTCCGGATCGGGCAAGTCCACCCTGCTGCGCTGCCTGGCCGGCCTGGTACCGCCCAGCTCCGGCGCGGTCTCCTACCGCGGCACCCCCCTGACCGGCGCCAACCCCGGCACCGCGATGGTCTTCCAGACCTTCGCCCTGCTGCCCTGGCTCACCGTCCAGCAGAACGTCGAACTCGGCCTGGAAGCCCGCGCCGTCCCCGCCGACAAGCGGGCGGACGCCGCCCGGCAGGCCATCGACCTGATCGGGCTCGACGGCTTCGAATCCGCCTACCCCAAGGAACTCTCCGGCGGCATGCGCCAGCGCGTCGGCTTCGCCCGCGCCCTCGTCGTCGAACCGGACGTCCTGATGATGGACGAGCCCTTCTCCGCCCTCGACGTCCTCACGGCGGAGAACCTGCGCGGTGAGCTGATGGAACTGTGGGAGTCCGGCCAATTCCCCACCCGCGCCATCCTGTTGGTCACCCACAACATCGAAGAAGCCGTCCTGATGGCCGACCGCATCGTCGTTCTGGGCGCCCGCCCCTACGGCACCATCCGCGAAACCATCGACGTCGGCCTCGACCGCCCCCGCGACCGCAACGCGCCCGCCTTCGAAGAACTCATCGACCGCGTCTACCGGATCATGACGGGACGCGCCAAGGAGACCCGGATCCCCGGCCGTCCCGAGGGCGCGGGCCCCGACAGGCGCACCCCGGCCAACACCCCGCTGCCGCACGCCGGTGTCGACGGCCTGTCCGGTCTCGCCGAGATGGTCGCCCACCGGGGTGGCCGCTGCGATCTCGCCGACCTCGCCGACGACCTCGGCCTGGAGATCGACGACGTCCTGCCCCTGGTCGACGCCCTCGACCTGCTCGGCTTCGCGAAGGTCAGCGACGCCGACCTCCTCCTCACCGACCGCGGCACCGCCTTCGCGGGCGCCGACGTCCAGCAGTCCAAGACCATCTTCGCCGAGGCCGCCGCGGACGTCCCCCTCGTCAAGCTGATCACCAGCAGCCTGCACCAGAACCCGGACGGCACCCTGCGCGCCGGCTTCTTCCGCGACGTACTCGCCCACCACTACACCAGCGAACAGGTCACCCAACAACTGGAAACCGCCACCGACTGGGGCCGCTACGCCGAGCTGTACTCCTACGACGCCGACCCGCAGGAGTACCGCTTGGACGAACCCGACGAGGGGGCGGGACACGGCGCCTGAATCAGGGGCCGCCGCGCCTAGGGTGTGTCCGATGCTGTTCGGCGCGCGGGGTGACGGGGTGTCAGGTGCGGCCGTCTGTCCGGACACCAGCACCCCAACCCACCCGCCACACACCTAACGTGACAATGCCCTCCGGCGTGTCCATGGGCCTTCGGGCCGACCCATCGCTACGTTCCGGGCCATGCCCTTACGTACCCTCCTGCTGGCCACCGTCCTGGCCACAGCCACCACCCCCATGGCAACCGCCGCCCCCGACGCCACCACCTACTACCTCGACTGCCGGCACGGTGACGACACCGCGACCGGCACCTCCCCCGCCGCACCCTGGCGCACCCTCGCCCAGGCCGGCGCCCACACCTACGCCCCCGGCGAGCGCCTCCTCCTCAAGCGCGGTACGGAGTGCGAAGGCGTGCTCGCGCCCAACGGAAAGGGGGCGGACGGGGCGCCCGTCCAGATCGACGCCTACGGGAGCACGAGCGAGAGCAAGCCGCACATCGATGGCGGGGGTGCCCGCGCCGCGCTCCTCCTCGCCAACACCGAACAGTGGGAGATCCGCAACCTCGACCTCTCCAACACCGGCCCCGACACCAAAACCGACCGCCGCGCGGGCCTCTACGTCGAGCTCACCGACTACGGCGTCGCCCACCACTTCGTCGTCGAGGACATCGACGTCCACGACATCCACGGGGCCGACTTCAAGGACCCGGACCCGAGCGGGGGAATCCTCTTCACCGTGAAGGGCTCCAAGACCCCCACCCGGTTCGACCACCTCAGCGTCAGCCGCTCCACCGTCCGCCACGTCGACCGTACCGGCATCGCCACCTCCTCCACCTGGAAGCGCGGCACCGACGCCGGGCGCATGCAGTCCACCAGCGTCATGTTCACGCACAACAAGGTCTACGACGTCGGCGGCGACGGCATCGTCGTGCAGAAGTCGCGCGGCGCCCTCGTCGAGCACAACTACGTCGACGGGTTCAACATGCGGTCGGCCGACTACAACGCCGGCGTCTGGGCCTGGGACTCAGATGACGTGCTGTATCAGTACAACGAGGTCACCGGGGGCCACGGGACGCGGGACTCCATGGCGTACGACATCGACGGCGGCAACAACCGCAACGTCTACCGGTACAACTACAGCCACGACAACGAGGGCGGATTTCTGCTCGTCTGCAATGCCGCAGACATGGCGAGCGACGGGAATCGTGCCCACGACAACATCAGTATCAACGACCGGAACACGGCCTCGCGCTACGGCGTCGTCTCCATCGTGTGCGGCGCTTCCACCGATACGCGTGTCTACCGCAACACCATCGTCACCAACCGGCCCGACACCGCGCTCGTCGCCAACGACAACAACCTCACCGGCGTCACTTTCCAGGACAACGTGTTCGTGGGCACGGCCGGCCAGGACTCCCCCATCCGCGACACCGTCAGCACCTACCGCAACAACCTCTACTGGCACACCGATCAGCCCCGTGATGCCGCCGGCGTCCGCGCCGACCCGCTGCTCAGGTCCGCCGAGCCGAGCGCCCCGGACGACGTACGCCTGAAGGGCGGCTCACCCGCACGCGGGGCCGGGTCCATCAAGGGAGGCGGGGACGACGGGACCACATACGACTACTTCGGGAATCCGATTCCGGACCCACCCAACATCGGTGCAGATCAGTCGAGTTGAGCGGAGAACGTCTGCAGCAGGGCCTTGTCACGTCAGTTGCGTGGCAGGTGATTTGGGGTGTACCGGGGGTGCCGGTGCCCAGGTGGCGATATACATGCACCATCGCCTGAAGGCAGAAGTCAGGTGGCGTCGGCCCTCCGCCCGTGCGACGGTGAAGGGGGCGCACTCCTGTGGAAGCCGCACACCGGTGGAAGCCGAGCGGTAGGCGAACGCCGGCTCCTCGCGAAGCCAAACGGCGGTTTCACCACCAGCCTGTTTCCTGGCCGAAACCCCTTCCGAACGGAACGGCGAGTAACCCGGAGCGCTACGCCCCCAATCATCTGCTGCACAGAGGGTTCCGATGGTGCTCAGCTGCGAGGAAATCAAAGCCAAAATGGACCAGTTCGACGGCTCGGGTTCAGGCGGCATGTACGAGGCGGCGGGCTACCTGGCGTTGTGGGCCGCAGCCAAGATCCAGGGCTGCTCTTTCCTGGATTCACTCAATCCTTACCACGAGGACCCCCAGAAAGGCGGCAGGGGGAAGCTCGAACGACAGCGACGGAGTAATGAAAGCGGGTATTCACCCTTCATCATGCTGTGCGAATTCGAGTACTTTGGGCATCTTGAGAGGATGTTGGGAGGGACGACCGACCGTCACCTGGCAGGTGAATTTCACTTCGTGCCAGCAGGGAGGCTCCTCAACGGAGCCGGGGAACAAGTCTACTTCCTGGCGGTCGCCGACGGGCCATACGCCGGTTACATTGTCAGCCGCTACATCGATTACCCGAAATACGGTGACAGTTCTTTCCTCCAGGCGAAGCCGCCCAGCGAGAACGCGGACCGCTGGACCATGTATGAATACGACGATAACGACGGAGGCTATTCTGGTTGGGAGTTTTCGTGTCATGACATTCCCCATGGAGCCCACGGCGCGATGGACATGCACGATAACGGAACCGTAAGCGATCAGAAAAATATATGGGGCGCGGACAACGCCTGTCAGCGATGGCTGTTCCGCCCGCCGAACTTCCATTGACCTCGCGGGCACCGCACCACACGATCGGCAAGCAAGTCCCGCAGAGGACGGACAGCGGGCGGCATCCGCCGTCACCCGCCAGGTGGACCTTGGTGGTGCACCCGCCGCGTGAGCCGTCCCGCGCTCTTCGGCACGTGTGGCTCCAGCCGATTCCACTCCTGATACGACGGATCACCCCGCCCCACACCAGCGAGAAGGGTGTCACCGCGGACAGGTCGCATGACCCATCGGGCAGCGCCTAATGCTCGGCCGCCGGCCGCCGGATGCGTGCCGTCCTGGCCGGGCGCGCGGTCCGCTCCCGCGTGACGGCGGCGGGCTCGGGCGGCGCCCCGTCGGAGCCGCCGCCCTCTCCCCGCACGTCGTTCGCGACCAGAGTCGCTTCCTCCAGCAGGCTCCGAACGCGCTCGCCCGCCCGGTAGTAGATGCGCGTGCCCTCACGACGGGAGTCCACCAGCCCGGCCGCCCGCAGCTTCGCCAGATGCTGCGAGGTCGCCGCCACGTGCGCGCCGAGCAGCTCCGCCAGTGCGCTCACCGGCAGCTCCTGCTGGGTCAGCGCCCACAGCAGCCGGTAGCGCGACGGATCCGCCACCGCCTTGAGCACCGCGACCGCACGGTCGGCGCCGGCCGAATCCCACGACATGACTTGCGCATTCATGCAAGTAGGTTAACGGGCCGCGCGGGTGCCGCCCATGACGAGCGGGTTATTCCCGTCGTGGCCGGTGTCCCCGTCGCGACCAACTCGCCTACGCCGACCACGACTTCACCGGCTTGCGGAGCAGGAGGCAGGCGTGCGGATCACGCAGGTTCTCCGGCTGCCCGACGAGTGTGGCCTGCACGGTCATGGAGATGCGCCGTCACATGGCCAGGACCGCACCCCACATCGGCGACCGGGCGGCCACCTGCGGCCCGCACGAGTTCCGCGAACGCCCCCAGCATCGCGCGCCCCAACAGGTCGTTCTCGAACGCGGGAGGCACCATCTCGGCGTAGTCGGCGGCAACGGTGTCGTACGACGTCCGGGTCTCACTCAGGTGGAACGGCTCGGTCACGCCGCAGACCCTACTGCCGCCGGAAATCCACCGAAGCCCCCGTCTGCCACTTCCGGCCCACCCACCCCTCACGCCACGCAACTACCAAGAGTTTCACATGCTTTGACAAACCCGGTTTGCCACACACTCATGATATTTGACACGTTTTTCACACTGCTTTCGGTAGGAAGAAGAAAGAGGTAAGGAAAAGCCCCTTAACCAAGGAGTCATCATGGCCAAGATGCACGCGGCACCCCAGCGCGAGGCCCACGCGGGCCGTCAGCCGAAGCGGATCGGGTTCTCCGTGGAGACGGTGAAGACGGCCCAGGTCAAGAGCGTGCCGAACCTTGAGGTCGACCAGAAGGACGTGTAAGGGAAGGAATCCGTCCAGGATCCGACCCGCCCGGTGGCTCCTGGAGCCACCGGGCGCCCGCCCCTTTGAACCGTAAGGACCAGCGTGTTCGATCTCGAATCCCTGCTCGCCCCGATGCCACTCGATCAATTCCTGCACGAGAACTGGACAACCCGGGGCGTCGTGTTTCGCGGGCAGGACCGGGACCGCTTCCGTCCGCTCTTCTCATGGGATCAGCTCAACCACCTTCTCAATTTCCATCGTCTCCGTTTCGGTGAAGAGATCCGCCTCGCAGCAATAGGCAGAAAACTCTTCGAGAAGCCCGAGACGCCCGAGGAGTGGATCAAGCACTGCCAGGACGGCTACACGCTCATCATCAACCAGTTGCAGGCGCGGCTTCCCGCGATCGCCGAACTGGCATCGTCGATCGAGCGCGGGCTCGGCCACCGCAGCCAGGTCAACATGTACTGCTCCTGGCCCGAGCAGCAAGGGTTCGACCAGCACCACGACGACCACGAGGTCTTCATCCTGCAGATCGAGGGGACGAAGCGGTGGGTCGTCTCCGAGGAGACGTACAAATACCCGCTCGACAAGTACACCAACAATTCCGGCGACACAGGCGAACCCAAGGGATCCCCTTACATCGAGACCGAACTCCACCCGGGGGACGTGCTCTACATTCCGCGGGGACACTGGCACTACGCGGTAGCCTGTGACGAACCCTCGTTGCACCTGACGCTCGGGGTGACGTGCCGTACCGGCGTCTACTGGTTGAAGTGGCTCGCGGACGAGCTGATGGACGAGGCGGAATGGAGGCGTAACCTGCCGCCCGTCGTCCGGGGTGACACCACCGAGCTGGCCGGCCACGTCCGCGCGCTGCTGGGCAGGCTCGCCACGCTGGCCGACGACGAGCGGCTGGTGGAGGCGTACATCTCCAACCATCTGACCTCACAGGACAGTCGCCACCGGGAGATCAGCCTGCCGAGCCAGTCGGGCTTCCAGCCGCTCTCCGTGAAGGGCGACACACGTCTGCGGCGGGCCAAGTTCACCCCTGTCAAGGTTGATTTCGATGCCGAGTCCGAACAGCACCGGATTCTTTTCGGCACGAGGAAGATCACACTCGACGGTGCCCCGGAGAAGCTGATCGACAATATCCTCCGCCACGATGCGTTCACCTTCGAGGAAGCCAGCGGATGGGCACCCGCATTCGACCCGGCGGAAGACATCGCCCCGCTGCTGCGGCTGCTCGTCGAAGAGGGGCTCCTCCTGGAAGACCCGTCCCACCGAGGCTGATGGAATATCACGCGATGAACATCGGCCTGATCGAACTCAGCGCACACAGCGAGGTTCTCGACAGCCTCATCCGGCAGGTCGTCGACATCGGCGGGAAACCGACCGTCTACACCAACGCGTTCTGCGCCGAATCCTTGAATGCCGCTTCCACCGCGGAAGTTGAGTGGCAGGTATGCACACCGAATGTTCCGTACGTTGAATTCATAGAGCGTTGCAGATCCTCGATCAGCTCGCAGGATCACGTATTCATCGTCACCCCGGTCGATGCCCTGTGCGGCCTGCTGTCCGGCGAGCGGGCGGGGAAACCCGCCTACCACTGCCTGGTACACAACCTCAACACATTCACCTCGCCGGACGAGAACCGGCCCAGCGCGGCCATCGCGAAGCTCGCTCTCCACGGCGCGGCGCATGTCCTTCTTCCTGACCTCCGGCTCATGACACCCGGCGCCCCGCTGCGGGACCGAGCAATCAACATCGCCTACCCGCAGCGCCCGCCCACCGCGTTCGTGCGGGACGAGGTGCGGTGCTGCATCCCGGGGAGAATGTACGGCGGCAGGGACCACGCCGAGGTCCTGTCCGCGCTGGAACTCGCCTCCCCACGGTTGACGAGGCCACTTCGGGTCGAGTTCTTGGGAGAGCACGCCGGCGAGGAGTCCCAGGCTGTCGTCGACGCGGCGGCGAAGGCGGTATCTCCCGCGGTCGAACTGCGGGATCACCCGGGTTACGTCGCCCAGGAAGAATTCGACCGGACTCTCGCGGAGGCGGACTTCCTCATCGTGCCGGTCTGCGAATACCTCACGCGTAACGGCATCACCGAGCGACGCGGTCGGACCTGTGTCACGGGCAACATCAACGACATGGTCCGGTTCGGTCTCCCCGCGCTCATGCCGGCGTTCTACCCGATGAGCGGCCATACGGACGGGATGACGGAACGGTACGACGGCGTCTCATCCCTGGCCGACCTGATCGTTGCCTGGGTGAACACCGGGGAGTTCAACCGCAGGAAGTGCGCAGCGGCACCGGGTCTGGCGGCGTACCGGCACGAGTGCCTGTCGGCCCTGCGCGCGGAACTGGCCCGCCGGTAGCGGTCATCGCGGAGATGAAGCCCCCTCTGTCCACGTACCGACAGCCCTCGTGCAGAGTTCCGAACCAGGTTCAAAGGAAAGTGACGTGTGCGAGCAGGACACCAACGGCGCTTCACGGAGACGTGCATGAAGACCGGCATACCCCGCGGCCCCGTACGTGTCCTGACGGTCGCCAGTTTCATCACCACTGTCGGCAGCGGGCTCTACCTCGCGGGCAGCATGCTGTTCTTCACCCGCGTCGTCGGGCTGAGCGTGGCGGGTGTGAGTGCCGGCCTCGCCGTCTCGACGTTCGTCGGCCTCCTGTCGGGCCTCCCCCTCGGTGCCGTGGCCGATCGCGTCGGGCCCCGGGGGCTGTACGTCGCCACCCAGGGAATCCAGGCAGTGGCGATGTTCCTGTTTCCGACGGCACACTCCTTCGCCGGTTTTCTCACACTGGTCACCGTCGCCGCCATCGGACAACGCGGCGCCCAGGCGGTCAGCGGCGCCCTCATCGCGCGGCTCAGCGAGCCCGGTCAACGCACCCGCGTGCGGGGCTATCTGCGCGCCGTCACCAACCTCGGCCTCGGCATCGGTGCCGCCGCGGCCGGCATCGCGCTCCAGCTCAACTCGACGGCGGGCTACACCCTTCTCATCCTGGCGAACGGACTGAGTTTCCTTGCAGCGGCCGGACTGCTGCTGATGATCCCCTCCGTGGATCCGGTGCCACGCCCCCCGGGCACGCGGCGCATGGAGGCCATGCGGGACAGGCCGTACCTCGCCCTGTCGCTGCTGTGCGGGGCCATCGGGTTCCAGTACGACGTGGTGTCGCTGATCCTGCCGCTCTGGCTGGTGTCGCACACCGATGCGCCCCGGTGGTGGCTCTCCGCACTGCTGGTGGTGAACACGGCGGTGGTCGTTCTGTTCCAGGTCAGGGCCACCCGCGGCGTGCGGGGCCCCTTGCCCGCCGCCACCGCACTGCGCGGAGCGGGATTCCTGTCCCTCGCCGGCTGTACGGTCCTCGCCTTCACCTCGGGGGTTTCCGCCCCCGTGGCCGCGGCCCTGCTGCTCGTCGGCGTACTCCTCCTGTCGTCGGGTGAACTCGGCCTGGCGGCAGGGGCGTTCGAGATCAGCTTCACGTTGGCCCCGGAACACGCCCAAGGGCAGTATCAGGGCACCTTCAACCTCGCCGACGGCGTGGTGCGGGCAGCGTCACCGGTGGTACTCACCACGCTGTGCCTCCAATGGGGCAGGCCCGGCTGGGTGGTGCTCGGCGTCGTCCTCGCGCTCTGCGGCCTCGCCACCCGGCCGCTCACCCGGTGGGCGCTGGCCACCCGGACGTTCCCGGCGCCGGAGGCCCCGGCCCCCGTCGGCTGAGGCGTCCATCGAGGACGCCATGCCACCCGCCGGCGTCAGGCGTCCCCGTACGCCTCGCCGCCGAGGTCGAGACCCGCCGTGCCGGAGGTGGCGTCGGCCAGCCAGGCGCGGAAGCCGTCGATGTCCGCCTCCGGCAGGCCGACCTCGATGCGGACGTCGGCGCCGTAGGTGACCTCGCGCACGACCCGTCCGGTGGCCCGCAGGTCGTTCTCCACCTTGCCGGCGCGCTGGTGGTCGACGGTGACCGTCGCCAGCCGGTAGCGCTGCCTGGTGACCGTGCCGAGGGTGTCCAGCGCCTCGCCGACGACGCCTCCGTAGGCGCGGATCAGCCCGCCGGCGCCGAGCTTGACGCCGCCGAAGTAGCGGGTGACGACGGCGACGACGTAGCGCACCTCGCGGCGCACCAGCATCTGGAGCATCGGCACTCCGGCCGTGCCGCCCGGTTCGCCGTCGTCGCTGGCCTTCTGGATGCCGCCGTCGGCGCCCAGCACGTAGGCGAAGCAGTGGTGGCGGGCGCCCGGGTGCTCCTTGCGGACAGCCGCGATGAAGTCCTGGGCCTCGGCCTCGGTCGCCACGGGTGCGAGCGCGCAGAGGAAGCGGGACTTGTTGATCTCGATCTCGTGCACGCCCGCGCGGGCGAGGGTGCGGTACTGCTCCTGCATCGCACCAGCCTATGCGGCCCGTCCGCGCCGCCCGGCACCGGCCGGTCCGACGGGCCCCGGGCCCGCGCCGCGCTGCGGGTGTCCGCCGTACGGGGGCTGCGCGCACGGCCAGGCGGCGTATCCCCGGGGCCACTCCGGTGCGTCGGGCAGACGTGCGGGCCGACCGTGGGCACTGTGACCGGGGCGACGGCCTCGTGGACGGGGCCCGGTCGCGTACCCAGAAACCGTACGGCGGGTTGGCGGAGGGCTTCATGGACGACAGCACACAGACGACGGTGGCGGTAGGTGTTCCCGTGACGGGTCAGGAGATGCCCGAGCCGCCCCCCGAGGTGATCGAGGCGGCCCGCAGCGCGCCGGACCACTGGCTGGCGATGGTCGATCTCACCTGGACCGGCGAGGGGCCGCCGCCGCGCTGGGCGCTGATCGGGCAGTGGCGCTCGGGCCCGACCGGCGAGATCGAGGAGTGGCGTGACAACCCGGAGTACCGGCCGTCCCCGCAGATGCTGGACTGGGCGGACCCGACGGACCCGGTCGACCAGGCCGTGCAGCTCGCCGCGACCGGGTACGGGCCGGCCCAGGACGTGCCGGACGCGCTCGCGCGCGCGCAGGTGTCGGTCCTGGTCAGCGCGACCGGCAGCCCGCTGGCCGCGGCGTCGCCCGAGGGCACTCCGGTGGTGCCCGTGTACACGTCGGACAGCCACCTGGAGTCCGTGGGGCGGCTGCTCTACGACCGGCGCCCGGTGGCGGAACTCGTCGGGCAGCTGCCGCCCGGCCATGCGATGTACCTGAACCCGACGGGTCCGGTGAGCATGCTGGTGGACATGGAGGAGCTGCACGCCGCCCTGTCGGCGGCCGGGGCGGGGGCCGCGGATGAGGACGGCGCAGCGGACGGCGGCTTCGCCCTGGTGGACGGGCCGGCGGCGCCCCGGCGTCCGGGTACGGCGGCGGGCGGCGCGGAGCCGGTGGGCGCGCACTCCGAGGACGGTTCCGAGGACGGCGTCGCGGGCCCGGCCGGCGGGCTGCCGATCGGCAAGCCCGCCCGTACCGCGGCCGTCGGCGCCGGAATGGCGAGCAGCGGTGCGAGGGGCAGGACCGCCTGACGTTCCGGCACACGATCCCGCCCCGCCCGTCTTCCCCTTCGGGCGGGGCGTTCCGCTGCCCGGGGGCGTCGCGGAGGAACCGGGCGGCTGCGCGGGGAGGACGGCGGGGCGAAACGGCCGGGGAAATACGTCCGGATCGGGAATCCCTGCGCGGGGTCGTCCGTTTCCCGGGCAGGAGACTTCCCTTCCGCAGGAGGCAGCGCGTGTACGGCGATCCCGCAACGATCCGCAGAATGCTCACCGAGCTGGGTGACACCTGGGCCGTCGTGGGCCTGTCGTCGAATCAGCAGCGGGCCGCGTACGGCGTCGCGGAGGTGCTGCAGCGCCACGGCAAGCGGATCGTGCCGGTGCATCCGAAGGCCGAGACGGTGCACGGCGAGAAGGGGTACGCGTCGCTGTCGGAGATACCGTTCCCGGTCGACGTGGTCGATGTGTTCGTCAACGGCGGGCAGGCCGGTGCCGTCGCCGACGAAGCCGTCGCGGTCGGCGCGCGGGGGGTGTGGTTCCAGCTCGGGGTCGTGGACGAAGCGGCCTGGCACCGGGTGCGCGACGCGGGCCTCGACATCGTGATGGACCGCTGCCCGGCGATCGAGATACCGCGGCTGCGCTGAGTGTTCGTCCGCCGCTCAGCCGATGGCCTGCCGGGTGCGGGCCGCGAGGGTGTGCCACGGGCGGGCGGCGACCACCGGCAGGGAGTGCAGGCCGGCCTGGTGGCTGAGCCAGTGTGAGTACTCCGCGCTGACCTGCGCCCGGTCCGTCTGCGCCGCGAGGTCCGGTTCCCGGGAGGCGTAGTTGGCGGTGATCTGCTCGGGGTCCGCTTCGTGCAGGAACACCGCGCGTACGCGGCGGCCGGCCGCCGTTCCCTCCCGGACGGCCCGGGTGGCGGCGGCCGGGGTGAGGTAGTCGCCCTCGATCACGGCGGGTACGTCGACGGTCAGGCGGTTGCGTACCACGCCGAGCGCCGCGGGTTCCAGGGCCTGTGCGGTGGCGATCTGGCGGTCGAGTACCTGCCCTGCGGGGAGTCGGGCCGGGTCGGTGTCCTGGTCGAAGTGGTGGAGGTCCGGGTGCTGTTCGGCCGTGGTGATCGCCTGTACGGCGCTGACGACGTCGTCGAACTCGACGACGAAGCCCTGCGATTCCTCGGCGAGACGGGCGGCGAGGCGGCTCTTGCCGACGCCGGAAGCCCCGCCGAGCAGCACGATGTCCCATGAGGTTGTTGTCACGGGCGAGACGGTATCGCGCGGTGCCGGCCGTGTGCCCGGGGGGGTCTCGGCGACCGGTCGGGCCGGCGGCCGGCATCCCAACGGGCTTGGTCCTGGCGGCGGTTCGGGCGGTCGTCCGGCCCTTGAGATATCCCGTTCGGGCCCGGGTGGCCGCTGCGCTAGCGTCCGGGCATGATCACGCCACGTCCCGCCGTGCCCGAAGACGCCGCCGAACTGGTCCGGTTGCGCCGCCTGATGTTCTCCGCGATGAACGGCCGCGACGAGCCCGGGGAATGGGAGCGGCGCGCCGAGGAGGTGGCGCGCCGTCAGCTCGCGGATCCGCAGGGCCCGCTCGTCGCGTTCGTGGTGGACGGCCCCGCCGGGGACGCCGCGCCGCGCCTGGTGGCCTGCGCGGTGGGCACGGTCGAGCAGCGGCTGCCCGCGCCCGGCCATCCATCGGGCCGGTTCGCCTTCGTCTTCAACGTCTGTACGGACGTCGGCCACCGGGGGCTCGGCCACGCGCGGGCGACGACGGAGGCGCTGCTGGACCGGTTCGCCGAGCTGGGCGTGACCCGGGTCGACCTGCACGCCACGGATGACGCGGAGGCGCTGTACCGCAGCCTGGGCTTCAGTGAGCACGCCACGGCGCTCTCCCTGGACCTGCGGTCCCGTTCGTCGGACGCCGGGTAGGCGGGGCCGGGCCGCCCCGGGCGTGGACCGTCAGGCCACGCCCAGCCCGTCGATGACCGTGGCGCCGGGGAGTTCGGCCAGCGCCTTGCCCGGCGCGATGATCTTGCCGCGTCGCCGGCCGCTGCCGATCAGCGCGTACGGGATGTCCGCGACGGCGGCGTCCACCAGCACCGGCCAGTTGCCGGGCAGGCCGATCGGGGTGATGCCGCCGTACTCCATGCCGCTGTCGCCGACGGCGGTGTCCATCGGCGCGAACGACGCCTTGCGGGCGCCGAGTTGGCGGCGCACCACGCCGTTGACGTCGGCCCTGGTGTGCGAGAGGACGAGGCAGGCGGCCAGGGTGACATCGCCGCCGCGCTTGCCCGCCACCACGACGCAGTTCGCCGACTGCTCCAGCAGCCAGGCGCCGTGGTGCTCGACGAGCAGCGCGGTGTCCGCGATCGCCGGGTCGGTGTCGACGTAGCGGATCTCCTCCACCGGCACGGATCCGCGCCAGTCGCGGAGGGCGGCGGCTACGGGGTCGGGCAGCAGGTCCAGGCGCTCGATCGCGGGCCGGACATCGTCGAAGGCATCCATGGGCACGGGCATGCCGCCAAGCTAGCAGGCACGGCGGGCCGGGCAGCGGCCCGTCTCAGGGGGCGAGAGGGGCCGTGGCCTGCGGGTCAGCGGGCGGGCTGGATGAGTACGGACATGGTCATCTCGACGGGTTCGGTGCCGTCGTTGCGGTAGCCGTGGGCGACCTCGGCCTCGAAGGTCGCCGATGCGCCGGCGGGGACGGTGTGGTCGGTGCCGTCGACGGTGAGCGTGAGGGTGCCGGTGCGGACGTGGAGCAGTTCGACGGTGCCGGGCGGGTGCGGGTCCGACTGGCTGCTGTCGCCCGGCATCAGCAGCCAGTCCCAGAGTTCGTAGGGCCCGGGGGCCTCGGCGCCGACCAGGAGGGAGGTGTGGCTGCCGGCCTCGGTCGACCACATGCGGACGGCTTCGCCGGGGGCCACCATCCGTACCTGCGGCCCCTGTTCGTGGTCGAGGAGGGTGATGATGCTGACGCCGAGGGCGTCGGCGATCTTGACGGTGGTGCCCACGCTCGGGTTCGTACGGGCCTGTTCGATCTGGATGATCATGCCGCGGCTGACTCCGGCACGGGCGGCCAGCGCGTCGAGGGTGTAGCCGCGTTCGGTGCGCCAGCGCTTGAGGTTGCGGGCGAGCGACTGCGTGATCTGGTCGAGGTCCGTCACGGTCCGTCCAATATATTGAATGCCATAGTCGCGATTATTGAACTACGGTGTGCTGCACTTCAGCGTTCAACCCACAGTACTGCGAGGTTTCACCATGACTGCGGTCTTCGCCCTGGCCACGAGCTTGCTGTGGGGGCTCGCCGACTTCGGCGGCGGACTGCTCACCCGGCGCTTGCACGCGCTGACCGTGGTGGTGGTCTCGCAGGCCCTGGCCGCCGTGGTCCTGGGCGCCGTCGTGCTCGCCACGGGCGGCTGGCGGGAGGCCGGCGGTTCGCTGTGGTTCGCGGTCGCCGCCGGTGTCGTGGGCCCCGCGGCGATGCTCTGCTTCTACCGCGCCCTGGCGCTCGGCCCGATGGGCGTGGTCTCCCCTCTCGGCTCGCTGGGCACCGTCGTCGTCCCGCTCGGCGTCGGCATCGCCCTGGGCGAGCGGCCGGGCGCGATGCAGGCGGTGGGCATGGCGGTGGCCGTGGCGGGGGTCGTGCTGGCCGGCGGGCAGCGGATGGGCGGGGTGTCCGTGCCGCGCCGGACGATCGCGCTCACCCTGGTCTCGGCGTTCGGCTTCGGAGCCGTGATGGCGCTGATAGCCGAGGCGTCGACGAACGTCACCGGCCTCTTCCTCGCCCTGTTCGTCCAGCGCCTGTGCAATGTCGCGGTCGGCGGCGCCGCCCTGTACGCGACGGTGCGGCGCGGTACCCCCGCGCTGCCCGGCGACGGGCTGCCCGCGCTGCGGGGTGCGCTGCCCGCCCTCGCGTTCGTCGGCATCGCCGATGTCGCGGCCAACGGCACCTACGCGCTCGCCGCGCAGCACGGCCCGGTCACCGTCGCCGCCGTACTCGCCTCGCTCTACCCCGTCGTCACCGCGCTCGCCGCGCTCGGCATCCTCAAGGAGCGGCTGCGCACGGTCCAGGCTGCGGGCGCCTCGCTGGCCCTGCTGGGCACGGTCCTGCTGGCATCCGCCGGCTGACCGGCTCAGCCGGCGTCCGCGGCGGAGCGCTCGTCGGCCGACAGCGCCAACAGCTGCTCGGGCGTGACCCCTTCGGGGATCGGCACCGGCGCCGGGGTACGCAGCGGCGGTTGCCACCCGGCCCGCGGATCCCAGCGCCTCACGACCTTCGCGGGCGCCCCGGCCACCACCGCGTGATCGGGCACCTCGCCGCGTACCACCGCGCCCGCCGCGACCACGACGTTCCGGCCGAGCCTGGCGCCGGGCAGGATGACCGCTCCGGTGCCGATCCAGCTGCCGGGACCGATCTCGACCGGGTCGGTGCGCGGCCACTGCTTGCCGACCGGCACGTCCGGGTCGTCGTAACTGTGGTTGGTGGTGGTGACGTAGACCCCGGGGCCGAAGAAACAGTCATCGCCGATCGTCAGCCGGACATCGGCGATCACATGGCTGCCGCGGCCGAGCACCACGCCGTTGCCCAGCGTGAGGATCGGATCGGGACCGAGATCGAGATCGGGCATCATGCCCGCGGTCAGCGTCACGTCCTGGGCGATGATGCAGTGGTCGCCGATCTCGATCCACGGGTCGCCGAACACCGTCCCCTGCGGGTACGCCAGCCGGGCGCCGGTGCCGATGCGGCGGAAGCGGTAAGGGCCCGGCCGCTCGGCGGTCACGGCCGCGGCCTGCCGCACCCAGCGCGTGCCGCGGTGGACGAGACGCGACACGGCCCGGCGCCGCCAGGCCGTGAGGGATGAGAACACGTTCTGGTTCGACGGCACCCGGACACCGTACTCAGCACGCCCCGCGACCGGCCGCGCGCCGCCCTGTGATCTTCGCCCCACCGCGCGCCGCCCCGGTGCGCCCGGAGTCAGCCGGTGACGGACTCGCGGTGCGCATCCGCCAGTTCCCGGTACATCGCGGCGTTGACCTTGATGCCCTCGCGCTCCTCAGCGGTCAGCTCCCGCTTGACCTTGGCGGGCACCCCGGCCACCAGCGAGCCGGGCGGCACGACCATTCCCTGGGGCACCAGCGCCTGCGCGGCGATCAGCGAACCGGCGCCGATGTGCGCGCCGTTGAGCACCGTCGCGCCCATGCCGACCAGGACGTCGTCCTCGACGGTGCAGCCGTGCAGCACGGCGTTGTGGCCCACCGACACACGGTCGCCGACGGTCACCGGGAACCCGGGATCGACGTGCACGGTGCAGTTGTCCTGGATGTTGCTGTCCGCCCCCAGGACGATCGGTCCGCAGTCGGCGCGGAGCACCGCGTGGTACCAGACGCTGGATCCGGCGCCCAGCGTCACCTCACCCACCACGACCGATGTCGGTGCGGTGAAGACCGTCGGGTCGATGCTCGGTGCGGTGCCGCCCACACCGGCGATGAGTGCGCCCTGCGCCATTGCCGTTCTCCTTCGTCCGTACGTGATCGCGCCGGGTGCACAGTAAGCGACGGGCCACGGGCGGGAGTCGGCGGGAGGGGTCCGGCCAGGAGGTCAGCGGTGCGGTGCGTCGTGCACGTACGTGATCCGTCCGCCGCCGACCCTGACGACCCGTACGGTCATCCCGCGGTCCGTGCCGCGCAGGTAGTGGGCCGTGCAGTGGACGCGCGCTCCCTTGACGGCCCGCAGGGCGCCGCGGCAGTCGACCGAGCGCGGACCCTTGGGGATCAGCGGCAGAGAGAGGTGCCCGGCGATCGACGAGGCGACTTCGGTGCCCGGAACGGAATGGCTGACGCGGTCCACCTTGCTGGTCGCGTACCGGTCGAGCATCCAGTGCGCGCCGGCGGCGAGCCCGCCGGCCAGCAGCGCCATGCCGGCCAACGCCAGGCCGACAGCCCGCAGATACCTCACAGCTTTCCTCCTGCCGGACCTGCCACGAACCCCGGACGCACCGCGGGCGGCCGGATCACGGGTCCATTGTTGTGGATCATCCGGCGGCGGCAACACGAGTGCTCCGGATGGCGCGGTCCGCCGATGCGGCGTCGGACGGCGGTTCTTCGGGCACGGCTCGCGCATCCGGCCCGCCCGACCCGTCACGCAGCCGGCCGGGCCGCGTCAAGCGCGCCACGCGCCATTCCCTCGATAGATGTCCGCCGGCATGGTTTGCCCAGCAGCCGGTTCTGGCATCGTGGTGAGCCGACGAGGTGGGCGCGGCGCCGTGCCGTGAACGGGGATGACCGATGAGCGCGTGGGCGGATCACCGGCCGCTGCCCGAGATGGTGGGGCGGGCCGTTGAGCAGCAGGTGGTGTCCGAGCTGGTCGACGGCGCGCCCCTGACGACCCTCACCGGACCGGCGGGTGTGGGCAAGAGCCTGCTGGCCCGCGCCGTGCTGGAGGACCGCGCCGCGCGCCTGGACGGCGCCGTGATCCGGGTCGGCTGCTGGGACGGTCTGGCCGACGGCGGACTGACGGACGCGCTGCTGCGCGCGGCGGGGCTGGACGGCGCCGATGCGACGTCCGGGGCCGGGGCGACGGGTGACACGAACGGGGCGCCCGGGAGCGGGGTCGCCGCGCTCGCCGCGTACTGCGCGACGGAGCGTGCCACGCTGCTGCTCGACGACTGCGACCCGGTGTCCGCCGAATGTGCCCGGCTGGTCGAGCGGTTGCTGCGGGCCGGGCCCGAGCTGCGCATCGTGGTGACGTCGCGGCGCCCGCTGGGGCTCGCCGGGGAACAGGTGCTGTCCCTCGCGCCGCTTCCGGTGACGCTGGGCGAGGGGATCGCGGGCCCCGCCGTCGAGTTGCTCGCCCAACGGGCAGGACCGGCGGCGCCGGAACTGCTCGTCGCGGTCTGCGAGGCGCTGGAGGGCTCGCCGCTGGCCATCGCGCTGGCCGCCCGTCAACTGGACCGGATGTCGCTGCCGCAGCTCGCGGCGGAGGCCGGTTCCGAAGGGCCGTTGTTCCACTCCGGTCCCGCCGCGACGGTCAGGCACACCTCGCTGTACGCCGCGCACGCGGCGGGCTATGCCCTCTGCTCCCCCGTCGACCGGCGCGTCTGGGCCCGGCTCTCGGTGCTGCCCGGCGACTTCGATCCGTGGCTCGCGGGGTGCGTATGCAGCAGCAGTGACGTTCCTGCGGCCGAGGTGGACGCGGCCCTGGAACGGCTCGGGTCCGCGTCCGTCCTGGAACGCGTACGGGACGCGGGCGGCGGGCCGCAGGACAGCCGGGCCGCGCTGCCGCCCCGCTACCGACTCCCGCGCGGCGCCCGGGACTTCGGGCGCACCCAGCTGCGCGAGGCGGGCGAGGAACCGGCGGCGCTGCGGCGCTTCCGGCAGGCCGTCGCCGCGCTCGCGGCCGAGGCGCAGATCGTCTGGCAAGGTCAGGACCAGCAGGTCGCCGTCCGTCTTGTGGAGGACGAACAGCACCATCTCGACGCGGCCCTGACCCGCCCGCCGCTGGACGCCGACGACGCGCTCGGCGCACTGGAGATCGCGGTGTCCCTGTGGTTCCGGTGGGGGGCGTGCGGCTTCCGGAGCGAGGGCCGGGCGCATCTCGACCGGCTGCTGCTGCTCTCCCGGGACGACACGGCGCTGCGCGCACGTGCGCTCTGGCTGGCGGGCTGGCTCGCGGCGCAGGAGCACGCGCTGGGAACCGCGGACGCGCTGCTCGACCAGGCGTGGGCGGCTGCCGTGATACACGGTGACTCCGACGGTCTGGCCCGTGTCGCCCATGCGCACGCCGTGGTGGCGCTCTACCGCGAGGACAGCGCGACGGCCGTGGCGTGCCTGGAGGAGGCGTCCGGGCACCGGTCCCTGGACGTCTGGTTCGGCCCCGGTCCCGCGCACAGCTGCGCCCTGCTGTCGATGGCGCTGGCGCCCACCGCGCCGGACGAGGCACGCGACGCGGCCCGCCGGGCCTGGGAGGGACGGCACTGCGACGGGGACTTCTGGCTGCACTCGAACGTGCTGTACGCCAGGGCCCTCATCGAGCAGGCGCACGGCAGCCGCGAGACCGCCCTGCGGGCCTGGCGCAAGGCGCTGGCGGCGAAGAAGGTGGTCGGTGATCCGCTGCTCGTCAAGGGCGCCGAGTTCCACGTCGCGAGCCTGCGGACCGGCGGCCGGGGCGGCGCGGCCTATCCGGCGGAGGCGGACGACGGGCCGCGCTGGTGGCAGCGGGAGGCCGGGGACGGTGACCGGAAGGCGCGGTTCTTCTCGCGGCTGCGGAGCGGGGCGTAGCCGCGGGAGACCCTCACCAAAGGTGACCAGGGCCTCACGTTCGGCATGCGATCATGCCGGGCCGGTCGCACCCTGGTGCCATGAAGCGCGCACCTGTGATCGTGCACCCGCCCTGCTCCGGCGGGCGTCGCGTCACGCTCCGCGGGCAGGACCTCGGACGGGCCCGCCGCCCCGGTGACGTGGCCGCGTTCCTGCGCCGCGCCGGATTCCCCGCGGCGCACCTGGCCTGGGACGACACCGGAGTCTTCGAGTGGCGCGACGGCGGACCCGACGTCTGGTACACGCCCTGACGGCGACGACAACGGCACCGGCCCGGCAGCGCAGGGCTGCCGGGCCGGTGTGGTCAGGTGGCCGCCGCTCCCGGTGGTCGACCGGTGCGGGGGCGTCCGACGCAGGTCAGTCGACGGTGGCGGAGACCGGGGCCTCGGCGGCCTCGCGTTCCGCGGCGGCCTTCTTCGCCCGCTGCTTCATGACCACGAACGAGCCGATGCCGAACAGCAGGGCGGCGACGAGCCCGAGCCAGGAGAACCGGCTGAGCCAGGGCTCGGCGACGATGCCGACGCTGTAGATCAGCGCGGTCGTCCCGCCGGCCCAGACGATGCCGCCCAGGACGTTGGCGATCAGGAACTTCCAGTACGGCATCCTCAGGACGCCGGAGAGCGGCCCCGCGAAGATGCGCAGCAGCGCGATGAAGCGGCCGAAGAAGACCGCCCACATGCCCCACTTCTCGAACTTCTCCTCGGCCATCGCGACGTGGTCGGGGCCGAAGTGCTTGGGGAACTTGCGGCCCGCCCAGTCCAGCAACGGCTGGCCGCCCTTGCGGCCGATGAGATACCCGATGGAGTCACCGATGATCGCGCCGGCCGACGCGCACGCGCCCAGCACGACGGGGTCGATGTGGTCCTGGGTCGCGGCGAGGATCGCCGCGCTGACGAGGACGATCTCGCCGGGCAGCGGGATGCCCAGGCTCTCCACCCCGATGACCACCCCCACCAGGAGGTAGACACTCACGGCCGGTACCGTCCCGAGCCACTCCTGGATATGCAAAGCCGCTTCCTCCGCACGATGTCGGGCCCCCGTGGGCCGCTGGCCGGTGTCACCGAAGCCGGTGCCGGCGGATTCCCCCGCGCGCCGGACAGCGCGCCGCCCGGGAAGGGTACTCGATCGCCCTTCCCGCACGACGCCGCCAACGCGCGCGCAGGGACACCTCGGTCACACCGGCCGCGCGGAGGAAAGCGGCTCCTGCCGGCCCCGGGATCAGCCGTTGGGGCGCAGGGTCCAGACGATCGTCATCTCGCCGGTCACCGCGCCGTCCTCGCGGGTGAGGGAGACGTTCACCGGGAATTCCGGGCGCTCGCCCGCGTCGAGGTCGGCGATCACCTCGGCGACCGGCCGGCCGAGCTGCGCGGTCGCGGTGACCGGGCCCATCGCGAGCTTCTTGTAGTCGATCTCGGCACGTACCGCGAGCGGCACCGCGCGGCCCAGTTCGGAGCCGAAGGCCGTCATCACGATCGCGCCGCTCGCCGACTCGGCGAGGGTGAACATCGCTCCGGCGTGCGGGCCGCCGACGTGGTTGTGGAAGTCGGACCTGTCGGGCAGTCGGACCACGGCGCGCTCGGCGGTGGTCTCGGTGAATTCGAGGTTGAGGGTGCGCACCATCGGCACGGATGCCGCCATCATTTCGCCGATAGACGGCAGGGTCTCGGAAGCCATGCCAGCATGTTACCTATCGGTAGCTTGGTGCGGAAGGGCCGCCCGCGATCGGCGGCAGGGCGGTTGGCCGGAAGGGCGGTGACCGGCGGTCCGCCGCGCGCATATCGTTGATCCCCATGTGGTCAGGACAGCAGCAGCCCGGGGACGAGAGACATCCGCACCCGGGACACCGCGGAGCGGAGGCCGGGCACCGGTCCGCCTCCCGGCCGGCGGCGGCAGCCGTGCGACGGGGCCGGTCTTGGTGATCGCCCGTCCCGCCTGGGCGGGACGCAACTACACCCTCCTCACGGCGGCCACCGTGATCGCCGGCCTCGGCAGTTCGGGCGCCCTGATCGCGTCCGCCTTCGCGGTGCTCGGCGCGGGCGGCTCCGCCACCGACGTCGGACTCGTCGCCACCGCGCGGACGGTGCCGCTCGTCCTGTTCCTGCTCGTCGGCGGTGCGCTCGCCGACCGGCTGCCGCGGCACCGCGTGATGGTCGCCGCCAACGCCCTCAGCTGCCTCTCCCAGGGCGCCTTCGCCGCGCTGGTCCTGGCCGGGCGGCCGGAGTTGTGGCAGATGGCGGTGCTGGCGGCGCTCGGCGGCACCGGGCAGGCATTCTTCGCGCCCGCGTCCGAAGGCATGGTGCTCGCCAGCGTCTCCGGCGCGCACTCCGGCCGGGCGTTCGCCGTCTTCCGGATGGGGATGAACGGCGCGAACATCGGCGGGGCGGCGCTCGGCGGCGCGCTGGTCGCCGCCGTCGGGCCCGGCTGGGTCCTCGCCATCGACTCGCTCTGCTTCGCCCTCGCCGGTGCGCTGCGCGCGTTCCTCGACGTGAGCGGCGTGCCCGAGCGGACGCCCGGCGCCGGCCTGCTGCACGATCTGCGCGACGGCTGGCGCGAGGTCATCTCGCGGCCCTGGCTGTGGGCGGTGGTGGTGCAGTTCGCCGTCGTCAACGCCGTGATCGTGGCGGCCGAGTCGGTCTACGGGCCGATGGTCGCCGACGAGTATCTGGGGGGCTCCGGGCCCTGGGGGATCGCCCTCGCCGCGTTCGGCGCCGGCACCGTCGGCGGTGCGCTGCTGATGACCCGCCTCACCCCGCGCCGCCTGCTGTTCGTCGGCTCCCTCTGCGTCTTCCCGCTCGCGCTCCCGTCGGCCGCGCTGGCCGTGCCGCTGCCCGCGGCGGGACTGACCGCGATCATGTTCGCCACCGGTGTCGCCGTCGAGGTCTTCGCCGTGACGTGGATGACGGCGCTGCACCAGGAGATTCCGGAGGACAAGTTCTCCCGCGTCTCGTCGTACGACTGGCTCGGGTCGCTGGCCATGGTCCCGTTGGCCACCGCGCTGGCAGGGCCGGTCCAGGACCTCATCGGCCGGAAGGCCGCCCTGTGGGGCTGCTCCGCGCTGATCGCCCTGCTCACGGCGGCCGTGCTGTGCGTGCCCGACGTGCGGCGGCTGACCCGTCGTCCGCCGCGGGAGCCGGGGCAGGCGGACGCGCCGGCCGGGTCCGCGGCGGGGGTGGCGGAGCCCGCGGGGTAGCGGGCGGCCGTCGGCCCCGCCCGGGTCAGCCGATGCTGAAGGCGCCGTCCGGTGGCACGGGTGAGGCGACCGCGTCCGCGTCCTTGACGGGGGCCGCGCCCGCGATCAGTTTCCGCAGCGCCGTACCGTGTTCGACCCGGGCGGGGAAGGCGTCGCCCGCCGCCCGGCGGGCCAGTTCGGCCAGCGGCAGCGGGGCGCACGAGGCGACCAGCACCGCGTTGCCGAAGCGGCGGCCCCGCAGCACGGACGGCTCGGCGATCAGCGCGAGATGCGCGAACACCGAGGCGAAGGTGGCGAGTTGGCCGCGCAGGAAGCCGAACGGCGCGCTGTCGGCGAGGTTCGCCGCGTAGACGCCGTCCGGCCGCAGCACGCGTGCCACGGCGCGGGCGTACTCGACGGATGTGAGGTGCGCCGGCACCCGGGAGCCGCCGAAGACGTCGCCGACGATGACATCGGCGCTGTCGTCCGCCGCCGCTTCCAGGGCGCTCCTCGCGTCCTGGTCCCGCACGGTGACACCGGACCCGGCGGGCAGCGGCAGCCGCTCGGTCACCAGGCCGATGAGCCCGCGGTCGGCCTCGATGACGAGCTGCCGTGAGCGGGGACGGGTGGCCGCGAGATACCGCGGCAGGGTCAGCGCCCCGCCGCCCAGATGCAGGGCGTCGAGCGGACAGCCGGGGGCCGCGGCCTCGTCCAGGACGTGGGCCAGCCTGCGGACGTACTCGAATTCCAGGTGGCCGGGCGCGTCGAGGTCGACGTACGACTGCGGTGCGCCGTCCACCGTCAGCAGCCAGGCACGCGGCCGGTCGACGTCGGGCATCAGTTTGGCGGTGCCGCAGTCCACGGCGCGGGTGACCGGTATCGGCTCGGGTGCTTCGTCCACCGTCCCATTGTGCCGGTCGGCCGGGGGCGGGCGGGACTCGTCCTTGTTGTACGGCGGCCGGGGCGAGGCGCCGCCCACAGGGAGAGCGAAACGGGCGGTACGGACACGCCGCCGTGTCCGTACCGCCCGGCCTCACGCGCCGGGCAGGCGTGCGGAACGCCCGCCACGGCCTGCCGGTTCCGGGCTCCCGCCGGTCAGTCGTGGCCTTCGACGGAGCGCACGGTGCCCGCGCCGACCGTCCTGCCGCCTTCGCGGATGGCGAAGCGGAGGCCGGTCTCCAGCGGCACGTCCCGGTCCAGTTCGACCGAGACCGTCACCGTCTCACCGGGGCGCGCGACCGCCTTGTCGCCGAGGTCGAGGTCGCCCGCCACGTCCGCGGTACGGAGGTAGAACTGCGGCCGGTAGCCCGTGGCCAGCGGCGTCCGGCGGCCTCCCTCCTCGGTGGACAGGACGTACACCTCGGCGGTGAACCGGCGCCGCGGGGTGACGCTGCCGGGTGCCGCGACGACGTGCCCGCGCCGCACCTGGTCGCGGTGCAGACCGCGCAGCAGCAGCGCGACGTTGTCCCCGGCTTCGGCGGACTCCATCGGTTTGCCGAACGTCTCCAGGCCGGTGACCGTGGTCTGTGCCCCGGCGCCGAGCACCGCCACCCGGTCGCCGACGCGTACCGTGCCCCGCTCGACGGCGCCGGTGACGACGGTGCCGCGCCCGGTGATGGTCAGGACGTTCTCCACCGGCAGCAGGAACGGTGCGTCGACGTACCGCTCGGGCATCGGGACATAGGTGTCCACGGCGTCCAGCAGCGCGTCGATCGCCGCCGTCCAGCGCGGGTCGCCCTCCAGGGCGCGCAGCCCGGAGACACGGATGACGGGGACGTGCTCGCCGTCGTAGCCGTGCGCGTCGAGCAGTTCGCGCACCTCCAGCTCGACCAGGTCGGTCAGCTCCGGGTCTCCGGCGTCGGCCTTGTTGAGGGCGACGACGAGGTGCCGCACGCCGACCTGCTTGGCGAGCAGAACGTGTTCGGCGGTCTGCGGCATGATCCCGTCCAGCGCCGAGACGACGAGGATCCCGCCGTCGAGCTGGGTGGCGCCGGTGACCATGTTCTTGATGAAGTCGGCGTGGCCCGGCATGTCGACGTGGGCGTAGTGCCGGGTACCGGTCTCGTACTCGACGTGCGAGAGGGCGATGGTGATGCCGCGGGCGGCCTCCTCCGGGGCCCGGTCGATCCGGTCGAACGGGACGAAGGTGCCGCTGCCCCGGTCGCTGAGGACCTTGGTGATGGCGGCGGTCAGGGTGGTCTTGCCGTGGTCGACGTGGCCCATGGTGCCGATGTTGAGATGCGGCTTGGTGCGTACGTATGCCGTCTTGGGCATGGCGTTGTTCTTCCTCGCAACACTGCGGTGACGACGGCGGCTTGGCGCCGTGGAGACCCCTGAGAACATCCGACCCTCCCCCTGCGGGGTCCGCCGGACGATCCGGAGAGGGTCAGCTTCGCGTGCCGCCGGCTGCGACGGACACGGCGGCGGTCTGTGCCGCAGCGGCGGTCGCCCCGCCTGCGACAGGGGCAACGGCGGCAGCCTTCAGCGCATCGACGTCCGCGAGGGCGGACGGGAGCGGGAGGAAGGCGGGCCGGAACATGACGCCCATGGTGCCGGGCCGTGGACGGGGCGTCGAGCGAATTTACGGGGCCGGGCCGGAGGATTGCCCCGGCCGGGAGGCGCACGCGCGGGCGGCGGAGCCGCCCCGGTGACCGTGCGGGCCGGATGACGGTCACCGGGCGGCCCGGTCGGTTACGCTCCCCGGGTGTTGGAACCCGCCGCAACGCCTGACGGCCTCGCCGCGCGCTGCACGCGTGTGCTCTTCTCCCCCTGGGCCAGGCTCGGCCTGCTCCTCCTCCTGCTCGGCTGCGCCGCCGCCGCGATGCTGCTGTGGCAGCCGCAGCACCTCCTGACGGGTGGCCGGCTGCCACAGATGTCGGGCCCGACGGCGCTGGTGGTCTTCGCCGTGGCGTACGGCGTGTGCACCACGGCGTTCGTGCCGCGCCCGGTCCTGAATCTCGCGGCCGGCGCGCTCTTCGGCAGCCAGGCAGGGCTGGCCACCGCGCTCGCCGGGACGGTGCTCGGCTCCGGCCTCGCCTTCGGCCTCGGCCGCCTGCTCGGCCAGGACGCGCTGCGTCCTCTGCTGCGCGCACGGTGGCTGACCGCCGCCGACCGGCAGCTGAGCAACCACGGATTCCGCTCGATGCTGGCCATCCGCCTCCTCCCCGGCCTGCCGTTCTGCGCGACGAATTACTGTGCGGCGGTCTCCCGCATGGGCTGGCTGCCCTTCCTCCTGGCCACGGCGCTCGGCAGCGTGCCGAACACCGCCGCGTACGCCATCGCCGGGGCTCGGGCCTCCTCCCCCACCTCGCCGACGTTCCTCATCGCCATGGGATTCATCGCGGTCAGCGGGCTGGCGGCCCTGATCGTCGCGTGGTGCAAGCGGAAGACCCTGCGCGGAACCTGAGCACGTACGCCGCCGGGCTGCCGGGGCCCCGACGCCGAACTGCCCCCGGCCTGCCCGCTCCCCCACCTGCCTGCCCGCTCTCCCTCACAGGCACCAGATGGCCAACGGAACGTAGTCCTTTGGCCATCTCCCGGCGCTACGCTGCCGCGACTACCTCATGATCCACTCCCCCAACTCCCCCTGTCGATCATCCCTGGATTGCTGCCTTCCATGAGCTGGTTTGCCTCTTTCGTTCTCGGACTCGTCCAAGGGTTGACCGAGTTCCTGCCCGTATCGTCCAGCGCGCATCTGCGGCTGACCGCCGCGTTCGCCGGCTGGCACGACCCGGGAGCGGCCTTCACCGCCATCACCCAGATCGGCACCGAGGCCGCCGTACTCATCTACTTCCGCAAGGACATCGCACGGATCGTCTCGACCTGGGCCCGCTCGCTCGTCAACCGCGACCTCCGGCACGACCATGACGCGCAGTTGGGCTGGCTGGTGATCGTCGGCTCGATTCCGATCGGCGTGCTCGGCATCACCCTCAAGGACGCCATCGAAGGGCCGTTCCGCGACCTCCGGCTCATCGCCACCACCTTGATCGTCCTCGGTGTCGTGCTCGGCATCGCGGACCGGATGGCCGCCCGTGACGAGAAGGGCGGCCGGCACCGCGCGGCGAAGCGGCGCAAGACCCTCGCCGATCTCGGCGTCAAGGACGGCCTGCTGTTCGGCATCTGCCAGGCCATGGCCCTGGTCCCGGGCGTCTCACGCTCGGGCGCCACGATCAGCGGCGGCCTCCTGATGGGCTACACCCGCGAGTCCGCGGCCCGCTACTCCTTCCTCCTCGCCGTACCGGCCGTACTGGCGTCCGGCGTCTACGAGTTGAAGGACGCGGGCGAAGGCCATGTCGCCTGGGGGCCCACCCTCTTCGCCACGGTCATCGCGTTCGCCGTCGGCTACGCGGTCATCGCCTGGTTTATGGCTTTTGTCTCCAGCAAGAGCTTCCTCCCGTTCGTCGTCTACCGGATCGTCCTGGGCATCGCGCTGTTCGCGCTGATCGCCGCCGGGGCCCTGAGCCCGCACGCCGCCGAATCCGCGGGCTGAGCCGGGAGCCGGCCGGCCCGGCCGGCGGCCGGTGCCGCGGTCGCTGAGCGTGTGGGACTGGACACATGCAGACAGTTCCATCGCCCCCGACGTTCGAACGTCTTTGCTGGTCAGCGAGTTGACGGGAGGAAGAGGAGTGACCGCGGCAACACCCCTGCCCGGCCCGGGGCGTTCGCGAGGTGAGGCGTTGTCAGTGGCTGCCCCTAGCATGTCTCACATGTCCCCAACTCCCTCTGCCCACCCGGGCCCGTCCCTTCCTGCCTCCGAGGCGAACGAAGCGATCCGGTGTTTTGTGCGCGCCAGGCGCGGCTGGTCGTGGACCGCACAGGACATGACGGAGTACGCGGAGCTGCTGGAGAACTGGACGTTCGCGGTGCGGGCAGAGGTCGTCGAGGCGGCGTAGGGCGTTCCGGCACGGTGCGCCGCGGGCGGCTCAGCCGCGCTCGGTGGCGAACGGGCCGTCGGCGCCGAAGGCCAGCGCGGCGAAGCGTTCGCCGATGCGGCGGTGGGTGGCGGCGTCCGGGTGGAGCTGATCGGGCAGCGGCAGTTCGGCGAAGTCCGCCTCGCCGTAGAGGTCGCGGCCGTCCAGGTAGTGCAGGTTCGGGTCGTCGGCTGCCCGCTGCTGCACGACGCGGTCCAGTTCGTCCCGGATGACGTTGAGGGTCAGCTTGCCTGCGGCCCGTTCCGCGGGGTCTCCCGTGGCCTTGAACTGGAGCTGTCCCTCGCGGAGATTGCTGAAGTCCGGGGCGGCGGGGCCCGGGGTGTCCTCGTGGATGGGGCACAGGATGGGCGAGACGACCAGGAGCGGAGTGGTGGGGTGCCCCTCCCGGATGGTGTCGAGGAAGCCGTGCACCGCCGGGGTGAAGGCGCGCAGCCGCATCAGGTCCATGTTGACCACGTTGATGCCGATCTTGATGCTGATCAGGTCCGCCGGGGTGTCCCGCAGGGCGCGGGCGGTGAACGGATCGAGCAGGGCGCTGCCGCCGAAGCCGAGGTTGGTCAGCTCCACACCGCCGAGGGAGGCGGCCAGCGCCGGCCAGATCGTGGTGGGGCTCGCGGCGTTGGAACCGTGGCTGATCGAACTGCCGTGATGCAGCCACACCGCGCGGCCGTTGTCCGGCACGGCGTCGACGGGCGCGTCGGTGCGCAGCGCGACGAGCTGGGTGATCTCGTTGTACGGCAGCCAGATCTCGACGTCCTTGACGCGGTCGGGCAGGCCGGAGAACCGGACGGTGCCGACCGGTCCCGGCTGGGTTTCCCTGGACCCGGTGGTCATGTCCACCGTCAGGACGTTGCCGCCGGTCACGCTTGCCTGCCCGGCCTGCCGGCCGTCGACGAGCAGGTCGTACAGGCCGTCCGGGCGGGGCGGGGCGCCTCGGTAGGCCATCTTGGTGCGGAGCGTGTCCAGTTCGACGGCGGTGGCCCGGGTGCGGAACACCAGCCGTACGCCGGACGGCTGGGCCTCCGCCGTGGCCAGCTGCCCGTCGGGGTACTGCGCACGGGCACGTGCGGGCAGCCGGTGCGGCAGCACTCCGTGGTCGGTGTGCTCCACGTCGAGCGCGCCGCGCAGGAGGTCAGCGGTGAGGGGTGTGGTGATCCAGTCCGTTGCCCCGTGCGGGGTGGCGGGACCGGGGGCGGGGTCGTGCTGAGAGTTCATGGCCTCAGCCTGTCAACCGGATACCTGATCCGCACATGTTTTTCCGGTCCGCCACCGTCCGTGGCCTAGGTCCTGTCGTCAAATTCCCGTCGTCTGCCCGGAGGGCAGGCCCCGCGGCGTCTGGTGCGTGCGTTCGCAAGGCGGAGGGTCTTCCCGGTACTGGGTGTACCGGGGAGATCCCGACAACGCGGCGAGCGTGCGTGCCAGGCGTCGCGGGGCAGACGGGAATTTGACGACAGGACCTAGACCCCGAAGGCAGCCGTCGGCCGCCCGGCCCGTGACAAGGAAAACCGCTCGTGGGAGGGGGTGCGGACCACGTACCGTGACCAGCCGCGCCGGGGCATCAAGGTCCCGGCGCGGGTACAGCCACGAGACGGATGCGGGCACGGGAGAGATGCGGGCGATGGAGCACAACGGCGGGGCGGACGAACGATTCGGGGCCGTGGCGGACGAGTTCGCCAGGAACTTCGCCGAGTTCGGTGAACTCGGCGCGGCGGTCACGGTGTTCGTCCGGGGGCGCAAGGTCGTGGACCTGTGGGGCGGCGTCGCGGACCGGCGGACGGGCAGGCCGTGGCAGGAGGACACCGTCGTCCCGGTCTTCTCCTGCGCCAAGGGCATCGTCAGCATCTGCGCCCATCTCCTCGCGCAGCGCGGGCAGTTGGACCTCGACGCCCCGGTGAGCCGCTACTGGCCGGAATTCGCCCGTGCGGGCAAGGAGCACATCACGACGCGGATGGTGCTCGGGCACCGGGCCGGCCTGCCCGCCCTGGACCGCGCGCTCAGCTTCGACGACGTCGTCGGCTGGACCCCGGTGATCCGCGCCATCGAGGAACAGCAGCCCTACTGGGAGCCGGGCGAGGCGTACGAGTACCACGGTCATGTCTTCGGGTTCCTCGTCGGCGAGGTGATACGCCGGATCACCGGCCGCACCCCCGGCGCGTACTTCCGGGAGGCCATCGGCGACCCGCTGGGGGCGCAGTGCTGGATCGGCCTGCCGGAGGACGAGATCGGCCGGCTGGCGCGGCTCGTCGAGGCCGACGGCCGGCCCGCCATGCCCGACGCCGCGTCGCTGGTCATGCGCATCGTGACGATGAACGGCGCGCTGGCCTTCCCCGGTGTCGACGAGCCCCACGGCTGGAACGACCCCGACCTGCTGCGGGCCGAGCTGCCCGGTGCCGGGGCGGTCGCGTCGGCGCGCGGCCTGGCGACGGTCTACGCGGCGGCGTTCACCGGCGTGGACGGGCAGCCGCGGCTCCTCGATGCCGGCACCGTCACCGACGCGACGCGGGAGGTGTCGTCCGGCGCCTCGTGGTCGGGCTTCGACATGGGCACCCGCTGGGGCTCTGGCTTCCTGCTCGACTCCGCGTTCCGCCCCCAGCTCGGCCCGCGCAGCCTCGGCAGCGACGGCGCCGGCGGGCAGTTCTGCTTCGCGGACGACGCGCAGGAGGTCGGTTTCGCCTACGTCGCCAACAAGATGATCGGGCACGGCGACCCGCGGGCCACCCGCCTGGTGGCGGCGGTACGGCGGTGCCTGAACGAGGCGTGACCGTCGGCCGCCGCGGGCCGGTCCCGGCCCTGGCGCCGTCGTGAGGTCGGTTTTCCGCCGGATCGATGGCGCCCGGTGCCGGAGAATCGGAGACGGACGGCGGGAGGCGGGGCCGGTGAACGTGCCACGCTGGGAGGGACGCCGCCCACGGGCGGCCCGTCCGCCACAGCCCCCGCCTTCACCGGCAGCGCACCCGAAGCACCCGAGGTACCGATGAGCACGCCACTTCCCGGCTTCGAAGACCTGGGCGGCCTTGGTGCGGCCCCCGGGGACGGCTCCGCCGACGGATCGGCGGCTCCGTCGCGCCAGGGCAGGCAGGTGCTCGCGCCGGGCGCCGTCCACCTGCCGGGCTGGCTGTCCCTGGAGGAGCAGCGGCGGCTTGTCGCCGCCTGCCGGGGCTGGGCGACCGGCCCGGTGCCCATCCGGCACACCAAGCTGCCCCGTGGCGGCGTGATGTCCGTGCAGACCGTCTGCATCGGCTGGCACTGGCAGCCGTACGCCTATACGCGTACCGCCGATGACGTCAACGGCGCGCGCGTGCCGGAGTTTCCCGACTGGCTGGCCGCGTGGGGGCGTCGCGCGCTGGCCGATGCGTACGACGACGCGTCGGCGGGTGACGGCTACGCGCCCGACACCGCGCTGATCAACTTCTATGACGGCCAGGCCAAGCTCGGGATGCACCAGGACAAGGAGGAACGCTCCGCGGCGCCGGTGGTGTCGCTGAGCATCGGTGACACCTGCGTCTTCCGGTTCGGCAATACCGAGACGCGCACCAAGCCGTACACCGACGTCGAGCTGAGGTCGGGTGACCTGTTCGTCTTCGGCGGGCCTTCCCGGTTCGCGTACCACGGGGTGCCCAAGGTGCACCCGGGCACCTGCGACCCGGCCTGCGGTCTCACACACGGCCGCCTCAACATCACCATGCGTGTCACCGGCCTCACCTGAGCGCGCCGCACCGGGCGGGCCAACTCCCCACGGCGCCCCGGCCGATGCCACGGTCGGCCCGCGTGCCACCGGACCGCCTGCCCGCGCCGGCTCCCGGAGGCAGACTGGACACATGTGCCGCAGTATCAAGACGCTCCGCCCGCCCGCCACCCCCGACGTCACCGACGAGGACGTCAGGGCCGCGGCCTTGCAGTACGTACGCAAGGTGTCCGGATTCCGCGCCCCGGCCGCCCACAACCGTGCCGTCTTCGAGCAGGCGGTGGACGCCGTCGCGGCGGCCACCCAGGAACTCCTCGACGGCCTCCGGGTCCGCGGGGCGGCCACTCCCCCGGCACCGGCGCGCGGTGCGGGCCAGGGCCGGGGGAACTGAGCCGGACCGGCTGCCGGGGCGGGCGTCCCTCCGTCACCGGCCGCCCGCGGGCCCCTGCCAGTCCGCGTGCCGGATGCGGGCGATCTCCCGGACGTCGCCGAGGGTGCCCCATTCGTCCTTGCCCAGCCGGCTCAACGGCCGCATTTTGGTGATCTCCGCGTGCCCGTCGACCAGTACGTCATCGGCCACGGACGCGTGCACCACCCGGCCGAGTACGAGGGTGGAGTCACCGATGCCGACCGTGCTGTGCAGCTCGCATTCCAGCGCCACCGGCGAGGCCGCCACCCGCGGCGGCTTGACCCGCAGGCTGGGCTCGGATTCGATGCAGGCCGCTTCGAACTCGCTCACGCCGTGCGGGAAGTTGGTGCCCGTGTCGTTGATCTGCTCGAACATCCCCTCCGGCGCGAAGTTGACCACGAACTGACCGGTGGCCTCCACGTTCCGCAACGAGTCCTTGCGCCCCACGGACGTGAACTGGACGACGGGCGGGGCGACACTGGCGATGGTGAAGAAGGAGTGCGGGGCAAGATTCGCACAAACGCCATACTGATCGATGGTTGACACCCATGCGATCGGCCGCGGCACGACCGTGGCGGTCAGCAGCTTGTAGAAGTCGCTACGGGGCATCTCGGCAGGGTCGAAGTCAACGCGCATGAAGATCAGTATCCATGGGCGGAGCCGCGGATTCTACAAAGGATCCACAGCACCGCCCAACCGCGGAGTTCAACGGAAAGTGCCTGGTATCGGGACCATCGAGACCAGGAGCCGACACCGTGCCAGCAACCGCCCTCCCCACCGCCTGGGAGGACTTCGAAGTCCCCGCCCACGCCCGCGGCGGACAGGTCACCCTCAATCTCTACGACCACCTGGCCTCGTACACCCCGAAGCGCCCCGCCGCCTACCTCCGTATCTCCTCCGACCGCTACGGACTGGAGGCCGGCGTCGACCGCCAGCTCGAAGACGCCGAGGACAGCCGGACCCGGCTCCGCTGGGGACCGTTCGCCAAGATCTACAGGAGAACGACACCTCCGCCTTCAAAAAGCGCAAGATCACCAAGCCCGACGGCACCATCGACTGGGTCGTCCTACGACCCGAGTTCCGCCAACTGCTCGCCGACCTCGCCCTCGGGGTGATCGACGGCGTCATTTTCTACGACCTCGATCGGCTCGTCCGCCAACCACGCGACCTCGAAGACCTCATCGACATCGTCGAGTACGTCCAACGCCCCGTCACAGGCGCCACCGGCGGCCGCATGAACCTGATCAACGACAACGACCGGCACATGGCCCGCATGATGTGCGTGATGGCGCTGAAGTCCTCCGAAGACACCGCACGCCGCGTCGCCCGCCAGCATCTCTCCGCCGCCCGAGACGGCGAAGTCCAAGGCCGGATCGCCTACGGATGGATCCGCAAGGGCGAGCACAAGGGTCAGCTGGTCCCCGAAGAGGCCGATGTCGTTGCCCGCATCTTCCAGGACTTCCTGGCCGGCGAATCCGCCTACAGCATCGCCAAAGCATTCAACATCGAGGGAATCGAACCGCCTGCCGCGAAGACCTGGTCCTCCACCGTGGTCGCGAAAATGCTCCACCCGTCAGGAACCTGCGGATTGCGATCGCCACCTGGATCGGGAGGATCTACCGCCGAGGCCGCCGACAGACCTCGCCCGGCGGACTTGCCCCCGTCGCATTCGAAACTGCCACGACCACACCGGCCTTCAGGCCGCGTCACTGAACCTGTCGCCCAAGCCTGCATCAGCCCCTCCGACGTGCTGAGAAGCTGAGCAGCAGGACGACGAGGTGTAGAGGACATACGCACTCGCGCAATCAAGACGGTCCGAACCGAGGCTCGGGCTCCGACAGCGGGCCGTCGTCTTCAGTTCTGGCCAGAGACGGGGCCCTGTGCTGCGTTGAGCGTTTCTTCAATGGTGATGTCGATGTAGCGGTCGCGGTCCGCGGAACTGAGGGCCGGTTGGGACATTTCGGCTTGACCGAGTCGGATGCGGACGTGGCGAGTGATGACGTCGTGATGGGGTCTGGGGGTTTGCTTTCTGAGGTCGCTGTAGACCGTCCAGGCAAGGCTGGCCACACTCACGATGAGCGCGCCGAGCGAGATCGGGTCCAGATACTGATCGGGGCGCGTGGTGGTCTCGCGGGCATGGAGGGCGGCTTCCACGTCGGTTGGGAGGTCGAGATTGTTCGGGGTGGCGAGGCGCTGTGCAGCGGATCGTGCGCCGAGCCCGATCGGGTCAGCCATGTGGGTGTTCTCCTAGTGTTCGTCAGACAGTTGTGGACGGGGCTGTGATGACGTAGTGGCGTATCGCAGGCGGGAGATGGTGGCCGGTGACGGCCTGCCAGGTCCGTTCAAGGGCCTCGATTCCCAGGGCATGGGTCAGCCGCTTGAGATGAGTGGTGACTGATCGGGTTGACGGATGCGGGACCTGCTCAAACAGGGCCACGCACCGAACCATCCACTCCAATGCCTTCTCCGGCTGTTGCCGTGCCTTGGCCAAGAGACCGAACTGTCCATAGTTGGTGGCTATGCCATGCTGATTGCCCAGATTCTCGTTGATGGCGAGGGCTTCGCGATACCAATCCTCGGCCTCTTCCAGTTGTCCCCACCCTTGAGCGACGGTGCCAAGCATGTGGTAAGTGTGCGCTATGCCAGGCCTGTTGCCGAGGCCCTCGTTAATGGTGAGGGATTCGCGATACCACTCCTCGGCCTCCTTCGGCCGCCCCCGCAGCTGGGAGACCACGCCGAGCTGGTGGTAGGTGCTGGCCATGCCCGGCCGATTACCAAGCTCCTTCTCAATGGCGAGGGATTCGCAGTACCACTCCTCGGCCTCCTCCAGCCGCTCCCGCTCCTGGGCGACGATGCCGAGCTGGTGGTAGGTGCTGGCCATGCCCGGCCGATTACCAAGCTCCTTCTCAATGGCGAGGGATCGGCCATGCCAGTCCTCTGCCTTCCCCAGATGACCCCGCAACTGGTCTACCACACCGAGGTGGTGGTAGGTGCTGGCCATGCCCGGACGGTCGCCGAGCTCCTTTTGAATGGTGAGGGATCGGCCATACCAGTTCTCGGCCTCCTTCAGACAACCCCGCTCCTGGGCGACTCTGCCGAGGTGGTGGTACGTGGTGCTAAGACCGAAGCGTTGCTGGGGTGTGGTGGGCTGCTGTTGCAGAGCGTTGAGGATGCCGCGGTAGGTGCGCTCCGCTTGATCCAACTGGCCGGCCTCCGTCTGTCGGTTGGCTTGAGATACGACCAGGAACTGCCACAAGGAGCCAGCGGGGGTGTCCAGGTTGGGTGGGATGCCGTCGGCGGTTTCCAGGACCAGCCGTGCCCGGTCGACCCAAGAGCGGGCCTCTTCCGTCAGCCCCCGCGCGTTCCAGTAGTCGTTCAGCGGCCGGGCGATGTAATGAGCGTGGGTCCATAGCCTTTGGTCGAGAGCGTGGCCGAGCATGCTGCTCAGTGTCCGCTGCTGATGGTGGATCCGTGACATGGTGAGCTGGGCGTCACTGCTGCTGATCTGCTCAGTGACGCAGTAGCCGAAGGCTGCGTGGGCAACGATGAGGGCGAGGGTGGCGGCGGTGCGCTGGTGGTGGTAAGTGTCGAGGGCCTGGGTTTGCCAGTGGGTGGTGAGGTAGGCGGGCAGGGCCGGGTGGATGCGATACATCCCCGCCCGCAACGGCGTCAGCAGCCCTACCCCCGCCGCGCGGTCCAGCAGTTGTGTCCACTCGGCGGTAGCGCGGCCACGGAACAGCTGAGGAACGTCCGGGTCCACAGAGAAAGTACCTAGGACGCTGGCATCGGCGACGCTGTGGAGGAGGCTGAGCGCGCTCAGGGCGTGCTGGTCGGCGGCGGGCAGGTGCGTGAAGGAATATGTGATGCTGGCGGCGAGGGAGGTGGTGCGCTCGCCGGTTGCAGTGTCGGGCAGAGCGGTGGTGCCCTGAAGGCTGGCCAGTAGATCCTGCGGGTGGGTGGTGTCCAGGTGAGGCAGGATGATGCCCATGCTGAGCGGGTGTCCGTCCAACCACTGCATCAGTTCTCCGAATGCCCGCGACTCCCGCCGTTGTTGGGAATCAGGGTAGGAGGCCAGGAGGTAGTCGGCATACTGGCCAGCCTCCTCAGTATCCAGCCCGGGCACCTCCACCCTGCGCATCTGGGGACCGAGCCAGGATTCCGGGGTCCGGCTGGTGACGATGACCGCGCTGGTGCCGTGGGCGGCGATGCGGGCGAGGAAGTCGCGCAGCCGATTGCGGTCCTGCTCCGGCAGGGGCGGGGTGGCCTGGGTGGGGTCGGGCATGGTGTGGATGGATTCGAAGTTGTCCCACACCAACAGCAGCCGCCGTTCGCACAGGACCTTTTCCACCAAGGTCTGGCGCCGCTCAGGGCCGAGTCGGGCGAACTCATTGCCGAAGAGGCGCAGTCCGATGCTGGTGATCACGCCGTCCAGACCGAAGGAAGCGACGCCGGGTTCGAAGGAGTGCCAGATCACCCCGTCTGGATGGTCCAGTGCCCCGGTGTCGCGCCACCATCGGCCGAACGCCTTGGCCAGTTCAGTCTTGCCCGTCCCTCCGGGCCCGTGCAGCACCACCACACGCTGAAGTCGGGCGGCCACGTCCAGGGTGTAGAGCAGGGCGTCACGCCCGATGAACTCCCCTACCGCCTCCAACGTCCCCTCCGGACCCGTCTCGCCGGTGTGGGGAGTCTCGCGGACTTGGTCCAGCATCTCCTCCAGAGACTGACCAGCCTGGCGCTCCGTGTGCAGACCGGGTAAGCGGACCTCGCTGCGAGAATACAGCACCGGCACCACCCAATCCGCCAGCGGCATCATGCCCTTCGGCGACGGCCGAAGATCCTGCTGGGCCAAGCGGCGGCGGCCAGCGGCGACCGCTTCGGTCACCCGGTCACCGGCGAACAGCCGCTCGTAGAACGCCGCCATGAACTCGGCAGCCGCCACCGCGTACACGCTGTAGGCCATCGCCACTACGGCTGCGGTGCCCTCCTGCAGCAGCCGCGTCGCCACGGCCGCCTCGGCCTGCGATCCCAGCGCCGCCGACTGGCAGGCGTTGAGCACTGCCACTGGCACTCGCGCCTGCTTCAGCACTCGTGCCACCTCATCGGCGGGCACCAGGTCCCGTCCTCCCTCCAACTTCTCGAAAGCCAGCATCCCTTGCGGCCCTGGTCCCCGGAACATCACCGGCCTGCCCGCCTCGCCCAACAGGCCGGATGGCTGGCCGAATACACCATGTCCGTCGAAGTGCACGATCTGGAACGGCTCACCCGCCTCCCGCGCTTGGGCCAGCGCCTCCTGTAGCCCCTTTAGTGTCGGCGGGCGCAGCACCACCAGATCCATCTTCCCTCGGACGGCAGCCAGGCGGTCCAGCAACGGGTGAGCGATCATCTGATAGCCCACGTCCTGGGTGCCGCGCGGCCGAGAGATCACCATCAGCACTCTCAGCCGCTCCCCCTCGACCGTGAAGACCTCTCCCCGGTCCGCGGTCGGCATGGTGCGCGAGACGGCCATCTGTGTATCCAGCGCGAGCGGCGTCGGCCGGTTCGGGTCAGCCATCAGTTCCCATGGCCAACCCAAAGGCTCCGCCGCCTCCGACCTCACCACCAGCTCCACGCGGCCGTCGCGAGCTTCCGCATGTGCTCGTGCCCGAATGTAGGCATCCCGCGCCGACCCTGCGCCGAACACTGCTTCGAAGACTTGCTCGCCCCACCGTCGCAGCTCGGCAGCCACCTGCGAGCCCCGCTCGCCGTACACCCCGAACGGCGCCCGCAGATACTCCTCCAGATACCAGCGCAGCTCCTCCAACGCCGACCCGTCCAACGGCTGGACCAACTCGACCGGATCGCCCACTTGGCTGGGGTATGACTCCCCAGTCGGCCATGCCAGAACCGTCACCCGGCCGTCATCTGCCACCTCCAGCAGCAGACGCTCCGTCACAATCCCTCACCCCGTGCCAACCTGCTATACACCGCCACGCTTATCGCAACCAGAGCCAGTCAGCTGCATCACCGATAGCAAAACACCCGAATCAGTGTCGAGTACGTACCCCTCTAATCCCCCAGCAGACCAACTCTCTTCAATAGTACGCGTGGTACGAGCAGACCCGCCCTAGCCCAGTCGATACTCGCGCGGGGCCTAAAACGTCGTTTCTTTTGGTGTCTGGTGGCCGTTGGGCAGGTCGTGACGGATCTGGTTGAGCGGTTGGTGCCGGATGAGTTGTGGGTGTTGTTTCGTCGGGTGGTTGAGCCGACGGTGGTGAGGCGTCCGCAGGGTGGGGCCGGGCGCGGGCGGGTGATCGTGAGGTGCTCACGGCGATCTTGTTCGTGGCGACCTCTGGTTGCACCTGGCGGCAGTTGCCGCCGGTGTTCGGGCCGGCCTAGCCCACGGTCTACCGGCGTTTCGCGCAGTGGAGCCGGGACTGTGTGTGGGCCCGGCTCCACCGCGTCATCCTCGACGAACTCGGCGCGCGAGGCGAGCTGGACTGGTCCCGATGCGCGATCGATTCCGTCAGTGTCCGGGCCGCAAAAAGGGGCCATTGACCGGACCGAATCCGACCGACCGTGGCAAGTCGGGATCGAAGATCCACCTGATCATCGACCGAAACTGACTGCCGCTGTCGCTGGGGATATCCAGCGCCAACATGCACGACAGTCTCGGCCCGGCGCCGCTCGTGCGAGGCATCCCGCCCATCCGGTCCCGACGCGGCCCGCGTCGCAGGCCTCCGGCGAAGCTGCACGCCGACAAGGGCTACGACTACCGTCACCTGCGACGATGGCTCCGCGAGCGCGGCATCACCCCTCGCAACGGCTCGGCCGCCACCGCTGGGTAGTGGAGAGGACAGTGTCCTGGCTGAGCGGCTGCCGACGCCTCCACCGACCCTACGAACGCAAAGCGCAACACTTCCTCGCCTTCGTCGGCATAGCCGCAGCTCTCATTACCTACCGCCGCCTCACCAAATGAAACGACGCCTTAAGGGCTGGCCCTCCTGAGAAAACTGTGCTGCAGTACCAACCGCAGCACCGCGATCGTCGAGGCCGTTCTCGCCCTTCACCTCGCTGCCGCGTCAGGATGAAGACCCCTCAGTGGTCAGACCGCAGCACACCATGCCCCCGGCCGGCCCACCGCCATACGGTCTCAGGCGACCGATGTCCGAGGTGCCCGATAGGTTGGTTACCTTCATACGGGCGGGAGGGGCACCGGGTGACGGAGCGCGGGGGGCAGGCGGCAGCAGATGGGTTCCAATACCAGTACCTCGTGACACTGGAAGCGCTTCTCGATGCCGCAGAAGACCGCTTCCCCGGAGTCGCTGCAGCACTGATCGAACCCGCAACCACACCGGATGAAGACTCGACGGACCCCGACGCAATCGACTTCGAACTTGTCGATCAACACCGCGGCAGCATCCATGCAGCCCAGGTAAAGTCCGGCGGTTCAGGTACGGAGATGTCTGCTCCTGATGCCTTCGGCATCCTGCTTCGGATGATCCGCGCACGGCCGCGGGCAGGGTCGTATCGACTGATCACGAACATGCGGCTCCACCCCAAGGCGGTGCAGTTGAACCGGGCCTTGAGTGTCGACGATCCACACGAGCTCCGCGAGCACCTTCAGCGGTTGATGGAGCGCGGACGCTGGCGAGACGAGCCGGCGGGAATGAACGATGACGAGCTGCACCAACTGGGCCGCGCACGAATCTCGGTGGATTCCAGGCAGCGGTATCAGCTGCGGGATCAGCTACGGGAACGCATGCGGCGACTCCGAAACGAGCATTGCCGCGGTCTTGGCCATGAGTCTGCCGGCCGACTGACGAACTATCTGGCATTCGAGATCCACCGTCGCGCTTCGGGCGAGTTCGACGGCGTGTTCCCCCTGGCGGGGTTTCGCGAGGAACTCCTCACCCCCGGGCGCCATCTGGCCTATGAGCTCGGCGAGTTCGACTGGGGCGTCATGGTGGGGGCAGTGCCGGCCGCACCAGATGTCCCCCGCCCGGATCTCATCGACCGTATCCGCGCGGCACTAAGAAGTCATCTCATTTGGCGAGTCTGCGGTAGCAGATGAGGGTGCAGGCGATGCTGGTGAAGGCGAGGAAGTGGTCAGCCTTGCGCTCGTAG